>NZ_JAYFPT010000047.1:0-111069 GCF_034927565.1 Propionicimonas sp.
TCGCTGCCGAGGGCATCCAGCTTCACCCCGGCGATCGGGTGGTGATCACGGGCGACACGCGTCGTTCCCGGGACGAGTGGATCTCCCTGCTGCTGGCTGCCGGCCTGCAGCACGGCGGAGTGACGAAGTCCACCCGGGTGCTGGTCGCTGCCGACCCCGACTCGCTCTCGGGTAAGGCGGAGAAAGCCCGTGGCTACGGCGTTCCGGTGGTCACGGAGGCGGCCTTCGAGCGGATGTACGCCGTCTACTGCCGCGAGCACGAGCTGTAGCCGGGTTTCCAGGCGGAGCCCGCCAGTGGTCCGCGCCAGTTCAGCACCGCTCGAAGAGTGGGCCGGCTCCCGTGGGGTGGTTCCACCATCTCCATTTCATCGGCGGGCTCCTCACCGGCCGTCACACGCGCCATTTGTTCTCCACGCCGGCGAACGCACGCCGACTGCTGGACTCGATCCAGGAATGGCACGACGGCAAACTGCTCACCAAGGCCCTGCCTGAGGACGATGAAGGTGACGAGTGAATCTCGCCTTCACCCCGACAGGGTGGGATGACCTGAACTACTGGGCCGACAAGGATCAGGCGACCTACAAGAAGGTCGGCGCCCTGATCAAGGAAGTCCTGCGGACGCCGTTCGAGGGCACCGGCAAGCCTGAGCCGCTGACGACCCAAGGATGATGAGTTCCCTGTAAAACATTGTCTGACTAGGGTGTTTAGCGAGCAGCTTCCGAAACGTGCCGGATGCGCACCGTTCGCTTCGGTCAGGTACTTCAGCTTTCGGCCTCGTTACGGTGCAAACCGCCTCGGTGGCGGCCGGACCCGGTGCGGATCAACCGTGGGTCGCGCACCTGGGAGAACCTCAGGTCATCGGGGCGGGTGCCGAGTCCCGGCTTGTCCAGTCGCCCATCTCCCGGGTAGGGTCATCTGTGACATTTACGTCAGCTGTGACATCTATGATGGGTTCCCGTGATGCAGACCATTGAGACTTCGAACGTCCCCGTTGCTCAGCTTGAGGCGCTCGCGCAGTTTGCCGAGGACACCGCCGGTCCCGAGCTGCGTGATGTGCTGCTCTCTGTGGGCCGCTGCGTCCGTGAGGGTGTCGATCTTGTTGTCGCTGAGGACGCCGCCACCCTCACTCCTGCCGAGGTTGCCGAGCGTCTGGGCATGAGCCGCACCCATCTGTACAAGCTGCTGGATCGAGGCGAGATCGTGTCGCACCGCGTCGGACGTGACCGCCGCATTCGCGTCACCGATCTTGTCGCGTTCGAGGAGCAGCGCCAGCGTGACCGCCGCGGGCTTGCTGAGCGTTTTGCGAAGCAGCGCCAGACCCGCGGCGATGTGATCGACGAGATCGCAGACCTCCTCTGATCGCGCGTCTCCGCGCCGGCTGTCTGCCGGATCCGGCATGATCGTTGGGTGCACAGTCGTCGCGCCCGTCCCATCCTTCGCGTGCTTGCGGAGGACCTGGCGGACGGCTGGGCGTCACCTCGCCCAAGGCGCCTTCTGGAGGAGGGCCGGGTCGATGAGCTGCACCCGTTGAGTGAGTTGCCACACCCGCTCATCGCGAAGGCGGCAGCGCACGGGTCGAGGTTGCGCACCCGGTTCCCGGTCGTGGACAGCTCGCCACCCTCACGATCACGATCACTACGGTCCGCGAGGACGACTACCAGGCCGACGAGATCGAACTCGATGTGTCGCCCGATCGCGCTGTCACCGGCAGCACTCTGGTCTGGCAACTGACGATCCGGGCGCTGATCACGCTCAGCCCTCCCGAACAGGGATGGGACCGGTACAAGGATTCCTAGGCCAATATCGCTGAGCCCGGGTACTTCGCCACCCGCGTCACCGCACTCGACGCTTTGGTGGCCAACAATGAACTCGCCGAGTCCGAACCCGGGCAGTTCGCCCACTACACCCACCGCCAGCACCTCGCCGGCAACACGATCGATGGCAAGGCTGTCCGGGGGTTGTGCGGCGTCTACTTCGTTCCCACCCAAGATCACGACGCAATGCCCTGCTGCCCGATCTGTCAAGAACGTCTGGCCGAGCTCCCGTCCTGACCGGTGATCCTTGCTCGCGGTGCTCAGTCGAGCCGAACCACTCCCGACCATGCGGAGCGACCGTGTGGCCCCGGACGTCCGCCCGCGGCGAGGCGCGTTGGGGGCAGTCTGGGCGGGCCCAGGGACGACGTTTCCCGTGGTGATTTCGTGCCGCCTACGTGCCGTTTCCCTGCACCTCCGGCGCCCAGACTGATTGGTGCCCTTCGTCGGCGCCTCTGGGTCGCCGCGGATGAACTCCCTTGTCAGCCTGTGGTTGAGTAACTGGCGGGGGTCGGCACCCGGCCAAGCGACCACGGGAAACGCGTCCTTAGGTCGACTCGTAGTGAAACCCCTAGCCAAAGAGCGATTCTAGTGGGGCGGGCGGGGCTCGAACCCGCGACCCAGGGATTATGAGTCCCCTGCTCTGACCAGCTGAGCTACCGCCCCCGGTGGTAGGTCGTCGGCCAACGTACTCTGCCCGTGAACCGGCTGTCCAAATGCACGTCGTTGCCGGCAACTCCCCACGGGTGAACCTGCGTCAGGTAGCGTCGTGCCTACCGACGACCACGCGCGGAGGGGAACCCTCATGATCGGCAGCCGGCAGCAGGGCCTGATGAGGCCGCGATGACCGACAAGCTCGAACAGTTGCGCGCCAAGCGCCAGGCGGCACTGCGGGGCGGGGGACGGGAGCGCATCGAAGCCCAGCACACCAAGGGCAAGCTGACCGCCCGGGAGCGGCTTGCGATCCTGCTGGACGAGGGCTCGTTCCAGGAGTTGGGTGCGCTGGCCACCCACCACAACTCCGATTTCGGGATGGACAAGCTGAAGTATCCCGGGGACGGCGTGGTGACCGGCTTCGGCAAGGTCAACGGCCGCCGGGTGGCGGTCTTCGCCCAGGACTTCACCGTGCTGGGCGGCTCCTTCTCAGAGGTCCAGTCGCAGAAGATCTGCCGGATGATGGACCTCTCCCTGCAGGCCGGCGTCCCGCTGATCGGGCTGAACGACTCTGGCGGCGCCCGCGTCCAGGAAGGGGTCCGCAGCCTCGCCGCCTACGGGGAGGTGTTCTACCGCAACGTCGCGGCCTCGGGCGTCGTCCCCCAGATCTCGGTGATCATGGGACCCTGCGCGGGCGGTGCGGTGTACTCCCCGGCGCTCACTGACTTCACGATCATGGTCGACCGCACGTCCAATATGTTCCTCACCGGCCCGGGTATCATCAAGGCGGTCACTGGCGAGGAGGTGACGGCCGAGGAACTCGGCGGCTCCTGGGTGCACAACACCCGCAGCGGTGTCTCCCAGTTCTCCGCCGACTCCGACCAGGCCGCGCTCAGCCTGGTCAAACTGCTGCTCGGCTACCTGCCGCAGAACAACACCGAGGATCCGCCGGCGCTCACTCCCTACGACGACCCGGCCCGGCTGGCAGAGGAACTCAACACGATCATGCCCCAGGAGGACGACGTCCCCTACGACATGCGGCACGTCCTCGAGCTCGTGGTCGACCAGGGCAGCCTGCTGGAGAGCCACGAACACTACGCGGCCAATGCCATCACCGCCTTCGCCAGGCTGGACGGCCAGTCAGTCGGGATCGTGGCCAATCAGCCGGCGGTGCTGTCCGGCGCACTCGATCTGGACTCCAGCGACAAGATCTCGCGGTTCGTCAGGATCTGCGACATGTTCAACATCCCGCTGGTGACCTTTGTGGACTGCCCGGGTTACCTGCCCGGAGTCGACCAGGAGTACAACGGCGTCATCCGGCACGGCGCGAAGACCATCTACGCCTATGCCCAGGCGACCGTCCCGAAACTGTCGGTGATCACCCGCAAGGCGATCGGCGGCTCGTACGTCGCGATGAGCTCCAAGCAGATGGGCAATGACATCGCCTTCGCCTGGCCCACCGCACAGATCGCGGTGATGGGCCCCGAGGGCGCCGCCCGGCTGCTGCACGGCAAGGAGATCGCGGCGGCTGATGACCCGCAGGCCGCCGAACAGGAGTTCATCGCCAGCTACCGCGAGCAGCTCTTCAACCCCTACCACGCCGCCGATGTCGGCCAGGTGGACGAGGTGATCGAGCCGCGCGAGACCCGGCTGCGGCTGATCCGCTCGCTGGAGGTGCTCCGCACCAAGGTGCAGCCCGTGATCGCCAAGAAGCACGGGCTCTTCCCGGTCTAGGCGGTCGTCGTGGCAGACATCGACTTCGGACTGTGGATCACCGCCGTGGGCATGGGCACGGTGTTCGTGATGCTCCTGCTGCTCATGGTGCTGCTGCAGGGCATCGGACGGCTGGACGGACGGCGGCGCCGGCGGCCCGCGGACGCCCGTCCCGAACCGGTCGGCAACCCGGACGAGGGTCGCTCCGCGACTGACCAGGCCCATCCGGGGGAACTGTCGCCCGAACTGGTGGCCGCGATCACCATCGCGGTGATCACTCACGTCCGGGTACGGCGCGGCCAGGCGGCGCCGGCGATGCGACAGGTGCAGCCCGGGAGCCACCTCTTCGCGAGCCGCTGGGTGGCCGTCGGCCGCTCCTACCAGAACAAGCCCTGGAAGTGAGGAGCCGGCCATGCGTCGCTATACGGTACGGATCAACGACACCGACCACGTCCTCGACGTCGAGGAACTCGCACACGACACCTTCACGGTGCATCTGGCCGACGGCCGGCTGGTGGACGTGGTGCTCACCGATCACCAGGATCTCGCCCAGGCGGTGATCACCCCCCAGTTGGAGGTGCCGCAGCCACATTCGACGGGCACTGCGCCCATGGTGGCCGATCGGCCCGTGCCGCCGGCGGCAGTCGGAACCGCCCGGAGCACGGTGCCCCGGGGTGGCGCCGCGGCGATGACCGCGCCGATGCCCGGGGTGGTGCTGAGTGTGGAGGTGGCGCCCGGCGCCAGCGTCAGCCGTGGCCAGACCCTACTGGTGCTGGAGGCCATGAAGATGAAGAACGACCTCAAGGCCGACCGAGACGGCGTCGTGGCCGGTGTTCACGTCAGCGCAGGCGACCAGGTGCGGCATGGTGATCTGTTGCTGGAGTTCGAGGCCTGACGATGGGCTCGGAGAGTCTCGACCAACTGCTCGCCGGGGTGACCGCGGTCACCTGGCAGTCAGTGGTGATGATCGTCATCGGGGGCCTGCTGATCTTCCTGGCGGTCGCCCGGGAGTACGAGCCGTTGTTGCTGCTGCCGATCGGTGCCGGGGCGATCCTGACCAACCTGCCACTCTCACCGCTGGTCGGTGAGGACGGGCTGCTGCGCATCCTCTACGACGTCGGCGTCGGCAACGAACTGTTCCCGCTGCTGATCTTCATCGGGATCGGGGCGCTCACCGACTTCGGTCCGCTGCTGGAGAACCCGAAGATGGTGCTGCTGGGGGCCGCCGGGCAGTTCGGCATCTTCCTGACCCTGATCCTCGCCCTGCTGCTCGGCTTCTCCCGCGACCAGGCGGCGTCCATCGGGATCATCGGAGCCATCGACGGGCCCACGTCCATCTACGTCTCCGGCATGCTGGCACCAGAACTGCTCGGGCCGATCACTGTTGCTGCCTACAGCTACATGGCGCTGGTGCCGATCATCATGCCGCCGGTGATGCGGCTGCTCACCACCAGGGCCGAGCGGCAGATCCGGATGCCCTACACCCAGCGGCAGATCTCGCAGCGCACCCGCATCCTGTTCCCGATCGTGGTGACGATCGTGGTGGGAGTGCTGGTGCCATTCGCCACCCCACTGATCGGCTGCCTGATGCTGGGCAACCTGATGCGCGAGTCGAAGGTGGTCGAACGGCTCACCCACGCCGCGTCCAACGAGCTGGCCAACATCGTGACCCTCTTCCTCGGGCTGGCAATCGGCTCGACGATGGTGGGGGAGAGCTTCCTGCAGCCCTCCACTCTGGCCATCCTGGGGCTGGGCCTGCTGGCCTTCGTTCTCGACACCGCCACCGGCGTGCTGTTCGGCAAGCTGATGAACCTGGTCAGCGGGGGAAAATTCAACCCGCTGATCGGTGCCGCCGGCATCTCTGCCTTCCCGATGGCGGCCCGGGTGGTGCAGAAGGAGGCTGCCAGGGAGGATTACTCCAACTTCGTCCTGATGCACGCGATGGGGGCCAACGCGGCAGGGCAGATCGCCTCGGTGGTGGCCGGCGGGGTATTGCTGGCGTTGATGGCAGGCTGAGAAGGCACTGCCCACCTGGGGCTCCCCCGACTGGACTCGAACCAGTAACCCTCTGATTAACAGTCAGATGCTCTGCCAATTGAGCTACAGGGGATCGCGCTGGGCGCGGACCAGAACGTTACCAGCAACCTCAGGAGATACTGAAATCGTTCCGGGCCTCCTGCAGGGCGGCCTCAAGCTGTTCACTCACCGCAGCGTCGGTGAGATCGACGCCCGGGCCCGGGGTCACCCGCCAGGTGGTCGCCCCGGCATCCGATCCGAGGTCGCGGCGCAGGGTCACGGTGGCATGACGGTCGCGCCCCACCGGCACCCGGCGGGTGAAGACGATGCTGCTGGTCACCCGCTCGTTGAACAGGTCAGGAAACCGGCCCGCCCGCTGGAGGACGAGTTCGTGCTGCCCGCCGTCCACGTCCTCCCACCGCAGCCTGCCGGTGGCGGCGTCCCAGCCACCGTGCCCGATCTCGTGCCAGGGCTGGAAGGTCCACTCACCATCGGTCTGGACGGCCAGCGTGCCGGGCAGGCCGACCGCCCAGCCGTGGGCCGTCCGGGCCCAGGCGAGGATGCGGGGACGCTCACCGAGGCGGTCGGCGAGCGAGGTGCGGACGGACGGGTCGAGACGAGCGGTCAGCAAGGCCATGCCTCCATTGTGCCGAGGTGGGCGAACGGTCTGCCCCGCCCGGCGTGCTGGACGGTGTGGGTCGGTGCCGGACGGTCCGGCCGACTACGGGCGGGCCGGGTTCCAGAGTTCCTCAACCGTCGCAGCCAGCACCGGGTCGATCGCCAGGGTCTCCGCGGTGGGCGCATCCGTGCTGCGCGACGGCAGGGCGTGGTAGGCCTCGATGATCTTCTCGACCGCCTGGGCGGAGGTCAGGTTCTTGGTGTTGACCACCAGGTCGTAGGAGTCGGGGTCGGTCCAGTCGGCGTCGTAGTACAGCCGATCGAACTTGCGCCGGTTCTTGTCGTCGGCGCGCACCTTCTCGGCCGCCTCCTCCGGCTTGAGATGGTCGCGCTTCGCGATCCGGGCCACCCGGACATCGAGCGGTGCCTTGATGAAGACGTTGAGGACGTCGACCAGTCCGCGGGTGACGACGAACCCGCCGCGCAGCATGATGACGGTATTGCCGCGCGCGGCGATCGCCGCGATGGTCTGGTTCATCATCTCGATCGTCAACTGGCTGTCCTGCTTGAACAACTCCCGGATCTTCGGCGGCGCGTCGTAGAACTCGTTGAGCCGGATCAGACCGTACTGCCGGATGACCTTGTTGACGGTGTCCTTGTCGGCGAAATCCCAGCCGAGTTCCGCGGCCAGCGCACGCGCGATGCCGGGGCCCTTGGCGCCCATTTGGCGTGAGATGGTGATGGCGGGCATGTGCTGCTCCTGTCAGTTTCACTTTGACCTGACATTAGTGCCCGGGGGCGTCGTGCAACAGGGGTGCCAGCCGATCAGTCCAGCAGCGCCAGGATCTGGCGTCCCACGCCGTCCTCGGCGTTGGAGCCGACCACGGGGAAGCCGGCGGCCAGCAGCGACGGATGGCCGTTCGCCACCACATGCGGCATCCCTGCCCAGGTCAGCATCGCGGTGTCGTTCGGCATGTCGCCGAAGGCTGCCACCTCGCTGGCGTCGATCCCGAGCCGTTCGCAGAGCCGGACCAGCGCCGACGCCTTTGACACCCCGAGCGCGCTGATCTCCATCAGCCCGGGGAAGTCGACCGCCGAATGGGTCACGGTGGCGAGGTCGCCGACCAGCACGGTGGCGCGCTCGTCCAGCGCCGCCGAGCCGAGTTCGAGGTGGAAGCCGAGGATCTTCAGAACCGGCTCAGTGGTAGCGAGCAGGTCGGGCGTGGCGGCGATCTCGGGCTCCGGCTCGTAGGTGGGGGTGCCGGGTTCGCAACGGAAACCGTTGACGGTCTCCAGTCCGAGGCTGAGGCCCGGAATGCCTTCGTGGAGTCGCTCGACCAGTTGCCGAGCACAGTCGCGGTCGATGCCGGAGTGTTCCACCGCCTTCCCCGCGGCGCTGTCCCACAGCACGGCGCCGTTCGAGGCGATCACCAGCGGGTGCGCGTAGCCGCACTCGGTCACCGGCCCCAGCCAGCGGATCGGGCGTCCGGTGGCCGCGACGAACGGGATCCCGAACTCGGCCGCCCGGGCAACCGCGGTCTGGTTGGTCGGCGAGATCGTCCCGTCCGGGCGCAGGAAGGTGCCGTCGAGGTCGCTGACGATCAGCCGCGGGCGGGTCACAGCCGCGAGTTCGGAGTAGGCGAGCCGGGCGCGCCCGAGGACGGGCTGCCGCCGGGGGACGGCGCCCCGGTGGTCGGCGTCGGCGAGGCCGAGCCGGACGACTCGCTGGGCGAGGGGGACGGCGAACCAGAGCTTGGTGAGGGCGAACCGGACGACGGGGACGGTGACCCCGAGGAGGGGGACGGCGAACCAGAGCTCGGTGGCGGCGAGCCGGACGATGGCGGGGGAGAGCCGCTGCTGGGCGGCGGCGATCCGGTCGGTGGCACCGGGGGTGGCGGCTGCACCTGGGGGGCCTGCTGGAAGATCAGGATGGCGATCAGCACGCCCAGCGCCGCCAGCAGCATCATCAGCAGCCAGGAGGCCAGAATGCTCAGCCAGCCGGCGCGGTCGTGCCGTCCGGGCCAGGGCAGCGGCCACAGCCGCGAGATCCCCGGCCGGGTCCGGTCGATCCAGTGCAGGCGGTAGTCGGGCCCGGACGGGGTGCCCTGCAGCGCCAGCCGCGACAGGTCGACCTCGGAGAGCACCCGCTCAGCCTCGGCGAGGGCTGCCGGGCTGGCGTCGTAGGCCAGCGCCACCCAGGGCGCCAGCGGGGCGTCGTCGGGGCCGACCGGGTCGTCGTCCTCGGGGCGCATCCGGTGACCCAGCCTGCCCTCGTCCTGGCCGTGGCCGCCGCGGGCGATCACGGTGTCGATGTGCATCTGGTTCACCGTGCCGGCCAGCCGCTCGCGGGCTGCCGGGTCGGCGGCCGCCCCGGCGGACAGCAGGATCAGCATCACCGGGGTGGCCTGGTCGTCATGGCCGACGTAGGCCACTCCGGACGGGGAGGCGGTCAGCCGGGCGTCCAGCCAGAAGTCACCGACCTTGGGCGGGTCGTCCCGCCACAACGGGCTCAGGCGCGGCGCACCCGGGTCGGCGCCGTTGTCGGCGGGCGGCTCGGGTGTGGTCACGGCGCCCATTGTGCCAGTCCCGCTGAAGCAGCCCGGCGCCGGTCAGCTTCAGGCCGTGAGACAGCTCCAGCTCCCAACCCTTCCTCGGGCCACGACGAGCCCCTCCTGGCCCGACTCGCGCCGGGTTCGTCCCACCGCCCGCCGGGCCGGGTCAGTTGGTGCCCAGAATGCTCCTAGGCGCGGGCGGTATCGTGGTCGCACTGTCAGCCAGCCGCGAGCAAGCAGGAGAAGCGTGTGACCAACCCGAGTCAGCCTCCGACGGGACCGTCACAGGGGGGATACCCTCCGCCCACCGGACCGGCCGCGTACCCGCCGCCGACCGGGCAGCCCGCCTATCCCGCGCCCGCCGGTCCAGCGGCCTACCCGACAGCGCCGGCGGCATCCGGTCGGGCGCCGTCCGGTCAGGCCGCGCCAGGTGGCTATCCGCCGCCGTCGCAGCCGCCGACGCCGAACACTCCCTCGACGCCCGAGACCGCTGAGGCGGCGAAGCTGCTGGGCGAGGCGATCGCCCAGGTGCAGCGGGTGATCGTCGGCCAGGAGCACATGGTCGAGCAGTTGATGGTCGGCCTGCTGGCCAAGGGCCACGTCCTGCTCGAGGGCGTCCCCGGCGTCGCCAAGACCCTTGCCGTCCGCTCCTTCGCTACCGTGGTGGGCGGTGACTTCGCCCGGATCCAGTTCACCCCCGATCTGGTGCCCTCCGACATCGTCGGTACCCGGATCTACTCCGCGTCCCAGGAGAAGTTCGACACCGCGCTCGGCCCGGTGTTCGTCAACTTTGTGCTGGCCGACGAGATCAACCGCGCGCCAGCCAAGGTGCAGTCGGCGATGCTGGAACTGATGGCCGAACGGCAGGTCTCGATCGGTGGCATCACCCACCCGGTGCCCGAGCCGTTCATCGTGATCGCCACCCAGAACCCGATCGAGTCCGAGGGCGTCTATCCGCTGCCCGAGGCGCAGCGCGACCGCTTCCTGCTCAAGGTGGACGTGCCCTATCCGCGCGGCAATGAGGAGTTCGAGATCCTGCGCCGGATGAGCGTCACCCCGCCGAAGGCCAGCCCGGTCCTCGACCCCGACAAGGTGAAGCGGCTGCAGGACCAGGCGTCCAATGTCTTCGTCCACAACCTGGTGGCCGAGTACATCGTCCGGCTGGTGCTGGCCACCCGTACCCCCGACGAGTTCGGCATGCCCGACCTGGTGCCGGTGATCCAGGTCGGCTGCTCTCCCCGGGCCACCCTGGGCCTGGTCTCCGCCGCCCGGGCGCTCGCGCTCATCCACGGCCGCGACTATGTGCTGCCGACCGACGTCCAGGCGATCGCCAAGGACGTGATGAGCCATCGCCTGGTGCTCGGCTTCGATGCCGTCGCCGACAACATCACCCCGGCCCAGGTCATCGAGCGGATCGTCGCCATGGTGCCGCCGCCGACACCGGTGTGGAACCAGCAGCAGCGGCAGGCCTCGCACTCCCAGCACCGCTACGCGCCGGACGGGACCAACTGAAGGCCGCTTCGTGACCGCTCATCCCGGCTTCGCTCCACCTCCCGACGACCTCGGCGCGGTGCGTTCGGTGGTGGCCGAACCCACCGCCCCCACCCTGCCGCTGCACAAGCTGGCCCCCGAGGCTGCACTGCGCCGGCTGGAGCTGACCATCGTCCGGCGGCTGGAGGGCTTCCTGCACGGTGACCACCAGGGGCTGCTGCCCGGGCCCGGCTCGGAGTCCTCCGACGCCCGGGTCTACGTCCCCGGCCAGGACGACGTCCGCAAGATGGACTGGGCGGTCACCGCGCGCACCACCGTCCCACACGTCCGCGACACCATCGCCGATCGGGAACTGGAGGTCTGGGCGCTGCTGGACGTCACCCCGTCGATGAACTGGGGCACCGAGGGCGTCACCAAGCGTGATCTGGGGATCGCTGCGATCGCCACCATCGGCTTCCTGTCCCAGAAGATGGGCGACCGGTTCGGTGGGCTGGTCATGCGCCCGGACATGATCAAGCGGCTCCCTGCCCGTTCCGGCCGGACCGCCCTCTACGGCCTGCTGCGCCGGATGCTCACCGAGCCGATCGTCTCCGACCACACCACCGGCCCCTACTCGCTGGCCGAGGGGATCGAGCGGCTCGCCCGCACCGAACGCCGCCGCGGCATGCGGGTAGTGGTTTCCGACTTCCTCACCCCCGGCGACTTCGAACTGGACGCGAACGTCCCCACCGAGTGGGAGCGGGCGATGCGGCACCTCGCAATTCGCAATCAGGTGCTGGCAGTCGAGGTGGTCGACTCCCACGAGATCGGCTTCCCCGACGTCGGTGACCTGCTGATCCGCGATCCCGAGACCGACTTCGAACGCTACGTCAACACCAGCGACGAGGCCGCCCGCAGTCGGATGGACGCCGCCAGCGCCGCCCAGCGGGAACGGATCCGGGCCTCGCTGCGGCGGGCCGGGGCCGCGCACATCCAGTTGCGTACCGACAGAGACTGGGTGCATGACATCGCGCGCTTCGTGCTCTCCTACCGGCGGACGGCTGCCATGCTGCACCAGCCTCCCCAGGGCGTGAGCACCTGATGTTCGGGCTCGACTTCCTCAACCCCGAGCGGCTGTGGGTGCTGGTGCTGGTGCCGCTGATGATCGCCGCCTACGTCTGGGCGGTGAGACGCAAGAAGAAGACCGGCATGCGGTTCACCAACACCACGATCCTGTCCCGGGTGGTACCCAAGCAGTCGCAGTGGCGACGGCACCTGGCGGTGGCACTGTCGGTGGCGGCGCTGGTGTCGCTGTCGTTCGCCTGGGCCCGTCCCAACGGTGTCGAGATGGTGCCCCGGGAGCGCGCAACGGTCGTGCTGGTGATCGACATCTCGAACTCGATGCTGGCCACCGACGTGAAGCCCAACCGGCTCGACGCTGCCAAGCAGGCAGCGATCACCTTCGTCAAGAGCCTGCCGGAGAAGTACAACCTGGCGCTGGTGAGCCTGTCGGGCAGCCCGTCGGTCCGGCTGCCACCGACGCTGGACCGGGTGATGGCACAGCAGGCGATCAACAGCCTGAAGGTGCAGGACACGACGGCCGTCGGCGAGGGGATCTATACCGCGCTGACCGCCCTGCAGATGGCGCCCAAGGGTGACGACGGCTCGATCGCGCCCGGTGCGATCGTGCTGCTCTCCGACGGCCAGAACACCGCGGGACGCTCGCCCCAGCAGGCCGCCAACGAGGCCGCCAAGGCCAAGGTGCCGATCTACACCATCGCCTACGGCACGCAGAACGGCTACGTCGACCTGGACGGCAAGCGCGAACCGGTGCCGCCGGATACCGACCTGCTGCGCACCCTGGCGTCGATGACCGGCGGCGCCAGCTACTCCGCCGAGAGCCTCGACCAGCTCGACCGGGTCTACACCAACATCCGCAGCGAGGTGGGCTACATGCCGGTGAAGAAGGAGATCACCGCGCTGTGGGCCGGCTACGGCCTGGCCTTCGCGGTGGTGGCGGCGCTGGCCGCGGTGTCGCTGGGAGCGAGGTGGCCGTGATGGACGGCTGGTTGGCGTTCATGCGTCCGGAGCGGCTGTGGTGGCTGCTGCTGATTCCTGCCCTGGTGCTGCTGTACCTGGGGCTGCTGTGGCGCGGCCGGCGGCGGGCCCGCGGCCGGGGAATCGACCGGCTCGACCGGGTGCTTCCCAAGCAGCAGGCATGGAAGCGGCATATCGCCGTCGGCGCGGCGGTGCTGAGCCTGGCCGCGCTGAACGTCGCCTACGCCCAGCCGAAGGGCGAGGTGGACGTGCCGCGCGACCGCGCGACGGTCGTGCTCACCATCGATGTCTCCCGCTCGATGATCGCCGAGGACGTCGCCCCGAACCGGCTGGACGCGGCCAAGGCCGCTGCCAAGGACTTCCTGAACCTGCTGCCGTCCGGATTCAACGTGTCCCTGGTCAGCTTCGCTGCCACCGCCGCGGTGGTGGTGCCGCCGACCACCGACCGCGGCATGGTGGCGGCGGCGATCGACAACCTGCAGGTGGCGCCGTCCACGGCCATCGGGGACGGCATCTTCGCCGCCCTGGACGCCATGGCCCAGGCTCCGCCCGATCCCGACCATCCCGACGAGCCCGCCCCGGGCGCGATCGTGCTGCTGAGCGACGGCTACACCAATGTCGGCCGGTCGTCCGCCTCGGCTGCGCGGGAGGCCAAGGCGGACAAGATCCCGATCTACACCATCGCCTACGGCACTCAGGGCGGGTACGTCGAGAACCGTGGACGGCGTGAGCCGGTGCCGGTCAACCACGCCGAACTGGAGCAGATCGCCCGGATCTCGGGGGGCAAGAAGTTCTCGGCCGGTTCCAGCCAGGAGTTGAAGCAGGTCTACCAGTCGATCGCCAACACGGTCGGCTACGTGAAGGTTGACCAGGAGGTCACCGAGCGGTACGCCGGCTACGCCCTGCTGTTCGCGATCGTGGCGTCGTTGTCGCTGATGTCGCTGGCCGCTCGCTGGCCCTGATCGACCAGGCCAATTCGTGGCGGACGGCGCGTCAGCGGGCGACACGCCGGTGCCGCTGGTGCTGCTGTGGCAGGTGGGGCACAATGAGGCATCCCCTGAGGGGCTGAGGTTGCTGGGGAAGGCACATCTCAGCGAAGGGGAACAGATGGACATCACGCGCGGGGTCATCCTGATCCACTCGGCGCCAGCAGCGCTGTGCCCGCACCTGGAATGGGCGGTCAGCGCCGCCACCGGCAGCGTCATCCGCTTCGACTGGACGCCCCAGCCCGCCGAGCCGCGCACCATGCGCGCCGAGCACCTCTGGTCGGGCGACGTCGGGTCGGGCGCCGCGATCGCCAGTGCCCTGGCCGGCTGCCAGCGTGCCCGCTTCGAGGTGACCGAGGACGCCACCCGCACCACCGAAGGGCAGCGCTGGGCCTACACCCCGCGGCTGGGCGTCTTCTCCGCCGCCACCGGGCCGACCGGCGACATCATGGTGCACGAGAACCGCCTCAAGCGCGCGATCACGGCCGAGGCGCTTGGCGGCAAGCCACTGGCCGAGGCGCTCCAGGAACTGCTCGGCACCCGCTGGGACGACGAACTGGAGGTCTTCCGGCACGCCTGCGAGGGCACTCCCGTCCGCTGGCTGCACGCCGTCGGGTAGCCGCCGGCTACCTACGCCGGCGGGGATCACCGACCTGCAACCCGCCCTCTTCCTGGACTGACCCCGACCAGAACGGAGCGCCCGATGACCACCCAGTCTGCCGAACCCGCCCGATTCGGCTCGATCACGGTCGCCACCACCGTCCTGCCCGGACGCCACCGCGCCACCGCCGTGCTCCGGCTGGGCACCACCGAGCCGCGCCGTCCGGTGCTGTGGACGCTGCCGGGCCTGCTCGACCTGCAGGCCGCGCTGGGACACCTCGCAGGGCTGGATGTGGAGGCGGTGGTGCTGGCCGGCAACGAGCACTCCTTCGGCAGCGGTGCCGACCTCGGCGTGCTGGCGTCGGTGAACTCACGGGCCGAGGGCGAACGAGCGGCACACCTCGGCTGGCAGTCCTTCCGTGCGCTGGCCGCGCTGCCGGTGCCGAGCTTCGCGTTGATCACCGGCTACGCCCTGGGCGGTGGGCTGGAACTCGCGCTGTTCGCCGACTACCGGGTGGCCCGGTCCGACACCGGGGGAATCGGCCTGCCGGAGGTCGGGCTGGGGATCCTGCCCGGCTGGGGCGGTGCCTGGCAGCTCGGACGCCTGGCTGGAGCGCAGGCGGCGATCGCGACCGCCGTCGACGACTCGATGCGCGGCCGGACGCAACGCGCTGCCCAGGCCCTGGAACGCGGAGTCGTGGACGCGGTACTGCCGGCGGGAAGCTGGGAGCGGGACTGGCTGGTCTGGGTCGCCGAACGGGTCGATGCCGGCAAGCGGCCGGAGCCCGTGCCGGTGGACGAGGCCGCCTGGCGGGCGGTGGTGGAGGCGGCCGCAGCACGGCTGCGCGCCGGCCGGCCACGCTCCAGCCAGGCACCCGAGGTCACCCTGGAGCTGATCGCGAAGCTCCCGGGACAGGACCTCGACACCGCCGAGCAGGAGACCAGCCTGGCCTTCGGCGACCTGCTCTACTCCGACGTGGCGCGGGCCAGCATCTACGCCCAGGGGCTCACCCGGCGCCGGCCGGTGGTGCCGTCAGCGCTGTCCAGGGGCAGGGCCCGTCCGGTTGACCGGGTGGGGATCCTGGGCGCCGGGCTGATGGCCTCCCAGCTCGCCACCCTGATCGCCGGCCGGGCACGGGTGCCGGTCGTCCTGACCGACCTGGACGCCGAGCGCGCCGCGCGCGGGCTGGAGCTGGTCCGTGGGCGGCTGTCTCGTCAGGTCTCCCGTGGGGCGCTGTCGGAGGCCGCGGCCACCGAGATCGCGGATCTGGTCACCGCCACCGCGGACCCGGCGGGTATCGCCGGGGCGGACCTGGTCATCGAGGCGATCTTCGAGGAGCTCCAGGCCAAGCAGCAGGCCTTCGCAGCCGCCGAGCGGCAGCTCGCGCCGGACGCGATCCTGGCCACCAACACCAGTTCGCTGTCGATCACCGCGATCGCCGAACCGCTGGCCCACCCCGAGCGGGTGATCGGCTTCCACGTCTTCAACCCGGTGGAGGTCGTGCCCCTGCTGGAGATCATTCCCGGGGCCCGCACCAGCCCCGACGTGGTGGCCACCGCCCTCGACCTCGGCACCCGGCTGCGCCGCTCGGTGGTGTTCTCCGCCGACGCCCCGGGCTTCGTGGTGAACCGGCTGCTGACCAGGATGTTCGACATCCCGCTGCAGGCGTTGGACGCCGGCTGTGACGCCGCGGATGTGGACCGCTCGCTGGACGGCCTCGGCCTGCCGATGACCCCGCTGCAGCTGCTCGACTTCGTCGGCCCGGCCGTCCAGCTGCATGTCAGCCAGACCATGCACCAGGCCTTCCCGGAGCGCTTCGGGCTGCCGGTGTGGCTGGGACGGGTGGTCGAGGCGGGCCTGGGTACCGTCCTGGCCGAGGACGGACGGTTGAGCCCTCAGGCTGCCGCCCTGCTGCCGGCGCCAGCCGAGCAGGCCGACGCCGCCGGTCTGCTGACCGAGGCCGTCGAGGCACTGGCGCAGGAGGTCCGGCTGATGCTCGACGAGGGTGTGGTCGCCGAGCCCGCCGACATCGACTTCGCGGTGCTGCTGGGCGCGAACTGGCCACGCGAACTCGGCGGCATCACGCCGGCCCTGGACCGCTGGGGAGTCAGCGAACGGGTCACCGGACGCCGCTTCCACCCGCGCGGCACGGTCACCCTCGACTGACGGTCATCGCCGCGGTCGCGCTGGTGGCAGTCCCTGCCGTCCTCAGCAGTTGGCGTTGGCGTTGGTGACCACCACGGCGACGTTGTGCCCGCCGAAACCGAAGGAGTTGTTGATCGCGGCCAGGTCGCCCTCCGGCAGCGGACGCGGGCTGGTGGCGACGTCGATCTCCAGGTCGGGCTCGGGATCCTCCAGGTTGATCGTCGGCGGTACCAGGCGGTCGCGCAGGGCGAGCAGCGAGGCGATGGTCTCCAGCGAGCCCGCGCCACCGAGGAGGTGGCCGGTCATCGACTTGGTGCTGGTGACCACCACCTGGTCGGTGGCCTCGCCCAGGCCGACCCGGATGGAGTGCGCCTCGGTGAGGTCGCCCTGCGGGGTGGAGGTGCCGTGGGCGTTGACGTGCACGATATCGGAGGGTTGCAGGCCGGAGTCGGCCAGCGCCTTCAACATCGCCCCGGACTGGCCCTCGCCGCTCGGGTCGGGCTGCACGATGTCATGGGAGTCGGCGGTGATCCCGGCGCCGGCGATGGTGCCGTAGATCTTCGCGCCGCGGGCCAGGGCATGTTCGAGGGTCTCCAGCACCAGCACCGCCGAGCCCTCGCCGAGGACGAACCCGTCGCGTCCCCGGTCCCACGGACGGGAGGCGCGCTCCGGCTCGTCATTGCGCTTGCTGAGCGCCTGCATCTGGGCGAAGGCGGCCATCGGCAACGGGTGGATGGTGGCCTCGGCGCCGCCCGCGACCACGACATCGGCCCGGCCCAGCCGCAGCAGGTCGAGACCAAGCGAGATCGCCTCGTTCGAGGAGGCGCAGGCCGAGACCGGGGTGTGCACCCCGCCCTTGGCATGGACGGCCAGCCCGACGTTGGCGGCCGGCGCATTGGCCATCAGCATCGGGATGGTGAACGGGCTCACCCGGCGTGGACCCTTGTCACGCTGGGTGTCCCAGTTGTTCAGCAGGGAGTGCAGGCCGCCGATGCCGCTGCCGATCGAGACGCTCAACCGCTGCGGATCGACCTCCGGATCCTGGCCCTGCCAGGTGAAGCCGGCGTCCGTCCACGCCTCCTGGGCGGCGATCAGCGCCAGTTGGGTGGCCCGGTCGAGCCGGCGGGCCTGTACCCGGTCGATCACCTCGGAGGGATCGACCAGCACATGCGCGGCGATCCGCACCGGGAGCTCGGCCGCCCAATCCTCGGTCAGCGCGTGTACCCCGGGGGTGCCGGCCAGCATCGCCTGCCAGGTGGAAGCGAGGTCGCCGCCCAGCGGGGTGGTGGCGCCCAGACCTGTGATCACAACCTGCGTCATTGTTGCTCCGAGTACGTCAAAGGGAGGGATGGGAGGGTGGGCCGAGCCTCACCCGCGGGTCGGCCAGCGGGTGTCGGCTCGACCAGCGGTGCTGGCCGGGGTCGGCGGTGCCGCCCGAGCCAGGGTTCCGGCCGAGGCCAGGGTCAGCTGTGCGCCTCGATGTAGGCCACGGCGTCGCCGACGGTCTTGAGGTTCTTGGACTCCTCGTCGGGAATGGTGACGCCGAACTTCTCCTCGCAGCCGACGATGATCTCGACCATGGCGAGCGAGTCGACGTCGAGGTCGTCAGTGAAGGACTTGTCGAGCTGGACGTCCTCGACGGGCACGCCGGCGACGTCGTTGACGAGTTCGGCGAGCTGGGAGCGGATTTCTTCAGTGGTAGCCATGTTGTCTGGTTTCTCCTTCTGGGGTTGACGTGGCTGGGCCCGGCGGTGCCGGGGGTTCAGGGGAGGGTGACGACCTGGCCGGCGTAGACCAGGCCGGCGCCGAAGCCGATCATCAGGGCGGTCTGCCCGCTCTTCGCCTCACCGGAGGAGAGCAGGGCGTCCATCGCGATCGGGATCGAGGCCGCGGAGTTGTTGCCGTAGTGCTGGATGGTGCGCGCGACCACCACCTTCTCCGGCAGCTTGAGGTAGCGCAACAGGGTGTCGGTGATCCGGTTGTTGGCCTGGTGCGGGATGAACACGTCCAGTTCCTCGGGGGTGATGCCGGACCGCTCCAGGCAGGTCGAGGCCGCTCCCGCGATGAAGCTGGTCGCCCACTTGAAGACCGCGCGTCCGTTCATGCCCAGCGAGGGCCAGGTGCCCTGCTCGACGGCGTGCTTCCAGTCGTTGGTCTGCCAGATCGCATCGGTCTGCTCGCCGTCCGAGCCCCAGACCACCGGGCCGATGCCGTTGGTCTGGCTCGGGCCGACCACCACCGCGCCCGCCCCGTCCGCGAACAGAAAGGCGGTGGCGCGATCGGTGATGTCGGTCATCTGCGACAGGGTCTCGGCGCCGATCACCAGGACGTGCCGGGCCTGCCCGGCACGGACCAGGGCCTCGGCCTGGGCCAGCCCGTAGCAGAAGCCGGCGCAGGCGGCCGAGATGTCGTAGGCGGCGGCGTCGGTGATGCCGAGCCTGGTAGCCAGCGAGGGTGCCAGGGCCGGAGTCTGGTGGTACCAGGAGACGGTCGAGACCAGGACGGCGTCGATCTCGGACGCGGTCAGCCCTGCCCGTGCGATGGCGGTGGTGGCGGCGTCCAGGCAGAGGCTCTCCAGGCTCTCGCCCTCGGCCAACCAGCGCCGTTCCCGGATACCGGTGCGCTGGGTGATCCATTCGTCGGAGGAGTCGATGAACTGGCACATGTACTCGTTGTCGAGCACGCGGCTGGGGACTGCGGAGCCGACCGAGAGGATCCGCGCGTAAGGAGATCCGGTGCTGGCCTTGAGGGTGGTCACGAAGCTGCTCCTGGGGTGGCCGGGTCACTGTCTTGGTCAACAACACTGTCTTGGTCAACAACACTGTGTCGGGCGATGAACTCGCGGGCGTCGGGGATCTGGTCGGGGGTGTTCAGGCTGAACAGTTCGACCCCCTTGAGGTTGCGCTTGGCGATGCCGGTCAGGGTGCCGGACGGCGGCAACTCCAGCAGGCCGGTGACGCCGAGGTCGGCCATGGTCTGCATGCACAGATCCCACCGGACCGGGTTGGCCACCTGCTTCACCAGCCGGCCGAGGTAGTCCGCGCCGCTGTCCACCACAGCACCGTCGGCATTGGACAACAGCCGAGTGCGCGGCCGACCGGTCTGGATGGCGCCGGCCAGCCGGGTGAGGTGGGCGACCGCCGGTTCCATATGCACGGTGTGGAAGGCGCCGGCGACGCTGAGCTGGATCAGCCGGGCACGGGCCGGGGGAGCGGCACTCAGTTCGGCGAGCTGTTCGACCGTCCCGGCGGCCACGATCTGACCCGAGCCGTTGTTGTTGGCGGCAGTCAGGCCGGCGGCGTCGATGGCGGCCAGGACCTCGTCGGCGTTGCCGCCGACCACCGCCATCATCGAGGTGGGACGGACCGCGCTGGCGGCGGCCATCTGTGCCCCGCGTTCCCGGACCAGGACCAGCGCCCGCTCGGCGCTCAGCGCGCCCGCCAGGGCGGCCGCGGCGAGTTCGCCGACCGAGTGGCCGGCCAGCACCCCAGCCTGCGCGGTGACGTCCGTGCTCAGTTCGGCGGCTGTGGCCAGGCTGGCGGCGACCAGGAGCGGCTGGGCGATCGCGGTATCCCGGATGGTCTCGGCGTCTGCCTCGGTGCCGTAGTGGGCCAGGTCGAGGCCGGTGACGGCGGAGTACCAGGCCAGCCGATCGGCGAACCGGGGTTCGGCCAGCCAGGGTGTCAGGAAACCGGGGGTCTGGGCTCCCTGCCCGGGAGCGACGATTGCGAGCACGCCTCTACTCTGGCCCGTGCCGACCCCGGTTGTGGGCGATGACGTCACGAAAACAGGGTGGCAGGTTTTGTAGGGTTTCCACAATGCTCATCCGGGAACCCGCGCGGACAACGCAAGTCGGCTTGTGGGGGTCGGCTGTTCCTGAGAGCTTGCTGAGCCATTCGTCCCCAACCGGCGTCAGTCCAGCAGCCGCCCCAGGGTCAGCGCCAACTGCAGGACGTAGGCATCCCGGGGGTCTCCGGCGGCATAGCCGGTGATCTCCTGGATCCGGCGCAGCCGGTAGCGGACGGTGTTGGGGTGGATGTAGCGGGCGCGGGCGGTCGCCTCGATCGAGCCGCCCTGGGCGAGGAACTCGTTGAGGGTGACGATCAGATCGCCGCCGGCCTCCACCAGGGGGGAGTAGATCGAGCTCACCAGCAGCCGTCGGGCGTGGCCGTCCCCGGCCAGGACGCGCTCGGGCAGCAGGTCGGAGGAGGCCACCGGCCGGGGCGCCTCCGGCCAGGCGTGGGCCGCCCGGATGCCGGAGAGCGCCGAGCGGGCGCTGCGGGCGGCGTCCGCCAGGCTGTCGACGATCGGACCGGCCACCACCGCCCCGGGCGCGAACTGGTCGGTGAACTCGCCGACCAGCGTGACCAACTGGTCAGAACCGGCCAGCTCGCCGCCGATCACCACCACCAGCCGGTCGCCCTGGGGAGCGGCCAGCACCTCGAAGCCGTGCCGGGCTGCGATCCCGCGAATGGTCTCGATCGCGGCGCCGGGATTGTCCGGAGCAGGGCCGATCACCACCGCCAGTCCGGTCGGAGACGACCAGCCCAGCGTCGAGGCCCGGGACACCACCGACTCGTCGGCGTCGCCGCGGATCACCGCGTCCACCACCAGCGCCTCCAGCCGGGCGTCCCAGGCGCCGCGGATCTCGGCCGCCCGGGCGTACACCTCCGCCGCGGCGAAGGCCACCTCCCGGGAGTAGTGGACGATGGCCAACTGCAGCGGCGGCTGGTCGTCGTCGGGCAGCTGGGCGATCTCGGTCTCGACGGTGTCGATCGTGGTCCGCACCAGGTCGACCGTCTGGTGGAGGGTGATCCGGCGGGTCAGCGCGCGCGGGGCGGCGTCGAAGATGCTGCGCGGCGGGGCAGCGTTGCCGCCGTCCGCGAACCAGTCGATGAAGCCGTCGATGCCCGACCGGGCCACAATGGTGATCCAGGAGCGGGGTTCGGCCTCGAGTTCGGAGAACCAGGGGTGCTGCTCGGCGATCCGGGTCATCGCCGCGGTGGTCAGGCTGGCGGCCGAGGCCCGCAACTGCCGGGCCAGGTGGGCTCGGGCGCTCTCCGACGGCCACCACGGTCCGTCCGGTGCTGCCGCCACAGGATCACCTCTCTTCGATTCCCACCGACGTGGCGGCGATCCGGTCGCCGCGGGGTCTGTGTGCCACACGATAGGCGCGGCGACCAGCACGGCACCACCTCGCCGGCCCGGCCTCTCACCCCTGTCCTGCCCAGTGTGCAGGGGATAGGCCGGGGCGCGGGAATAGGCGATGATGGCTGGTAGGTTGCTCCGACGGGCCACAAGCCCACGGAGTCGCCGGGAACGAGGGGAAGGAAAGCATGCCAAGTCGCGAACCGAAGGGGCCGATCCTGAACGGGTTGCCCACGAACCTGCCGGACATCGACTCCGAGGAAACCTCCGAGTGGCTCGACTCGCTGGACGCGATGATCGACACCGACGGGCGAAACCGTGCCCGCTACCTGATGCTCAAGATGCTGGAGCGTTCCCGCGAGCGGCATATCGGTGTGCCCTCCCTGGTCGCGACCGACTACGTCAACACCATCCCGGCCGAGCAGGAGCCGTGGTATCCCGGCGATGTCGACCTGGAGCGCAAGTTCCGTCGGCTGGTGCGCTGGAACGCCGCCATCATGGTGCACCGCGCCCAGCGACCGGGGGTCGGCGTCGGCGGGCACATCTCCACCTACGCCTCCTCGGCCACCCTGTACGAGGTCGGTTTCAACCACTTCTTCCGTGGCAAGGACCACCCCGGCGGCGGCGACCAGGTCTTCTTCCAGGGTCACGCCTCGCCCGGCATCTACGCCCGCGCCTTCCTGGAGGGCCGGCTGACCGAGGACGAACTCAACGGCTTCCGGCAGGAGAAGAGCCACCTGGTCGACGGCCGGATACGCGCCCTGCCGTCCTACCCCCACCCGCGGCAGATGCCGGGCTTCTGGGAGTTCCCGACCGTCTCCATGGGCCTGGGCCCGATCGCGGCGATCTACCAGGCCCACTTCAACAAGTACCTGCACAACCGCGGCTTGAAGGACACCTCGCAGCAGCGGGTGTGGGCCTTCCTCGGCGACGGTGAGATGGACGAGGTGGAGAGCCGCGGCGCGCTCCAGCTGGCTGCCTACGAACAGCTGGACAACCTGACCTTCGTGATCAACTGCAACCTGCAGCGCCTCGACGGCCCGGTGCGCGGCAACGGCACGATCATGCAGGAACTGGAGAGTTTCTTCCGCGGTGCCGGCTGGAACGTCATCAAGGCGGTCTGGGGCAGCGGCTGGGATCCACTGCTGGCCGCCGACCGGGACGGTGCGCTGCTCAACGTGATGAACAGCACCACCGACGGCGACTACCAGACCTTCAAGGCCAACGACGGCGCCTACGTCCGGGAGCACTTCTTCGGCCGGGATCCGCGCACCGCGAAGCTGGTCGAGGGCTGGACCGACGACCAGATCTGGGCGCTCACCCGCGGCGGCCACGACTACCACAAGGTGTACGCCGCCTACGATGCCGCCACGAAGTTCACCGGCGCGCCGACGGTCGTGCTGGCCCACACCATCAAGGGCTACTTCCTGGGCTCGCACTTCGCCGGCCGCAACGCCACCCACCAGATGAAGAAGCTGGCGCTGGACGACCTCAAGCAGTTCCGCGACCGGCTCGACATGCCGATCTCGGACACGGTGCTGGAGGAGGACCCGTACCAGCCGCCGTACGTCAACCCGGGCCCGGACGACGACCGGATCACGTATGTGCTGGAGCGCCGGCGCATCCTGGGCGGTGCCGTCCCGGAGCGGCGGGACTCGCCGCAGCCGCTCAAACTGCCCCAGGCCCGCGCCTACGACGGGGTGAAGAAGGGCTCCGGCGCGCAGCCGGTGGCCACCACCATGGCCTGGGTGCGGCTGCTGAAGGACCTGATCCGGGACAAGGAGTTCGGCGCGCACGTGGTGCCGATCATCCCGGACGAGGCCCGCACCTTCGGCATGGACTCGTTCTTCCCGACGATCAAGATCTACTCCCCGCACGGGCAGGGCTACACCCCGGTCGACCACGAGCTGATGCTGGCCTACCGGGAGGCCAAGAACGGCCAGATCATCCACACCGGCATCAACGAGGCCGGCTCGGTGGCAGCCTTCCAGGCGGTGGGCTCGTCCTACGCCACCCACGGGATTCCGATGGTGCCGATCTACATCTTCTACTCGATGTTCGGCTTCCAGCGCACCGGTGATGCGATGTGGGCGGCCGGCGACCAGCTGGCCCGGGGGTTCTTCATCGGCGCCACTGCCGGACGCACCACGCTGACCGGCGAGGGTACCCAGCACATGGACGGCCACAGCCACATGCTGGCCGCGACCAACCCGGCGGTGGTCGCCTACGATCCGGCCTACGGCTATGAGATCGCCCACATCATGGAGGACGGCCTGCGCCGGATGTACGGCGAGAAGCCGGAGGACGTGATCTACTACCTGACCGTCTACAACGAGCCGATGCCGCAGCCGGCAGAGCCGGAGAATGTGGACGTCGAGGGCATCCTCAAGGGCATGTACCTGCTCAAGGAGGGGTCGTTCGATGGCGTCAACCCCGATGCCCGCCGCGCCCAGCTGCTGGCCTCGGGCGTGGGCGTGCCGTGGGCACTGGAAGCCCAGGAACTGCTCCGCAAGGACTTCGGTGTGGTCGCTGACGTGTGGAGCGTCACCTCCTGGAACGAGTTGCGCCGCGACGGGCTGGAGGCCGACGAGCAGACCTTCCTGCATCCCGAACTGCCGGCCCGGGTGCCGTGGGTGACCCAGAAGCTGCAGGGCCGTCCCGGCCCGGTGGTAGCGGTCTCCGACTACATGCGCCAGGTTCAGGACCAGATCATCAACTGGGTGCCCGGCGACTTCGCCTCGCTCGGTGCGGACGGCTTCGGCTTCTCCGACACCCGCGCTGCCGCCCGCCGGTTCTTCCACATCGACGGCCCGTCGATCGTGGTGCGCACCTTGCAGCAACTGGCCCGGCGCGGCGAGGTGGACCCGAGCTGGCCGGCCCAGGCCGCCGAACGCTACCGGCTGCTCGACATCACCGCCGGCAATTCCGGCGCCGTCGGCGGGGACTCCTGAGCCGGGAGTGCACGGGCTTCTTTGCAGTGGCGCGGCAATCTGGCAGGCTTGAGCCAACGAGCAGCCAGTGACGTGAAAGAGGGGTTACGCGCGTGAGCACCGCGCCCGGTCCGACCAACCGAGCTTCGGCGATGGGCTTCGCCAGTGGCGCGGTCGTGCAGGAACTCGGTTGGGACGCAGACGTCGATGAGGAACTCCGCGAGGAGGTCATGGATCTCATCGGCGAGGAGTTCGTCTACGAGGCGCTGGAAGCCGTGGACGTGGTGCTGCTGTGGTGGCGCGCCGAGGACGGCGACCTCGCGGACGGCCTGATGGATGCGCTGACCGACCTGGCCGATCACGGCCGGATCTGGTTGTTGACCCCGAAGGTCGGGGGCGAGGGCTATGTCGATCCCGCCGAGCTTGCTGAAGCGGCGCTGGCCGCTGGCCTGGCGCTGGCCAATCCCGCCTCGGTGTCAGACCGGTGGCAGGCGCACAAACTGGTCCGCCCCAAGGGCATCCGGCGCTGAAGCCGACAGCGGAGAGGCTGGCCTGATGATCGGACCTCGACAGCGACTGGTTGCGGCGGCCGCCGCGATCGCGCTGCTTGCCGGGTGTGGTGGACCGGTCCCCGGACAGGTCACGCAGGCCGCGCCGCCGGTGACGTCCCCGGTCGCCACGTCCGGCCGGGTGCTCCCGGTCGCGCCGCTGGCGGTCCGTTCTGGTCCCTCGGCGCCCGGCCCGCGGATCACCAGTGTCGCCAACTTCCGCGATGTCGCCGGCGATGGCCCCGGACTGAAGCTCACCGACGGCACCCGGATGGCCGTCGGGGTGGTCTACCGCTCGGCGAGGTTGAAGCCGATCTCGGCCGCCGACAAACGCCGGCTGGAGAAGGCGGGGATCACCGACATCTACGACCTGCGCACCCCGGCGGTGGTGAAGAAGGCCCCCGACCCGGCGATCAAGGGGGCGACCTGGCACGCCTCCAACATCTTCGCAGTCAAGGCCACTGCGGCGGTCAAACCCGCGAGTGTGGCCAAGGCGAAGGCGCACATGAAGTCGGTCAACCGCAGGTTCGTCAGCGATCCCGCCCAGCGCAAGGCGATCGGACGGGTGCTGCGCGGCATTGCCGGCGACAAGGGCCCCGTCCTGGTGCACTGCACCGAGGGCAAGGACCGCACCGGCTGGATCTCGGCGATCCTGCAACTGACCGCGGGGGCGAGCGAGAAGACCGTCATCGGTGAGTACCTGCTGTCGAACAGCTACCGCAAGGCGCTGATCGAGCAGGACGTGGCCAAGGCCAAGCGCTCCGGCGGTGCGAAGGCGGCGGCGATCAAGCGCGCGCTGGTGCAGGTCGACGCCAGCTACCTGAAGGCCGGGCTGAGCGAGTTGAAGAAGCGCTACGGCAGCCTGAATCGCTACCTGACCAAGGGCCTGGGGCTGTCGACGTCGACGGTGATGTCGCTGCGCACGCAGCTCCGGGCCGGCTGAGAGCATCCGTACACTTCCCCTGTGGCATCGGTACCGCAGTCCCCGGCGACCCTGGCCCACCTGCGGCGGGCGCGCGACCTGATGGATCGCGCCTACGTTGAGCCGCTGGACGTCCCGACCATGGCCAAGCAGGCACTGATGTCGCCCGCGCACTTCTCGCGAGAGTTCAAGATCGCCTACGGCGAGACCCCGTACGCCTATCTGATGGCCCGGCGGGTGGAGCGGGCGATGGCATTGTTGCGGGACGGCTGGGCGGTGACCGATGCCTGCATGGCGGTCGGCGCCACCTCGCTCGGCTCGTTCAGTTCCACCTTCACGCGCCTGGTGGGCGAGACCCCGAGTGGCTATCGGGCACGCCCGCACGAGGCACTGGAGGCGATGCCGCCCTGTCTGGCGAAGCTGCTCACCCGCCCCGCTCGCTTCCGGTGATCGAGCAGGATCGGAGAAGCGACTCGCGGTCGGGACACGTAGCGTGGCAGCCATGACAGACATTTCCCTGCTCTACTGCCCGATCACCGTGGACGACGTGGACGCCGCCATCGGCTTCTACCGCGATGCCCTCGGCCTCGAGGTCACCAGCGACGTCGCCTCCGACGGCCACCGCTGGGTGACCCTCGGCTCGGGGGGCCCCACCGGCCCGGCCCTGGTGCTCTCCGATCCCGCCGCCGGCCGCTCGCCCGACGACGGGGAGGCGCTGCACCGCCTGGTCGCCAAGGGCTCCGGGCCCGGCCCGTACGTGTTCTTCGCTGCCGATCTCGACGCCACCTTCGAGCGCGCGCAGGCTGCCGGCGCGGAAGTACTGCAGGAGCCGATGGCCCAGCCCTGGGGCGTCCGCGACTGCGCCTTCCGCGACCCCGCCGGCAATCACATCCGGATCAACCAGGCCCGCGACTGACCGGCCCGCTCGGGCACCGACGCCGCCAGGCCAGAGGCGCTACTGGTGGCGTCCGGTTCGTCGCAGCGCCAGCCCCAGGCCGAGCAGCGCGACCGCCAGCAGCACCAGCCCGCCGATGGTCGCTCCTGTGATCGGGAGGACATTCGGGTCGGGATCGGGCGTCGGCGTCGGGGTGGGCGATGGACTGGGGGTCGGTGTCGGGCCGACAGCGGCGAAGCTGTTGATCACGGTGAGGGTCGGTGTGCTGTTCTGGGAGAGGCGCAGGACCACGCCGTCGCCGAGCGGGGCGGGGTCAGCCGTGCCGAGCCGGTAGGTGATGGTCCGAGCGCCGCCGGAGTCGGTCTCGGCGATGGTGCACTCCGCTCCGGCCAGAGCGGTCACCGACTGGTGTTCGCCCTCGGCCAGACTGAAATCGGGGGCGCCGACCGGCGCAATGACGACGGTGGCCGCCGGTGACTGGTCCCGGTCGAGAGCGGTGCAGCCGACGGTGAAGCCGAACTCCGGGACCGCCGACTCGCCCTTGACCTGCTTGGTGACCGCCACGCTGCCGAGCTCCCAGTCGTAGGTGATCTCGAAGGCGTCCGTGCCGTCCACCGGAATCACGGCGGGATCACCCAGCACCATCCCTGTGGCCAGCCCGGTGTCGGCGTCGACCAGGGCGCAGGTCCAGCCGGCCGGCAGGTCGTCGATCCCCGCAGCCAGGTTGCCGGCGGGATCGAGGGTGAGTCGCCCGCCGTCCGGCAGGTGCATGGTGACCCAGCCGTTGTCGAGCTGCTGACGGCAGGCGACCTGCACCCGGAAGCTCCGGCCGGCCCCGTAGACGGACGCTCCCGGGCCGGTGAGCTGGGCGGTGACCGTCAGGTTGCCGACCTCGAAAGTATTGGT
This sequence comes from Propionicimonas sp., assembly GCF_034927565.1. Classification (GTDB taxonomy): domain Bacteria; phylum Actinomycetota; class Actinomycetes; order Propionibacteriales; family Propionibacteriaceae; genus Propionicimonas. The sequence goes on from NZ_JAYFPT010000047.1 coordinate 27,974, forward strand.
GATGGTCACCACGTTGGCGGCCCCGGCGGGAACGGCCAGGACGCCGACCCGGCGATTCACCGGGGTTCCTGCTGCGAGCACGGTGATCTGCGCCGAGGAGTCGGTGATCGTGGCGTTCGGGTCGGTGGCGCGGTAGCTCACCTTGCTGGCGTTGTCGTCGGAGGTCTCGGCCACGGTGCAGCTCGCTCCGACCGGGAGGTTGACGATGGTCGCGTCCTGGCCGCCGGCCAGCGCGAACGAGGTCGGCGGGTTTCCGGCCGGGACCAGATGCCGGCCGTTGAACCTGCACTCGGTCTGGATCGGGAACTCCAGGTCGGCGTGCAGGTCGGCGCCGTTACCGGCCAGGACGTTCGCGATGTGCAGGTCGGCTCCATCGAAAGTGTTGGCCACGGTGACGGCGAGATCGCTGCCGTCGGCCGGGACGACCACCGCCGCGTCGGCCGGGTCGAGGGTGACCGTGCTCGCCCCACCGTCGCCGGGCTCGGTGACCGTGCAGTGCGCCCGTCCCGGCACTGTCACCGCGAACGAGCCTCCGGTTGCCGGAACGGTGAAGACCGGGCCGCCGAGCGTGCCGAGGGTGAACAGCGGCCTGCCGTCCAGGGTGCACTCCAGCTGGATCCGGAAGTCGGTGTTGGCGGCATAGGCCGCCGACCCGTCGACGGTGGTCGTGACCGTCAGCTGCGAGGTGACGAAGTCGTTGTCGAAGTGGACGGTGGTCGGGGTACCGTCGGCGTCCGGGGCCTGGACGGTCACCCGCAGCCCGCCGTCGATCTCGGTCGGGTTGCCGGCGTTGGTCGCGGACGGGGTCACCACGCTGGCGCCACCGTTGTCGGCCTGGACCACGTCGCAGCGGGCGCCGACCGGCAGGAGGGGGACCTGCGCTGCTCCAGCGGCATGGCCGAAGGTGAAGGTGGTGGAGTCGACCTCGTCGCCATTGAACCGGCAGGTCACCTCGATGTCGGTGGTGCCGGCGAAGACCAGGCCGTCCCCGTCGGCGAGGGTCTCGACCTGTAGGGGCGCGGCATCGAAGGTGTTCTCGATGGTGACCCCGACGGTGGTCTGCTCGCCGATCGTGACCGTGGCCGAGTCGTCGTCGGTGGTTCCGGTCGGGTCGTTGCTGGTGGTGAAGGAGGTCGACGTTGCCCCGCCGGTATCGGTCTCACGCACCGTGCACACCGAGCCGGTCGGAATGTCGTCGTCGGCCATGACGTACCCGCCGCCGGCCGGCAACTGGACCTCTTCGACGACAGCCGGGTCGTCGCCCAGCACGCAGCTGAGCTCGGCGGTGGAGGGCGCTGTGGCGAACTGCGTGCCTGTGCCCGTGACGACCTTGGTCAGGGCCAGCGACCCGTCGGCGAACAGGTTGGTGACCGTGACCTTGCTCGACCCGTCCGCGGCGATGGTGACCGTCCGGGCGGGGGAGAAGGTGGTGGAGGTGGCCTGTTTGGTGTCGTTCTCGGTGACCTCACAGCTGGCGCCGACCGGGATCTCGTCCTGCACCACCTGGTTGCCGGCCCGCACGGTGATGGTGTCGGAGCTGATCGCACGACTGCCGAACCGGCAGTCGACCTGCATCTGGTAGTCGGTGTCGAAGGGGAAGTTCGGGCCCTCGGCAATCACCTGCTTCGCCACGGTGAGCGTGCTGGTCTGCCAGGTGTCGGTCACCACGAACTTCGTGAGGGTGCCGAGCACGATACCGGTCAGCGGATCGGTCGAGGTTGCCACGTCCGGGTCGCTGACGGAGTACTCGACCTTCGTCGCCGACCCGCCGGACTGCGCCAGCGAGCACACCGCACCCAGCGGCAGGTCGGAGATGATCAGGGCGCCGCCGATCTCGGAGAACTCCAGCATGCCGTGGTTGTAGGGCGGCGGCAGCGGCAGCAGGAAGGGCTTGCCGCCCATCGTGCAGGAGAACTGTTCGACGATATTGCCGCGGGAGAACTGGGAGGCGCCGGCGACCTGGACAGTGATCTCGGCGGAGGTGAGCGCATAGCTGTTGCGCATCGCCACCGCGTTGTCGCCGGCGACGATCTCGATGGTCTGAGCGTCGGGGCGGACCGCAGCGTCCCCGTCCCCGCTGGCCGGCTCGCTGACCGTGCAGCTGGCGCCGATCGGCAAACCCGGGTAGTGCAGCTGGCCGTCGGCCTGCACCTGCTCGGACGTGTCGAGCACCGTCTGGCCGCCATAGGTGCAGTTGCTGTCGATCTGGAACGGTCCGACCGGGTAGAGGTAGTCGGCCGGCTTGTCGACCGGCACGAAGACGCTCAGCTGGGCGGTCTGGCGCACCAGGATGAGGATCACCAGGCCGTCGTTGTGCTTCTTGCCGGCAAAGTGAAGGGCCGAACTCGGGGCGACCTGCGGGTCGCGCACCCGGGTGGCGTCGTAGTAGGACGAGCCGGCGCCGCCCCCGCCGCCGCCCAGGCCAAGCCCGCCGCCGTTGCCGCCGGCGCCACCTTGGTAGCCGCCGCCCCCGCCGCCTCCGCCGCCGCCGGGATCGCCGCTGTGGCCCAGGCTGCCGGAGTTCTTGGCGCTGCCGTCATCGTTGCGTTCACAGCCGCCGCAGCCGCCCGAGGATCCGGTGTCCTTGCCGCTGCCCGCACCGGCCCTCCCCCACCCCAGCCCGGCCTCGCCGCCGTCGCCGCCCTGATCGATGTCGTCGGCGTGGCCGCCGGCCCCGCCGCCACCACCTGCAACCAGCAGCAGCTTGCCGCCGCCCATGATCGCGGTGCCACCACCACCGCCACCACCGTCATGGGGTGCCCCGGAGGCATTGCCGCCGTCGGCGCCGTAGCCGTAGCCGTTACGGCTGTTGTCCCCGGCACAGCCCACAGCGATGCTGAGATCCTCACCAGGCAGGGTGTCGAAGGTGCCCATGGCGAGTGCCGCGCGGGCCGGCGAGTTGGCGTTCGAACCGCGTCCGCCGTTGCCGCCGATGGCGATCGCGATCATCTCGGTGCCCTCGGGCGGGCTGTAGTGCTGCCAGGGGACGTCATGGGTGTGCGACCCCGGCTGGCAACTGAAGCTGACCTGCTTGCCGGTGGGCAGCAGCTGGATCTGGCCGGTGGCGATCGCTCCGGTGCCGTTGAACACCTCGGTGGCATCGCTGCGGACGTGGTTTGACCCGCCGCCCCCGCCGCCGCCGGCCTGGTGGTACTGGTCGGCGTCCTCGGGGCCGTCGTTGAAGCCGACGAACACCCCGATCCCGCCAGACTCGCCGGCCCGGTAGCCACCGCCACCGCCGCCACCGGGCGGGTTGATCTGGTCGCTTCCGGAACTCTCGCCGTCGTGGCCGCTGGTGTAGCCGCCGCGGCCGCCGTTGTCAGGCGCGCCGTCGGAGTACTCGTCGCCGTCCTCGCCGTCCTCGCCGTCCGGGCTGCCCGCCCCGCCCTCGCCGCCGACCAGGTTGTACTCGTCGAAGGTCGAACCGGCTCCACCACCGCCGCCAGCGACCACGAGCGGGTCCTGTTTGCCGTGGGAGTCCACGATCGCGCTGGCTCCGCCGCCGCCCGCACCGTCGTGCAGGCCGGGGATCGAGTTGGTGCCGCCGTAGCCGCCGGTGCCCCAGCCCCGTCCACCGATGTGTGAGTCGCCCTGGGTGGCAACCCACAGCGTCAGGTCCTGGCCAGGGGTGACCGGGATCTCAGCGATGACGATCCCGCCGGCGCCGGGCGTCCCGGTGTGGGAGCCGACCGCTCCCGAAGCGCCACGCACCACGGCGAGGACCCGGGTGAGCCCGGCCGGGACCGTCCAGGTGTACGGGGTGTGGTCGGCGCTGGGGCCCAGCGTGCACGAACCCCCGGCGGCGATGGCATCGCACTGGCTCACCGGCGTCGGGTCGGGTGCGGCTGCTGCCGGGGCTGGCGGACCTGCCACGCTGGCGACGACCGCGGCCGCGAGGATGGCCAGCGCGCTGGCACCCGCGGCGAGCGGGTGGGTGGACGGGAACGTTGCGTTGGGGCGCATGAACACTCCGGGGCATCGTGGCGGAAGCGGGCAGTCGGGTGCAGGCTGCGACACCTGTGCCGACCGGCCCAGCCTCGCGGGCAGGCCCCGGGCAGCGCATCAGTAGTCGGTACTGGTTTGCCGTGGCCAGACGACCGGCTGAGCGCTAGCCGGTCTGGTCGGCGGCGGGCGCAGCGGCGGGCAGTTCTGGGCTGGCGTCCGCCCGAAGCACAGCAGCCAGTTCGCTGCGGGAACTGATCCCGAGCTTGACCATCGCGTGGTACAGGTGCGATTCGACGGTGCGCACCGAGACGGTGGTCAGCTGGGCGATCTGGACATTGCTGTGCCCGGTGGCGGCGAGTTCGGCGACTTCGCGTTCGCGCGCGGTGAGGTCGGCGCTGCCGGGCCGGGAGGCTCGCAGCGCCGGGGTGGAGGCACCCTCACAGCCGGCGAGGAGTCGCTGGGCGAGCGCGGACGCGCGCCGCGTGCCGGTCGTGTTGTGCGCCCGGGCGTGGGCGGCTGCCGCCTCGGTGGCCGCTTCGGCCGCGGCGAGGCGGGCCCCCATGACCTGGAGTTCGCGGGCCACGTCGAGGAGGGCGGGGCCGTCCGACGCCCGCAGCGCTACCGCGTGTCGGGCGGTTGCGGCCACGATCGGGGCGTCGCAGTGCCCGGCGATGGCGCCCAGCAGGTCGGCGATCCGTCCCGGTGGGGCGCCCAGGCTGAGCGCATCCTGCAGCAGGTGGGTCTGCAGCACCGGCAGGGCAGCCAGACCGGCGGCGTGGTCGAGCAGCAACTCCCACGCCGCCGTCGTGCTGCCGTGCGCCGCCAGCGTCCACGCCTCGGTGCCGGCGAGGACGGGCGCCTCGTGCCAGGCCGGTGGTCGTCCGGCGAGCAACTCCCAGGCCTGTTCGCGGGCTTCGTCGGCATGGACGGCATCACCTCGCAGGGCAGCGGCCTTGGCCAGTTGCGCGACGATCACCACCGACAGGCCACGCGGGTCGTGCAGTTCCAGATGCCCGACGGCGTCACGAAGCAGCCGGTCGGCAGTCACGGGCCGGCCGCTGACCAGCGCCAGGTGCCCGAGCAGTCCGGCTGCCGGGCCGGCGGTGACCCGGTCGCCTCGGGTCAGGGCGACCCGCAGGACCCGGGCGATCCGTTCCTCGGCCGCCTCCCAGTCATGCCCGGACTCGATCCTGGCCAGGGACCAGGAGATCAGCCCGGCCAGTTCGCGGTCGCCGGGTTTCTCGTCTCGTGGCGGTGGCGGGAGGGCACGCTCGGCAGCGGTGATGGCAGCAGCGGTTCGCCCGCTGTGGAGCCAGGCAATCACACCGCTGGTGGCGACCAGGGCCGCTGCCGGAGGCGACAGTTCCTGCCGGGCCGTCAGCGAGTCGGCGACGGCGGTCGCCTCGGCCAACTCGCCGATCGCACTGGTGACCATCAGCCGCAGGCCTGCGGCGTGTTGTTGCCAGGCCGGATCCAGCCACCAGTCTGCCGCCCGTTCCACCAGCGCACGTGCCGCTGGCCCCAGGTGCAGGCCCCACACCAGGTTGCTGATGCGGGCGAACAGATACTCGGCCGCGTCGGCTGCGGCCGGCAACCGTCCTTCCAGTCCGGCCAGTGTCGCCTCGGCCCCGGCATGGTCACCCAGCGCGGCGAGCGCGCGTCCCCGCAGCAGGGTTGCCTGCCAGGCGCCGGATCCCGCCTCGGCCCGCTCGGCGAACTCGGCGGCCAGTGCCGGATCGCGTGCCTCGTATGCCTCGATGGCAGCGTCGAGCAGCAACTGGGTGTCGATCCCGGCGCCCGCGTCCCGGAGCCAGCTCGCGACCCGGAGAGCGTCACCGGCCTGGAGGCCGCGGTCACGCACCGCCGCGGCAAGGTGTGTGCGGAGTTCGGCCAGCCGGTGGTCGGCGGTGTGCAGCCGGGCGATCTCGCCGTACAGCGGATGGGCGAGTCGGACCATCCGTTCGCCCGCTGTGGTCTCCACCACTGCCAGGTCATGGGACGTCAGCAGTCCGATGGTCTGGTCACCGCAGAGCTGTGCCACCGTCGAGGCCGGGAGCGGTTCGCCGATCCGCAGCAGCGCGAGACCGGTCTGGCCGGCTGCGCCGATGCCGTCGAGCCGGGTCGTGATCAACTCGGCGAGGGCCACGCTCGGCGTGGGTCTGCGGCCGAGCCGCCACAGGCCACCCGGATGGTCCTGGAAGAGTGCTGCCACCGCAACCGCCCCCGCGACCAGTTCGCGCAGGTAGAGCGGGTTACCCGCACTCATGGAGAAGGCCCACTCGGTGGCGACCGCCTCGGCCGGCCCGCCGAGCTGGGCCTCCAGCAGAGCCGCGGTTTCCTCCGCTGCCAGGGCATTGAGGTCGACCCGGACGGCATCGTCGCCGTTCCACAGCGCGGTGACGGCGTCCGGCAGGTTCTCGCCGGCCCGGACGGTGGCCAGGACGAAGGCACCACGCCGGGCCAGGTGCAGCACGTAGGCGGCCGAACCCGGGTCGAGCAGATGGGCGTCGTCCACTCCGATGGCCAGGTCACGGCCGCCGGCCCGTTCCCGCAACATGTCGTAGCCGGCGTGGAAGGCGCGCAGCGGGTCACCCCGGAGCCGGTCGAGTGGCAGCAGGTCAACCACTGCCGCCAGCGGGAGCGCGGCCGCCGAGGCGGTGGCGCGCACCCAGAACACGGCGGCCCCCGCCGCCTCGGCTTCAGCCAGTGCCTCTCGGGCGAGCCGGGTCTTGCCGACCCCGGCCTGCCCGGCGATGACGACGCTGTGCCGGCCGGTGCGTCTGGCTTGCCGCACGGTGTCGAGTTCGCGGTCACGCCCGATGCATGCTGTCTCGCCGCGGCGCCCCTGGCGCGTGGGGTGGACGCGACTGTGATCGGCGGGCAGAGCCTGTGACACCTGGAAACCGGTTTCGGGAGTGGACACCCTTGTGGGCTGCAGAGTAATCCCCGCAACTAGGCCGTCACAAGGGCAGCACCTCGTAGACCAGCCGCGCGAACTGCCCGTAGGCAGCCGCCGAGACCAGCCGGAGCCGGTCCGACTCGAGCCGGCGGGGGAGTAGCGGAGCGCCGCCGGTGAGCGCGACCGGCGCGACGGTGAGGCCGATCTGGTCCAGCGCGCCGGCGTCGAGGAACTGACCGGCGAGGTCACCGCCGCCGACCACCCAGATGTCGCCATCGCCGGCTGCTGCCCGCAGCTGTGGCAGCACCTCTGGAACCGGACCGGAGACGAACCGCACGTCGGCGCCGTCCGGGACGGGGAGTGTCCGGGTGGTGAAGACGAAGGTCGGCTTGTGTCCGTAGAACTCCTGCCACTTCGTGGGCTGTTCCAGCAGGGCCTCCTCCCGGAGCACCCACTCGTAGGTGGTGGAGCCCTCGACCAGGACCGTCGCTCCACCCGGGAGAAGGCGGTCCTGGGGCAGTCCGCTCTCGTCAACGGCGAACAGCCACTCCAGCGAGTTGGCCTCGTCGGCGATCCAGCCGTTGAGACTGGTCGCGGTATCGAAGATGATCCGTGTCATGGCGACACTCTAGGAGCGGCGTAACGCTGCGCTATCGCGGACGCTCAGCGCATGCCGCAGGCTTAGTTCTGCGTGGGAGGTTCGTGTGGTGTGGCGTGTGTGAGTCGTGCGCGTAGGACTTGGTGGCCGGTCATTTTGGCGCGTCGGAGGGCTCGCATGGTCTCGGCGTTCACGATGAGGTCCCCAGTCATGCCGGGGATCATGAGGATGTTGAGTCCGTCGAGTTTGGTGGGGTCGAGGAACCACAGAAGGGGCAGGCCTGAGGGGCCCCATGTCGTGGCGGCGGTGTCGAGCACGTCGTGTTGCACGGTGAAGTGGGGGATCCAGCGTTCCTGGATCGATCCGTCAGTGAGGGCGAGGGTGGCGGGCAGCCACTGGATTGCGTCTTGCCTGGACTTGTGCGTGTCCAGGATGTCGCGGAACGACGTTGACAGTAGCGGTACATAGCCCAGCCCCCACTGCCAGTTGGGCGCCGGGCGGTCATCGGTGCGTATCCAGGTCAGCTGGCGACAACCAGTGATCGTCCCGGGCTCGCCAAGACGGCGTTCAAGTTCGGTGGCTGCTTGGTCGGTGGCCTGGTCGATTGGGGCGGCGGTACCGAACCCGTCCCGCGGCATCACGAGGTAGTAGGGGTTCATCGGCGGCACTTCATCGGCGGCACTTCCAGTAGGCGACACGAAGGATCGTAGGGCCATCTCCAGTTGAACCAGGGGCTGACGGCCGCTCGTTCCTGCATCGCTGGTGGGGCTCGGGGGTTCGCCAGGGCTCTGGCCGCTACTGAGACTCCGATCGTGTCGAGCGTTCACTGTTCACCGTCGAAACTGTCCACTTCTCAAACGTCGACACCGTGGATTGCGGTGAGTGCTGACGGCTACCTGCCGGAACGATTCGTCATCAGATATGCCTACGTGTATACGTTTCATCCTGGTAGTGAGGTGGCGGTGATGTCTGCGTTAAGGCCGGGCATGGCCGAGGAGGCGGGCCTATCACGTAGTGGGCTGTATCGTGCAGCGCGTGAGGGGCGGCTGGAGCGGATCGCTCGGGGCATCTACCTGCCCGCGGACGATTCAGCGGCGGATTGGGATTGGATAGAGGCGGCCACCCGTCGCCCGGATGCGACGATCTGCTTGACGTCGGCGCTCACGCACCATCAGCTGACCGATGCGATCCCCACCGCGTTGGATGTCGCGATCCCGCGCGGGTCGTGCACACCGGCGAGCATGGGCGCGATCGCGTGGCATCAGTTCGATCGGGCCACTTTCGAGATCGGCCGAGACGAGATGCCCATTTCGGGTACGGATCAGTTGATCGGGATCTACTCACCCGAGCGGTCGATCGCGGACGCGTTCCGCCTGCGCGGCGAAGTCGGGTATGAGTTGGCGCGGGAGGCCTTGAAGGAGTGGCTGCGTCGTGGCGGGAAACCTGCCCGGCTGATGGAGATCGTCTCTCGCCTTCCCCGCGCGAAGTCCCCGGTCCTGCATGCGCTGGAAATGCTGGCGTGAGCGCGGGCGAGGAGGTGTTCCGCCGTCCCCAGTCGGCGGCACGTTCGGCAGCAGCGAAGACCGGGACGGGTGCGCCGACGCAGGAGTATCTGATCCGCCACGCGCTGGAGTCGGTCCTGGCTCGCCTCACTTGCACCGGCCATGCCGAGGGCTTTGTTCTCAAGGGCGGGATCCTGCTGGCCGAGGACCGCCACGCGACAGCACCAGACCACGGAATCTGGGCGTCAAACCGGAAATGTCATTGGTCTGAACAACGACCATCTGGTGGTCCTCCGTGGGTGCTTCTCAAACCCCCGGAAGCCGCTGAAAACCCTCATTTCCCGCGTTATCAAGGGGTCGCGGCGCGGTCGAGGCATCCCCCGGCACGCCCGGGTCATCGATCAGCGCGGCCCAATGCGCGAAAATTCGGTTCAGACTCAAACCCGTTTGAGTGCCTCGAATCGAGCCGAACTGCTGGCCGGATACGCCGACGGCGTGCCCGTTCGCCAGCTCGCCGCCTACTTCAAGGTGCATCGCGGCACTGTCAGCGAGATCGCGAGACGGGCCGGTATCGAACCCCGCTTGTCGACCTTGCCACAGGCGATTCGTGAAGAGGCGGCTCGCCGGTATGCCGACGGCCTCACCTTGGTTGAGGTTGGTGTCGAGCTCGGCATCAGCCATAACGCTGTGCGGTCCGCCATCGTCTCGTGCGGTGGGACCGTACGTTCGGCAGGTCGTCGGTCTTGCTGCGGTTAGTATACGGTGCGTATATTAAACTGGGTGACGGATAGAGACCTTCGACTTGAGCAAGGGGCGACACGGTGACGCAACGTGTGAGACTGATGGACCGGGCGGAGGACTATGAGTCGCTGGGCGTCAGTCCGGGCGGCGTGGAGGCGTGGGAGGACGGTAGGCGCACCGAAGATGCCGTCGGGACCTGGGAATGGTGGTACTTCGATGCGATGTTGGACGACGGCTCGCAGGCGGTCATCCAGTTCTTCACGACGGTCAATTCGAAGATCGATACGGCCGAGGCCCATCCCAACCTGAAGATCACTCTGACCGCCCCGGACGGGACAAAGCACCACGGCACAGTCGAGGTGGCTCCCGAGCAGGCGAGCTACGGCACCGACGGGTGCGACGTGACGTTTGGACCGCACGTGTTTCGCGGCGATCTCACGGAATACCGCATCCGCGTCGCCGATGTCGAAGGGCTGTCTGCTGACCTCGTGCTGCACTCCACCGCGAAGCCGTTCCGTCCGGGCACCGCGTACTTCGCGTTCGGCGATCACGATGAGAAGTACTACACGTGGTTGTGCGTGGTGCCCGCCGGTGACGTGGCGGGCACGCTCACCTACGACGGAGTGACACACCAGGTCAACGGCCGTGGATACCACGACCACCAGTGGGGCACCATGAACGTACTGGAGGCCTGGAATCACTGGACCTGGGCACGCCAAAGCTTCCACGACCACGCGATCCTCGTTTTCGACATGACGACCCAAGCGGAGTACGGATTCACCCGGTTCCCGCTGTGCTTCGTCCAGGATTCCGAAGGAAATGTGGTCTTCGAAAACACCCAGCAGGTCGACTACACGGTCGAATCGGAATACACGGACCCCAGTTCCGGCAAGGTGTACCCGAAAGACGCCCGTTACGTCTTCGACAACCCCATGGGGCACGCGGAGTACGTCCTGACTCAGGACTCGGTTATCGAGACCATGGACGTTCGCAGCGTGGTCCGCGAGCAGCTCAGGGCCAAGGTGGGCGCGACGCTCGCCAAGTGGGTCACACCGCTGATGGTGAAGGTAGCCAGCTCCAAGATGGCGAAACGGGGCATCGCTCCCTCGTACGCGCGCTACGCCGGGCACGGAGAGCTCACGCTCATCCCGGCAGATGCGCCACAGATCCAACGGTCTGGAGAACTCATCTACGAGTTCATGTACCCCGGCATGTCCTACACCGCAGAGCAATGACAGCGCCCACAACGCGCCGCCGCGGAGCGGTGCTCACCCAGGCGATCCGGCAGGCGGTTCTCGACGACCTGGCAGACGGGGGCTACGGCTCCGTCACCTACGAGGGGGTTTCCCGGCGGGCGCGCGCCAGTAAGCCCGTCCTGTACCGCCGCTACCCAACCCGCGCGCACATGGTCGCCGACGCGCTGCTCGGGGACCTACGCACTCGGCGAATGGAACCGCAGAAGCCTACCGGCCCGCTCAGGGCCGACCTGCACAGCCTCTTCTCGCTCGTCGTCGCACCCAGCCGAATGGTCGGCGCCCGGGTCCTGCGTGCACTTATGGGCGAGGCCGACGACGAACTCGCATCGCTGATCATCAATGGCGACCAACGCCCGGCCATCGACATGCTGCTCAGCATCGTCGATCACGCCCGGGGTCGAGGAGAACTAGGGCCCTCCCCAATCCCACGCCCTGCGTTACTGGCACCCGTCGGACTGCTACGCACCCAGGTCCTCGAAGAGGACATGCCCCCTGGATACCTCGACGAGGTCATCGACACCGTCGCGATTCCGCTTTACAGGCTCTGGTCCCACAACCAGGCAGAGCAGTAACCCACACGAAAGGACTGACACTATGACACGCTCACGCTTGATGGACACCCCCGCCGACTACGAGAGGTTCGGACTAAAGCCCGACACGATAGAGCCCTGGGAAGACGGCCGGCGCATGCCACCCACGGCCGGCGCCTTCGAGTGGTGGTACTTCGACGCCATCATGGACGACGGCACGAAAGTCGCAATCGTCTTCCACACCTCACCGCAATCCAAGCAAAAGGACACCGAGGACCACCCCGATATCCAAATCCGTATCACCCCACCCGACGGCTCCGAGCATCCAGTGGAGGCCAACTACGCGGCCGCGGAATCCTCATTCAGCACCGCCGGTTGCGATGTCCATGTGGGACCCCACTCCTTCGTCGGCGACCTGTACGACTACACCATCCACATCTCAACTGAGGACGGCAAGACTAATGGCCTCGGCGCCGACCTGAAACTCCACAGCCTCGGCTCCCCTTACCGCCCCGGCACCGGCTACATCGGCTTCGGCGACGATGACAAGGACTTCTTCACCTGGTTCTGCGTGGTACCCCGAGGCGAGGTCACGGGCACGATCACCCTCGATGGCGTCACTCGCGAAGTCCACGGAACGGGATACCACGACCACCAGTGGCTCAACGTCAACGCAATGGAGACCTGGAACCACTGGCTCTGGGCGCGCCAGAGCTTCGATGACCACTCACTGCTCCTGTTCGACTTTATCGCGAGTGATCTCTACGACAACGCCAGGTTCCCCATCGTCTTCGTCCAGGGCGACGACGGGGCGACGATCTTCGAGAGCCACCACGGGGTCGAGCACGAGATCGTGAAGTCCTATATCGACCCCGTATCAGGCAAGCCCTACCCCGAGATCTCCCACTACGTGTTCGACCACGGCGACCAGAAGCTCGAATACACGCTGACCGCGGACCAAAGGCTCGAAGTGCGCGACATCTACAAGGAACTCCCTGCCGTCCTCAAGAGCAGAATGGGTAAAGTCCTCGGCCCGCTCTTCTCCTGGATCCCGGCCAAGCTCGTCCAATCCAAGTTCCGCAAGCAGGGACTCCACCCTTCCTACACCCGCTACGGCGCACACGGAGAGATGATCCTCACCAGCGGTGATCAAACCACAGTCCGCGAGAGCGAACTGATCTATGAGTACCTGTTCCCAGCCGCCCAGTTCAAGGAAGGACGATAGGACCGGCGCAGCTGCGAGGTTGGCGGCTTGAACCTCGTTTGTGGACGCGGCCGGACTTGAACCGACGACCAACGGCTTGTAAGGCCGACGCTCTACCAACTGAGCTACGCGTCCCGGCGACGATGAGTCGCGGCGACCATTGTGGCAGCAGCGCGCCGAAATCCCCGCATCGTCAGGTCGGTGAAGGGCCTGCGACGGTCGTCGCTGGTTGAAACCCGCCGGTCCTACCCGGTTGTTGACCTCGTGAGGGTCTCCAAGATACGGTAAGAAAACGATTCCCAGAGATTTCCCGGACGATCAGGTGAAGGGACGGTCTGATGACCAACTACGGCTCCCACGGCTCGAGCCTGCGTGACCTGCCCCGGCTGCGCGACACCCGGCGCCGCCGGGTCTCGTCCTACGACCGCAGTGGCGGCAACGAGGATCGGGTCACCCTGCGTCCGGGTGAGACCGTGGAACTGGCCGACATCGCGGGTGCGGGCAGTATCAACCACATCTGGATGACGGTGGCACCGGCCGGTCCCACCGACCCCGACACCCCCGACAACGACTTCCTGCGCAAGCTGGTGCTGCGTGCCTACTGGGACGGCAGTGAGCACCCGTCGATCCTGGTGCCGCTGGGCGACTTCTTCGGTGTCGGCCATGCGCGCACCACGAATTTCGCCTCGCTGCCGCTGCAGATGAGCCCCGAGGACGGCAAAGCCTTCAACTCCTTCTTCCACATGCCCTTCGCCGACGGCGCGCGGTTCGAGATCACCAGCGAGTGCGACGACCTCGTGCTGTGGTTCTACTACTACCTCGACTACGAGGCCTTCGACGAACTGGAGGAGGGGATCGGCCGGTTCCACGCCAACTGGCGCCGGGAGAACCCCGCTGACGGTATCGAGCAGGGCGAGCGCAGCAACGGCGAGTTCCTGTTCGGCGGCGAGAACATCACCGGGGACGGCAACTACGTCATCCTCCAGACCACCGGACGCGGGCACTACGTCGGCTGCACCTTCAATGTCACCAACCTGCGCCAGACCGAGGCGTGGAACTGGTACGGCGAGGGCGATGACATGATCTTCGTCGACGGCGAGGCCTGGCCGCCCAATATCCACGGCACCGGCACCGAGGACTACTTCAACACCGCCTGGTGCCCCTCCCAGGAGTTCCATGGGCCCTACCACGGCATCACCCTGGCCGGCGGTCCGAACTGGTCCGGCCAGATCTCGCTGTACCGCTTCCACATCGAGGATCCGGTCACCTTCTCCGAGTCGATCCGGGTCACCATCGAGCACGGCCACAACAACGCTCGCAGCGACGACATCTCGTCGGTGGCGTACTGGTACCTCGACCGGATCGACCCGACCCTCACCCTGCCGCCGGTGACCGAGCGGCTTCCCCGGCGGGCGTGACGTTGATGTCGCGGCGTGCGGTGCTGGCGGCCGGCGGGGCGGTGGCCCTGCTCGGCGGCTGCGGCCTGCTCGCCTCTTCTCCGCCCGCCGAGCGGGTCCGGGGCGGGTTCCGGCTCGCCGGGGTGGCCGGTGTGACCAGGATCGCGCAACTCACTGGTCCGGGGGCCGTCAACGACACGGCGTCGGTGCTGCTGGCGGGCGCCGACCTCGGCCACATGACCACCCTCGGTGAGCGCACCTTCTTCGTCTTCGGGGACAACTTCGGGGAGCGTGACCCCGAGGCCTACGGCGGCACCGGCGAGATCTGGAAGTCCAACGCCATGGCGTGGAGCACCAGCGACGACCCCAGCGACGGGATCGTCTTTGACGGCTGGATCCTGGACGAACTCGGCCAGGTCAAGGAACTGCTGCCCGGGGACCACAAGCCGAACGAGGTCGAGGGGGAGACGACGAAGATCCCCACCCAGCTGTTCACCGTCGGCCAGGTGATGTACCTCGGCTACATGTCGGTGCTGCACTGGGGAGCGCCCGGGGTCTGGACGGCCGACCACGCCGGGCTGGCCCGCTCCACGGACCTCGGCCAGACCTGGGAGATCCTGCCCGGGGTGCGCTGGTCGGGTGAGTCGAACTTCGTCCAGCTGGCCCAGGTTCCACTGACCGCCGACGGGCGCGACTGGATCTACCTGTGGGGGATTCCGTCCGGCCGGTTCGGGTCGGTGAAGCTCATGCGGGTGCCGGCCAGCGACGACGCGGTGGCCGACCCCGCGTCCTACGAGTACTTCGCCGGGACCCACAGCGAGGCTCCCCGATGGAGCCCCCGCGAAGCCGAAGCTGTCACCGTGCTCGACGGCCCGGTCGGTGAACTGTCGGTGATGTGGTCGACCCACCTGGAACGGTGGCTGCTGACCACCATGGCCGGTAACGCCGATGCGGTGGTGTTCGAAGGGCTCTCCCCGTGGGGCCCGTGGAGCCCGCCGCACACCATCACCACCCAGACCGAGACCCCGGGGCTCTATGCCCCCTACATGACCCCGCGATACGTCTCCGACAACGGTCGCCGGATCTATTTCACCTTGTCGGTATGGGGTCCGTACCAGGTGTTCTGGTACTCGATGGACCTCGTCGGGAGCGCCACCGAGGGCGCGTCCGCCAGTCAGAACGGTTGATGCTGCGCTGCTGCAGCCCGCTTGAGAGGAAGAAAACCCGTGAAACACTCATTCCTGACCAGGGTGCTCGGCGTGGGCGCCGTGCTCGCCATGGTCTCCAGCCTGGCCGCCTGCGGCTCGGGGACGCCGGGAGAGGCGGCGCCGTCGGCCGGTGGCAGCAGCTCTGCCTCCGGTGGCAGCGCGGCCGAGCCCACCACCATCCAGTTCTGGCACCGCACCTTCACCCCGGTGGAGAACACTTGGTACGAGGACATCATCGACAAGTTCAACGCCGCCCAGACCGAGGTGAAGGTGGTCGGCACCGAGATCCCGGCCGATGCCTGGGACCAGAAGATGAAGGCCGCGCAGGCCGCCGGGACGGCGCCCGACATCTACACCCACCCCGGATCGATCCAGGACGCGGTCAACGCCGGTCAGCTGTACGAGCTGAACAAGGTGGTGCCGATGGATGCCCTCAACGAGATCATCGACGCCGCCAAGCCGGTCTCCGAGATTGACGGCACCTACTATGCCTACCCGCTGCTGCTCGAGGCGCAGGCCGTCCTGTTCTGGAACAAGGACATGCTGACCGCGGCCGGTCTCGACGCGGAGAAGGGCCCGTCAACCTGGCAGGACCTGCTCGACATGTGCGCCAAGATCAAGCCGACCCTGAAGAAGGGGACGTACTGCATCCTGCCCGCGCAGGACGCGGTGACTTTCGCCTGGTCGAGCGTTGGCCAGCAGTGGAACTTCAACGGCCACACCGCGCTGTCCGACGACTGGACC
This sequence comes from Propionicimonas sp., assembly GCF_034927565.1. GTDB lineage: Bacteria > Actinomycetota > Actinomycetes > Propionibacteriales > Propionibacteriaceae > Propionicimonas. The sequence goes on from NZ_JAYFPT010000047.1 coordinate 43,998, forward strand.
AAGCCGGACGTCGAGACCGACGGCTACAAGGCGCTGATCAACGTCTACAAGACCCTGTGGGACAAGGAGTACATGCCCAAGCAGGCGCTTGCACCCTACGTCGAGGGATCGGACTTCGGTCAGGCCAAGGGCGCGTTCAAGGTCTCGGGCTCGTGGATGATGTCGGAGATCGGCTCGGACTACCCGGACATGCTCACCAAGACCGGCGTTGGCGCCATGCCCAACTCGCCCGACGCCAACGGACGGACCGCGACCACCCTGGGCAACTTCAAGTGGGTCATCGACGCCAAGAGCAAGAACCCCGAGGCCGCCGGGAAGTTCCTGAGCTGGGCGCTCGCCGGTGACCCGGCCAACCTGGTGCCGTTCTTCGTCAACACGCAGTTCACCAAGGTGCCGGTGCGCACGTCGGTGCAGGAGGCTGTCGCAGCCGACTCCGCAGCGGCCAACGCGCCCTGGGCGGACATCGTGACCAACCAGATCGCACCTACCGCGATCCCGGAGCCGACCTACCCGTGGGATGTCTCGCTGGCAGTGGGGACGGCGATGGAAGCCGGCATGAACGGCGCGTCCTCTGTCGACGACGCCCTGAAGACGGCCACCGCCGCCATCCAGACGGTGATCGATCGTGAGAACCTACCGTCCAAGGTAGCCAAGTAGCTCGTCGCTGGTGGTGCCGGCAGCCCCGACCCGGCTGTCGGCACCACCGGCCCTGAGTCCTTTCCGGGAGGTAGGAGAAGGATGACCGACGCATCCGTTGCCACGGTCGGGCAGTTGCCGGCCGGCGGTCGGCAACCCGACCGTACCCATCGTGGGGATCCGCGCTACCGGGACACGAAGGTGGCCTGGCTGATGCTGGCGCCGGTGGTCGTGCTGCTGGGGATCTTCGTGCTCTGGCCGACGGTGTACGCGGGCTATCTCTCCTTCCACGACTGGAGCTTCTACAAGGACCCGGTGTTCGTCGGCTGGAAGAACTTCTCCGACGTGCTGAAGGATCCACTGTTCTGGGCCACCGTCCGGCGCGGCTTCCTGTTCGTCGCCATGACGGTGCCACTGATGCTGGTACTGGGCTTCCTGTTCGCGAACCTCGTGGTCAGCGTCTCCCGCGGCCTGGCCAGCACCCTGAAGGTCAGCATCTACATCCCCACGATCATCTCCACGGTGATCGCGTCCATCGTCTTCGTGCTGATCTACGACTACTCTGGCGGGCTGCTCAACGCGGCGCTCGGCGTCTTCAACGTCGACCCGATCGCCTGGATCGGCGACCCGGCCTGGGCACTGGTCTCGGTCGCCGTCCCGGCGATCTGGCTGGGCATGGGGTTGACCTCCCTGATCATGGTCGCGTCCATGGTCGACGTCCCCGGCGAGTTCTACGAGGCGGCCGCGATGGAGGGCGCGAACTGGTGGCAGAAGACGATCTACATCACCATCCCGCAGATGAAGAACGTCCTGCTGTACCTGCTCATCACCGACTTCGTCGCCGCCCTGCAGCAGTACGAACTACCGCTGATCATGACCAAGGGCGGGCCGCTTGACTCCACGACCACCCCCAACCTGTTCATCTTCAACCACTTCCGCAATGACATGAACGTCGGCTACTCGATCGCTGCGGCCCTGCTGCTCTTCATCGTCCTCGGTACGGTGTCGTCGCTGGTGTTCCGGATCTTCAACTCCGAGAAGCTGGTGGACTGACATGGAGACGATCGCAGAAGCTGCTCCGACCCGGGTCGCGGGCCGCAGGCGCCGGCGTCGTCCGGGCTACTACCTCGTGCTGGCCGGCAAGGGGCTGGCGGCAGCGGTGTTCATCGTCGCCGCGCTGTTCCCGCTGGCCTGGATGGTGATCGCGGGCTTCAAGAGCCGCAAGGAGGTGATCCAGACTCCGTTCCAGTTCTTCCCTGAGGTGTGGAAGTGGGAGAACTACGTGCAGATCCTCAGCGATCCGACCTTCGTCCGGACGCTGGCGTGGACCTTCCTGGGTGCGGTGCTGTTCACGGCGCTCAGCCTGACGGTCAACTCGATGGCAGCCTACGTGTTCGCCCGGCTGGAGTTCCGGTTCAAGCGGGCGCTGTGGGTGATCGTGATCACCACCATGTTCATCCCCGGCATGACGATCCTGCTGACCAGCTACATCGTGGTGACCAGGATGCACATGCTGGACACGCTCACGGTGCTGGTCGTCCCCGGTGCGGCAAGCGCGGCGACCGTGTTCTTCATCCGGCAGTTCTACCTGAGCATCCCCTCCAGCCTGGAGGAGGCCGCGATGCTGGACGGCTGTGGCCGGTTCGGCATCTTCGTGAGGCTGTTCCTGCCGCTGTCGAAGCCGCCGTTCGTGGTGATGGGCATCACCGCCTTCCTGGCCTACTGGAACTCCTACGTCTGGCCGATCCTGACCATCGTCAGCCCCGAACGGTTCGTGGTGCAGCAGTACCTGGCCACCTTCCGCTCCGAACGCACCAGCGAACTCGGTCTGCTGATGGCCGGCTCGACCCTGGCGGCCGCACCGGTGATCATCCTGTTCCTGATCTTCCAGCGCCAGATCATCGGCAATATCAAGATGGCCGGCATGAAGTGACACTCGACGCGCGCGACCATCCCGCTCTCGCCATGCCGGTCGGCGGTATCGGCACCGGCGGCTTCGCGGTGAACGCGGACGGTTCGCTGCGGCAGTGGCAGTTGACCGGCATGCCCAACCACCGCGGCGCGATGCCCGGCACCGGCTTCTGGCTGCGGGTGACGCAGGTGGAGCCGCCGCTGGACGTGCTCGCGATGGTGCAGGGTCCGCTCGTCGATGACCCGGCGGCACCGCTGGTGACCGACGGCGAGGTGCCGGAGTGGATGCGCCAGGCCGCCGGCAGGTTCGGCACCTTCGCTCACGCACGGTTCAGTGGCACCTATCCGGTCGCCCAGCTGGACCTGACTGACGACCGTCATCCGCTCGCGGTGTCGATGCGGGTGCTCAACCCGTTGGCTCCCGGTGACGTCGAGTTGAGCTCGGTCCCGGCCGGGCTGTTCGAGTTCACCCTGGTGAACACCGGCCCGATCCCCGTCCACGGCACGCTGGCCGGTTCGCTGCTGAACACCGTCGGCTGGGACGGCATCACACCGATCGGTGCGCACACCCCGGGCCTGGGTGGGAACGTCAACCGGCTGCGCCGGGGCAGGGGCTGGTCGCGGGTCGCGATGGACAACGTCGGCCTGGACGAGGCCGACCGGCTGGCCGGGCAGCTGGTGTTGGCCGCCGACGACGAGTCGGCAGCCGTCCTCACCCGGTGCAGCGGACTGGAGCACCTGCGCGCCTTCCTGGAATCCCGGGCCGGCAACGACGGACGGTCCCGGCTCGCGGTCAGCCCGACCGTCGGGGATCCGCAGTTGAACGCGCCGATCGGCGGCGAGGGGCCCAGCCCTGGGGGCCGCAGCTGGCTCGGCGTGGTCGGCGTCGGCTTCGCCCTCGAACCGGGGGAGTCCCGCACCATCCGGTTCAGTCTGGCCTGGTGGTTCCCGAACCGGATGGTCGACATCGAGCAGTTCGGGGTACCGCGGCCGGAGTGGGGCTCGTCGCGGTTCTTCCTGGGCAACCAGTACGCCAACCGCTACCTGGACGCGCTCGACGTCCAGACCGCCGTCGAGGCCAACTGGGAGACCTGGGTCTCCCGCACCCTGCGCTGGACCTCCACCCTCACCGGTTCCAGCCTCGACCCCACCGAAGCCGACCGGCTGGCCGCCCAGGCCGGCTACCTGCGCAGCCCCACCTGCTTCATCGGCGCCGACGGCAGGTTCTACGGCTACGAGGGCTCGCTCGGTGCCTCCACGACCATGTGGTCGGGGAGGTTCGGTGGCTCCTGCCCACTGAACTGCACCCATGTGTGGCAGTACGAGGCGGCGCTGGCCGGGCTGTGGCCGTCGCTGGAGCGCACCATGCGCGACACCGAGTTCGATGTGATGCAGGCACCGAACGGTGCGATCCCGCACCGGCTGCGGGTGCCGGCCTACCTGCCGCAGCTGTGGCAGGAAGCGATCGGCGGTCCGGAGGAGCCGGCGCTGGACGGCATGCTCGCCACCATCTTGAAGACCCTCCGCGACGTCCAGCACGGTGCGGGGCAGGACTGGCTGGCCCGCCGCTGGCCGGCCGTGGTCCGGCTCTACCAGCACATCGCCGGGACATGGGACGCGGACGGGGACGGCGTGCTGCGGGGCATCCAGCCCAGTACCCACGACATCGACCTCGCCGGGGTCAACCCGTTCATGGGGACGCTCTGGCTGGCTGCGCTACGCGCGCTGGAGGAACTGGCCGGAAAGGTCGGGGACACCGAACTCGCAGCGAGCGTCCGGGAACGCTTCGAGGCCGGCTCCCGGCGCTATGACGAGCTGCTCTTTGACGGTCGGCAGTACATCCAGCTGCTCGACGAGGGCGACCCGACCGACTTCCAGTGGCTGACCGGCACGCTCAGTGACCAGGTGATCGGGCAGTGGTGGGCGCACCAACTGGGACTGGGCTACATCCTGCCGCCGGAGCACGTCCGCAGCGCCCTGCGGCATGTCGTGACCACCAACCTGCGGCACGGTTTCGCTGACTTCGTCCATCCCTACCGGGTGTACGCCGACGCCGCCAGCGACGTGGGCCTGCTGATGTGCTCCTGGCCGGACGGCGGGCGCCCGGAGGTGCCGACCCGCTACGCCGACGAGGTCTGGACCGGCATCGAGTGGCAGGTCGCCGCGCACTGCCTGTTCGAGGGGCTCGACGAACTGGGACAGGAGGTGCTGGACGGGCTGTGGAACCGCTACGACGGCACCCGCCGCAACCCGTACAACGAGATCGAGTGCGGCGACCACTACGCCCGCGCGATGGCAGGCTGGACGGTCCTGCAGGCGCGCAGCGGGGTGCGGGTGGACGAGTCGACCGGGGTGATGACGGTCTCGCGGCCCGGATCCTGGCCGTGGATGAGCTCGACCGGCTACGGGATCGTCACCGTGAGTGATGAGGGTGCCGACCTCAGGTGCGTGGAAGGCACAGCTGAGTTCGCTGTGAAGCGGGCGTCCACCGGATAGCGCGAGAAGCGGACGGGGCCGAGATCGTGTTGGATGGCACCGCAGGGGTTGGCCCGTCCAGAGAGGAGGATCATGGACGCTGAACTGGCGAAAGAGGCCACGATCCTGGACGTGGCTCGGGTCTCGGGGGTGTCCGCAGCCACCGTCTCCCGAGTGCTCAACGGCCACCCGCGGGTGGCGCCCGACCTGGTCAAACGGGTCGAGGCCGCGGCCGAGCAGGTGAACTACCGTCCCAACGCGGCCGGGCGCGCGCTGCGCCGGCAGAAGGCCGACCTGCTCGCCGCGATCGTGCCGGACGTCCGCAACCCCTTCTTCGTGCGGCTGATCGAGGCCTTCGAGCGCAGCGCGAACGCGGCGGGCTACTCGGTGGTGCTGTGCAACTCCCACGAGGATCTAGCCCTGGAGAAGTCCTCGATCGAGGCGGTCATCGCCCACCGGGTGTCCGGGGTGGTCATCGCCGCCGCGTCCCCGCACCTGTCGCGCCTGGTGCCGCTGCAGCGGGCGGGCATCCCGGTGATCACGATCGACCGCAAGGTCACCGACTTCTGGGGGGACACCGTCTCGGTCGACAACGCCCTGATCGGACGGCTGGCCGCCCGTCACCTGGTCGAACAGGGCCGGACCCGGGCGCTGGTGGTCAACCACTCGCTGGCGATCTCGCCGATGAAGGAGCGCGAGGTCGGCTTCCGTGCCGAGATGGCCCAGGCGGGGTATCCGGTCGATCCCGAGCGGGTGGTCCACCTGCCGTTCCAGATCGACGTCCCGCTGGAGATCTCGGAGGTGATGGTCGACCATGGCGACGTCGACTCGGTCTTCGCCACCACCAACACCCTCACCGGTGCGGTCTACAGCGCGTTGCGGACCCTCGGCCGCCGGATCGGCCCGGAGATCGGGCTGATCGGGGTGGACGACGACCGCTGGAACAGCATGGTCGAACCACAGGTGTCGGTGGTCGAGCAGCCGTCCGAGCAGCTCGGCGCCTGGGCCGGCGAACTGCTGGCCTCCCGGGCCCGCGGCAGCCAGGTCGAGAGCGCTCGGGTCTTCCTCGATCCGGTGCTGCGGGTGCGGGCCAGCACCCTGCGCTGAGCCTTCTGGGGCGCTCAGCGCAGGGCCGCGGCGTGGGCCTCGTACGCGGCGCCGATGATGCCGGAGTCATTGCCCATCCGGGCCCGCACCACCGGGGCGTCCAGCTGCAGCAGCGGCAGGAAACGCTCGGCCTCGGCGCTGATACCGCCGCCGATCACGATCAGGTCAGGCCAGATCAGGCTTTCGGCGAAGGCGAGGTACTCCTGCACCCGCGACACCCAGTCGGCCCAGGAGAGGTTGTCCCGGGTCAGCGCGGCGGCGGACGCCCACGGGCAGCAGTCGAAGCCGTCGATCCGCAGGTGCCCGAGTTCGGTGTTGGGAACGAGCCTGCCGTCCACGAACAGCGCCGAACCGATCCCGGTGCCCAGCGTGACCACGAAGACCACCCCGGGCTCACCCTGCGCGGCACCGCGGGTGACCTCCGCCAGCCCGGCGGCATCGGCGTCGTTGAGCAGCGCGACCGGCGTCCCGAAGGCCTCGTCGAACAGGCTCTGGCCGTCGATCCCGATCCAGCTCGGATCGATGTTGGCCGCCGTCCGGACGATCCGTTTGCGCACCACCGCCGGTACTGTCACCCCGACCGGCACCGAGGCCAGCCCGTCGAACCCGGCCCGCAGCTCGGCAGCCGCGCGGGCGACCGCCTGCGGTGTGGCCGGTGACGGGGTCGCTACGGTGCGCCGCGGCTCGCAGAACAGGCCGGTGGCCAGGTCGACCGGAGCGCCCTTGATGCCGGTGCCGCCGATGTCGATGCCAAAGGCGATGCCCCGCGCCCGTCCGGCGATGGACGACTGCCGGTCGGTCAGCCTCGTCTCGAGAAGGTCAGGTGACATGGCTCTTCCTTGAGTCTCGCGGACGGTGGCCTACAGGGTCTGTTCAGTACGAGCAATGATGTCATCCTGCGTGGCCTTCGACAGCACGGTGAAGAAGGCGCTGTAGCCGGCGACCCGGACGATCAGGTCACGGTGGCGCTCGGGGTGGGCCTGGGCGTCCAGCAGGGTGGCCCGGTCGACCACGTTGTACTGCACGTGGAAACCGTCCAGCCGGTTGAAGAAGGTGCGCAGCAGCATGATCAGCTTGGCCCGGTCCTCCGGCTTGGCCAGCAGCTGGGGGTTCACCTTCTGGTTCAGCAGCACCCCGCCGGTGATCAGCTCGGTGGGCAGTTTGGAGACCGACTTGAACACCGCCGTCGGTCCGTGCAGGTCGGCACCGTGGCTGGGGGAGCAGCCTTCGGCGAGGGGCTCGCCGGCATGCCTGCCGTCCGGGGTGGCCATGGTGGAGGCGCCCTGTGGCACGTTCGCCGAGATGGACGAGGTGCCGGCGTAGTAGCCGCCGCCGATCGGGCCGCGGCCGTAGCGGGTGTTGTGGTGGGCGTAGATCTCGTCGATGCAGGTGTCGTAGGCGCGCACCAGCAGCCGGTCCACCTCGTCGTCGTCGTTGCCGTACTTGGGAGCGTCCAGCAGCAGGGCGCGGATCTGCTCGCCGCGCTCGCCGGCGAAGTCGTTCAGCAGCGCCTCCCAGAGCTCGGCGGCGGTGACCGTGTGGTCGTCGAAGACGCACTTCTTGATCGCCGCGAGGGAGTCGCCCAGGTTGGCGATGCCGACCTGCAGGCCGGAGATGAAGTCATAGACCGCACCGCCCTCCTTGATCGGCTTGCCGCGGCCCAGGCAGTCCTCGACCAGGGTCGAGCACAGCACGTCGGCGACGTTCTCCTCCAGGGCGATGTCGCAGGCGGTGTCGAGGGCGACGCAGTGCCGCTGGAACTCCCGGACGGTGACGTCCCAGGCTGCCAGCAGTTCGTCGATGCCGGTCATCTCGATGAAGTGCTTCACCGGGGTGGCCAGTTGGACGCCCGAGGCGGGGTCCACGCCGTTGTTCATCGCGATCAGCAGGGTCTTGGGGAAGTTGAGGAAACTCATCCCGGTGCAGCGGTAGCCCCACTTGCCCGGAACGGCGACCTCGACGCAGCCGATCGCGGAGTAGTTGTGGGCGTCCCGGGGGGAGACCCCCTTGGCGATCAGGGACGGGATGATCACCTCGTCGCTGTTGAAGGCCGGCATGCCGAAGCCCAGCCGCATCACCTCGATGCACTCGGCCATGAAGTCGTCCGACAGGCCGTGGTGATACCGGACGGTGAGGTTGGGCTGCGGCAGCCTGGTCTGTGCGACCGAGCGCAGGACCAGCCAGGACAGCGGGTTGACCGCGTCGCCACCGTCCGGGCGTTGCCCACCGACGGTGACATTCTGGTAGAGCGGGCCGCCGGCGCTGAACCGGGTGTGCGACCAGCTGCGGATCTTGGCCACCGACAGGGTCTTCAGCCACAGGTTGGTCAGCAGTTCGGTGGCGTCCTGGGGTGTGATCCGCCCCGCCGCCAGGTCGGCGGCGTAGAACGGGTAGAGGTACTGGTCGAGTCGGCCGTAGGACAGCGAGTGCCCGTTGGACTCGATCTGCAGGCACAACTGCACCAGCCACACCGCCTGCACCGCCTCGCGGAAGGTGGACGCGGGCTGCTCGGGGACGGTGGCGAGGATCCGGCTCAGCTGTGCCAACTCGGCGCGGCGGGCGTCGTCCGGTTCCGTCCCGGCCAGGTCGGCGGCCAGGTCGGCGTAACGATGGGCGAAGCCGACCACCGCGTCCAGGGTGATCAGCACAGCGCGGTAGAAGGCTGCCTTCTTCTGGCCGTCAGCGTCGGTGAGGTCGAGTCCGGCGAGCAGTTCCTCTGTCCGTGCCCGGTAGCCGGCCAGCCCTTCGGCGAGCACACGTTCGTAGGAGACGGCGATGTGGGCATCGCCGGAGGTGATGTTGCCCTCCGGGTGGATGATGCCAAGATCGTAGAACTGCCGGCTGGCCGACGGCATCAGAGCCAGGCCACGCTCCTTGAGCGTGTTGTGCTCCCAGAACGGGGCGATCTCGCGCAATTGCTGCTTGGCCTGCTCGGTGATGGTGAACCGGTCACCGGGACGGGAGTCGAACTCGTCCAGTTCGGCGATCACCCAGTCCATCGCGTACTCCGGCATGATCGGGGCCGCCCGGTTGGCCGAGGCCTGGTTGCCTGCGATCAGCGTGGCCGGCTCGATGTAGATCGACATGTTCGCCAGCACGTTCTTCACCATCAGCGCGCGCTGGATGATCATCGGCTGGTCGGCGTGCTCGCGGTAGGTCTGGGTGGTGAGCAGCGCCCGCTCGACGCAGACCGAGGCCGGGGTGTCGAGCAGTTGCTCGCGCCAGGCGGCCATCCGGGGAGTGAGCCGGCCGAAGTGCGGGTCGGTGGCGGCGGTCTGCGGTTCGGTCAGGGTGCTCATCAGATGTCCTCTCGGGTGGCGGGTTCGGTGACGGGGTCGGCGGGCACCGTCTGGACGGTGAGACCTGCGCCGGTGAGGTGGGAGTACAGCGGGCCGGGCAGGTCGGTGTCGGTGACCAGCTGCGCGACAGCGTCCAACCCGAGCAGCGGGACGGAGCCCCGGCGTGGGAACTTCAGCGACTCGGTGAGCACCACGACCTCGCGGGCACGCCGGGCCATCGCCTGGACGGCCGCCGCGCGGAGGTGGTTGGCGCCGGTGAAGCCGGTTTCGGGGGTGTAGCCGTCGATCCCGATGAAGAGCCGGTCGACGAAGAAGGAGGCCGCGCACTGCTCGACCAACGGGCCGACCAGCACCTGAGACTCAGGCTGGTAGTCGCCTCCGAGCAGGACGACCGATGCCTGCGAGCCCCGGACGTAGTCGGCGATGAAGGCAGAGTTGGTGATGATCGTCACCCCGCGCCGGGTGCGTCCGATCGCCTCGGCGAGCAGGGCGCAGGACGAACCGGACTCGATCATCACGGTGGCGCCGTTCGGGACCAGGTCGACCGCCGCCGCGGCGATCCGGCGCTTGAGGTCGTAGTGGACGGCGAGCCGGCTGAGCAGGTTGTCGGGGGCGATCGCCTCGGCGTAGCCGTGCTGGCGACGGACCAGACCGCGATCGGCGAGGTTGTCGAGGTCCTTGCGGACGGTGACCTGGGAGACCCCGAAGTGCGCGGCCAGGTCGTTCACGTCCACCCGTTCGTGGGCGATGACATGCTCGAGGATTCTCGACCGGCGATCCATGGCATTCCTCCAGCGCTGCGTTCCGCCAACGGCTTGACGCTACTACGAAGGATAGTAGACTTTCGAATGAAACATCAAGTAGCTTCGTTGAGAAGCTGGCAACGGAAGGTGTGGCGATGAGCGCGGAGGTCGGACGGGTCTTCGACATCCAGAAGTTCTCGCTGCACGACGGCCCGGGGATCCGCTCGGTGGTCTTCCTCAAAGGCTGCCCGATGACCTGCGCCTGGTGCTCCAACCCGGGTTCCCAGAAGCTCCGCGTACTGCAGGTACGCGATCCGCTGCATCCCGGCGTCCGGGTGCCCGACAGTCGTGACTGGACGGTCGAGGAGGTGGTCGAGACCTGCCTGCAGGATCGTCCGTTCTACCAGGAATCGGGCGGCGGGGTGACACTGTCCGGCGGTGAGGCCCTGGTCCAGCACCGGTTCGCCCGCACCCTGCTGCACGCGTTGCGGCAGGAGGGCGTCCACACCGCGCTGGAGACCACCGGCTACGCCGCGCCCGCCGTCTTCCAGCGGGTACTGGCCGAGGTCGACCTGCTGCTGATCGACGTCAAGCACCACGACCCCGAGCTCCACCGGCGCTGGACCGGTGTCGGCAACGATCTTCCGCTGGCCAACCTGGCCGCGGCGCTCGCGGCCGGCACACCGCTGCTGGTCAGGATCCCGGTGATCCCCGGCGCCAACGACAGTCTCGCTGACGCTGCGGCGTTCTGCCGGTTGCTGAAGCCGCTGGGCGTCACCGAACTCCAGTTGCTGCCGTTCCACCAGTTCGGCGAACGCAAGTACGAGTTGCTCGACCGCGGGTACGCGATGGCCGGCGTCCCGGCGCTGCACGCCGAGGACCTGGACGACTACCGGCGGGCGTTCGCCGACGGCGGCATCCACGCCTTCTGCTGATCCCGGTCAGCGGCTGACCAGGTCCGCCGGCAGGTGGTCGAGCCGGTTGGTCCACTCCACGACCTGGGAGAAGTCCGGGTTGTGGACCGACCGCAGCAGGGTGTGCCCGGTATTGCTGAACTCCAGCCAGGTGCCCAGTTCGCCGTCCGGGCCGACCTCCCAGCCGATCGCCGCCCGCAGCAGGTACTGGATGAACCAGGCATGGCTGACGATCGCGATCACCTGCTCGGTGGTGCCGAACCGTCCGGAAAGTTCGGCCAGCACCACGCGGGCGCGTTCGGCGGCCACGCCCGGGGTCTCGAAAGGACGCCGGTACCAGCCGGTCTCGTCAGCCTGGGGAGGCAGCACGAGACGAGGATTCGCCCGTTGCAGCACGGAGGCCGCGGTCCCCGGTCGCGGGACGCCCCTGGTGCTGTGGCCGGTGAAGGTGCCCTCATAGACGCCGTTCACCTCGTGCAGCAGGGTGTGGCCCTCCACCGGCAGGTCGAGGGCTTCGGCGATCGGCGCTGAGGTCGCCACCGCGCGGTACATCAGGGAGCTGAGCAGCACGTCCGGACGGGGCAACGCTCCCGCCGCGAAATGGTCGGCGAGCCGGGCCGCCTGCTGGATCCCCAGCTCGGTCAGCTCCGGATCGGGGACCCGATTGCTGCCGACACCGGTCTCGGCCTCGACCCGGTTGTTCAGCGATTCGCCATGGCGGATGAGCAGCAGATACACCCCCCGATCATGGCATGAGGGGGTCGGTGCCCGGGCGGAGTTCGGCCAGCCGGGGCCGGATGCCGGCGTCGCCCGGTCGTCCGGCGAACGGTAGAATCATCGCCCGTGACTGCCGCTGACCTGCTCGCCGAACTTGCCGACATCGATCGCACCCTCACCTCCATCGAGGCGGTGCTCGATCCCGACGCCTCCCGGGCGGAGATCGCCGGGTTGGAGGAGCAGGTGTCAGCCCCCGACCTGTGGGACGACCAGGAGAACGCCCAGCGCGTGACCTCGCGGCTGTCGCGACTGCAGGCCGAGGTCGACCGGCTGTCGCGGCTGCATGGCCGGATCGACGACCTGCAGGTGCTGGCCGAACTCGCCCAGGAGGAGAACGACGCCGACACCCTGGCCGAGGCGCAGAAGGACTTCAAGTCGCTCAAGGCCGACATCGACGCGCTGGAGATCCGCACCCTGCTGTCCGGCGAGTACGACGAACGCGAGGCCCTGGTCACGATCCGGTCCGAGGCCGGGGGAGTGGACGCCGCTGACTTCGCCGCCATGCTGCTGCGGATGTACCTGCGCTGGGCCGAACGTCACGGCTATGCCACCGAGGTCTACGAGACCTCCGAGGCCGAGGAGGCAGGCATCAAGTCGGCGACCTTCACCGTCAAGGAGCCGTTCGCCTACGGCATGCTCTCGGTCGAGCAGGGCACCCACCGGCTGGTCAGGATCTCGCCCTTCGACAACCAGGGCCGCCGGCAGACCTCCTTCGCCGGGGTGGACGTCTTCCCGGTCACCGAGGAGATCGACCACATCGACATCCCCGAACAGGATCTGCGGGTGGACGTGTTCCGGTCCTCCGGCCCGGGCGGTCAGAGCGTGAACACGACCGACTCCGCCGTCCGGCTGACCCACATCCCGACCGGCATCGTGGTGTCGATGCAGAACGAGAAGTCGCAGCTGCAGAACAAGGTGGCCGGCATGAAGGTGCTGCAGTCCCGGCTGCTGGAGCGGGCACGGGCCGAGAAGGAGGCCGAGATGCGCGGGCTGAAGGGAGACGCCGGCAACTCCTGGGGTGCCCAGATGCGCTCCTACGTGCTGCACCCCTACCAGATGGTGAAGGACCTGCGTACTGACTACGAGGTGGGCAACCCCGAGGCGGTCTTCGACGGTGACATCGACGGTTTCATCGACGCGGGCATCCGCTGGCGCCGGCAGACCGGCTCGAGGTGAGCGGGTAGGCCGCCCACGGCGTGGCGATTCGGGGCGACGGCGACCGAGCGCATACACTCCCAGATGAGGTCGGCCTGAGAGATCCTCAGGAAACTCCCGCATCGTCAACCCGGCCACACCCTGCATCGTGATCAGATTCGAGGACGTCTCCAAGACCTACCCCGGCCAGTCGAGGCCGGCGTTGCGCAATGTCAACGTGGAGATCGCCAAGGGCGAGTTCGCCTTCCTGGTCGGCCAGTCCGGCTCGGGGAAGTCGACCTTCCTGCGGTTGATCCTGCGTGAGTACCTGCCCTCAGACGGCCATCTCTACGTCGCCGGGAAGGACCTGACGAAGCTGCGCAGCTGGAAGGTACCCGGCCTGCGCCGCCAGATCGGCACCGTCTTCCAGGACTTCCGGCTGCTGCCCGGCAAGACCGTCACCCAGAACGTGGCCTTCGCGCTGCAGGTGATCGGCAAGCCGAACTCCCTGATCAAGCGGGTGGTTCCCGAGACCCTGGAACTCGTCGGGCTGGAAGGCAAGGGTGATCGGCTGCCCGAGGAACTGTCCGGCGGGGAGCAGCAACGGGTGGCGATCGCGCGGGCCTTCGTCAACCGCCCGGCGATCCTGATCGCCGACGAACCCACCGGCAACCTCGACCCGACCACCTCGGTGGGCATCATGAAACTGCTCGACCGGATCAACAAGGCCGATACCACGGTGATCATGGCCACCCACGACGCCACCATCGTCGACCAGATGCGCAAGCGGGTGATCGAGCTCTCCGGCGGCGATGTGGTTCGCGACCAGACCAAGGGCGTCTACGGCTACCAGTAGGTCACTGACGTAAGGAAGGGTGGCCTCGATGCGCCATACGTTGTCCGAAGCGATGTCCGGCTTGCGCCGGAACGCGTCCATGAACCTCGCCGTCATCGTCACGATGTGGGTGTCGCTCGCCCTGTTCGGGGCAGGGCTGCTGGTGACCCAGCAGGTCGATCTGCTGCGCGGTAACTGGTACGACAAGATCGAGATCAGCGTCTACCTGTGCGTGCCTGACTCCCGCGGCGGCCAGTGCGAGCCCGGTGTCTCCACCACCGACGCCGAGCGGGCGGCGATCGAGGCCGCACTGCGCGGTAACCCCGAGGTCGCCGAGGTGTACTACGAGTCGAAACAGGAGGCGTTCGACGAATTCCGTGAGGTTTATGCCGACGACCCGATTCTCGAGACAATGACCGTCGACATGATTCCGGATTCCTTCCGGATCAAGTTGGTCAACCCCGAGGAATATCAGGGGGTCGTGTCCATGGTTTCGGGTATGCACGGCGTCCAGCGGGTGAATGATCTGCGTGAATATCTCGACCCGCTTTTCAGTTGGCTGAACATGGCCAGATGGGCCACGGTGGGGGCCAGCGTCCTGCTGCTCGTGGCGGCCGCGCTGCAGATCGGCAACACCATCCGGATGGCGGCCTTCTCACGTCGCCGGGAGATCGGGATCATGCGTCTGGTGGGCGCATCGAACTGGTACATCATGCTGCCGTTCCTGCTCGAATCGCTCATCGCCGCGCTGGTCGGATCGCTGCTGGCGTGTGCCTCGCTGGCCGCTGTCGAGCAGTTCGTGATCATCGGAAAAGCTAAAGCAGAGATTAAGGGTATTGAGTGGATCCGCTGGGAACACGTCGGAATCACCATGGGCAGTCTTGTGTTGTTGGGGGTCATACTCTCTATTATCCCAACATTGATAGCGACCCGGAGATTCCTTCGGGTCTGACCTTCGATCAGTGAAGAGGTAGACCGTGCGACAGGTGACTTCCCCCACCTCAGCATCGACTCCCCGACGTGGTTCCCGGCGTTGGCTCCAGATGGCGGCGGCGACCGTCCTCGCGTTGGCGCTGGCGTTGGCTTCGGCCACGCCCAGCAGCGCCGACAACCTGTACGACCAGCGGGACAAGGTGCGCAAGTCGATATCGGCAACCAAGGCCGCGATCAAGGACGGAAAGAAAGAAGTAGCCCAGCGCACCGAGGTGCTGCAGGAATCCGAGCAGAAACTCAGCGTCGCTCAGGATGAGTTGACCAAAGCTCAGAGTTTCCTGAACAACGCTGAAGAAAAACTTGCCCAGGTGAAGCGGAGCCTGGCCGCCGCGAAGGCCAAGGACGCGGCTATTGCCAAAGAACTGAAGAAGGCGCAGGACGAACTGGCCGCCTCGATCGCCCGGGTGGCGCAGGGCGAGACCGACCTCGCCCAGCAGCAGCGGCTGATCGGCACCGTTGTCAGCACCGCCTACCAGCAGCAGTCGGGTCTGGTGACCTTCGCCTTGCTGGCCAGCTCGACCAGCCCGCGGGAGATCGCCGACCGCGTGCAGTGGACGGACACGATCTTCGACTCGACCTCCTCGGAGATGGAGCGGCTGCGGGAACTGCAGGTGCAACTGGAGCAGGCGAAGGCCGCCCGTACCGACGCCGAGGCGAAGGTTGCCGAGCAGAAGCGGCAGACCGAGGCCCAGGTGGCGGCCGTCAAGGCGCTGGCCGACCAGGCCAGGGCGCTGGCCGACGAGGCCGCCGAACGCCGTGCCGACGTGGCTGCGAAGGTCTCCAAGGTCAAGGGCCTGGTCGCCGAGAGCCGGGAACTGCGCGACGAGGCGGTCGACGAACTGGAAGCGGACAAGGCCCAGTACGACCGGCTACAGGCCCAGGAGGAGTCGATCTCGGCGAAGATCAAGGCACAGATCGCCAAGGACAAGGCGTCCGGCAAGAAGACCCAGGTGAACTCGAAGGGCTTCATGCGTCCGGTCGACGCCAAGCCGGGTTCCCCCTTCGGACTGCGGTACCACCCGATCCTGCACTACTGGCGGATGCACTGGGGCCAGGACTTCGGTGCCCGCTGCGGTGCCCCGCTGTATGCGATGGCGGACGGCAAGGTCACCCAGATCCTGAAGACCGCCAACTCCCACGGGCTGGGCAACTGGACGGTGATCGACTACGGCAGCTACAAGGGATCCAACATTCGCAGCGGCTACGCCCACCAGTCCAAGATCATCGTGAAGGTGGGCCAGCACGTGAAGCGCGGCCAGGTGGTCGGCTACGTCGGGACCACCGGGCTGTCCACCGGTTGCCACCTGCACCTGCAGATCTACAAGAACGGCGTGCGGGTCAACCCGATCAACTACGTGTAATTCAGACCCCCCACCTCAGTGCCGCCAACCCCTGCCTTGGTAGGGTTGGCGGCACTGTCGTCGCCGGGCCACGGAGGCGTCACGGGACTACGGAGGGAACCGATGCCGCGACCTGTCGGGCGCACCATGGTGGCCCAGAACCGCAAGGCACACCACGACTACCACCTGCACGATCACTTCGAGGCCGGCCTGGTGCTCACCGGCACCGAGGTGAAGTCGCTGCGCGAGGGACGTGCCTCGCTGGCCGATGCCTTCGCGACCGTGGACGACGGCGAGGTCTGGCTGCGCAATGCGAACATCCCCGAATACGCCTTCGGCACCTGGCGCAAGAGCCACACCGCCCGGCGCACCCGCAAGCTGCTGCTCCACAAGAAGGAGATCGCCAAGCTCGAGAAGGAGACGGTGAATTCCGGACGGACGATCGTCCCGCTATCGATCTACTTCTCCGACGGCCACGCGAAGGTCGAGATCGCCGTCGCCACCGGCAAGAAGGAATGGGACAAGCGCCAGACCATCGCCCAGCGCGACGCCGACCGGGAGGCCCAACGCGCCCTGGCCTCGCGGAACCGGCGGCGCTGATGCCCGGGAGTGCCGGTGGCCCAGGTACCGGTGCCGCGCGGCTGCTGCGCGGTGCGGCGGCCGCTCTCGTGCTCGGTCTGGGACTGCTGGGTGGCATCGCCGCACCGGCCCAGGCGGCCACGCAGGACGTCTTCGACCGCTTCGACGTGCAGGCGACGCTCAACCCCGACGGCACGGTGGACGTGGTCGAGACCGTCACCCTGCACTTCGGCAGCAGTTCGGGCCGGCACGGCCTGGAGCGCACCCTGGTGACGCGTGAACCCGACCCGGACACCGGGCAGGACATGCTCTACCCGGTGACGAACATCTCGGTGGAAAGCCTCACCTCCGGGGTGTCCGACGCCCTCGACGTCGCCAATCTGGAGTCGGACGGGCCGCGTAACACCTACGTCCGGCTCCGGGTGGGCGACCCGGAACGGCAAGTCTGGCAGGATTCCGCCCAGTACCGGCTGCGGTACCGGATCGGCGGCCTGATGAGGACCGTCGACTCGGTCGAACAGCTCTACTGGGACATGACCGGCTCGAGCATGCCGCAGATCGACAACTTCACCGCGACGATCAGCGTCCCCGGTGGCGCCCAGCAGCTGTTCTGCTCCTCGGCGTTGCCCGGTAAGGCCGCCACCTGCAGTTCGGACGTGATCGACGACCAGGGACGGGCGGTCATCACACAGGACCAGATTCCCCGCGGGCAACTCCTCACCGTCGGTGTCAAGGTGACCCCCGGCATGGTTCGGCCGGCGACCCCGATCTTCGCCGAGAACGCCACCGTCGCCCAGCAGCGGTTGGGGCAGGGCCTGCTGCTCGGTTCAACCGGAGCCGGGGCGCTGGTGGCACTGGGTGGCTGGGCCTACGTCCGGCGCCGCACCGGTGACCTGCGGTATGCCGACCTGCCGCCGGGCGTCCTGCCGGCGGCAGGCCATCCGGCCACCGAGATCCGCAACCCGAAGGGCTACCAGGTGCCGGTGGCCTTCGCCCCACCCGCGCTGTCCCTGGCTGAGGCCGGCCTGTTGCTGGACGGCAAGGGACTGGTCAAGCACACCACTGCCACCCTGGTCGGGCTGGCGGTGAACGGTGCCATCCAGCTGCGCAGCGAGGATCCACCCCAGGCCCGGCTGGTGAACGCCGACCTCGCTCCCGACAAACCCAGCGGGGCGCTGGTGAAGCACCTGTTCAAGAACGCAGAGGTGGCCGACCTGGCCGAGGCCGGTTCGATGGTGAAGGCGGACACGGCGGTCCAGAAGGCCGCCCGCCGATCCGCCGAGGCGGGGAACTGGTTCCTGTCCACCGGCAATGTCGGCCTGGGCTCGGGGCTGTCGATGGTGGTGCTGGTGCCGATGGCCGGGGTGGTCGCGCTCGTCCTGTTCGGCGGGATCGCGCTCAACCTCTGGCCGCTCGGGCTGGCCGTGGTGGTCGTCGGCATCGTTGCCGCGTCCCGGCTGGCCAAGGCGCGTCGCAGCGGTACCGGTCGCGCCCTGACCGACCAGGTGGAGGGCTTCCGCACCTACCTGGCGACAGCGGAGGCCGAGCAGTTGCAGTTCGAGGAGGGCGAGGACATCTTCTCGAAGTACCTGCCCTGGGCGATCCTGTTCGACCTCACCGAGCGTTGGACCCGGCTGTGCGAGCAGTTGGTGGCGATGGGGCGGCTGTCGTCCCAGCCGCCGACCTGGTACTACGGCAGCAGCTGGGATCTGCACGCCATGTCCTGGCAACTGAACACCATGGGCAGCCACGTCTCGACGGCCGCCTCACCGCCGCCGTCCTCCTCCGATTCTGGCTGGGGGAGTGGCGGTTCGGCCTTCGGCGGTGGCGGCGGCGGGTTCTCCGGCGGTGGTGGCGGCGGAGGCGGCGGCGGTTCCTGGTGAGGCCGGTCAGCGCACCCCGACCAGGTCGCAGACGAAGATCAGCGTCTCGCCCGGCTTGATGGCGGCACCGGCCCCGCGGTCGCCGTAGGCCAGGTGTGGCGGGATCACCAGCCGGCGGCGTCCGCCGACCTTCATGCCGACCAGGCCCTGATCCCAGCCGGAGATGACCTGACGGGCGCCGAGTCCGAAGACCAGCGGTTCGCCGCGTCCGTAACTGGAGTCGAACTCCTCGCCGCTGGAGAACGCGACTCCGACGTAGTGCACCGCGACCCGCTTGCCGGGCACGGCTTCGGGGCCGGTGCCGACCTCAAGGTCGGTGATCTCCAGGTCGGTGGGCGCGGGACCCTCGGGTGGGTCGACGAAAGGCTTGTCCATGACGGTCACCCTACCCTCGCGCCCGGCCCCCAAGCTGTGACCGAACCTCCGAGGACGGTCACAGTTCCGCAGCTCCGCAGGCCGGGCGCCCGCACCTGTGCAAGCTGTGACTGAACGTCCGAGGACGGGGTTGGGGTCACAGCGTGCCGAGCGACGGCAGACTCCTTGCAGATCGTGTAAGCTTGTGAGGCTGGGGCTGAGAAGCCTCAGTGACAACTCAACAGGGGGTGATTGGTTTCGACTTGGGACGGTAGTCCCAGGAGAAGCGGGCCGAGGATCCAGGGACATCTCGTTAACGAATCCTGGAAACCAATAAGTGCCAACACACAGCGCACTGACTTCGCTCTCGCTGCCTGATCAGCGATCGAAGGGTCAGCCCGGACGTGCCTTCCGTCCGGTTCCTGGCCTCAACTAGAAGGCTTGCTGTGCTGACCTCGTTCTCGGGTCGGCACGGGACTTTTTGAGAACTGGGCCTGTCCACCACCTGCCGACATGAGGGTGGGGGCCGAGTAGAACGCCTGGTCGGCTGCGCCCGGAGAAGTCCTGGTTCACCGCTCGAGGACGCGGGTTCGATTCCCGCCACCTCCACCATGGGAACATCTGAAGTCCCGCGCCTCGCTTCGACATCCTGACCCGATGCCGAAGCGAGGCGTGGGACCTTTCCTTGTCCGTGCCGCCCGCGGCTGTCCGGACCCGGTGCACCGGGCCGCCCACGGACGAGGCCCTTACCGCGGTCGCCACTACAGTGTTGGTCACGGTGGCCTGACCGGACCGGCCACCCGGCGGTAAGGAGCTGACCTCTCGTGCACTACCCGACAGCCGTCAGTGTCGAGGACATCACCCGCCACCTTACCGACGTGAACGCCAGAATCGCCGCCGCCGCCGGGCGGGTCGGACGCGACCCATCGGACGTCCGGCTGCTGCCGGTGAGCAAGACGGTTACCGAGGACCGAATCCGGCTGGCCGTCCAGGCAGGCTGCCACCAACTCGGTGAGAACAAGGTCCAGGAGGCCAGCCGCAAAGCCCGCGCACTTGCCGACCTGGACATTGCCTGGTCGATCATCGGCCACCTGCAGACCAACAAGGCCCGCGACGTCGCCCGGTTCGCCGCCGAGTTCCACGCCCTCGACTCGCTGCGGGTGGCCGAGGCCCTTGACCGGCGACTCCAGACCGAAGGCCGCGGCATCGACGTCTACGTCCAGGTCAACACCTCTGCCGAGGACTCGAAGTATGGCCTGCCGCCCGCGGAACTGCATGACTTCCTCCGGCAGTTGCCCCGCTACCAGAGCCTGCGCGTGCAGGGCCTGATGACCCTGGCGCTGTTCACCACCGACACCGAACGGGTCCGCCGCTGCTTCCAACTGCTCCGCAGCCTGCGCGACCGGGCCCGCGACACCGACCCCGCCCTGATCGGGCCGGGCGGGCTGTCGATGGGCATGTCCGGCGACTACGAGACCGCCATCGAGGAGGGCGCCACCGTCGTCCGGGTCGGCCAGGCCATCTTCGGCGACCGTCCCACCCCCGACGATGAATATTGGCCCGCCTCGTCCGCCGCCCCTGCTCAGTAGCCCGCGGGGATCTCGAGGGCGATCAGTCGGCCGGTCACGCAGACCTCGTCGTTGGCACTAAGTTCGAGATCGACGGTGACCTTGCGTCCCTCAATGCCCACCAGTCGGCCGCGGAGCACCAACTCGCAGCCCATCGGCGTCGGACGCCGGTAGACGACGGTGAGCGTGCCGCTCACGAAACGGGGGAGTTCACCGCCGTCGCCGACCTCGCCGCCGCGCGCCCGGTAGGCGAAGGCGGTGGCGGACGCCGCGCCGTGGCAGTCGAGCAGCGAGGCGAGCAGGCCGCCGTACGCGTGGTCCGGAACCCCTCCGGTGAAAGCCGGGGCCGGGGTGTGGCGCAGTACCACCTGGTCGCCCTCGACGTGGCTTTTGAGGTGCAGCCCGTCAGGGTTGACTGGCCCGCAGCCGTGGCAGTGGGCGAACCGGGCGGGATAGCAGTCCTGAATCGCAGGCATGGAGCGACAGTAGCCGGTGGTCAGCCAGCCCTGGACGTCACCACGAACCAGCTGTCGGCAGCCTCCTGGCCGGGCAGGAGTTCCAGGATCCAGCCCCTGGGCCCGATCGGTGTGCCTGCCGTTGGGCGGAGCGGCCCGCTCACGGCCGCGGTGGTGGCGGCGTGGTCGGCGGCACCACCGCCGGCGCCTCACCGGTCTCGCTGACCAGGGTCTTGCCGGCCTCGTACCAGGCGCCGGTGCCACCGGTGATGTTGACCACCTCGATGCCGTGTTCGGCGAGGAACTCCGCCGCGACCTGCGACCGTCCACCCACCTTGCAGATCACGTGCAGCGGCCCGTCAACGCTGGGGACCTCCGCCAGCCGGTCGCGGAGTTCCCCGAGGGGGATCGACACCGCCCCCGGCGTGTGACCCGCCGCGAACTCGTTGGGTTCGCGGACGTCGAGGATCACGGCGTTCTCGCTGACGGTCCGGACGTCCACCTGCGGTATCTGTGTTTCAGCCATACCCCAGTCTCCTGCGGTGGACGGCGCGCCTCAAGAGGCCGTGACAGGGTCTCGAGGCGGGGCAGCCCGCCCGGGCCCGCTGTACCAGGCCCTGCGACGCTCGGCACGAAGGTAGAAGCAGTCGGCGATCTTCCACTTGCTCAGACCGGTGTGGGCCAACCAGTTGTCCAGCGGCCGTGATGCCGGCCGGAGCTCAGTGGGCCAGAACAGCCAGCATTGGCAGGATCGGCGCGAGCAGCCCAGTGCTCATCCAGAACATGCCCGCGCACATGGCGAAGTCGCTCAGCGCCGCCAGCCGGTACTTCGCTGAACCCGCCGGACGGGTCTCATGGCAGTTGTGGGACGTGACGGAGTGCCGGGCGTCGTCGTCGCAGTCGCAGGTATCGGGATCTACCGGCTCGCCCGCGGGTGCCGGCCGAGCGGCCAACCAGAGCGCGCGCAGAGCGGCCGCGAGCAGATAGGCCATCAGGGGCAACCCGACCAGCGCGAACCACCACAGCGCGCCACCGGGTCTGCTCTCGGCGGTCATCCAGTTGCCCATGTCCATGCCGTCATGGCCACCGTGCCCGTGGCCGGACATCCCGCTGTCCGGTGCGGCGGCAGTCATGCCTGCCGTCATGACTGCCATGGCGGCCAGGTGCCACGACATGGCGGCGAACATCGTGGCGTGCCCGGTGAAGTGCAGCAGCGAGGGACGGTCCGACGTCCGGCCGGCATCGATCGCCAACCAGCCGAACCAGCCGGTCGCCAGCACGAATATCCCTGCCAAAACGGGAGTGGGGAGGACGGTTGTCAAAGCTCCCCAGGTCGGGCCGGCCACCATCAGCAGCATGACCACCGACATCAGCAGATGGAGGGCGTTCGAGACGCGCTGCCGGCCGCTCTGGGGGCGGGTGAGTTCGTACCCGCACCAGCAGCAGCACCAGGCAAACAGCACCAGCAGCCCCACGAACATGACCGGTGTGGTAGCGAAGGAGAACACGGCACGACCTTTCCCCGCGGCGGGACGGGTTCCCGCTCACCAGGGGTAGTCGTCGGGCGGGCCGCTTCGGTTCCCGTGAATCGAGGGATCGCTCTGGCGTGGTTGGTCGCCGGGTGGTGCCTGGATGCTGCCGGGGCGGGAGGCGCCCCGTCAGCTATGCCGGGCGACCGGCTGGACCGCCAGCCCCGCCAGCAACTCGGCCCGCGCCCGGGCGACCCGGGACCGGATGGTGCCGACCGGACAGTCACAGATCTCCGCGGCCTCGGCGTAGCTGAAGCCCATCAGCTGGGTCAGCACCAGTGCCGTCCGCCGTTCCGGGGCCAGTCCGTCGAGTGCCTGCTCGACCGCGATCCGGCCGGCATGGTCGGGTCGGACGGGCGCCAGTTCGTCCAGTTCGAGGGCGGTCAGGCCGACCAGCCGCGGCCGTCCAATCTCGTGACGTACCCGGTCGACCACCACCCGGTGGGCGATGGAGAGCAGCCAGGTGCGGGCGCTGGAACGTCCCTGGAAGCCGGGCAGGGCCTGGATCGCCCGCAGATAGGTCTCCTGGGCGAGGTCGTCGGCGAACTGGACACCGGCGGCGCGGGCGACGAACCGCCAGACCGGGGCCTGCGACGCCCGGATGAATTCCGAGAGCGCCGCCCGGTCGCCGGCGCCGGCGGCCAGCGCCAGCACGGTGAGGTCGTCGGTCATGGCGTCACCGTAGCGGATCGGGGTTATCCTGCCCGCTATGGAACTGGACGAGCTGGCCGAACAGACCTGGCGGGCCGCCCTGTCGGCGATGCTCGACGGGGAGGAGCCCGACCTGCCGGTGGCCAGCATCGCTGCCCACCTCACCAGTTGCGCGGACTGCTCGGCCTGGCTCGACCAGGCCGCCGCCCTCAACCGCGGGCTGCGCACCCTGCCGGTTCTCGAGCCTGACCTGGGGGAGCGGCTGGTCAACGGCGTGGACGTCCAGCTGTGTGGTTGCCGGACCGGCGGTGAGTGTCTGTGCGGTGACTGCCAGTGCGGGCCTCACTGCAGCTGCCACGCTGGCTGAGGTCGCCCGACTGGACGAGACTGTACCGGCGGCGGATGACAGTACCGGCTCGCCCGAAAGGAGAGGAGATGCAACCGGCCACCAGGGTTACCGCGAGCTGTCACGAACCGGTCGGACGCAGGAGGGTCATCACTGGCCAGGTTTCGCGCTCGCTCGGCGCGGCCGCGACGTTGCTGCCCCTGCTGGTGGCCTGCACTGCGACGACCTTGCCGCCGGTCAGCCCAACAGTGGAGGTGGTCACATTGCCCGTCTCCTCTCCGACCGCCGCGCCTCCACCCATCGGGTCCCCTACGACCGTTGCGACCCCGTCCGCACGGCCGGGGCAGTTGTTCTGTGTCGACGCCTACACCACCGAACCGGGAAGGTCAGGGCCACAGCCCTTCCTGGCCGCGGGGGTCAAGTTCGAGTCGTTGAACGCGATCGGGCTCGATCCGATCCCGGTCGGTGAAAGTGGGTTGTCCTCCGAACGCGGCGGCTACTTCACGAAATCGCCGCTCTATCTCGATGACGGTGTGGCCTGGGCGGAGGTCACCGTGATCGAGGGCGATGCGAGCTTGGCGTGGGTGCCTGCGTCGGTGTGGACCAGCGGTGGAAGGTGGTTGCTGGACGCCTACCTGGCACCCAGCGCGCACTTCGAGTCATGTGATGGCTCCTACACCGGTTTCCTGGGCGGCCTGCTCACCTCGGCTGCCGACGAGTGCCTGACGCTGGGGGTGAGCAGCAGCCTCCGTCCTGAGGTGCAGGCCGTCCGGGTGGCGATTGGCAGGGATGCCTGCAACTGAGCGGCCACGGGCCGGGTTCAGGCAAACGGAGTTGCCTCGACGAGCTCAACCGGCGAGCGGAGGAACCCGGGCAGGAATATCCGGCGGAGGCGCCTCCTGCAGGTTCACGTCCACGACCCGTCCGCCCACTTGGCCGGATAGAATCTACCCTGGGTAGATTCACAAAGGAGGCACGGGTAGAATAGTTTCATGGCGCTCAATATCAAGAACGAGCGGACGGTGGACGCGGTCAAGCGGCTGGCCGCGCGCTACGACGTCAGCTACACCCGGGCGATTGAGGTCGCGGTGGAGGCCGCCCTGCAGGCGCCGGACCGCCAGGCACAGGAGCGCTCGCTGGAACGGGTCAGCCGCCTCGCCGCCGACTACCGCAGCCACCTGCCCGCCGACGCCGGGCCTGAGATCGACGACCTGTACGACGGGCAGGGTCTGTACCGGTGATCGTCGACACCTCGGCGGTGGTCGCGATCCTGCGAGGCGAGCCCGGATATGAAGACCTGGCCAGGGCGATCCTGAACGACCCTGCACCGAAGCTGAGTGCGGCTACGGCGGTCGAGTTGTACGCCGTGGCGGATGTTCGAGGGGATCCCGCCCAGCGCCGGCGGGCCGACGCGCTGCTGCGGGAACTCGGCGTCCGCATCGTCGCCTTCGACGAGGGCCAGGCCGCGATCGCCCGGGATGCCTACCGCGACTACGGCCGGGGCTCGGGGCACCCAGCCCAACTCAACCTGGGCGACTGCTTCGGCTATGCACTGGCCGTCCAGGCGAACGAGCCCCTGCTCTTCGTCGGGGACGACTTCGCGCGCACCGATGTCGGGACCGTCCACGTCTGAAGACAACGCGCTGGCGGCAAGGCGGACGCGGTCGGAGCAGGAGTCTACGGACCGACCCAGCGCCAGCGTCAGGCTGATCAACCGGACGGAACCTGCTCTGAGCGCGGCGACCGCAACGCTGTCGTGGATGTCGTCGTCGGCCGACAACTCGGACGTGAGGGACTTCGAGCACCTGCTGGGATGGTCACCAGCGCACTGATCGATCGTGGCGTGCCATCGCTAGGCTTGGCCGGATGGAGAGCGACCCCACCGACTATCTGGCTGTCAATCGCGCGAACTGGGACAGCCGCGCCCCACTGCATGCCAGCGGCTACGGGATCGATGCGTTGCTTGCCGACCCGTCGGCGCTGTCGCCGGTGGTGGCCTTCGACCGGCCGCGGCTGGGGGAGCTCGGCGGCCTGGACGTTGTGCACCTGCAGTGCCATATCGGCACCGACACGCTCAGTCTCGCGCGCCTGGGTGGGCGCGTGGTCGGGGTCGACCTCTCGCCGGCTTCGCTGGCCGAGGCTCGCAGCCTGGCCGAGCGGGCAGGTGCCAGCATCGAGTATCTCGAGGCCGACGTCTACTCGGCGCCTCAGGCCCTGGCCGGACGCCGGTTCGATCTGGTCTACACCGGCATTGGTGCGATCTGCTGGCTGCCGAGTATCCAGCGCTGGGCACAGACCGTCGCGGCCCTGCTGCGACCGGGCGGACGGTTGTTCATCCGGGACGGGCATCCCGTTCTGAACTCTCTGCTGGGCATGGTCGTCGCGCAGCAGCATCCCGATCGCGCCCAGCAGGCCTGGATCTCAGGCCCGGGCGACACCACGCCCGCGCTGGAGCTGCCCTACTTCGAGCAGTCCGCACCGCTGGTGTGGGACGACGCCGCCACCTATGCCAGCGCCGCGTTGGTCGACTCACCGTTGCAGTGGGAGTGGAATCACGGGATCGGCGAGATCGTCACCGCGGTGCTGTCAGCCGGTCTGGAACTCACCGGACTGGTTGAGCACGACACCGTCCCGTGGGAGGCGTTGCCCGGGCTGATGGACTACGACCAGTTGACCGGGGAGTACCGTCTGCGCGACCGCCCCGAACGGCTACCGGCCAGCTTTACCCTGACCGCAACCAAGCGCGCCTGACGAACCGCGAATCTACTCAGCCATCCAGCGTGGGGGGCTCGTCGCTACAGCCGTCTCCCGGTTCCGGGAATGAACAGTCGGCCCAGATAGTTGACCCAGAGCAACTATCAAGCGGGTGAGCAGCGAGGAGAGCGAGTGGGCACGGCAGCGATGAACACGGAAGCGTCGAAGCCGGGCAGCAGCCGAGAGGTGCTCACCGCGATCTCCGGCCTGGTTGTCGGCATGTTCGTGGCACTGATCTCCAGTACGGTGGTGGCGCCCTCGTTGCCGCGGATCGTCACCGAACTGGGTGGCAGCCAGTCCGATTTCACCTGGATTGTCACCGCCAGCCTGCTGGCGATGACCGTGGCCACCCCGATCTGGGGAAAGCTCTCCGATCTGCTCAATCGCAAACTGCTGGTGCAGATCTCGTTGATCATCTTCATGGTCGGCTCGATGTTGTCGGGCGCTGCCATGAGCACGTTGTGGCTGATCTGTTCGCGGGCCCTGCAGGGGATCGGGATCGGCGGCCTGATGGCGCTGGTGCAGATCGTGATCGCCGACTTGATCTCGCCGCGGGAACGTGGCCGCTACATGGGCTTCATCGGCGCCGTGATGGGGTTGGCCAGGTCGGCGGTCCGCTGGTCGGCGGCATCCTCACCGACACCCTCAGCTGGCGGTGGAACTTCTACGTCTTCGTCCCGTTCGCGCTGGTCGGGCTGGTGGTCATCCAGAAGACGCTGACACTGCCGCCGCGTCCGTCCCGGAAGGTGAGCGTCGACTATCTCGGCGCCGTCCTGATCGCCGCCGGGGTGATCACCCTGCTGCTGTGGGTGAGCCTGGCTGGTGACGCCTTTGCCTGGTGGTCGGCACCCACGCTGTGGATGGTCGGTGGCGCCGTGGTTGCCCTGGCACTGGCGATCTGGGTGGAGGTGAAAGCCGAGGAGCCGATCATCCCGCTGCACCTGTTCGGTGACCGGACCTTCTCCCTGGCGGTGGTCGGCTCGATCGCTGTCGGTGTGGCGATGTTCGGGACCAGCATCTTCCTCAGCCAGTACATGCAGTTCGCCCGGGGTGCCACGCCGACCCTGTCGGGTCTGATGACCCTGCCGATGGTGGCCGGCCAGATGGTCGGCGGTATCGGCGGCGGCAACCTGATCAGCCGCTGGGGACGGTGGAAGTCGCTGGTGGTGACCGGCGGCGTCCTGACCACCGCCGGGCTGCTGCTGATGGGCACCATCCACTACAACACCGACTTTGTCCTGGTCTCCTGCTTCATGTTCGTGCTCGGCCTGGGGGTCGGCCTGATCATGCAGAACCTCGTCCTGGTGGTGCAGAACTCGGTGGACCCCCGGCACCTGGGCGCTGCCAGCGCCGGGGTGACCTTCTTCCGCACACTTGGCGGCAGCATTGGTGTCTCGGTGATCGGCGCCGGTCTGGCAGCCCGGGTTCCGACCTTGATCCAGCAGGGACTGGCCGCGTTGTCTCCGGCCGATCGGAAGGGGCTGGAGCTACTGCAGGGTGGCCAACTGCCCGACTTGGCGAGCCTGCCCGCGCCGATCCGGATCGTGGTCGAGAACGCCTACGGTGTGGCGATCGCCGAGTCCTTCTGGCATGTGGTGCCGCTGGCCGTGATCGCGCTGCTGGCGATCATCGCGCTGCCCAACCGTCCGCTGTCGCGGCGGACGGCTTCGCAGCGACTGCGCCACAAGGCGGAGAACATCTCGCTGGAGCTGGCCGATGCCGCCATCGGCAACGACTCTCCGGAGTCGGTCGAGGCGGCGCTGAGGCTGACCGGTCCGGCGCATCGCTCTGACGAGCGGCTGACGGTCGACGGTGAGGGCAGGGTGTCGTGACCGGTCTGGGACTGGCTGCCCTGGTGGTTTGACTGATCGGGTCATCCGGCGAAGATCCGGCGGATCGTCTCCACCGGGAGCTTTGGTCGGCGGTTCTCGTCGCACAGCCCATTGGCTTCCTGACGGGTGTCGGTCAGCTGGGTGTAGCAGAAGCCGGCCAGCGGCGCGCAGCGACGTACCTCGGCCACCAGCGCGCTCAACTGCTGCTCGTACCCGTCCGCGTCACCGGCGCTGGTGTATCCCCAGGCCTGCTCGTCGGCACCTGTCAGGTAGGCGATGCCGCCGAACTCGGTCAGCATGACCGGGGCATCCTGGGGCCAGCCCGGTTCGCAGGCCCGCAGCCGGCGCCCGGCGGGGCCGAGCCCGGTGAGCAGCGTCTGGAGCCCGGGCTCGCTGCCGTAGCGGGCTCGGATGTCCTCGGGGGAGCCGGTGTAGTCGTGAATCGTGACCAGGTCGGACGAGGCGTGTTCCCAGCCGTCGTTGGAGACGACGGGCCGGCTGGGGTCCAGCGCCCGGGTGAGGTCGGCGAGGGCACGGGCGAACGCCTGCTGCGCGGGATCGTGCGAGATGTGCTGCACCCCCCAGGACTCGTTCAGCGGTACCCAGGTGACGATGCAGGGGTGCGAGCGGTCCCGCTCGACGAGTTCGGCCCACTCCGCGCTGAGCCGGACGGCCGCGCGGGCGGAGTACTGGTAGGGCGCGGCGCTCTCCGCCCAGACCGTGAGGCCCAGGTAGTCGCACCAGAACAGGAAGCGGGGATCCTCGGCCTTCTGGTGCACCCGGGCGGAGTTGAAGCCGAGCGACTTGATCAACGCGACCTCGTCGCGCAGTGCCTGGGGGGAGGGAGCGGCGAGGTGCGAGTCCGGCCAGTAGCCCTGCGCGAGTACCGAACGCAGCGGATAGGGACGATCGTTCAGCAGAAAGGTCCGGTGCTCGACGGCGACGCTGCGCAGGCCGAGGTAGGACGCGACGTGATCCGTGCTGCCGTCCGCATGCTCGACGCTGACCGTCGCGTCGATCAGCGTCGGGTGCTCGGGTGCCCACAGCAGATCCTCATAGTCCTGGCCATTGCGTTGCCGGGGCAGCGCCAGGGTGAGTTCGATCAGGTCCGAGGCCGACTCGACCTCACCGGCAGCGAGCGGACGACCGTCGTGGCACAGTTCCACCCTGACCCTGCTGGGCTGCTGTGGACGGCCGGACAGCCGGATCGCCGCCGTCGCCGTCGCACCGGGCAGGCTGCAACTCCACTGGATCGAGGCGACGTGGACCGAGGGTACCGACTCCAGCCAGACCGACTGCCAGATGCCGCTGGTCCGCTCGTACCAGACCGCGTGGGGTTCCGGCCGCCAGTCCTGTTTCCCGCGGGCGGCCTCGGTGTCGACCGGGTCGTCGAAACTGCGCACGACGATCCAGTGGCTGGCCGCCTGCTGGTCCAGGTTGTCGGTGATGTCGAAGCTGAAGGGGCTCTGTCCGCCCCGGTGGGTGCCGACCAGCGTTCCGTCGACCCACACCGCGGCCTGGTAGTCGACCGCCCCGAAGTGGAGCAGGTAACGACCGTCACGCCCCGCCCGCCCCAACTCCTCGGCAGTGAGTTCGCGACGGTACCAGCAGATCGGGTGCGCCCCCGTCTCGCCGATCCGCGAGGCCGGAGACTCGGGCGGGAACGGCACCGTGATTCGGCGGTCGAACCGACCGGCCCGCTCCCAGTGCTCCCGCACCCCTCGGTCGTCATCGTCGTGGCTGAAGTCCCAGTCGCCGTCGAGACTGACCCAGGCCGCGCGCACGAGCTGTGGACGAGGGTAGTGAGAACTGGTGACAGCCGTCACCGCGGAAGGAGGTTGCGTCCTATGCATCGTTGCAGATCATCCTTCGGGGTAGGCAGGGCCGGAACTGTTCCAGGTAGCATATTGCAACGACGGAAAGTGGGCAATGTCGCTACCCTGAGACCGTGGACTCCCGGACGACCAGGTCGTAACCCACCTCGATCTCCTCACCTGCACCGCTCTGCCCGCTGATCCGGGCCACCAGGCGCTGGACCGCGGTCCGCGCGATCGCGTCCTTGTCGGGACGGATGGTGGTCAGTGGCGGAGCGGAGAACTGGCCTTCCTCGATGTCGTCGAAGCCGACTACTGCCACGTCCTCGGGGACGCGGACGCGGCGTTCGCGCAGCGCCCGCAAGGCGCCGATCGCCATCGTGTCGTTGAAGCAGAACACCGCATCGACCGGCCGTCCGAGGTCGAGGATCTCGAGCATCGCCCGGTGCCCGGCTTCGCGGGTGTAGGTATTCGAAGGGCGCATCAGGTCGGGATGGGCGATCAGGCCTGCCTCGGCGATGGCCAGCATGGTTCCCTGCAACCGCAGTCGCGCGGACTGTCCGGACGGGATGTCCTGGGAGCCGATCACCGCGATGTGCTTTCGGCCAGTGGCGATGAGGTGCTCGGTCGCCGTCCTTGCCGCAGCCACATTGTCGATGTGGACATGGTCGGCAGAGGTGGCGATGGCGCGCTCGCCGAGCAAGACGATCGGGCGGGCGGGATGGGCGGGGATGTCGGCGGAGGTGAGGGTGAGCGGGTTGAGGATCAGGCCGTCGAACATGGTCCGCTGGGGTTGGTCGGCGAGCAGGTCCAGCTCGCGGGCGCGGTCGGCGTCGGTCTGGTCGAGCACGACGGTGTACCCGGCGGCGGTGGCGTGGCGGACCACGGCGCGGGCCAGCTCGGCGAAGTACGGCTGGTCGAGGGCCGGTACGACGAGGGCGAGCAGGCCGGTACGCCCGGTGCGCAGCGAGCGCGCGGCGGCATTGGGGCGATACCCCAGCGCTGAGATTGCCGTCTGAACCCGGGCACGAGTCTCGGGCGCGACGTAGTGGAAGTCGTTGACGACATTCGACACAGTTCGCACCGAGACGCCCGCCAGTTCGGCCACCTGTTTCAGGGTCACCGCCATGTTGCCCGACACCTTCTTCCGTTGGGACTTGCATCGCTGCAAGGATCCAGGCACACTGTTTCCTACGTTGCAAGAGTCATTGAACTCTATCAAAGAAGCACCTCATTCTTCACACGCAAGGAGGCAATCGTGAGGATTACCCGATGGGCCCGCGTCGTCGCAGTCGGGGCACTCGCCCTCGGCCTGGTGGCCTGTGCCGGTCAGGGAACGCCCCAGCAGTCCGGTTCGACCGAACCGACCGGGGGGACGTCCGCGCAACCCCAGCCCAGTAGCAGTGGGCCGATCACCCTGCAGTTCTGGCATGGCATGACCGGCCCTGACGGGCCTGCGGTCCAGCAGGTCATCGACGACTTCAACGCATCCCAGTCCGAGATCGTGATCAAGCCCAACATCATGCCGTGGGACCAGCTGTACCAGAAGCTGCTCACCTCGGTGACCTCTGCCGACGGTCCGCAGATCATCGCGATGGACGCTTCCCGGGTACCGCAGTACGCCGGCACCGGTGCGCTCGCCACCACCGACGACTTCTTCGCCGACACCACCTACGTCGACACCTCGGTGCTGCCGGCGGCGGCGGTGAACGCGAGCAAGTTCAAGGGCACCAACTACGGCATCCCGTTCAACCTGGCGCCGATGATGCTGTACTACAACAAGGATCTGTTCTCCGCGGCCGGGCTCGATCCGGAGAAGCCGCCGACGACCTGGGACGAGTTCACCCAGATGGCTGCCAAGCTCACCGTCGACCAGAACGGCGACGGCAAGCCCGAGCAGTACGCGATCGCCCTGGCCGATCACGAGACCGTGCCGATGTACCAGCCGTTCATGTGGAACAACGGCGGCGGTGTGGTGTCGGAGGACGGCACCACTTCGATCGTGGCCGAGCCGGCATCGCTGGAGGCCCTCGACTTCTGGGTCAAGCAGGTGCGGGACAACAAGGTGTCGCCGATCGGCCTGGCCGGCGCGGACGCCGACAAGCTTTTCCAGACCGGCAAGGCCGCGATGGAGATCGTCGGCCCGTGGATGACCAACGGCTTCACGGAGGCCGGCATCAACTTCGGCCTGGCCCGGCCGTTCGCCGGCCCCACCGGCCAGGACACGCTGATGAACGTCGTCACCTTCACGCTCAATGCCAAGATCACCGACGAGCAGCGGAAGGCCGCCTACACCTTCTTCTCCTACTGGAACTCGGTCGACAGCCAGGTCACCTGGGCGGACGGGTCGGGCTTCCCGCCCAGCCGCACCGACATCCCGGCCGACAAGCTGAAGAACCAGTACTCGGCCACCTTCGGCCAGAAGGAACTGCTCGACAACTCCCGGGTGCTGCTCGCCGGAGTGCCGAATGCGGGCACCATCACTGACGAGATCTTCTACCCGGCCCTGCAGAAGGTGCTGAACGGCAAGGGGAGCGTCGAGGAGGTCTTCCAGGCGGCGTCGAAGGACATCCAGGCCCAGATCGACAAGGGTTAACCCGACAAGGTCTGGCCGAAGTCGGTATCGAGGGGGTCGGCGTCCGCGTCGGCCCCCTCGACCCGGAGGGAGAGTGAACAATGTCACGAGCTGTGGCCGAGGCGTCAGTCGGGACGGGCGCGAGACCCCGGCGGCGCCGGAACGCAGCCCGGCTGCGGCGCGAGCGCACCGCCTGGCTGTTCATGGCGCCGTCGCTGGTGGTGATCGCGGTGTTCATGGTGTGGCCGCTGATCCAGTCGGCCTACCTGTCGTTCACCGAGTACAACCGGATCCAGCCCGCCCGCTGGATCGGCCTCGACAACTACGTGCACCTGTTCCAGGACGACGAGGTGTGGAACGCGCTGGGCAACACCGCGCTGTACGCCGTGGTGGTCACCCCCCTCACCGTGATCCTGGCACTGTTGCTCGCGCTGCTGCTCAACCAGCCGATGGTCGCCCGGGGCTTCGTGCGGACGGCGATCTTCCTGCCGTTCATCGTCTCGATGGCCATCATCTCGTTCGCCTGGTCCTTCCTGCTGGACGGCAACATCGGCCTGATCACCTACTGGCTGGGCAAGGTGGGGATCGTGGCCCAGCAGGGCTGGCTGGTCGATCCGTCGCTGGCGATGCCGGCCGTGATGATCGTCGGGGTGTGGAAGTCGGTCGGCTTCTACATGGTGATGTACCTGGCCGGGCTGCAGTCGATCCCCGGCGAGTTGTACGAGGCCGCGCGGATTGACGGCGCCGGGCCCTGGAGCCGATTCCGCACCATCACCTGGCCGCTGCTGTCCAACCAGACCATGCTGGTCACGATCATGGCGGTGATCGCCACGATCCAGGTCTTCGACCAGATCCAGGTGATGACCCACGGCGGGCCCTTCTTCACCACCGAGACCCTGGTGATGCTGATCTACCGGGTCGGCTTCCAGAACCTGGAACTCGGCTACGGGGCGGCGGTGTCCTGGGTGCTGATGGTGCTGGTGTTCGTCCTGTCGATGCTGCAGTTCGGCTACTTCCGCAAGCGGGCGGTGACCTACTGATGACCCGGACAGACCTCCCCGTGCGCTCCACCCGGCTTCGGAACGAGTCCCTGCACAGCTGGGTGCTCGGCCTGTGCGGGATCGCGATCGGTCTGATCGTGCTGCTCCCGGTGATCTGGATGGTGCTGACTGCCTTCAAGCCGGAAGCCGATGTCGTCCAGTTCCCGCCCAGCCTGTTCCCCCGGGCGCTGACCCTGCAGCACTTCGTGGACATCTGGAACGCCATCCCGTTCGCGCGGCTCTACCTCAACACGATCATCTTCGCCGGCGGCGTCACGATCAGTTCGCTGCTGTTCGACTCGATGATGGGCTACGCCCTGGCCCGGCTGGAGTTCCGCGGCCGGAACGCGGTCTTCGTGCTGGTCATGATCCTGCTGATGGTGCCCTTCCAGGTCACCCTGATCCCGCTCTACGATCTGCTGGGCAGCTTGGGGCTGGCGGGCACCCTTCCCGGCATGATCGTGCCCCGGATGACCAATGCCTTCGGCATCTTCTTCATGCGGCAGTTCTACCTGTCGTTGCCGAAGGACCTGGACGAGGCCGCGCGGGTCGACGGCGCCTCGGAGTGGCGGATCTTCGGCCGGATCATCACCCCGCTCGCCCGGCCGGCGCTGCTCACCCTGGGGTTGTTCCACTTCCAGTACAACTGGAACGACCTGCTCTGGCCGCTGATCATGTCCGCCGACATCGAGAGTTCGACGCTGCCGGCCGGGTTGTCGATGTTCGTCGGGCAGCATGTCGTCGAGTACGGCCTGCTGATGGCCGGTTCGGTGCTGGCACTGGCCCCGGTGGTGATCTTCTTCCTGGTCATTCAGAAATCCTTCGTGGCGGGGATCGCCACCACCGGTATGAAGTGAGAGGACTGTTGTGACAACTGCCACCGGCCCGGCCTGGTACGCCGACGGACGCTTCCACTACGGCGTTGGCATTGAGGACACCTTCATCCCGCAGGAGCGTCCGGGCCACCGCAAGCTCGACCTGTACGAGCTCACCCAGCACTACGACAACTGGCGCATCGACCTCGCCCTGGCCGCGCAGTCGGGCGCCGAGCTGATCCGCTGGGGCATCCCGTGGTACCTGACCGAGCCGTCCGAGGGACGGTTCGACTTCCGCTGGATCGACGAGGTCGCCGAAACCCTGGACCAGTTGGGGCTGCGCTGCGTGGTCGACCTGATGCACTACGGCACCCCGCTGTGGCTGGAGAACGCCTTTCTCGACCCGCGCTACCCCGACCGGGTCGCCCGTTACGCCGGCGAGATCGCCGGTCGGTACCGCGGGGTGTTCAGCGACTACACCCCGCTCAACGAGCCGATGGTGAACGCCGAGTGGTGCGGCTACCGCGGCGGCTGGCCGCCCTACCTGAGTGGCGACAGCGGCTTCGTCCGGCTCGCCATGATCCTGGTGGACGGTATGCGCCGCAGCCAGGCGGCGATCCGCGAGGCGGATCCGGGCGCCACGATCGTCGCTGTCGAGGCCGGTTTCCAGTGGACCGGCGACTTCGGGCCGGGCCGGCCCAAGGACTTCCTCGACGAGTGGCGGTTCGTGATGGCCGACCTGCTCTTCGGACGGGTGGGAGCCGACCACCCGCTGCGTCCCTACCTGCTCACGCACGGCGCCAGGGCGGAGCAACTCGACGAGTTCGCGGCCACCCCGGTGCTGCCCGACGTGCTCGGGATCAACTACTACCCGGGCTTCACCAGACAGGGCTTCGACCCCGCGACCGGCAGCAGCTTCCCGGTCGAGGCCGGCCGGGCCGGCCTGCTGGAGCAGGTTCGCAGCTACCACGCCCGCTACGGCCTGCCGCTGGCGATCACCGAGACCTCCCGTCCGTCGGCCGAGCCGGGGGAGAAGATCGCCTGGCTCGACGACCTGGCCGCAGCGGTGGCCGAACTACGCAGTGACGGGATCGACCTGGTCGCCGGCTTCTGGTTCCCGATGCTCGACATGTTCGAATGGGAGTACCGCTTCGATACCCGTCCGCTGGACGACTTCCGCATCCAGTTCGGGCTGGTCGACCTGGTCCGCGGCCCGGACAACCGCCTGCAGCGGATCCCGAATCGGGCCTATCGGCACTACCAGAAGCTGGCCGCTGCCGCGCGGGACGGCGGAGCCGTCGCGGACTGAGCTGCTTCCCACCGGGGCACTCTGGTCCACGTGCCAGACTGGTGCCGGTAAGGAGGTGGGCCGATGGACGCGGTCATCGAGGCGGGCACCCTGCTGATCGCCGGTGTCAGCATCTCCGACGGGGTCTTCGACACCACCGTCGTGCTGATCCTGGACGCGGACGAGTCCGGGACCGTCGGCGTCGTGCTGAACAAGGTCACCGATGTCAGCCTGGAGAGCGCCCTGCCCCAGTGGGCACCGCTGGTCAACGCCCCCGGCACGCTCTTCGACGGCGGCCCGGTGTCGCAGCAGGGCGCGGTCTGCCTGGCCCGGCCCCGCGAGGCCGGCGACGATCCGCCCGGTTGGCGTCCGCTGTTCGACCGGATCGGCCTGCTGAACCTCGATACCCCGGTCGAGATCGCGGACGGCGCCTACTCCGACCTGCGGGTCTTCGCCGGTTATTCCGGGTGGGATGCCGGTCAGTTGGAGACCGAGTTGGAGTTCGGGATGTGGCACCTCAGCCAGGCCCGTCCCGCGGACGTCTTCGATCCCGAGCCGGCCACCCTGTGGCGGCGGGTGCTGCGCCGCCAGGGCGGCGAGTTGGCGCTGCTGTCCACCTGGACCGACCACCCGGAGTCCAACTAGCGGCTCCCGCCGGGCGCCAACCGCTGCCGCTGCCCGGCGGCATTGGACAGCCGATTCCGGTGGGGCTTTCGCAAAGCCCCACAAGGAGCTTCACTGGTCGGCGTAGACTCGGCCCGAAACTACCAAGGGAGGGTGGTTGATGTCAGAGGCCTACGGCAACCCGCCGCGGATCCTCGTCGTCGATGATGACGAAGCACTGGCCGAGATGCTGGACATCGTGCTCCGCTCCGAAGGCTTCCAGGCCAGGTTGTGCCATGTGGGTGACACGGCGATGGACGCCTTCCGGGAGTACCGGCCCGATCTCGTCCTGCTCGACCTGATGCTGCCCGGACGCGACGGCGTCGACGTCTGCCGGGACATCCGCGCCGAGTCCGGCGTGCCGATCGTGATGCTGACGGCGAAGTCGGACACCACCGATGTGGTCCACGGTCTCGAGGCCGGGGCGGACGACTATGTCGCCAAACCGTTCAAGACCCAGGAGTTGGTCGCTCGGGTGAAGACCCGGCTGCGACGCCAGATCCACACCGAGGAGGACGTGCTGCGGATCGGCGACATCACGATCCGGGTCGACGAGCACACGGTGCGCCGTGGCGACCAGGAGATCTCGCTCACCCCGCTGGAGTTCGACCTGCTGCTGGCGCTGGCCCGCAAGCCCCGGCAGGCCTTCACCCGCGAGGTGCTGTTGCAGGAGGTCTGGGGCTATCGGCACTCCAGCGACACCCGGCTGGTCAACGTCCACGTGCAGCGGTTGCGGTCCAAGGTGGAGCGGGATCCGGAACGCCCCGAGATCATCGTCACGGTCCGGGGTGTCGGCTACCGCGCGGGGGAGCCCCGTCCGGCTTCATGAGCGGACGCTGGGCGTGGTTCGCGCCGCTGAAGCTGTGGGCGAGATCGCTGCCCTTCCGGGTGGTGGTGATCACCATCGCGGCCTCGATCGCCATCCTGACCGCTACCGGCCTGTTCCTGCTCGACCAGTCGACCAAGGGCATCCTGGCCGGCAAGACCCAGGCCTCGGTGGCTGAGGCCTCGGCGGTGGTGCAGGTGATGCAGCGCGACCTGAACGCCACCGATCTGCGCACCACCTCGGTGAACGAACGGATCACCAGGTTGGCCAGGGAGGCGACCAACCGTGGCCAGGTCGGCGACCAGTACTTCGTGGTGGTGGAGACCCCGCTCTCGCTGGTCGCGACCAGCGGCCTGGACCCGGCCAGCATCCCCGACCGGATCCGGACGGCGATGGCCACCGGCGACGGCCTGTTGAGCACCCCGACACTGATCACCTTCACCGACGGCCGTGAACCCGAGCCCGGACTGGTGGTGGCGGCCCGGCTGCGGGCCCCGGGCTCGAGTTCCTACCCGGTGTTCTTCCTGTTCTCCACGCTCCAGGAGCGCCAGACCCTGGCCGCCGTCCAGCAGGCCACCTGGGCGACCGGAGCACTGCTGCTGGTCGGGCTGGCACTGACGGTGTACCTGATCTCGATGCTGGTGCTGCGTCCGGTCCGGGCCGCCCGGCTGGCGGCCGAGCGGTTGGCCGCCGGTCATCTGGAGGACCGGATGGCGGTGATCGGGACGGAGGACCAGGCGGCGCTGGCCCGCTCGATGAACCACATGGCCTCCGAACTCGACAAGAAGATCACCCAGCTGGAGAACCTCTCGGCGGTGCAGCAGCGGTTCGTCTCCGATGTCTCCCACGAACTTCGGACGCCGCTGACCACGGTCCGGATGGCCGCCGAGGTGATCCACGCCAAGAAGGACCAGTTCGACCCGCCGACCGCCCGTTCGGCCGAGCTGCTCTCGGCCCAGCTCGACCGGTTCGAGGATCTGCTCACCGATCTGCTGGAGATCTCGCGGTTCGACGCCGGCGCCGCGGAGTTGACCCTCGACTTCACCGACCTGGTCACCTTGGTGGCCGAGGAGATCGATGCGGTGGCGCCCCTGGCCGTGGAGTTCGGCACCACAATCACGATCGACGCCCCGGAGGCGGTGGTGGCGGAGGTCGACTCCCGGCGAATCCGGCGGATCGTCCGCAACCTGCTGACCAATGCGATCGAGCACGGCGAGCACCGGCCGATCCAGGTGCACGTCCGCTCTGAGGGCGAGACGGTGGCGATCGCCGTCCGCGATCACGGGGTGGGGCTCACCGCAGCCGAGGCGCGACAGGTGTTCGACAGGTTCTGGCGCGCCGACCCGGCCCGCGGCCGGCGGGTCGGCGGCACCGGGCTGGGGCTGTCGATCTCGTCGGAGGACGCGCGGCTCCACGGTGGTTCGCTGGAGGCATGGGGCAAGCCGGGGGTGGGCGCCCAGTTCCGGCTCACCCTGCCACGCCGGGCCGGTCGCGCCCCGGGTCCCTCGCCGTGGCCGCTGGTGCCGCCGCCGGAGAACCAGGAGGTGGGTCATGCGGTCGCGTCCTAGGTGGTCCTTTGGCAGCCCGCGGCTGGTCCGCACGGCGGTCGCCGGTCTGGTCGGCGTGCTGCTCGTCGGCTGCGCGACGGTGCCGACGTCCGGACCGGTGGAGGAGCACCAGTTCGGCGACGAGCCGGCCAACTCGAGCGTACGGGTGGCGCCCGTCCCGCCGGCCAAGGGGGCATCGCCGATGCTGATCGTGGAAGGCTTCCTGCACGCGATGGGCACCGACCAGGCCGGGTTCGCGATCGCTCGCCAGTACCTCACCACCGCCGCCGCCCGTAGCTGGGATCCGGAGTCACGCACGACGGTCTACGCCGACGGCACCCCGCCGCGGGAGACGGAGAACTCGGTGGTGCTGTCGACCCCGACCCTGGGCTCGTTGAACGCCAACGGCGAGTTCAGCCAGGAGACCGGCCGGCTCAGCCACGACTTCGGGCTGGTACACGACAGCAATGACCAGTGGCGGATCTCCGCGCCGCCGGACGGGCTGCTGATCTCGCGCTACGACCTGACCAACAACTACTCCTCGGTCAACCTGTACTTCCTGGACACCACCGGCACCACCCTGGTGCCCGACCCGCGGTACTTTCCGCTGAACGACGCGACCCCGCTCGACGTGGTACGGGCACAGCTGGACGGCCCCGGCTGGTGGCTGACCCCGGCGGTGCGTCCGGACGTCGCCGAGGGGATCGTGGCCGACCGGGTGGAGCCGGCCTCCGCCGGGGTGGTCTCGGTGCAGCTGAGTTCGACGGCGCTCTCGCTCGATTCCGACGAGCGGCGGATCCTGCTCGCCGAGCTCACCTGGGCGCTCACCCAACTGCCCGAGATCACCGGGATCCAGGTCAACGCCGGCAGCACGCCGTTGCCGCTGCCGGGCACGCCCAACACCGTCCTGGTGCGGGACTACTTCAGCCGGATCGCGCCGGTGGATCCCCAGGCGGCGGGCAGGCTGTTCGCCTTCCAGTCGGGGCAGGTGCGGGACGTCCGCGACCTGACCTCGTGGTCCCAGTCCTCGGCTACCGCACCGGCGATCACCCAGGCGTCCGCGCTGGCGGTGCGCGCCGACCTGCTGCAGTTCGCCGCGGTCAGTGAGGACGGCACCAGGCTGGTCACCGCCACGGCGGACGGCTCCGCCGCCACCACGCTGCTGGAGGGGACCACGCTGCAACGCCCGGCCTACTCCCGCCAGCAGGAATTGTGGGCGCTGGAGGCAGGCGCCGATGCCTCGGCCTTCCACGTCTTCGAGGACCTGGCCAACAACCCGGTCGACTTTGCCACCGACGCGATGCCCTCCGACCCGGTGATCGCCTTCCGGATCTCCCCGGACGGCACCCGGATGGCATTGGTGCTGCGCGCTGCCGACACCGACACCGACCAGTTGGGGATCGCCCGGATCGTCCGGGACGGGGACGGCGTCCGGCTGCAGAGCTTCCGGCCGATTCCGATCACGGCGGTGCCCGAGGCGGGCGTGCGGCTGCTGGACGTGGGCTGGAACACCGCCACCCAGCTGCTGGTGCTGGTCTCCCACCACGACACCGAGCGCACCACCAGCGTGGTGCGGGTGGACCAGGACGCCTCGACCTCCGACGAGATCGGCCCCAACCAGGTCAGCGGGCTGACCGAACTGGCGGTGATCCCGCAGCAGCAACCCGTGGTGCGCAACGCGACCAATGTCTACCGCTCAGAGGGCGACTTCAACTGGAAATCCACCGCCGGCGAGGTGACGGCGTTGGCCTACGCCGGCTGAGCCGGAGGCTGGCGGGCGGTTAACCCCCGTTCGCTGCCCGGGGCGGCCTGGCGAGCTCGTGGCAGCGGCTGTGGACAACTGAACCGCCGCCCGGCCGGTTGCCGACACTGCCGGCATGGAACTCCGTGGGGTGCGCGACGCGCTGGGCGACCTGGTGCTGGGGGCGCGCTGCGCGGGCTGTGGTGTGACGGCTCTGGGCCTGTGCCAGGCCTGCCGCGACGCCCTGGAAGGGTTGCGCCCGGTGCCGGTGAGCCGTTCCCTGCCCGGCTTCCCGCCGACCATGGCGGCAGGGGAGTACTCCGACCGGTTGCGGCGGGTGATCCTGGCGACCAAAGAACGGGGAGCGCTGGGCCACCTGCC
This sequence comes from Propionicimonas sp., assembly GCF_034927565.1. Lineage (GTDB taxonomy): Bacteria > Actinomycetota > Actinomycetes > Propionibacteriales > Propionibacteriaceae > Propionicimonas. The sequence goes on from NZ_JAYFPT010000047.1 coordinate 84,803, forward strand.
CGTGCTGGGTGACCTGCTCACGCGGGCGGTGGCGGGCGTCCTGCTGACGGCGCCGGCGACGGCCACCCCCGTCCTGCTGGTGCCCGTGCCGTCGGCGCACTCCCGTGTGGTGGAGCGCGGCCTCGACCTGACCTTCGTCCTGGCCCGCCGGGCCGCCCGGCGGCTGAGCCGGCAGGGCGCGACCGTCCGGGTACTGCGGGCGGTGGGGCTGGGCCGCGTGCCGGACGACCAAGCGGGGTTGGGACGGGAGGCACGGGTGCTCAACTCCAGCGGCGCCTACACCTGGCGGGTGGGGACCGCCGGTTCGGTGGTGGTGGTCGACGATGTGGTGACCACCGGCGCCACCCTCAGCGCGATCGGTGCTGCGGCAGCGAGCGCCGGGGTAGCGGTGCTGGGTGCGGCGACCGTCGCCCACACGGCAAGGCGCGGGAACTCCCCGACCGGGATTCCCGCGCCTCAACCGTGGTGAGTCAGACAGCCTCGCTGCCGGCCTCGCCGGTTCGTACCCGGACGACGGCGTCAATCGGCACGACCCAGATCTTGCCGTCGCCGACCTGGCCGGTGCGGGCCGCCTGAAGGACCACCCCGACCAGGGCCTCGGTCTCCTCGTCGTCCACCAGCACCTCGAGCTTGACCTTCTGGATGAAGTCGATGGTGTACTCGGCTCCGCGGTAGACCTCGGTGTGGCCGCGCTGACGGCCGTAGCCGCTGACCTCGCTGATGGTCATACCGCCGACGCCGTGGCGTACCAGCGCCTTCTGGACGTTCTCCAGCTGCTCGGGCTGGATGATTGCTGTGACCAGCTTCACTTGTCAGGCTCCTGTCTTCTCGTTGGTGGGGACGTCGTCGGCGCTCAACACCAGGGTGCGCTGCACCTTGCTGGAGTAGTAGACCGGGCTGAGGTCGTAGCCGACCTCGGAATGCTCGGCCAGGTCGATGCCGCCCAGTTCGTCGGCTGCGCTGACCCGCCAGCCCATGGCGGCCTTCAGGATCAACGCGATGATCAGGGTCACCACCAGCGAGTACGCCATGGCGGAGAAGGCACCGATCGCCTGCAGGCCGAGCTGGGTGAAGCCGCCGCCGTAGAACAGGCCGGCCGCATTGTCGGGGATCGCCGGGTCGGCCAGCAGACCGATCAGCAGGGTCCCGACCAGACCACCCACCAGGTGGACGCCGACCACGTCGAGAGAGTCGTCGTAGTTGAACTTGTACTTCAGGCCCACGGCGTAGGCGCAGGCCACGCCGACCACCACGCCGAGGACGAGGGAGCCGAGCGGGCTCAGCGAGCCGGCGGCCGGGGTGATCCCGACCAGGCCGGCGACGATGCCCGAGGCGGCACCCAGGGAGGTGGCATGGCCGTCCCGCAGCTTTTCGACGACCAGCCAGCCGAGCATGGCGGCTGCGGGTGCGACCAGCGTGTTCACCCAGGCCAGCGAGGCGATCGCGTCCGAGGCGCCGGCGGACCCGGCATTGAACCCGAACCAGCCGAACCACAGCAGCGCTGCCCCCAGCATCACCAGCGTCATGTTGTGCGGGCGCATCGGCCGGGTCCCGAACCCGAGCCGCGGCCCGACCACCAGTGCCAGCACGAGAGCCGCGGCGCCGGCGTTGATGTGGATCGCGGTGCCACCGGCGAAGTCGATCACGCCGAGGCTGCCGATCCAGCCGCCGTCGCCCCACACCCAGTGGGCCACCGGGAAGTAGACCAGGGTCGCCCAGATGATGCTGAACACGGCCCAGGTGCTGAACTTGACCCGGTCGGCGATCGCACCGGAGATCAGCGCCACCGTGATGATGGCGAAGGTCGACCCGAAAGCCACGCCGGCGAAGGTCGGCACGCCGTCATCGGGGGTGCCGATGATGCCGTTCAGGCCGAAGTACTCCAGCGGGTTGCCGATCAAGCCGCCGATCGAGGTGCCCGAGGACATGCTGTAGCCGTACAGCACCCACAGCACCCCGACGATTCCAATCGACAAGAAGCTCATCATGATCATGTTCAGAACGCTCTTGGCCCTGACCATGCCGCCGTAGAAGAGCGCGAGACCGGGGGTCATCAGCAGCACGAGTGATGCGCTGGTGAGGACCCAGGCGGTGTCGCCCGAGTTGAGTTCGAGAATCATGGCCCCGAGATTGCAGGACGGCTGTTACACCCGGATTGTTCGGGTGTTACGACACCGTTAGGCACTGTTACAGCCTTGTTGCGGGAGCGGATCGGTGGGCTCGGGCGCGCCCGGTGGGTGAGTTGATGGTAAACGCCCCAGTGGGCGACTAACGTTGCGGTATGGCACGCAGCCTCCACCTGTCAGTTCGGACAGTGGGAGGGTTGGGTGCCTTTCGTTGTTGTGGGGCGTCGCCGACCGGTGGCGCCCGCCCTTACCAAGGAGGTTGACATGGACGTCCTCGTGACCGGCCGCCACCTGCAGATCCCGGACGATTTCCGGACCAGGGCGGAGGAGAAGCTCGCCTCGATCGAGAAACTCAAGGATCGTGTCATCCGGGTGGAGGTCCAGGTCACCGCGCACCCGAACAAGCGGCAGCCGGACCAGTCGACCCATGTCGAGATCACCCTCCGCAGCAAGGGACCGGTGGTGCGCGCCGAGGCGTCCGCCGAGGACAAGAATGTCGCCTTCGACCACGCCCTGGATCGCCTGAAGGCGCAACTGCGCCGGGCGTCCGATCGCCGCAAGGCCCACCGCGGGCTGCGGGGCACCGGTTCGCTGGCCGGTGCGGTTGAGGCCCCGCTGGCCGAACCGGTGGACGACGAGCGTCCGGAGGTTCGCAAGGTGGCAGGCCTGGAGGTGCACGGGGACGGGCCGCTGGTGGTGCGCGAGAAGTTCTTCGAGGCGGTGCCGCTCACCCTGGCGCAGGCGCTGGACGAGATGGAACTGGTCGGCCACGACTTCTTCCTCTACGTCGACGCCGAGTCCAAGGCGCCCAGCGTGGTGTACCGCCGCAAGGCCTACGACTACGGCGTCCTGCACCTCAGCGTCGAAGGAGCCAGGGCTGAGCAGGGCTGAACTCACCCCGGGCCAGGCGCGGCGGGTGGCCCTCGCCGCGCAGGGCTTCGGGGTCGCCGCCCCGTCCGTTGTCGGCCCGCGGCAGCTGCAGCGGGTGGTCGACCAGATCGGCCAGGTGCAGATCGACTCGGTCAACGTGGCGGTGCGCGCGCACTACATGCCGCTGTTCGCCCGGCTGGGGCCCTACGACACCGCTCTGCTGGACCGGGCAGCCGGACGGGCGCCACGCCGGCTGTTCGAGTACTGGGGGCATGCCGCCTCCCTGATCGATGTCGGGCTGCAGCCGGCGCTGCGGTTCCGGATGGCCGCGCACGGCCGTGGCGAGCCGTGGCCGGCGATCCAGAAGATCCGGGTGCAGCACCCGCACCTGGAGCAGCAGGTTCTCGATCTGGTCGGGGAGCGTGGCCCGCTGACGGCGCGGCAGATCGAGCACCCGGAGGACCGGGTGCGGGCGCCGTGGTGGAACTGGTCGCAAGCCAAGCACGTCCTGGAGTGGCTGTTCGCCACCGGTGAGCTGACCGCCGCGGGACGCAACGCCCAGTTCGAACGGCTCTACGACCTGCCCGGGCGGGTGTTGCCGGCCGCGGTAGCGGCCGCTCCCACCCCGGACGACGCCGAGGCGGCGCGGATCCTGGTGCGCCGGGCCGCAGCCGCGCTGGGCATCGCCACCGACCGCTGCCTGGCCGACTACTTCCGGCTCAGTCTCGACCGGGCACGGTCGGCGATCGCCGACCTGGCTGATGCCGGTGAGCTGATCGAGACCCCGGTGCGCGGCTGGGGCAGGCGCAGCTACCTGTGGCATCAGGCCCGGCTGCCGCGCCGGCTCACCGTTGATGCCCTGGTGAGCCCGTTCGACTCCTTGGTCTTCGAGCGCTCCCGGCTGGCCGACCTGTTCGGGGTGGACTACCGGATCGAGATCTACACCCCGGCAGCGCAGCGGGTGTACGGCTACTACGTCTACCTGTTCGTGACCGACGAACGGGTGGCAGCCCGGGTCGACCTCAAGGCCGACCGGCAGGCCGGGGCGCTGCTCGTCCAGGCGTCCTGGCTGGAGCCCGGAGCGCCCGAGGCCGAGACCGCCGGACGACTGGCCCAGACCCTGCGCTCAATGGCCGACTGGCTCGGCCTGACCGACGTGCTGGTCCGCCCCGTCGGCACCCTGGCCGCCCCCCTGGCCGCCCTCACCCCCCGCCCCTGACCCCGCCCCCGAGACACTGAGCGCCTGCCTTCGCGTCGAGCGCCCGTCCCCTGGCACGAGTGCTCGACGCGAAGGGTGGCGCTCGACGTGGGGGACGGGGACGGGGGGACGGGACGGGGCGGGGTGGGGCGGGGGGCTGGACTGGGGGGTGGTTCAGCAGGCAGACTTGCGCGATTCGCCGGATGCGGGCGCTGTAACGTCACCTTCATCTGGTGGCGCTAGCGTCTACCCGTCCTGCGTCCCGTTTTGGGACAAGTCGTCTCAGAAAGAGTCTCGCAATGCTCCTCAAGAAGACCGCCCTCGTGGCAGGGTTCGCCGCTCTGGCGCTGACCGCCCTGACCGCCTGTTCCGGCACCGGCACCCCGGCTGCGCCCAGCAGTTCGGCGCCAGCCCCCAGCACCTCAGCGTCCGAGAGTTCTACTGCACCATCGGAGAGTTCGGCTCCCGCAGCCGATCTGGAACTGGTCACCCCGGGAACCCTGACGATCTGCTCTGACGTTCCGTACAAGCCCTTCGAATACGAGGACGCCAGCAGCCCCAGCGGCTACACCGGCTTCGACATCGAGGTCGTGGACGCGATCGCCCAGAAACTCGGCCTGACCCTGAAGGTCGTGGTCACCAACTTCGACGCCCTGCAGTCCGGCACTGCGCTCGCGGCGGACTCCTGTGACATGGCGGCCTCGGCTATGACCATCACCGACGAGCGCAAGAAGAACCTCGACTTCGCCGAGCCGTACTACGACTCGCTGCAGTCGCTGCTGGTCAAGGCCGACTCCGGAATCACAGACCTCGCCAGCACTGCCGGAAAGCGGATCGGCGTGCAGAAGGGCAGCACCGGCAAGCACTACGCCACCGAGAATGCTCCCTCCGACACCACGCTGGTCGACTTCCCCGATGACGGCAAGATGTTCATCGCGCTGAAGGCCGGCCAGGTGCAGGGGCTGCTGCAGGACCACCCGGTCAACCACCAGCACGAGGTGGACGACCCGACCTACAAGGTGGTCGAGACCTACAACACCAACGAGCAGTACGGCTTCGCCTTCGCCAAGGGCAAGCGGCCAGCGCTGCTGGCGGCGGTGGGCGAGCAGCTTGCCGCGCTCCGGGCGGACGGCAGCTACGACACCCTTTACAAGAAGTACTTCGGCTGAGCCGGGTGTGGGGTGGCGCTGCCCGCCCCCCCCCACGGCGTGAGTGACGGAGTTGACGTGAGCGTTCTCCCGTACCTGAAACCGACCACCCGGAAACGTCTGGGGAGGTCGGCCTCCTACGTCGTCGCCGTGGTCGTCCTGCTGGTGATCGCCCTCCTCGTGGACTGGCAGCAGATCCAGCAGCAGTTCCTCAACCCGGAATACGCCCTCCAGATGTGGCCGGCGATCCTGACCACGGCGCTGAAGAACACCCTCATCTACACCATTTCGAGCTTCATCCTCGGCTCGATCCTGGCGGTGCTGCTGGCGATCATGAAGCTGGGCGGTGGCCCGCTCGGCTGGTTCGCGTCAGCCTTCATCGAGTTGTTCCGCGGTATCCCGGCGCTGCTGACCATCTTCACCGCTGCCTATGTGCTGCCGATCGCCTTCAACGGGTTCCAGATTCCCGGTGGCGGCCCGGGGGCCGGCATCGTCGCCCTGACCATCGTCACCGGCGCCTATGCCGCAGAGATCGTCCGGGCCGGCATCCAGGCGGTGCCGGTCGGACAGACCGAGGCGGCTCGATCGCTGGGCATGGGTGCGGGGCAGACCACCTTCTGGGTGGTACTCCCGCAGGCCATGCGGATTGTGATCCCGCCGATGACCAACGAGTTCGTCATGCTGCTGAAGGACACCTCGCTGCTGTTCGCCGCCGGGTTCGCGGTGACCGAGAAGGAGTTGACCACCTTCGGCCAGGATGCGCTGAGCACCACCGGCAACGCCACCCCGATCGTGATGGTCGCTGCGGCCTACCTGATCGTCACCCTGCCGCTGACCTGGCTGGTCGGCAAGCTCGAGAAGAAGCTGGACCCGAAGCGATGAGCAACCTCTTCCCGGACCTGAACTCCACCGAACCGCCGATCCAGATCAGGGATCTGCACAAGAGCTTCGGCGACAACGAGGTGCTCAAGGGGATCGACCTGACCGTCCAGCAGGGCGAGGTGGTCTGCGTGATCGGCCCGTCCGGCTCGGGCAAGTCGACCCTGCTGCGGTGCGTCAACCTGCTGGAACAGCCCACCAAGGGCTCGGTCACGCTGCTGGGCGCGGAAATGACCGATCCTGACGTCGAACTCAACCAGGTGCGCACTCACGTCGGGATGGTGTTCCAGTCGTTCAACCTGTTCCCGAACATGACCGCGATCGGCAACTGCATCATCGCCCAGCGCCAGGTGCTCAAGCGTTCCAAGGCCGAGGCCATCGAGATCGCCAAGAAGAACCTGGAACTGGTCGGCCTGGCCGACCGGATGAGCTACCACCCGGCCAAGCTCTCCGGCGGCCAGCAGCAACGGGTGGCGATCGCCCGGGCACTGTCGATGGATCCGCGGGTGATGCTGTTCGACGAGCCGACCGCCGCACTCGACCCCGAGTTGGTCGGCGACGTGCTGACCGTCATGCGGGATCTCGCCGAGGCCGGGATGACCATGATGGTGGTCACCCACGAGATGTCCTTCGCTCGCGACGTCTCCGACCGGACGATCTTCATGGACGACGGCGTGATCGTCGAGCAGGGCCCGTCGGCAGACCTGATCAACGCCCCGCAGAACACCCGGACCCAGGTCTTCCTCAAGCGGGTGCTCGATCCGACGCATGTCGCCGAACTGGGAGAGACCGAGCCCGAATGAGCCAGCCCGGCTGACCGGGACATCGCAGCGTCCGCCGACCGTGCCGGCCCCGATTGGGGTCGGCGGTCGGCAGCCTGCGCAATGCCGCCTAAGATGGGTCCGCCGAATAATGACTACAACCAGGGAGCATGAGCGCCGTGGGCTTTATGGACAAGCTGTTGCACATGGGCGAAGGCCGCCAGCTCAAGAAGCTGAGCGTGGTCGCCGACCAGGTGAACGCCATCGAACCCGACTTCATCGAGATGTCGGACGAAGAGCTCCGTGGTCAGACCGACGAGTTCAGGCGCCGGCTGGAGGCCGGTGAGAGCCTCGACGACATCATGCCCGAGGCCTTCGCCACCGCCCGCGAGGCCAGCAAGCGGGTGCTCGGCAAGCGGCACTTCGACGTCCAGATCATGGGTGCCGCCGCGCTGCACTGGGGCAACATCGCCGAGATGAAGACCGGCGAGGGCAAGACCCTGGTCGCCGTGCTCGCGTCCTACCTGAACGCCCTGGAGGGCAAGGGCGTCCACGTCGTCACGGTGAACGACTACCTGGCCAAATTCCAGTCCGAGCAGATGGGCCGCATCCACCACTTCCTGGGCCTGCGGGTGGGCGCGATCCTGTCCCAGATGACCCCGGCCGAGCGCCGCGACGCCTACGCCGCCGACATCACCTACGGCACCAACAACGAGTTCGGCTTTGACTACCTGCGCGACAACATGGCGCTCTCGCTGGACGACTGCGTCCAGCGCGGCCACAACTTCGCCATCGTCGACGAGGTCGACTCCATCCTGATCGACGAGGCGCGTACCCCGCTGATCATCTCCGGCCCGGCCGAGGACAACTCGTCGTGGTATCCCGAGTTCGCCACGCTGGTCGCCGGCCTGCGCCGCGACGTCCACTACGAGGTGGACGAGAAGAAGCGGACGGTCTCGGTCCTGGAGCCCGGCATCACCGCCGTGGAGGACCGGCTCGGCATCGAGAACCTCTACGAGAGCGTGAACACGCCGCTGATCTCGTACCTGAACAACGCCATCAAGGCCAAGGAGCTGTTCAAGCGCGACAAGGACTACGTGATCCTCGACGGCGAGGTGCTGATCGTCGACGAGCACACCGGACGTACCCTGATCGGCCGCCGCTACAACGAGGGCCTGCACCAGGCGCTGGAGGCCAAGGAAGGCGTCGAGATCAAGGACGAGTACCAGACGCTGGCCACGATCACACTGCAGAACTACTTCCGGATGTACAACAAGCTCTCCGGCATGACCGGTACCGCCAAGACCGAGGAGTCGGAGTTCCAGAAGATCTACGGCCTGGGCGTCCTGCCGATCGCCACCAACATGCCGATGATCCGGGTTGACCAGACCGACCTGATCTACCGCAGTGAGCAGGCCAAGTTCAACGCGGTCGTCACTGACGTCGCCGAGCGCTACGCCAAGGGCCAGCCGATCCTGATCGGCACCGCCTCGGTGGCCAAGTCCGAACTGCTCAGCAAGGCCTTGAAGAAGGCCGGCGTGAAGCACGAGGTGCTGAACGCCAAGGAGCACGAGCGTGAGGCGGCGATCGTCGCGCTGGCCGGACGCAAGGGCGCGGTCACCGTGGCCACGAACATGGCCGGCCGTGGCACCGACATCATCCTGGGCGGCAACCCGGAGTTCCTCGCCGACCAGGTGCTGCGCAACAAGGGCATCGATCCGGTCGAGGACCCCCAGGAGTACGAGACCGCCTGGCCAGCCACGCTGAAGGAGATCGAGACGCAGGTCGCCGACGAGCACGACGAGGTCGTGGAACTCGGCGGACTGTACGTGGTGGGCTCCGAGCGGCACGAATCCCGCCGGATCGACAACCAGTTGCGGGGTCGTTCCGGACGTCAGGGCGACCCGGGGGAGAGCCGGTTCTACCTCTCCCTGGAGGACGACCTGATGCGGCTGTTCAAGTCGGACGTGATCGACTGGGTGATGGCCGCGCTGAAGATCCCCGAGGACGTGCCGATCGAGCACAGCCGGGTGACCAAGTCCATCCAGCAGGCCCAGGAGCAGGTCGAGGCGCAGAACTTCGAGATGCGCAAGAACGTGCTCAAGTACGACGACGTGATGAACCGCCAGCGGCACGCCATCTACGGCGACCGCCGGCGCGTCCTGGAGGGCGCCGACGTGGAGGCCCAGCTGCGCGGCACGGTCGCCACCGTGGTCGAGCAGTACGTCCGCAACGCCACCGAGGGCTTTGCCGACGACTGGGATCTCGACGCGCTGTGGACGCAGTTGCGCACTCTCTACCCGGTCAGCCTTGAGCTGAAGGAGTACGAGGGCAGGCAGAACGACCTGACCGTCGAGGAACTGGTCGCGGACTTCCAGGCCGACGCCCAGACCGCCTACGGGGCGCGCGAGGAGTTGCTCGGCGAGGACACCATGCGCGAGTTCGAGCGTCAGGTGCTGCTCAGCGTGCTTGACCGCAAGTGGCGCGAACACCTCTACGAGATGGACTACCTGCGCGAGGGCATCGGCCTGCGGGCGATGGCCCAGCGCGACCCGCTGGTGGAGTACCAGCGCGAGGGCGGCGACATGTTCAACGCCATGATGGGCGCTTTCATGGAGGAGGTGGTCGGGTTCCTGTTCAACCTGAACGTCCAGGTGCAGCGCGAACCGGAGCCGGCCGGCGTGGTCGCCACCGGGCCCGACCCGGACGTTCCCGGGGCGCAGGAGAGCCATCTTGCCCGCTCGTCGATGGCACAGGAGTCGAAGCTGACCAGGCGTCCGACCCTGCAGGCAAAGGGCCTGCAGCCCCGGGCGCAGCGGCCGGTGAACTACTCCGCGCCCAGCGAGACCGGCGAGACCACCGCGACCCGGACGGCGACCGTTGACGACCCCTACGCCGGGGTCGGGCGGAACGATCCCTGCCCGTGCGGCTCGGGCAAGAAGTACAAGCTGTGCCACGGCCGTCCTGGGGCGGTCGCCTGAGGGGTGCCCCGGGGCTCAGGCAGCCCGCCGAGCCCGGGAAGGGTGCAGCGCCAACTCCACGCTGCTGACCCGCCACCGTCCTGCCTTCAGGTCGAGCCGCAGTGCTGCCGCGCAGCAGCGTCCGTCCAGGGCAAGCACAGCCGCGACCTCCACAGCACGGTCGTGGGGTTGCTGGACCCTGACAGACCGCAACCGCAGACCGGGTGCCGACAGGCTGTGGCACAGCTGGTCGAGCCGGTCACGGGTCCGGTTGTCGAGCCAGGCGGCCAGTTGGTGGAGCGAGCGCCGGCCGGCCAGTGTCTCGACCACGGCTGCCGTGATACCCCGCGCCAGCCGGTGCAGTGCAGGGTCGAGCTGCGGGATCGGCTGTGGGTCGGTTTCTGTCAGCGGTAACAGCGGGTGTGCCCCGGGTTGCCGGACCGGTTCCAGCACCCGGTGGGCGACCGGCCGGTTGGGCGGGGCCGGGCGAACCGAGACGACCGGTTTCATGACCACACCTCCGGAGTAGGGAAGCTCCCACGGTGCCAGTCGGCAGACACCGCGCGCAGCTGCCCTGTGGATAGCCGCGGGGCGACGGCGATCGCTTATCGGGGTCTCGGCGCTGGGGCTGGCGCTAGGCATACTCGGACTCGCGTCGCCTGTGCAGGCTGAGGAACCAAATCCGGATCCTGGTGCACCGGCGCAGAATCATCTACGGCTGCCAAGCAGGTTCACTCGCCCCAGCATGACTGCAAGGACACCGATTTCGGCCCGAGCGTCACCGCGGGCGTGACCACTCAGGCGTCCTCAAGCACCACCTGGAGTAGCCAGACGTCGTGGAAGTCCGGCAGCGTGAACAACGACTACGCCGTGGGCCACGAGGATGTCTGCAACGCGTCCTACGTCCAGAAGTGGGATCTGACGTCACAAATCAAGACGGCCCTGGACTCGGGCACGAAGATCGGGATCGGGATGAAATCGTCCGATGAGGGCGACAAGAACGGCTGGCGTCACTACAAACAGGTCAAGGGCACCTCGACGACCGGGGCGGACGGGTCGGTGACCTCGACCTGGTACCCGCGGATCGTGATTGACTGCCGCGGGAAGGCTACCGCCCGCCCCTACCCACGACCTCCAGCGCGAGAACCAGCCAAACCGCCGCAAGGATCGCTGGGTACGCAGGACCAGTCACCCACCCGCAGCGAACCAGCCCACACACGATCAAAACACGTGAGGCACGCGGTCAGGTTTCGCGATCAACTTGACGTGAGGTGGGCACTTCTCTAACTCCGGCGTAGCTGCTGGGCGTACACGTCGAGGACGGCGAGGATGCCGTCATGTTGGTAGATGCGATTGCGCCGGAACCCTGACCGCTCCACGAGAACGCCGGTGCGGACCAATTGGTCGAGGGCCCGCTGGGCGGCCATCTCGTTCATCCCGAGTCTGCGAACCAGGAACGGGGCGTTGATCACCGGGTTGGCTACCAGGTGGGGCAGCACCCGCCAGGCGACAGCGTTTGACCTGATGCCGGACATCCTCTGGCGTGCGTCGTCAACCTGGGCCGCGAGGCTGTCAACCAGTTCAGTTCCGGAGTGGGCGGCGAACAGCGATGCGTCGGTGAAAGTGGCGATGATCGATCCGGCATTGCCTCGGCGGTACGCGGTGAGCGCGTCGAAGTAGCCCTCGGTGTCGCGGAGGAGTCCGGCTGAGATGGGGGCGGTCGTTGAACACATGACCCCCTTGGCGCGCAGCATGGCGTGCACGAGTGCACGGCCGGTTCGTCCGTTGCCGTCGGCAAACGGGTGAATCGTCTCGAACTGGGCGTGGGCGATCGCAGTGTGGGCGATCGCGGGGAGATCCTGCCGCTGCATGAACCTGACCAGGTCGGCCATCGCCGGCTTGATCCTCTCTGGCTGCGGCGCAACGTGCGAAGCGCCCCTCGGAGTCAAAGCGGACGTTCCGACCCACACCAGGCCTTCCCGATAGGCCCCAGCGTGACCCTCCCAGCCCGCCTGGCCCAGGAGAAGTTCTCGATGCATGGTCAGAACGGAGCTCTCGTCCAGGTTGTCGGCGAGCTTCAGCGCGGCCTCCATCGCGCGCACGTTGGCGGTGACGGTCTGGGCGTTGTCTGACTTGGCCTGGCCGAGTTCGGCGAGCGCGAGTTGCTTGGCGCCGACCGTGAGGTTCTCGATCTGGGAGCTGGACGTCGACTCGGTACGGAGCAGGATGCTGCTCATCGGACCGATCCTGGGGTCATCAAAACCAAGCACGAGGCGGGAGTACTGGTCGAACTGGCTCAGCGCGGCTTCGGCTTCGGCGAGGTCGGCGGCCAGCGAGGCTGGCAACTGAGGTTCGTATTCGGCGATCCGGGCCGGGATCGCCGACAGGTACGGCCCGTTCGCGGCCGCGAGAGCGGTTCGAGATGCCGGGGAGCCATGGTGATCGACACGCCAGTTGTGCTCTTCGCCCTGGACCGCGGGGATGGCAACTTCTGTTGGTGGTGGAGCATCCTTACTCACAGTTAAATCGTAACCGTTAGTAAAGTGGTCCACAACTCACGGGTACCTGGCAAGTGCCGGGCGTCGCCCACGACCCGGCCGAAGCCTGCAGGCCTGGTCGGACGTCGGAGGCCGCTACGAGGGCACCGGCTGGCGCGCCATCGGCGCCCTGCTGGCCTCGCCGGAACCCGCGGCCCGACAGCTCGTCGACGAGACCATCGACATCCTCGGCCAGGCCCTCGGCGGGCCGGCCAACCTCACCAACCCCCAACGCGTGGAGATCGGCGGCTGGGTCGGCCAGCGCCTGATGGAACAGCACGCGTCCCGGCTGGAGGACGCCATCCGCAGCCACGCCCTCGACCGGCCCGGGCACCAGTTCGACCTGCTGCCCACCACCTGCGCCGCCGCTTCGCCCAGCACGGTGAAGTTCCACAGCAGCGCGTCCCGACGCTGCCGGTCGTGGGCGACTGCCTCGGCGCTCAGCCCCGCGACCAGCAACCGGGCTTGCTCGGCGGCGTCGATCATCTCCGCCAGCAGCAGATCACGCGGCTGCATAAAGCGGCTGCGCTTCCCGAATGACGGCATCACGGAGTCGCGGGTTCAACGCGCCGTGGGAAACCAGATCGACGGGCCGGCCAAGCATCTCGGTCAACTCCACGGCGAGGTCTTCGATGGCCCATCCGAGCCGAGCGCCCGGCGCGAGCGTGTACAACAGGTCGACATCGCTGTTCTCGGTGGCCGTGCCGCGAGCAACCGAGCCGAAGACGTCCAGCCGCGCGATCCCGTAGCGCTGGCACAGCGTCCGCAAACGCTCCTGGTCAACCGGCACGATCGTCATACCCAAAAGTCTATCGTGCACGATCTGTGGAGAGCCGTCAGACAGGGGTCGAGGCAGAACACCGGGTCAGCGGGCCAGAAGTCGGACGCATGGCAGTTTTGCCCCGCCGGGCCTGGGCCGGCCGTCGATATGCCGCTGCGCCCCGTCGGCGACCAGTTCGTGCGGATGCTCTCGCGGCGACCCGGGCGGACCGCCAACCCCCTAGGCTGGCGCCCGGGGTCGAGGGAAGGGGAGCGTCGTGTCGACCATCGGCTGGGTCGGGATCGCCATCGCTGTCGTCGGGGTCGCGGTCGGGGTGTTCTTCCTCGTCCGGCATCGCCGCTATGTCGCTGCGGTGACCGCGCGGGGCTGGACACGGGTGGCGCACCCCGGCCTGGAGTCCTGCTTCGACCTGCAGGCGCCGCCGTTCGGCCTGGGCTATGAACGCGACCTCAGTGACCTGGTCTCCGGGAGCACGGCGTCCGGCACTCCGTTCCGCTCCTTCAAGTACTCCTACCGCGGTGCCGGGCCGCGGTTCTCCGAGCGGGTGGTAGCCCTGCAATTGCCGTGCGCGCTGCCGTCCACCTTCATCGCCGGCAAGCGCCACCGGGTGGGCATCGCCGGGCAGGAGGTGGCCGGCGATGGCCTCAGCGTGGTCTGTGCCGTCCCGGAGCTGGCCGCGGCGGTGTTCGCGGCGGTCGGCCCGGCAGTGTCCGGGCTGGTAGCGACCGAGGGCGGGCTGAACCTGAGCATCGATGGCAACCACCTGGTCGCCGTCGACACCCCGAAGCAGCCCGACGACCTGGAGGCCTTCCTGGCGCTGCTGGAGCCGGTCGCGCGGTCTCTGACGGGGCTGTCCGGGTTCGCCGTGGGGCTGCCGGTGCCCGGCTTCACCTTCTTCGGACGGCCCGACTGGCAGCTGGTCGGAACCGACGACGCGGTGCTGGACTACTACCCCCGCCGCCACGGTGGCTACGCCCATCGCACCGAGGACCTGGTGCGCGGCTCCCGCGACGGCATCCGGCTGGACGCCTTCGAGCACCACTGGAAGGAAGACCACACCGAGACCACCACCGACGCCAACGGCAACACCCAGACCCGCACCGTCACCGAGAACAAGAGCGAGGCGATCTGCGGCTTCCTGCTGCCGTTCTCGTTGCCGGCGCTCTCGATCGACGGCGGGCTGTGGGCGGGCCGGAAGGTGAAGTTCGAGAGCATCGACTTCAACAAGGAGTATTCCGTCCGGGCCGCCAACTCCAAGTTCGCCTCCGACGTCATCCACCCCCGGATGATGGAGTGGATGCTTGCCAGCGGAGCCCCCGGGTTCGCGGTCGACGGCCAGGTGGTCAGCTTCCCGGTTGGTGTTCACGACCTGCTGCAGGTGGGGGCCTGCGAGGACACCCTGCACGGCTTCCTGCGCCGGATCCCGCGGTTCGTCTGGCAGGACCTCGGGCTCACCCCGCCGACCAACCTGATCGAATGAGGTGTGGGTAGGGTGAAGCCATGAGCGACGTCGTGTCCGTCGCCGAGGCAGCCCTCCTCGCGCGCGACCAGGAGGCCCAGCCGTGGAAGCAGGCCTTCGTCTGCCTGCTGGACGGCCCGCTGTCCCGGGAACAACTCATCGACCGGATCACTGACCGGCTCGACTACGCGCCGCGGTTCCGGCGCAAACCGACCGGCTGGCCGGTGGCCGCCTGGGCGGACGACCCGGCCTTCGTGGTGTCCGGGCACGTCCGCGAGCACAGCCTGCCGCCGGACCGGCCGCTGCAGGACTGGCTGGCCGAGCGGCTGGCCACCCCCTTCGACCACGGCCACCCGCTGTGGGAGGCCTGGCTGGTGCACGGCGCGGTCCGCTCACTGCCGGCGCTGGTGGTGTTCTCCCACCCGGCGCTGGTGGACGGCTACGACAACGTCCACCTGCTGCAGGAGCTCTTCGACGAACAACCTGCGCCAATCACCCCACCAGCTCGGACGTGGCGGCCGGGGTCTGCCGCCGAACCCGGCCTGGGTGATCTGCTCGGACGGTTGGGCGACCCGCTGCGGGTGCTGCAGGACGCCGGCGCGGGCCTGACCGGCCTGGTGGAGAACGCGGTGCGCTCGGCCGGGGCGGCCCCCCGTCCCCACCACGTGGCTGGTGTGGAGGTCGACCTGGCCACGCTGCGCCGGGTGCGGGAGTCGTTCGGCTGCAGCACCCACGACGTCCTGCTCACCCTGGTGACCGCCGGGGTGCGCGGCTGGCTGGTCGACCATGGCCGCCCGCCGGAGGACGTGGTCGCGCTGGTGCCGCTGGCCGTGGAGGAGCCGGACGTGCTGGGCAGCGCGATCGGCGCCCGGATCGCCCCCCAGTGGATCGCGCTGCCGGTCTCGGAGATCAGCCCACAGGCCCGGTTGCGGGACATCGCCACCCTCACTCGGGCCCGACTGGACACCGGAATGTCGGTGCCGGCCACCGAGCTGCGCGACCTGGCCGGGTTCGCGCTGCCGACCCTGCACTCCCTGGCGGCCGCAACGGTCGCCGCCGGCCGGCCGCACACCGTCTTTGTGGCCAACGCCCCCGGCCCGGCGGCCCGCCGCTACCTCGGCCCGGCCCGGGTGACCGGGGTGTACGGTCTGATCGCCACCACCGACGAGCAGGAGTGCACGGTGTCGATCAGCAGCTACGCCGGCCGTGTCACCATCGGCATCACCGCGGTCCGCGAGGTGCGTCACTTCGCCCGCGACGTCAGCAACGAGCTCGGCGCGCTGCGGGCGGGGGAGTGAGATGACCTCGCTGGTGTTCGTCCCGCTGGAGCCTGCCGAACTGCGGGCCTGGGCGGAAGCCGGACGGCTGGCCGGCCCGCACGGCGGCTATGCGGTGACCCCCGCCATGGCCGGCGCCTTCGGGCTGGACGACCCGGGTTCGGAGGAGGCGGAGTACACCGCGCTCTGCGTGGCCTCGGTCGCCGGCCTGGTGGCCCACGGGGTCCGGATCGTCGCGGTGGCGCAGGCCGAGCCGGTGGTGTCGGAGGACGAGTTCGGCGGCGTGCTGGTCACCGACCTGCGGTTCACCGCGGTCACCTCACTGTTCGGCGAGGATCCCGATGACGGGCCAGCCCGGGCGGCTGTGGCGGCAGTGGCCGGTCTGAGCCTCGCCGAGGCCTGGGAGATACCGGCGGTGACCTCCCTGCTGGCCGACACCGACCTGCTCTGGTACGGGCCGGGGGAGTGGCAGGTTCTGGCCGGCTGAGCGGTCGGTTTCGGGTAGATTCGGCGCTATGGATGCGATCACCACGGTTCCCCTGCCCGCCAACGAAAAGGTCCTCGGTTATGCTCCCGGCAGCCCCGAACGAGCCGACCTGGTGCAGGCCCTGGAGTCGACCGCCTCCCACACCGAGGAACTGGACGCCTGGATCGGCGGTGAGTTCCGTCCCGGAACCGGCGACCACGCCCTTGAGGTGCGGATGCCGTCCGACCACTCCGTGCTGCTGGGCACGGCGCGGCAGGCCTCCGCAGATGACGCCAGGGCCGCGATCGATGCCGCCGTGGCCGCCAAGCACGACTGGGCGGCGATGTCCTTCGACGACCGTGCGGCGATCTTCCTGCGCGCCGCCGAACTGCTCGCCGGGCCCTACCGGGCGCGGGTCAACGCTGCCACCATGCTCGGTCAGGGCAAGACCGCCCAGCAGGCCGAGATCGACTCCGCCTGCGAGCTGATCGACTTCCTGCGGTTCAACGTCGGCTTCGCCCGCGAGCTCTACGCCCACCAGCCGGACAGCTCCGCGCTGGTCTGGAACCGGATGGACTACCGCCCGCTCGAAGGCTTCGTCTATGCCATCACCCCGTTCAACTTCACCGCCATCGCGGGCAACCTGCCGACCGCGCCGGCGATCATGGGCAACACCGTGATCTGGAAGCCGGCCCTCACCCAGCAGCGGGCCGCCACGGTGGTCGCCCAGGTGCTGGCCGAGGCCGGGCTGCCCGCCGGCGTGATCAACATGCTGCCCGGGCACGGCGCCGAGGTGTCCTCGGTGGCGCTGGCCCACCCCGAGTTGGCCGGCATCCACTTCACCGGCTCCACCCGGGTCTTCCAGAGTCTGTGGGCCCAGATCGGCGGCAACATCGCCAGCTACCGCTCCTACCCCCGGATCGTCGGCGAGACCGGCGGCAAGGACTTCGTCCTGGCCCACCCCAGCGCCGACCCGGCCGCGCTGGTCACCGCGCTGATCCGGGGCGCCTTCGAGTACTCCGGACAGAAGTGCTCGGCCGCGTCGCGGGCCTACCTGCCACGCAGCCTGTGGCTGGCGATCAAGGACGACCTGATCGCCCAGACCGAGGCGCTGAGCGTCGGTGACGTCCGCGACTTCGGCAACTTCACCTCCGCCGTGATCGACGAACGGGCCTTCGACAAGCTCTCCGGCGCGATCGAACGTGCCCGGGTCAGCGCGGACGCCGAGATCGTCGCCGGCGGCTCCTACGACCGGGAGCAGGGCTGGTACGTCCGTCCCACCCTGATCACCTCGGACAACCCGACCCAGGAGATCTTCACCACCGAGTACTTCGGGCCGATCCTGAGCATCTTCGTCTACCAGGACGACAGGTTCGACGAGGTGCTCGACCTGGTCGACACCGCCTCGGCCTACGCGCTGACCGGTTCGGTGATCGCCACCGATCGGGCGGCGATCCAACAGGCCCAGACCAGGCTGCGCAACGCCGCCGGCAACTTCTACATCAACGACAAGCCGACCGGGGCGGTGGTGGGCCAGCAGCCGTTCGGCGGCGGGCGGGCTTCCGGCACCAACGACAAGGCCGGCTCGCTGTGGAACCTGATGCGCTGGGTGAGCCCGCGGGCCATCAAGGAGAACCTGCTCCCGCCGACCACCACCGGCTATCCGCACATGCTCCCCGAGGCCTGATCGGCTCAGGGCTGTCGAGCCGTGACGCCGGGCAGCCCTCAGCCCCAGGTCTGGGCCACCCCGGACTGGACGGCGAGCGCCTCCAGCAGCAGCGGGGCGGCCTGACGCTCCAGACCCGGGCCGACCAGCGGGATCGAGACGGTCAGGTCGCCGTCGTAGGCCAGGGCGGAGCCGGAGCCCTGCGGAGCCAGCGTCACCCGTCCGCTGAGCCGGACCGGCATGCCCTCCACGGTGACGGTCGTGGTGCCCGTCCTGGTCTGACCCGAGGCGGCGGCGTCCCACTGGATCTCGTCGGCCACGGTGAGTGTCGGGCCGGTGAACCGCTGGATCACCGACGGACTCTGCATCACCCGGCGGGCGCCGGTGCGCAGACCCTCGGCGAACACCCGGTACTCGATCGGATGAGTGGCGGCACACACCGCGTCCAGAAACTCGGGATCGAGCAGCATCGTGAAGGCCGCGTCGACCGGCTGCGGGAACGCATGGGTGGTGCTGATCTGCATGGCGCCCATTCTTGCCCACCGGGCCGGATTCGGTTCCCGGCCTCGCCGTGGCTAGTGTGGAGGTGTCGGTCAAGCCAGTCAGCGAGGACGTCTTTCGATGCTCAGCAATGAGGGGGAGCCAGCCTCCGCCGCCGGATCCCTCACCCGGTTGGAATCCCTGCTCCGATCCTCCTTCCCGCCCCCGGCGGAGCTGGACCGGGCGGACTTCTGGTCGTTCTGCCAGCAGTACCTGGAGCATGTCGGCGGCGACGAGATCGCGGCGCTGCCGACCGCGACGCTGGCGGGGATGATCGCCGCCCACCTCGAGTTGGGCCGGCACCGCGAACCGGACGACCACCGGCTGCAGGTGGTGACCCCCACCGCCGAGACCGACAGCTGGGACGCGCACGGCTCCACCTGGGTGCAACTGGTCACCGACGACCGTCCCTTCCTGGTCGACTCCCTGGGGATCGAACTCACCCGGCAGGGCTGGAGCCTGCGCCGGCTCTTCCACCCCCAGTTGATGGTCGAGCGGGACGCCGCCGGTGACGTCCAGGGGCTCGCATCCGAGGGCATCCAGGAATCCTGGATCGCCCTGGAGGTCTACCCGCCGCTGGGGGTGGCCGCAGCCGAGGCCACCCCCGACCTGCTGGCAGGGCTGCGGGCAACGTTGGACGAAGTGGCGGTCGTGGTCACCGACTGGCACCCGATGACCGAGCGTGCACTCCACGCCGCCGACCTGCTCGAGGCCGCCCCCCACCCCGCGACCCCGCGACGGGTGCGCAGCGCTATCGAACTGCTGCGCTGGCTGAGCGCCGGCCGGTTCGTCTTCCTCGGCTACCGCGAGTACCGGTGGGACGGCAGCACCTTCCAGCCGGTGTCCGGGACCGGGCTGGGCATGCTGCGTGGCGACGATGCGCCGGGCACCTTCCACGCCCTGCCCTCGCCCGGCGATCACGAGGCGCTGGTGCTGACCAAGGATCCGCGCCGTTCCCGCGTCCACCGCCGGGCCTATCTCGACTACGTGGGGGTGCGGTTCTACGACGCCGACGGTCAGCTGACCACCGAACACCGCTTCCTCGGCCTGCTGTCGGCCACCGCCTACGCCGAGAGCGTCACCCACATCCCGGTGCTGACGGCCAAGGCGGAGCGACTGCTGGCCCGCAGCGGCTACGCCGCCGACTCCTATGGCGGCCACGGCGTCCGGCAGGTGATCGCCACCTACCCGCGCGACGAGTTGATCCAGGCCGAGGTCGACGAACTTGCCCGGGTGGTCACCGCGGTCGCAGGGCTGCGGGAACGCCAGGTGGTGCGGGCCTTCCTGCGCCGCGACCGGTACGGCCAGTTCGCCACCGTGCAGATCTATCTGCCCAGGGAGCGGTACAACACCACCGTCCGGTTGCGAATCACCGACATCCTGCTGTCCGAACTGGGCGGGGAGTCGCTGGAGTACACCATCCAGGTCACCGAGTCGTCGCTGACCAGGCTGTTCTTCACCGTCCGGCTGGCGGACACGGGTTCGCACCCAGACGCCCCAGACGCCCTCGCCGAGGAGGCCAGGATCGGCGAGCTGGTCGAGCAGGCCACCCGGACCTGGGAGGACGGCTTCGTGGAGGCCGCTGCCCAGATGCCGAGCGAGGCGCGCGGGGTCGAGTTCTCCGAGGCCTACACCGAGGCGTTCACCCCGTCGGTGGCGGTCGCCGACCTGCGGCTGGCCAACCAGCTCGAGGACGCCGGCGAGTTGCGGTTCTCGCTGTGGACCCCGGAGGATCCCGACGACCTGGCCCACGTCCGGTTGAAGGTGTTCAGCCTGACCGAACTCGAGCTCAGCGAGGTGATGCCGCAGCTGTCGGTCTTCGGCGTGGACGTGATCGACGAGCGTCCCTTCGACTGGAATCTGCGCGGCCGCCGCTTGACGGTCTACGACTTCGGCCTGCGGCTGCCCGAGGGTGCCCCCGAGGTGGAGGAGTGGGACCAGGCCGCGCGTCAGCGGTTCATCGACGGCTTCGAGGCCTGCTGGCGCGGGCTGGCCGAACCGGCGCGGATGAACCGGCTGGTGCTGACCGCCGGCCTGGACTGGCGGCAGGTGACCTGGCTGCGGGCGATCTCGCGCTACCTGCAGCAGGCCGGCGTCGCGTTCAGCCAGCAGTACATCGCCAGCGCGATCCTCGCCCACCCCGAACTCGCCCGGCTGCTGGTCCAGGTGTTCCAGGCCAAGTTCGACCCGGCTGCCCACAGCGACCCGGACGATCGGCAGCGAGCGCTCACTCGGCTGGAGGCCGAGCTGGAAGCCGGGATCGACGCGGTGGCCAGCCTCGACCACGACCGCATCCTGCGGATGTTCCTGGCCGTGGTGCGGGCCTGCGTCCGCACCAACGCCTTCACCGCGGGAGAGACGGTGGCGCTGAAGCTGCTGCCCGGACAGCTTCCGCTGCTGCCCGAACCGCGACCGGCGTTCGAGATCTTCGTCTACTCGCCCAGGGTGCAGGGCGTGCACCTGCGGTTCGGTGCGGTGGCCCGCGGCGGGCTGCGCTGGTCGGACCGGGCCGAGGACTTCCGCACCGAGGTGCTCGGCCTGGTGAAGGCCCAGACGGTGAAGAACACCGTGATCGTGCCGGTCGGCGCGAAGGGGGGCTTCGTCCCCGCCCGGCTGCCCGATCCGTCCGTCGACCGCCAGGCCTGGCAGGCCGAGGGCGAGGCCTGCTACCGGATCTTCGTCGACGCGCTGCTGAGCGTCACCGACAACATCCGGGACGGGGAGGTGGTGCCGCCGCAGCAGGTGGTGCGCTACGACGGCGACGACCCGTACCTGGTGGTGGCCGCTGACAAGGGAACTGCCACCTTCTCCGATCTGGCCAACGCGATCGCTGTCTCCCGCGGCTTCTGGCTGGGCGACGCCTTCGCCTCCGGCGGGTCGAGTGGCTACGACCACAAGAAGATGGGGATCACCGCTCGTGGGGCCTGGGAGTCGGTGAAGCACCATTTCTGGCAGCTCGGGATCGACACCCAGACCACCGGGTTCACGGTCGCCGGGATCGGTGACATGTCCGGCGACGTCTTCGGCAACGGCATGCTGTGCTCGCCGCACCTGCGGCTGGTGGCAGCCTTCGACCACCGGCACATCTTCCTCGACCCCGATCCCGATGCCGCGGCCGGTTTCGCCGAGCGGCAGCGGCTGTTCGGGTTGCCGCGGTCGAGTTGGGCCGACTACGACAAGACCCTGCTCTCCGCCGGTGGCGGGATCTACCCGCGCAGCACAAAGCGGATCCCGGTCAGCGCGGAGGTCCGGCGGGCGCTCGGGATCGACGGCAGGACGAACCACCTGACGCCGGCAGAGCTGATCAGGGCGATCCTGACCGCGCCGGTCGACCTGCTGTTCAACGGCGGCATCGGCACCTATGTCAAGGCGTCCACCCAGACCAACGCCGAGGTGGGCGACAAGGCCAATGACGCCGTCCGGGTGGACGGCCGCCAGGTGCGGGCCAGGGTGGCGGCCGAGGGCGGCAACCTCGGCTGGACCCAGCAGGGCCGGATTGAGTATGCCGCGGCCGGCGGTCTGATCAACACCGACTTCATCGACAACTCCGCCGGCGTGGACACCTCCGACCACGAGGTGAACATCAAGATCCTGCTCGCCGCCGAACTGGCCGCCGGCCGGCTCGCGCCCGCCGAGCGCGACCCGCTGCTGGCCTCGATGACCCCCGAGGTCGCCCGGCTGGTGCTCAGCCACAACATCGACCAGAACAGTGCGCTCACCGGCGAGATGTCCCGGGCCGCCGAGCTTGCCGGGCAGCAGGAGGCCTGGATGCGCACCCTGGAGGAGGAGGGCTTCCTCGACCGTGGGCTGGAGGCGTTGCCGAGCAGCGAGGAGATGGCTCGTCGGATCGCCACCGGAGGGGCGCTCACCCGTCCCGAGGCGGCGGTGCTGCTGGCCTACACCAAGATCGCGCTCAAACAGTGGATGCTGGCCACCGACCTTCCCGAGGATCCCTACCTTGCCGACCGGCTGGTGGGGTATTTCCCCAAGCCGCTGCGGGAACGATTCGGCGAGCACATGCACGGGCACGTGCTTGCCCGGGAGATCATCACCACGGTCGCGATCAACCGGTTCGTCAACTCCCAGGGCACCACCGCCTACCATCGCCTGACCACCGAGACCGGTTCGCGGGTGGAGGACGTCATCCGGGCGCAGCTCGCCGCCCGGGCGATCTACAACGTCGGGCTCTCGGAGGTGCTGCTGGGCAGGATGGGCGACCTGGACGCCGGCCTGGTGGTCGAACTGCGGATGGAACTGCAGCGCATGGTGGAACGGGCGGCCCGCTGGCTGCTGCACAACCGCCGGGCGCCGCTGGCGATCCGGGCCGCGATCGGCGAGTTCGCCGAGCCGGTGGCGGAGGTCCGTGCCGACTTGCGACACCACGTCACCCCGACCCAGCAGCAGGCGGCCGAGGCGCTCTACCGGTCCTGGGTGGACCGGGGTGCCCCAGAAGAGCTCGCCTCGGCGATGGCCACCGCCACCTACTCCCACTACGCCCTCGGGATCGCCGCGATCGCCGGGCGGCTGGGGCTGGCGCCCGGGCTGGTCAGGGATGTCTTCTTCGCTCTCGGTCACCGGCTGGGACTGGACACGCTGGTCGACCGGATCGATGTGCTGCCCCGCCAGGTGCGCTGGGACGCGATGGCCAGGGCGGCGCTGCGCGACGACCTGCTCGCCGTCCAGGACGACCTGACCGCGGCCGTCCTCGATGGCGCCCCGGCGGGGTCTGGAGCCGACGAACTGGTGGACGCCTGGCTGGCGGCCAACCCGCGGGCGCAGACCCGGATCGAGACCCTGCGTCAGGTCTGCGAGGGCGAGCCGGATCTGGCCCGGATGAGCGTGGGCTTGGGGCTAGCCAGGGGGCTGCTGCCCTGATCAGAAGTTGGCTCCGGAATTCAGGGGTTGGCTCCGGGATGCGCTGGTTGACCTCGATGCCGCTGACACAAACCGGGCAGTAGAGGCACTTCGCGTGGATAATCCACACGCTTGGCCGCTACTGCCCGGTTTCTGTCACAGTGAAGCCGTCGGGCGGGCTCAGGGACGGACGCCCGGTTCAGCGCAGGATGGCCAGGATCTCGGAGCGCTCGGCCCCGTCCTCCTGCCAGGTGCCGATCAGGGTACCGAGCGGCATGGTGTGCGGGATGTGGTTGCCGTCCAGGACGCGGACCAACCGGACGGCCTCGGTGGCGGCATTGGACACCGGCGTGATCCCGCTGCCCTGGACGGTGGCGGTCTTCTCCCCGCGGGAGAGTTCGGCCTCGGTGTCGCCCTCGTGGATCACCCGGAAGGTCTCGATCGCGTAGACCGGATCGGAGACCGCGTCGTAGACGTAGCGGGTGCCCAGCACGGAGTGCTCGCTGGTGCCGATCAGGGCGTCGGTGGCATCCTCCAGCGGCGCCGCCCGGTAGGTCAGCGGTACCTGGTAGGTGACGCCTCCGGAACGCACCAGCAGGGTCTGGATGCCGACCTCGCCGTCGGGGTCGACGAACCGGAAGGAGCCGACCACCTCGAGGTCAGCGGGATCGCCGGCGAACCAGGGCTGTGCGCCGATCCAGCCGGCCAGCAATTCCAGCTTGCCGGGGGTCAAAGTTGCGTCGTGGATCTCTGCGGTGCCGCTCATGGTTCCTCTCCTGTCGGGCAGTTCTCAGGATATCGAATCGGCGCTTGTCATCGGTGCGAACCGAACAGGTTCCGGGCCGGATAGGCTCGATTCATGCGGATTGATCTGCACACCCACAGCCGGGTCTCCGACGGCACCGATTCTCCGGCCGGACTGGTGCAGGCGGCGCGCGCCGCCGGGCTCGACGTGGTGGCCCTCACTGACCACGACACCTTCGACGGACTGGCCGAGGCGATGGCCGCCGGTCCCGAAGCCGGCGTGGTGGTGGTGCCGGGGGTCGAGATGTCCACCCGGGTGGACGGGACCAGCGTGCACCTGCTCGGTTACGGCTGCCGGCCCGACGACGCTGCGCTGGGCGCCGAACTGGCGGCCGTCCGCCGGGGACGGGACGGGCGGGTGCCCGCCATGCTGCGCGCCCTGGAGGGCCTGGGCATGCCGATCCCGGCCGAGGTGCTGGAACGCACTCAGGCGGGCAGTCCGTCGATCGGGCGGCCGCATGTGGCCGACGCGATGGTCGAACTCGGCTATGTGGCCGATCGGCGGGCCGCGTTCGACGCCTATCTCCGCGACGGCGGGCCGGCCTATGTACCGCGCTACGCCCCAGTGCTGGCCCAGGCCATTGACCTGATCCACGCCGCCGGTGGCGTGACGGTGATCGCCCATCCCTGGGGGCGGGGGAGCCGTCCGTCGCTGTCGGAGTCGCGGCTGGCCCGGCTGGCCGCCGACCATGGTCTGGACGGGGTCGAGGTCGACCACTACGACCATGCCTCCCAGACCAGGCAGGAGTTGCGCCGGCTGGCTGAACGTCACGGGCTGCTGGCCACCGGCTCGTCGGACTATCACGGCACCGGCAAGGTAGGGCACCCGCTCGGCCTCAACACCACCGCGCCCGAGGTCCTGGCCGAGATCGAGCGCCGGATCGAGGCCGCTGGGGGGATCAGCCCGGCTCGCTGAGGGTCTGGGGCCGGTGGTGCCGTACCGGCCGCATGGCGGCGCGCGCCGGATCAGCCGCGCTGGCAGCATTGATAGGCTTGGCGGGCTGTCCAGACCTTGAAAGCGATGACCTGATGACCGACGACGTCCTCGATGCCGGCGACGAACTCGCCAACTCCACCTCGGATGCCTCGCTGCGCCGGACCGCGGCACGCAGCGCCGAGATCGAGGCCGAGATCGCCGTCAACCCGGGCCGGTTCCGGATCATGACCGGAGACCGTCCCACCGGCAACCTGCACCTGGGGCACTACTTCGGCTCGCTGGCCAACCGGGTGCGACTGCAGGACGCTGGGGTGGAGACCATCATCCTGATCGCCGACTACCAGGTGATCACCGACCGGGACGGCACCGGCCCGATCCGCGAGCGTGCCCTGGGCATGGTGGCCGACTACCTTGCGATCGGCATCGACCCGGCGAAGACGATCATCTACGCCCACTCGGCCGTCCCGGCGCTGAACCAGCTGTTGCTGCCCTTCCTGTCGCTGGTGACCGACTCCGAACTGCGCCGCAACCCGACCGTGAAAGCCGAACTGGAGGCGACCGGCGACCGTCCGCTGTCCGGGCTGCTGCTCACCTACCCGGTGCACCAGGCGGCCGACATCCTGTTCTGCAAGGCCAACCTGGTGCCGGTCGGCAAGGACCAGCTGCCGCACCTGGAACAGACCCGGGTGGTCGCCCGCCGGTTCGACGAGCGCTACGGCCGGGTCGACCCCAGCCGGCCGATCTTCCCGCAGGCCGAGGCGTTGCTCAGCAAGGCGCCCAGCATCCTGGGGTTGGACGGCAGCAAGATGAGCAAGTCGAAGGGCAACACCCTCGAGATCGGGATGGACGCCGACACCACCGCCAAGCTGATCAAGAAGGCGGTCACCGACTCCGACCGGTTCATCACCTACGACCCCGAGCACCGGCCCGAGGTGGCCAACCTGCTGCTGCTGACCGCGCTGTGCACCGGCCAGACGCCGGAGGAGATCGCGGCTGAGATCGGC
>NZ_JAYFPT010000058.1:0-41519 GCF_034927565.1 Propionicimonas sp.
CGGGCGACATCGACGATCCGGGCGTCCAGCCCCTCCAGCGCGACCAGCCGGTGCTTGAGGACCCCGGGCACGGCGTCCGCCGCCTCGGCCATGGACGGGTAGCCCAATGCCACCACGACGGTGTGCGCGGGTGCCTCGACCAGCCGGACCTCGGCGCCGGCGACCACCGCCAGGGTGCCCTCCGAACCGGCCAGGAAGGCGGTGACGTCGAAGCCGTGTTCGGGCAGCAGGTGTTCCAGGCTGTAGCCGGAGACCTGCCGGGCGAACCTGCCGAACTCGGTGCGGATCACGCCCAGGTTGGCCATTACCAGGTCGTGCAGCCGGCGCAGGGTGGGGGAGTGGCTCTTCCGCAGGTCTGTCCGGGTGTCCAGCCGCAGTTGCTCACCGCTGCCGGTGATCACGTCCAGCGCCACCAGGTTGTCGGCGGTGCGGCCGTAGCCCAGGGCCCGCGGCCCGCAGGCGTTGTTGCCGATCATTCCGCCGATCGTGCACCGGTTGGAGGTGGACGGGTCGGGCCCGAACCGCAGCCCGTACGGCGCCGCCGTCCGTTGCAGCTGGGTCTGGACGATCCCCGGCTCCACCCGCGCGGTGCGGGCGTCCGGGTCGATCCCGGCGATCGCGTTCAGGTGCCGGGAGGTGTCCAGCACGATGCCCGGCCCGACCGCATTGCCGGCGCAGGACGTCCCGGCCCCGCGGATGGTGACCGGGATGCCACGGTCTCGGGCATGGTCGACCAGGTCGGCCAGTTCCTCGACGCTGCGGGGTTGGGCGACCGCCTGCGGCACCACCCGGTAGAGCGAGGCGTCGTAGCTGAACAGGGCGCGGGTCAGCCGGCTCTCGTCGAGTCGCGGATCGACCAGCACAGCCATGGGGACACTCTGCCATGACCGCGGGCGGCGGGTTCACCGCACAGGCGCGGCGACCGCCTCGCTCCGAGTTTTCCTACCGAACACGGTGTGCAAACTCGGAGCGAAGCGGACGGAGCCTCCGTAGGGCCGCCTCCCGGGGAGCAGACCTCTACGCGCCCCAGAGCGCCGGGCCGTACTTCAGCATCACCGCCACTACCAGGAACACCAACCACAGCGTGATCACCAGCGCATCGATCCCCATCCGCAGACCGGACTGCAGGGCCCGGTTCACCCGTTCGGGCAGGAACAGGTTGTTGTCGCGGATGTTGACGTGGGTCAGCGAGGTGAACACCAGCGTGGTCGACAGGGTCACCAGCAGGCACCACGGGCACAGCGCGTTGATGTGGAACATCGACTGGTAGAACAGCCAGTAGGCAAAGCCCAGCCCGATCGTGTAGACCACGTGGGCGGCGAACATGAACCCGCGCGGGAACCTCACCTTGCCCAGGCTGGCCACGGCGATCGTGATCACCACCGGCTCGGCGATCAGGCCGAGGAAGGCGTTGGGGAAGCCCAGCAGGTTGGCCTGCCAGGTCACGCCCACCTTGCCGCAGCTGATCACCTGGTTGATGTTGCAGCTCAGCGCCGCGTTGGCGTCCCGAGCCAGCTCGACCGCGTCGATGGACAGCACCAGCGATGCGGTCAGGCTGACCAGCGAGGAGAACAGCATGTAGCCGAAGATCCAGCCGTCCGACTGCCGGAAGCCGTGGAGCCGTTCCAGGATGTCGCTCACTTCGTGGCCGCTGCTGCTTCGACCGCTGCCTTCAGCGGCCCGGCCTGGTACTGCGCGCCGGCCGGATCGCTCTTGGTCGGCCAGTCGGCGCCGTCGATCTTGATCGTCGGGGTGCCGCCGATGCCGTCGGTGTTGAAGGCCTGGGTGGTGCCCTTGGTGACGAAGTCGGCGTTGGCCAGCTGGGCGAAACTGGCGATCACGTCGTTGCCGACGCCCACCTGGCGGGCCAGGTCCGCGATCTCAGAGTCGGACAGCCCGGCGGTGTTCTCCTCGGGCTGGTGGTCGAAGATCGCCGCGTTGAAGGCCATCACCTTGTCCGGCTCGGCCTTGGCCACCGCGACCAGGGCGTTGGCAGCACGGGTGGAGAACTTGGTGCCCTGCGAGGCCTCGTCGAGGAAGTTCAGGACGTGGAGCTCGACCTTCGCGGTGCCGTCGGCGACCAGGGCCTCCAGGTCGTCGCGGTTGGCCCGCTCGAAGTCACCGCAGTAGGGGCACATGAAGTCCTGGTAGATGGTCAGGGTGACCGGGGCGTCGTCCTCGCCGACAACCAGGGTGTAGTTGCCGGTCGCGGCACCACCACCCTCGGCCACCGGGGCGCTGCGGGCGTTGAGAGCTACCCAGACGATGACGCCGACGATGGCCGCCACGGCGACGCCGAGGATGCTGAAGGTGATGATGTTGCGGAGCTTGCGCTCCCGGGCTTCCCGCTCGCGCTGCTGCTGCAGTTGCTCACGACGGTTGCCGGAGGGCGGGGTGGGTTGTTTGGGTGTCTTGCTCATGGTCGTCTCCGTGTTCTGGGCTCGGCGTGCTGGCCAGCCCGCGCGGGCGCGCAGGGCTGTGGGGATGGATGCGCCTGGCGGCGCGGGGATTCCTCAGGCCAGGGCCGCGGCCGGCGGGCCACGCAGCAGCCGCAGACCGGTCAACACTGCCGCCCGCAGGTCGGCGATGAACGCCTGCAGCGGCGGACGGACAGCGGTGGACGGCGTCACCACCGGACGGTCGGCAGTCACGCGCCGGCGGAGCCAGGAGCGGGCCGCGGCGAGCGCCCGCAGCGCCCACCAGCCGAAACCGAGCCCGACGGCCAGCATCGCCAGCCCCGCGATCAGCGCGGAGAGCGAGAGCACGACCGAGAACTGGGCGATCTCGGCATAGTGCGGGCCGGGCGCGTAACTGCCCTCCGGGCAGGAACTGCTGTGGGCCAGCAGGCGCAGGTGCACCCCCAGCCAGGCTGTCCCCGATGACTCGGTCAGGCAGGCCGGCAGGGTACTGGAGAAGGCCAGTCGCGGCAGCGACCCGGTGAGCGCGAGCACGCCGAGGACGCTCAGGAGGATCGAGCCCCCCGTCCTGCGTAGTTGCGACAGCCTCACCATGGCCTCCGGTCGGATCGCGGACATTCTACAGGTCAGTTCGCCGCAGCGAAGGCCTCACCGTACGATCGTGCCCGCGAACCGAGGAGAGGCGGCTATGACGACCAACCCCACTGCACCCACCCGCGCTGAGCGGCTTGACCGGCTGCCGTTCGGCCGGCAGCACCGCAGACTGCTGGTCGGCTCCGGGGTGGGCTGGGCGCTGGACGCGATGGACGTCGGGCTGATCTCGTTCGTGATGGCGGCGCTGCGGCAGCAGTGGAACCTCGACGCCACCCAGCTGTCCTGGATCGGGTCGATCGGTTTCGTCGGCATGGCGCTGGGCGCCACCCTCGGCGGCCTGCTGGCCGACCGGGTGGGACGCCGGCAGACCTTCGCGCTGACCCTGCTGGTCTACGGGTTGGCCACCGGTGCGGCCGCCCTGTCCACCTCGGTGGCGATGCTGATCGCGCTGCGGTTCCTGGTCGGGTTGGGCCTGGGCGCCGAACTGCCGGTCGCCTCAACCCTGGTGAGCGAGTTCGCGCCACGCCGGATCCGTGGCCGGATGGTGGTGGCGCTGGAAGCGTTCTGGGCGGTCGGCTGGCTGATGGCCGCCCTGATCGGCTACGTCATCGTGCCGGCCGCCGACAACGGCTGGCGGTGGGCGCTGGCGGTGGGCATCCTGCCGACGGTCTACGCGGCGGTGGTCCGCTGGGGGCTGCCCGAGTCGGTGCGCTACCTGGAGCTGAAGGGACGCCACGCCGAAGCCGAGGCGGCCGTCCAGGCCTTCGAGCGCGGCAGCGAGGTGGAGCCCCGGGCCACGGGCGCGACTGACGCGGTGGAAGCCGAACCAGTCAGCGGCGAGGGCGAACCGGCCCGGTCGATCTGGTCGCGGGAGTACCGGGGCCGGACGGCGGCGCTGTGGGCGGTCTGGTTCTGCATCAACCTGAGCTACTACGGCGCCTTCATCTGGATTCCGACCCTGCTGGTCGGCCGCGGCTTCGACCTGGTGCAGTCCTTCGAGTACACCCTGATCATCACCCTCGCCCAGCTGCCCGGCTATGCGGCTGCCGCCTGGTTGATCGAGGTCTGGGGCCGGCGGGTCACCCTGGCGGTCTTCCTGGCGGGTTCGGCGGTCTCGGCGGTGCTGTTCGGGCTGGCGGGCGCGCCGGGAGCGATCATCGCCGCCGGCTGCGCGCTGTCCTTCTTCAACCTGGGTGCCTGGGGTGCGCTCTACGCCGTCGGGCCGGAGCTGTATCCCACCCCGGTGCGCGGTACCGGGACGGGGGCTGCTGCGGCCTTCGGCCGGATCGCCTCGATCATCGCCCCGCTGCTGGTGCCGGTGCTGTTGCCGCTGGGCGGTGAGGTTCTGGTCTTCGGGCTGTTCGGCGTGGTCTTCGTCCTGGCTGCGACCGCGGCGCTGGCGCTGCCCGAGATCACCGGACGTCCGCTGGACGATGACACCGAAGCACTCGCCGGAACACAGGGTTAGCGGTAACATCGCACCGACGGCGACCACCGCGGGACGCCGGTACCTGCAGCCGGATCGGGAGGGCGTGCGATGGCGGAGCCGAGCGCGCGGCGCAAGCCGAGCATGTACGACGTCGCCCGCCTCGCCGGGGTGTCCCACCAGACCGTTTCGCGGGTACTGAACAACCATCCCAGTATCCGGGAGTCCACCCGGCAGCGGGTACTGCAGGCCATCGACGAGGTGAGGTACACCCCGAACCCGATGGCCCGCGCGCTGGCCACCAACCACACCCACCGGCTGGGGGTGCTGGTGGACGGCGGCGCGCAGTACGGCCCCAATACCGCGCTGCGCGGCTTCGAGGAGGCAGCCCGCGAGGTGGGCTACTCAGTCGAGGCGATCTCGGTGCCCGGCATTCCGGGCGGCCCGGCGGCCGGGGTGGAGAACCTGATGATGCAGGGTGTGGAGGCGCTGTGCGTGATCGCGCCGCGGATTCCCTCGCTGGAGAGCGTGGGCGAGGTGATGGCCGACCTGCCCGTCCTGGTGGTGACCGCCGGGTCAGCGCCGGACCGGCTGACCGCGGCCGTCGACCAGGCGGCCGGCGCCCGGCTGGCCGTCGACCACCTGCTGGAGCTCGGCCACCGCGAGATCCTGCATCTTGCCGGACCGACCGACTGGCTGGACGCGGTGGCCCGGGCCCGAGCCTGGCGGGAAGGGCTGACCGAGGCCGGGCTGGCTGTCCACGAACCTGTGGTGGGGGACTGGTCGGCCGACTTCGGCTACCACTACGCCACCACCGCTGCCGAGATCGAGCGGGCCACGGCGGTCTTCGCTGCCAATGACCAGATGGCCCTCGGCCTGCTGCATGGGCTGCACACTCGCGGCCTGCGGGTGCCCGAGGACATCTCGGTGATCGGCTTCGACGACCTGCCGGAGTCGCGGCACTTCCTGCCGCCGCTGACCACCGTCCGGCAGGACTTCCACGCCCTGGGCGCACTCAGTGTCACCCTGCTGATCGCTGCGCTGCAGGGCCAGACGCCACCGGCCGGAGACCTGATCCCGCCGGTGCTGGTGGTACGGGAATCGACCGCGCCGCCACGGCGTGACCCCGCGACTCCGTGACCCGATGACCCCGTTGACCCGCTGACCGAGAGGATCCCCACGATGACCCAGTTCGATGCCGACACCCAGGCCAGGATCGACCAACTGCGGGCCGACGTCGCCCGGCTGCACGCCGAACTCGTCCGCTACGGCCTGGTGGTGTGGACGGCCGGCAATGTCTCGGGACGGGTGCCGGGCACCGAGCTGTTCGTGATCAAGCCGTCCGGGGTCTCCTACGACGACCTGGCTGCGGAGAACATGATCCTGTGCGATGCCGACGGCAACGCGATTCCAGGAACGCCGGGCAGCGAGCGGTCCCCGTCCAGTGACACCGCCGCGCACGCCTATGTCTACCGGCACATGCCCGAGGTGGGTGGGGTGGTGCACACCCATTCCGACTACGCCACCGCGTGGGCGGCCCGGCGCGAGCCGATCCCGTGCGTGCTGACCATGATCGGCGACGAGTTCGGCGGGGAGATCCCGGTGGGCCCGTTCGCGCTGATCGGTGACGACTCGATCGGCCGCGGGATCGTCGAGACCTTGCGCCATTCCCGCTCCCGGGCGGTACTGATGGCCAACCACGGACCGTTCACCGTCGGGGTCACCGCCAAGGACGCGGTGAAAGCCGCGGTGATGGTCGAGGACGTGGCGCGCACCGTCCACTTCGCGCGGCAGCTGGGCGAGCCCGTCCCGATCGCCCGGTCCGACATCGACGCGCTCTACAACCGCTACCAGAACGTCTACGGCCAGGCCACCGACGACCGGCGGCCCGGGCAGGCATAGCGGCACGCCCGGGCACTGCCCGCCGAACCCGGCTCAGGCCGGATTGGTGTGCCAGATCCGGTCGATGTAGTCGCGCATCGAGCGGTCGGAGGAGAAGTAGCCGCTGCGGGCCACGTTCAGGATCGCCGAGCGTGTCCACGCCTCGGTGTCGGCGTAGTACGCCTCCACCTTCGCCTGCGCGTCCAGATAGGACTGGTAGTCGGCCAGGGCCAGGAAGCGGTCCTCGTAGAGCAGGTTCGAGACCAGCGGCTCGAAGACCCCGCGGTCGCCGCCGGAGAAGTGCCCCGAGGCAATCAGGTCGAGGGCGGCCTTGAGTTGCGGGTTGTTCTCGTAGTACTCGTGGGGACGGTAGCCGCGGCTCTGCAGATCGGCGACCTCCGGCTCGAGCAGACCGAACAGGAAGAAGTGCTCGTCGCCGACCAGGCGGCGGATCTCGACGTTTGCGCCGTCATCGGTGCCGATGGTCAGCGCGCCGTTGAGCGCGAACTTCATGTTGCCCGTCCCGGAGGCCTCCTTGCCGGCCAGCGAGATCTGCTCGGACAGGTCGGCAGCCGGGATCAGCCGTCCGGCCAGGGTCACGTTGTAGTTCGCCGGAAAGGCGACGCTGAGCCGGCCCTGCACCAGCGGGTCGGCGTTGATCACCTTCGCCACCGAGTTGATCAGGAAGATGGTCTCCTTGGCCAGCCGGTAGCCGGGGGCGGCCTTGGCGCCGAAGACGAAGGTGCGCGGGGTGATGTCCTCGGGCCTCACCTTGCCGGACAGGATCTGCTCGTACAGCGTGACGATGTGCAGCACCTTGAGGCTCTGGCGCTTGTACTCGTGGAGCCGCTTGACCATCACGTCGAGCAGATGGTCGGTGGGCAGGTCGATGTCGTCACGGGCCTTCAGCAACTGGCGCAATTGCAGCTTGTTGGTGGCCTTCACCGCGGCGAAGGCCACCCGGAAGTCGGCATCCTCGGCATACGGCTCGAGCTCCTCCAGCCGCTCCAGATCGGTCAGCCAGCCGACCCCGATGGTGTCGGTGATCAGCTCGGACAGGCCAGGATTGGCCAGCTTGACGAACCGGCGCGGGGTCACCCCGTTGGTGACGTTGGTGAACTTGTCCGGCCAGTACTGCGAGAAGTCCGGCAGCACTTTGTCGCGCAGCAACTGGGAGTGCAGCTCGGCGACGCCGTTGACCTTGCTGCCAGCGACGGTGGCCAGGTAGGCCATCCGGACGGCGCGCTCGGGGTAGTCGGTCACGATGGACATCCGGCGGGCCCGGATCTCGTCGTCGGGATAGGTGGCGCGCACCTGGCTGAGGAACTCCTCGTTGATCTGGTTGATGATCTCCAGGTGCCGGGGCAGCAGCCGTCCGAGCAGGTCGGTGGGCCACACCTCCAGGGCCTCGGGCAGCAGGGTGTGGCAGGTGTAGGCGAAACACTTCTGGGTGATCTCCCAGGCGTCGTCCCAGTCGAACTTCCGCTCGTCGACCAGCAGCCGCATCAGTTCGGGGACGGCGATCACCGGGTGGGTGTCGTTGAGCTGGAAGATGATCCGGTCCGGCAGGGTGTGCAGATCCTCCTCGGGGCCCATCAGCCGGTCGATGAAGTCGCGGATCGAGCAGGCTACGAAGAAGTACTGCTGCTGCAGCCGCAGTTCCTTGCCCTGTGGGGTGGAGTCCTCGGGGTACAGCACCTTGGTGATGTTCTCGGCGAAGGTCTGGGCGCGGACGGCCTCGGCGTAGTCGCCGGCATTGAAGATCGACAGGTCGAAGCTCTTGGTGGCCTGGGCGCTCCACAGCCGCAGCGTGTTGACCCGGCCGTTGAGGTAGCCCGGGACCATGTAGTTGTAGGGGATGCCCAGGACGTTCCAGTCCGGGATCCAGCGGGTGCGCTCGACCCCGTCGGTGTCGAGATAGCGCTCGGTGTGGCCGCCGAAGTCGACCTGCACGGCCGACTCGGGGTGGGCGAACTCCCAGGGATTGCCGAGCGCGAGCCAGGTGTCGGGCTGCTCGACCTGGCGGCCGTCCACGAAGGTCTGCTTGAAGATGCCGTACTCGTAGCGGATGCCGTAGCCAATGCAGGGAACGCTCATGGTCGCCAGGGAGTCGATGAAACAGGCCGCAAGCCGGCCCAGGCCGCCGTTGCCGAGGCCGGGCTCCACCTCCTGGGCGCGCAGGGTGTCGAGTTCGAGGCCGCAGGCGGCCATCGCCTTCTCCGCGATGTCGGACAGGTCGGTGGCCAGCAGGGCGTTGCCGAGCTGGCGTCCCAGCAGGTACTCGGCCGAGAGGTAGCCGACCATCCTGGCCTTCGAGTGACGCTGTTTGCGGGTGTTCTCCAGCCAGCGGGCCATCAGATAGTGCCGGACGGTACGGGCCAGCGCCAGGTACTGGTCGTTGACGCTGGAGCGGGACAGCGCGACGCCCTGCCCGGTGTTCAGCTCGCGCAGGAACTCCTTGACGAAGCCGTCCACCGAGTGCGGTGGCGCGGTCACCGGGGCGAGCGCCACCGGATGGGTGGGCTGGAAGGTGGGGCCGAGGCGGTTCGGCTCGGTGGTCTGGGTCTCGTCCGCGGGGAGGTCGGAGTCAGGCCGGTGCACATCGAGCATCGAGTAGTCGGTGGAAGTCACCGGCCAACCGTACCCAGTTCGGCCGGACGGTCGTTAGTCGTCCCCTCCTGCGGCACCAGAGCCGGACTGCTGCCACGAGCGGTAGGGTTCACCAGCGCGGCGTGCCCAGGGTGACCAGCAGATCCTCGTGCAACTGGAACCACACGGTGTGGTAGGAGTCGGTGTTGTCGGTGACGTAGCCGAGCTCGCCGCCGGTGGAGCGCTCCAGCGCCCGCGACAGCCGACTGCCGTAGGGCGAGAACCGTTCCAGGACGCCGGCCAGGTCGGTGCAGATCGCCTGCCCGCGGCGGTGGAGGGAACTCAGTCGCTGCAGCACCCGCGCGTCGTAGCGGTGGTCGGCGTGGTCGTTCGGCAGGCCGTCGACCGGACGCAACTGCCAGGCCGTGCAGACCTCGAGCAGTTCCGGGTTGAGAACCAGGAAGGCGTCGTAGCTTCGTCCGACCAGCTCCCGGGAGCCGGTCTGGTCAAGTTCGGCGGCGATGCGCTCGTCGTCGGTACCGCGGCCGGCCTCGGTGATGCTCCAGCCGCCGAAGCCGCCACGCCAGTAGGTCACCAGCCCGGAACGGGCGAGGTCGATCAGCTCGGACTCGACGTCGGCCTGCGACAGTTGGACGGCGGCGGCCAGCCGTTCGCAGGGTGCGGTTCCGATGCAGCGCAGCGCATGGAGCACCACCAGATCGGGGTCGCTGCGGTGCGGGGTGGGGTTCATCCCGGCGATGGTAGTGGCAGCCGGGGGCGATCCCACCGGGCCGTCCGCGAGCGCGAAACCGCCGGCGGATCGGATGGACTGTGCTATGGATCGGCAAAAGTTCGGGTAGCTTAACTTTTGTGGAACCCGGTATGGCGCAGCAGGCGGATCCGCCGGTCGAGGCACCGGCAGCAGACAACCCACGAACGGCAGCCCGACAGCGGCGACTGCACTGGCTGTGGGGACCGGCTTTCGTGGCGGCGATCGCCTATGTCGACCCCGGCAATGTCGCGGCCAACCTGACCGCCGGCGCCCGCTACGGCTACCTGCTGGTCTGGGTGCTGGTGGTGGCCAACCTGATGGCGGTGCTGGTGCAGTATCTGTCGGCCAAGACCGGGCTGGTCACCGGCCGCAGCCTGCCGGAGTTGCTCGGCCAGCGGCTGCGCCGCGGGCCACGGCTGCTCTACTGGGCACAGGCCGAGCTGGTGGCTGCCGCCACCGACCTGGCCGAGGTGCTCGGCGGGGCGATCGCCCTGCAGATCCTGTTCGGCGTCCCGCTGCTGTGGGGCGGGGTGATCGTCGGCGCGGTGTCGATGCTGCTGTTGACCGTCCAGTCGCGACGCGGCCAGCGTTCGTTCGAGTTCGTGGTGATGGGGCTGCTGCTGGTGATCACCATCGGCTTCGTCGCCGGGCTGTTCGTCAGCGACGTCGCCTGGGGCGAGGCAGCCGCCGGCCTGGTGCCCCGGTTCGAGGGGACGGAGTCGGTCCTGCTGGCCGCCAGCATGCTGGGCGCCACCGTGATGCCGCACGCCATCTACGTGCACTCCGCGCTGGCCCGCGACCGGCACGGCGACACCGGGAAAGCAGCGCTGGGCCGGCTGCTGCGAGCCACCCGCGGGGACGTGCTGGCGTCCATGCTGGTGGCGGGCGCGGTGAACATCGCCATGCTGCTGCTGGCGGCCGACAGCCTGCGCGGGGTGGCCGGCACCGACTCGATCCAGGGCGCACACCAGGCGATCTCGAACACCCTCGGCCCGGCTGTCGGGGCACTGTTCGGCATCGGCCTGCTGGCCTCCGGACTGGCCTCCACGTCGGTGGGCTGCTACGCCGGTGCCTCGATCATGGCCGGGTTGCTGAAGGTCCGGGTGCCGATGCTGGCCCGTCGGGTGGTCACGCTGGCACCGGCACTGGTGGTGCTCGCGCTCGGGGTGGATCCCACCTGGGCCCTGGTGCTGAGTCAGGTACTGCTGAGCGTCGGGATCCCGTTCGCGCTGGTGCCGCTGGTGTCGTTGACCGGCAACCGGGAAGTGATGGGAGAGCAGGCGAACTCGCTGCGGCTACGGATCGCCGCCTGGACGGTGGTCGGGCTGATCGTCGCGCTCAACCTGGCCCTGATCGTGCTGACCGTCGCCGGGATCGGCTGATGGCCGCCGGCGTCAACGACCTCACCCCACTCGCCCAGGACTACGTCAAGGTGATCTGGGCAGCCACCGAGTGGGGGGAGCCGCCGATCACCACCAAGGGCCTGGCCGCCAGGTTCCAGACCTCCCAGGCCAACGTCTCCGACGCCGTGCGCCGGCTGGCCGCGCAGGGGCTGGTGAGCTATGAGCCCTACCGTCCGGTGGTGCTCACCGAGCGCGGACGGGCACTGGCGACGGCGATGGTGCGCCGCCACCGGCTGCTGGAGTGTTTCCTCGCCGAGGTGCTCGGCTACGGCTGGGACGAGGTGCACGACGAGGCCGAGCGCCTTGAGCACGCGGTCTCCGACGACTTCCTGGCACGCATCGACGTCCTGCTCGGCCATCCCCGTTCCGACCCCCACGGCGACCCGATCCCGGATCCGGACGGCACCTGGCCGCCCCCGCCCGCCAGCGTCCGGTTGTCGCAGGCCGCCCCCGGCAGCTACGTCGTGCTACGGGTCTCCGACAGCGACCCGGCCCGGCTCACCCGGCTGCGGCAGCAGGGGGTGGTTCCCGGGGCGGTCCTCACCGTGAGTGCCGACCGGGTGTTCGCCGGGGCCGCTGAGCTGAACCTGGCGCCGTCCGACGGTGACGCGGTGCGGCTCCGTCCGCCTCACTGAGCCCCTGGCGGCTACGCTCGTTGCGTGCGACGCGTCTCACTGTTCGGCATCTTCGGTCTCGTCACGGCGGCGTTGGTGATGCTGCCCGCGGCCCGGGCGGCCGCCGACGACAACGACTGGCAGATCGACCGCTACACCGTGGCCGCCACCGTCGACCGGCAGGGCACCACCCAGGTCAGGATCGACCTCGACTTCGACTTCGGCGACGATCCCGGCCACGGCCCGTACATCAGCCTCCCGCTGCGGCAGGAGATCGAGGGCGATCCCGACCACTGGCGGATGCTGGACGTGGTGCCGGGCAGCGTGACCAGTTCCACCGGGGCGAACACCGAGGTGACGACCAGCGAGGACGCGGGCAACCTGCTGATCCGGGTCGGAAGCGAGCACCAGACCTACACCGGGGTGCAGCAGTACACGATCAGCTACACGATCCGCGGCCTGATCGCGCCCGCGCAGGCCCAGTCCGGGCTGGACGAGTTCAACTGGAACGTGATCGGCACCGGCTGGGAGGTACCGATCCGCGACATCACCGCCACCGTGACCGGCCCGGTGGACGTCGTCCGGACCGCCTGTTTCACCGGCGGGTTGTTCAGCGCACCCTGTGACGCCGACAACTCCAGCGGCACGACCGCTACCTTCAGCCAGTCCCGGGTCGACGACGGCGTCCCGCTGCAGATCGTCGCCGGCTTCCCGTCCGGCACCTTCACCGCCGCCGAGGCCCGGCTCACCACCCGCTACCACCTCGGCAACCTGTTCGGCGTGACCCCGCTCACCGGTGGCCTGACCGCCGCGTTGTCGGCCCTCGGGCTGGGTTTCCTGATCCGCCGCACCCGGCGGGGCGCCCGCGACGAGGTCTACCTCGGCCTCACCCCGGGTCTGGTCCCAGCTCCCGGCCAGGAGGCCTCGGTCGGCCGGGGTTCGGCCGGCCAGCCGGTGGCGGTCCAGTTCCAGCCGCCGGCCGGAGCTCGTCCCGGTGAGGTGGGAGTGCTGACCGACAACACCGCCGACAACACCGACATCACAGCCACCATGATCGACCTGGCCGTCCGCGGCTACCTGCGGATCGAGCAGACCGGGAAGAAGGACTGGCGGTTCACCCGGCTGGCCAGCCCTGACGGCCTGGTCGACTACGAGCAGGCGCTGTTCGACGGCCTGTTCGACCGCGGTGACGTGGTGGACACCGATGATCTGAAGAACAAGTCCTACGGCGACCTGCTGGAGCGCACCCGGTCGCGGCTCTACAGCCGGGTCACCCGGGAGTTGCACTGGTTCACCCGCAATCCCCGGTTGGTTCGCGGGCTGGCGCTGGCAGCCGGGGTGGGCCTGGTGCTCGCCGGGGTAGCGGTCGGGCTGGGCCTGGGCTTCTGGGGCGTCGCCGCCGGGACCGGTGGTTTCGGCCTGCTCGGACTGTCCGGGGTGGTGACCGGCATCGGGGTGCTGATCATGAACAACCGGTTCGGCTCCCGGACCGCCACCGGCTCGGCGATGCTCGCCCAGACCAAGGGCTTCGAGCTCTACCTCGGTACCGCCGAAGCCGACCAGATCAGGTTCGAGGAGGGCATCGACGTGTTCTCCCGCTACCTGCCCTACGCCATCGTCTTCGGCGTCGCCGAGCGGTGGACGAAGGTCTTCGCCCAGCTCGAGGCAGAGGGCCGCTACACCCCCAGCGCCGCCGGGTGGTACATCGGCTATGGCACCCACGGCTACCTCGACCCCGGCTTCGCGTCCTCGATGGACCGGCTCTCCAGCCAGATGTCCTCCCAGCTCCAGTCGGCCACGGCCGCCTCCTCGGGGGGTTCTGGTTTTTCCGGCGGTGGCGGCTTCGGCGGCGGTGGTGGCGGCGGCTGGTGAGTCTTGCCGCTAGTCTTGGCCCGATTCTGTGCACCCGATGGAAGTGATGGTTTTTCCGATGCCCCTCGTCGTGCCCGGACCGTCGCTGCTGCCACAGAACATCCCGCTGGCGTTGACGCTGATGATCGCCTCATCGCTGCTGTTCGCGCTCGGGGTGACGATCCAGCACTATGCGGTCGGACGGACGGTCGACACCGCGGCTGACAGCCGCCACCTCGGCCTGCGGCAGGTGCTCGGCCTGCTCACCAACCCGCGCTGGCTGGGCGGCATCGCCGTCGCCGCCGGTGGCTCGGCCTTCCACATTCTCGGGCTGATGATGGCGCCGGTCACCGTCGTGCAGCCGGTGGGCATCCTGGCGGTGCCGTGGTCGGTGCTGCTGGCGGCGCGGATCCACCACTACCGCCCGACCCGGCGCACCTGGGCGGCCGTCTGCCTGACCATCGCCGGCATCGCATCCTTCACCCTGATCTCGACTCGCAATGCCGCCCCCGACACCGCGCTGCCGCCATGGGGGATCCTGATCGGCTCGGTGGTGGTGTTCGCGGTGGCCGCCGGGTTCGGCCTGCTGGGACGGTTCGGCAGGCACTCGCTGCGCTGCATCATGTGGGCGAGCGGCGGCTCGTTCTGTTACGGGCTCTCGTCAGCCCTGATCAAGGCGCTCAGCGAAATGGTCAGCCAGCCGGGGGTGTTCGGCCGTCCGCTGATCTGGGGGGTGATGGCCGGCATGCTGGCCTGCTACGCCTTCGGCGGCTGGATGATCCAGCAGTCCTACGCCAACGGTCCGGCCGAGATCGTGGTGGGATCGATGACCACCACCGACCCGATCGTGGCCGTCGCCTTCGGCATCGTCGTGCTGGGCGAGGGCGCGTTGATCGGTGCCCTGGACGGACTGGGCATGGCGCTCAGCGGCGCGGTGGCGGTGACCGGGGTGGTGATCCTCTCCAAATTGCACCCGGCCTCGCAACGCGACCAGGTGCCGGCGGTCTCCTGACGGCCGGTCTCAGCCGGTCGCGCGGGCCCGGGCGTGGTCGAGCGCCTCGGCGTAGACCTGGTTGGTGCGGGCCAGATAGGTGTCCATCGAGAACTCCTCGCGGGCGGTGAGGCAGGCCCGCGAGGCCGCCACCACCCGGGAGGGATGGCGCACCAGGTCAACCAGGGTCTGCGCGAGCAGGTCCTCGTCGGTGCCGTAGGCGGGGATGCCCGGTCCGTCCAGTCCTTCTCGCAGGTTCGGGTCGCAGACGACCACCCCCCGCAGCGCGTTGACCGCCTCCACCACCACCATCGGCTGGTTGTCCCAGCCCACCGAGGTGATCGCGGCGAGTTGGCTGTCGGCGAGCACCCGGAGGACCTCCTCGGGTGGCACCCGGCCGTGCAGCACGATGCCCGGATAGCCCTTCGCCAGGCGCTGGGCCTTGCGGAAATGCTCGCCGTGGCCCAGCAGGTCCACGCGCAGTGCGCCGGCGGGCAGGGCGTCCATGGCGGAGCGCACCGCGCGCAGGAAGGGCAGTACCCGCTTCTCGGCGATGAACCGCCCGGTCCACACCACCCGCAGCGGTGGATCGACCCGGGTCACCGGCACGGCGTCGCGCGGCGCCGCGTGGGTGTTCGGGATGACCGTGATCCGTTCCAGGCCGGCCTCCCGCAGCCGGTCGGCCTGGTGGGCGGAGGGGGAGACCACGTGGTCGACCCGCTGCGCCACCGTCAGGGTCCAGTTGCGCATCGCCGAGTTCCCGGGCTGCGGGGCGAGCAACGCCCTGGTGTTCGGCAGACCGGTCAGGAACCGGTGGTAGAGCGGTGCACCCCAGCCGAGCAGGCGCTGGATGGGCCAGGCGGTCTGCCAGAAGAAGGTGTGGACGGTGTGCACCACGGGCAGGCCCAGGTGCTCGGCGGCCAGGACCGCGGCAGCCCCCATGGCGAGTTCGGAGTGGATGTGCACCAGTTGCACGTTGCGCCGGGTGAAGGTGTCGACGAAGAACTGGGTGAGCTCGGGGGTGTTGCGGGTCACCGGCAACCCGTACAGCGGCAGCCGGAACCAGATCGGGACCGGGACCGCCGTGACGCCCTGGTGGGTGCCGAGCTCGTCGAGCCGGGGAGCCGGGCAGGCCATGGCCGTCACCTCATAGTGCCGGCCGAGGGTGCTCACCTGCTCGTAGAAGGCGGTCTCGGCGCCCCCGATGGTGGTCATCGAGTAGTCCATGACGACGGCGATCCGGCGCAACTCCGGGACGGTACTGGTCACGGTCACCCACCTTAGCCAGCCGCGGCGGGCGATCGCGGGACGGCAGGGCCGTCGGCTCAGGCCGGGATCACCAGGGCGGAGAGCTGGCTCTGTCCCCAGCCCTCGGAGAGGATCAGGGTGAGGTCGGCGTGCTGGATGGGAAAGAACAGCCAGCCGGTACGTTCCTCGCCGGCGTTGACCGGGTTCAGGTCGAAGGCCGGGCCGTCCGCCCCGGGAGAGGGGTAGATCACCTCGGCGTCCTGGTCGGTGTTGCTGAATGCGACGAAGGAGAAGTCCAGGCTGCCGGAGTCCACTGCCAGCCAGAGCTCGACCTCGACCCCGGAGGCCGTCCACCGGTGGTTGCGGACCTCCCAGCGTCCCTGCAGTCGTTCGTCAGAGGAGCCGAACGGCTGGCCGGGCAGTGCCGGGCTGGCCGACTGGCTGGGCGAGGGCGATGCCGACGGCGCTCCGAAGAA
The DNA here is from genome assembly GCF_034927565.1 of Propionicimonas sp. Taxonomy (GTDB): domain Bacteria; phylum Actinomycetota; class Actinomycetes; order Propionibacteriales; family Propionibacteriaceae; genus Propionicimonas. The sequence goes on from NZ_JAYFPT010000058.1 coordinate 16,263, forward strand.
GTCCGGCGGCAGGGTGGCACCGACCGCGATCAGGACCGCCACGACCGCCACCGCCAGGCCGATGAACCACGGCGCCTTCGAACGCGGTGGTGCATAGTCGCCGATCGTGGTCGACTCCGGCCGGGGGGCGCCCAGCGGCTGCCTGGGATCCGGGCCGGTGGGCACGCCACCGCTGCCGAGGGGAGTCGGGCTCCACCCGGTGGGGGGCCGGTTGTCCGGCCAGCCCTGCGGTGTCTGGGTCATCGTGCCAAGGCTACGGCATGGACCCAATCGGGGGCTGTCATCCACAGGGCGGCCGGACCGGCACCGCGCTGTGGACAACTGAACCGCGGCGCCCGTTCGCGCGACAGTGGGCGGACATGATGGGTTCACGCGAGACCGTGCCGCGACTGCGGGCACACAGTACTGAGGAGATCCTCGACCTGGTTCCGCACCTGCTGGGCTTCCACCCCACCGACTCCTTGGTGGTGTTGGTGGTGGAGTCCGGTGTGGTGGTGGTCACCGCCCGGGTCGACCTGGCCGACATCGCGCCGACGGGCCAGCTCGAGGGGCTGCTGCACCGGCTCTGGACGCGGTTCCCGGCCGCCGGGGCCTGGCTGCTCGCCTATACCCCCGACTCCGGGCTGGGCTGGGACGTCCTGCAGCGGTGCGAGGCCTTCCTGGAGCGGGCACCGCTGTGCCGGCTCACCCTGGTGAGCGGCGACAGTTGGTGGTCTGACGGGCCGGGCGGGCCAGGCGGCCGGCACGATCCGGGGCATGGCCCACTGGCGGCTGCGGCCGCTTTCCACGGCCTCCCGGCCCGGCGCACCCGGGCAGAACTGGAGGCCTGCTTCGATCCGCCTGGCCAGACGGAGTACTCCCGGCTGCTCGGTCTGGCCGCGACGGTCGCCGCCGAGCTGGCGCGGCAGCGGAAGGGCCGCTGGCCGGGCGACCTGGTACGGGTGGTGCGGGCCCAGCTCGGCAACGTCGCCCTCGGTGAGACCGCGGCCGTCCGGCTGGCGTTGCTGGCCTGCGACCCGCCCACCCAGGAGGCCGCCCTGCTGCTGGTGAACCGGCAGAACGCCACCGCGCATCTGGCGCTGTGGCAGGCGGTGGTGAACCGGGTGCCACCCGAATATGCCGGCAATGCGCTGGCCCTGGCCGGGATGGCCGGCTGGATTGCCGGCGAGGGAGCGGTCGTGACCATCTGCCTCGACCGGCTGAACGGCAGTCGGGCCAACCCTGCCCTGCCGGAGATCCTCCAGCTGGTGTGCGACGACGTGGTGCCACCGTCGCTGTGGGAGGTGCTGCGGGAAGGGCTGCTCTCGCAGACCACCCCGGCGGTCCAGCGCGCACTCTCCCGGTCGCCCGGGTAAGGCGCCGGGGCCGCATGGCCTATGATTTCCTCGTGCAATACCAAGACTCGCTGCTTGCCTAGCCGCGCCTCCTGCGAGGAGACGCGGCGCCCCGACGAGCCATGAGGCCGCGGGGCTTTTTCATGTCGGCAACAGTCAGGAACGAGGAGAGAGCAGTGACCACCGATCAGGTACGCCCTACCTACGATGCCGCCGCCGCGCAGGAGCGCTGGCAGAAGTTCTGGGAGGCGGACGGAACCTTCGTCCCGGCAGACGACGGCTCCCGGGAACGGCGCTACATGCTCGACATGTTCCCCTACCCCTCCGGCGACCTGCACATGGGCCATGCCGAGGCTTTCGTCATGGGCGACATCGTGGCCCGGTACTGGCGGATGCAGGGCTACGACGTGATGCACCCGATCGGCTGGGACTCCTTCGGCCTGCCGGCCGAGAACGCGGCCATCGCCCGCAACGCCCACCCCGCGGACTGGACCTACGCCAACATCGACACCCAGGCCCGCTCGTTCAAACGCTACGGCCTGAGCTTCGACTGGAGCCGTCGGCTGCACACCTCCGACCCGGAGTACTACCGCTGGACACAGTGGCTGTTCCTGCGCTTCTACGAGCGCGGCCTGGCCTACCGCAAGGACTCCTACGTCAACTGGTGCCCCAACGACCAGACCGTGCTGGCCAACGAGCAGGTCGTCCAGGGCGCCTGCGAGCGGTGTGGCGCGGCGGTCACCAAGCGCAAGCTCACCCAGTGGTACTTCAAGATCACCGACTACGCCGAGCGGTTGCTGGACGACATGACCGCGCTGGAGGGCAAGTGGCCCGACCGGGTGCTGGCGATGCAGCGCAACTGGATCGGCCGCTCCCAGGGTGCCTACGTCGATTTCGTGATCGAGGGCCGCGAGCAGCCGGTGACGGTGTTCACCACCCGTCCCGACACCCTGTACGGGGCCACCTTCTTCGTGGTGGCACCGGACGCCGACCTGGCCGCCGAGCTGGTGACCGACCAGCAGCGGGCCGCTTTCGAGGCCTACCTGGAACAGACCAAGAAGGCCACCGAGATCGAGCGGCAGTCGACCGAGCGTCCCAAGACCGGCGTCTTCCTGGGCCGGTACGCGGTGAACCCGGTGAACGGCGAAAAGCTGCCGGTGTGGGCGGCCGACTACGTGCTGAGCGAGTACGGCACGGGTGCGATCATGGCCGTCCCGGCCCACGACCAGCGCGACCTGGACTTCGCCCGCACCTTCGGCCTGCCCGTCCGGGTGGTGCTGGAGACCGGCCTGCCGGATCCCAACCAGACCGGGGTCGCGACTCCGGGTGACGGGGCCTATGTGAACTCGCCCACCCTGGAAGGGCTGGCCGACAAGGCCGCCGGCGTGGCGGCGATGTGTGAGTTCCTGGAGACCGAAGGCGCCGGGAGGGCAGCCACCACCTATCGGCTGCGCGACTGGCTGCTGAGCCGGCAGCGGTTCTGGGGCTGCCCGATCCCGATCGTCCACTGCCCGGCCTGTGGCGAGGTCCCCGTCCCCGACGACCAGCTGCCGGTCGAGCTGCCGCACCTGCGTGGCGCCGACCTGGCACCGAAGGGCACCAGTCCGCTGGCCGGGGCCACCGACTGGGTGAACACCACCTGCCCCCGGTGCGGTGCTGCGGCCCAGCGCGACACCGACACCATGGACACCTTCGTGGATTCGTCCTGGTACTACTTCCGGTACTGCTCGCCGGGCTACACCGACGGACCTTTCGACCCCGCGGACGTGGCCCGCTGGATGCCGGTGGCGCAGTATGTCGGCGGCGTCGAGCACGCGATCCTGCACCTGCTGTACTCGCGGTTCTTCACCAAGGTGCTGTACGACCTGGGCCTGGTGGGGTTCACCGAGCCGTTCACCCGGCTGCTGAACCAGGGCCAGGTGATCAACCAGGGCAAGGCGATGAGCAAGTCGCTGGGCAACGGGGTCGACCTGGGCGCCCAGATCGACGCCTACGGGGTGGACGCGATCCGCACCACCGTGGTGTTCGCCGGCCCGCCGGAGGACGACATCGACTGGGCTGACGTCTCGCCCGGCTCGACGGCGAAGTTCCTGCAGCGGGCCTACCGGCTGGCCTGCGACGTCAGTTCCCCAGCCGGTGCCGATCCGGCGGCCGGAGAGCTGGCGATGCGGCGGGCCACCCACCGCTCGATCGCCGACATCACCGAGGCGCTGGAGAGCCGCCGGTTCAACGTGGTGGTCGCCCGGATCATGGAGTTGGTGAACGCTGCCCGCAAGACCATCGACACCGGCGCCGGGCCGGCCGACCCGGCTGTCCGGGAGGCGGTCGAGTTCGTCACCCAGGCGTTGAGTGTTGTCGCACCGTACCTGGCCGAGGAGATGTGGGAGGTGCTGGGACACGCCCCGTCGGTGGCGAACTCGCGCTGGCCGCAGGCCGATCCCGCGCTGCTGGTGACCGAGTCGGTGACCTGTGTGGTGCAGGTACAGGGCAAGGTGCGCGCCAAGCTTGAGGTCTCGCCGTCGGCGTCTGCTGCCGAGTTGGAGGAGCTGGCGCTGGCCGATGTCGCCGTGCAGCGTGCACTGGACGGCCGCGCGGTGCGGCAGGTGATAGTCCGGGCGCCGAAGCTGGTCAGCATCGTCCCCGGGTAGCTGCTCAGGCCGCCTGCAGGGTGGCCATTAGGCCGAGATGGTCGGTGCCCGGGACCCGGAAAGTGCGGGTATCGGCTGCGACCAACCGGTCGTTGAGCAGGACGTGGTCGATGGCGATCAGCGGTGGAAACCACCGGCTCGCCGGCCAGGTCGGCTGCCAGCCGGAGCCCGCGGCGGATGCGGCGTCGGTGAAACCGGTGGCGAGCAGCCGACGTACCGGCAGGTGCTCCAGGGTCGAGTTCAGATCGCCCACCACGACGGTGGCGTCGTCCGGATGCGAGCCGGTCAGGCCGAGAAGCGTGCGGTGGTCCTGCTGCCAGACGTTCTCGTCGCGGACCGGGCTCACCAGGTGTGCGCCGATGACCACCAGCGGACCGAGCGGGGTCTTCACCCGTACCGTCACGACCGCGTTGGGGGTGCCGGACGGCTGCTTCAGAACGGTCAGCGGGTCGCGGCTGAGGATCAGCGTGCCGTTGGCCCACGCGTCGGTCTGTCCTACCCGGTAGGGATAGGCGGTGCGCCAGGGCTTGGTGTCGAGGGTTGCCACGGTGGCGGCCGACGCCTCGGTGAGGACCAGGACGGGGGCGTCCAGGGCGGGTGAGTCGGCCAGGGCGGCCAGGTCGGCCTCGCCGAACCGGAGATTGAGCGTTGCCACGGTGTACGCCGGCCCCGGTGGCTCCGGAAACCGGCTGGTGTAGGGCACCAGCACCTGGGCATGGAGCAGGCCGCCGGCCAGCGCCACCACCGCCCAGGCCCGGCCCCAGCGGCGTCCGGCGAGCAGCAGGATCACCCCGGCCAGTACCCACAGCACGGTGGCGTGCGGGATAAAGGCGGCGGCCATCGCGGTGACCGGATACTCCTGCAGACCGGGCCACAGGTAGAGCGCGAGCATCGCGGCACCGGCCAGGACACAGCTCCAGCCCACCACCTGCCAGCGCCGCCGTCCGGTCTGATCACGCACCGGCCGGCGCTTGCGCGCGGCCGGGCGTGCCGAAGCGCGAGGACGGGTGCGGGTGGTCACCTGCCCAGCATCCCAGCTGCGTCCAACCCGGCAGGACAGGGACGCGCGGTCACCGGCGGGTGATCTGGACCCGCCAGGCCACCGGGCCCTGCTCGAGGTAGCTGACGTCGAAGGTCTGCGGCGCCACCCGGTTGAGTGCCGAGAGCAACGGGCTGGGGTCGTGGTCGGCGACCAGCACCACCTGCTGGGCCGGCTTCATGCTGGTGAGGCCACCGATCACCGCGCCGCTGCGCATCACCTTGGGAATGGCCGCCAGCTCGAGTTCGGGCGCGCCGTCCGAGCAGCCGCAGCCACAGCCGCCGCGCTGCTTCTTCGCGTTGCTGCCGGCAAGCTCAAGGTTGATCGCCATCGGTTGCCCCCTTCGGATTCAGGTACCCCGGGAAGGGTACCCGCTGTGTCGCAGGGCTGTGGACATCCGGTGTTCTGGCCGACGTTATCCACAATCTTGTCGGCGGCTGAACCGGACGGGCGGCGGGTGCCGATAGTGGACGGCATGCATCGTCTGGCAGCTTCCGAACCCGTGCTGAGCGACGTGGTGCGCCAACGGCTGGCCACGCTGCTCGCCGAGGTTCCGGCCCGCCGAGCGCTCGAACCGTTGCCCGACGACCTCGACGAGGAGGACTACCCCGAGAGCGCACCGGAGACTGGGGTCACCGGGTCCGGATCGCCGACGGTGGGGCCACCGGTGGCGCGCTGGGCCAGGACCGCCTGGGAGTTCTCCCGCAGCCATCTTCTGGCGCTCGGCATCGTCGTGCTCACCGGTTGCCTGTGGGCCGGCTACAACGTCCTGCAGGCGCGGTCGAGCCCGGCGGTGGCCCCCGCACCGACGCCGGCGGTGGTGGCAACACCCACGCCTTCAGCGACGCCGATCCCGGCCGTCGTTGTGGTGCACGTGCTGGGCGCGGTGGTCTCGCCCGGGGTGGTCCGGCTGCCGGAGGGCTCGCGGGTGCTGGACGCGATCGCTGCGGCCGGCGGACTGACCCCGCAGGCAGCTCCGGGCGAGCTCAACCTGGCGGCGGTGCTGGCCGACGGTGCGCAGCTGGTGATCGGCGACCAGAAGCAGCCTGGTGGCGAACTCCGGTCGACCTCGGACGGCACGGCGGGCGGCGGAACGTCGCCGGCGAAGGTGTCGCTGAACACTGCCACGCAGGCCCAACTGGAGACCTTGCCGGGCGTGGGGCCGGTGACCGCCCAGAAGATCCTCGCCTGGCGCGAGCAGCACGGGAGGTTCACCCGGGTGGCCGAACTCCAGGAGGTCGACGGCATCGGGCCCAAGACCTTCGCGCAGTTGGAGCCCTATGTCGGGCTCTGAACCCGGGCCGCTCGACCCGCGTGGTCCGGTGCTGGCGGTGACGATGTGGGCCGGCACCTGGCTGGGCATCCAGGGCAGGCCCGAGGCGCTGGCCGGTTGTGCCGCGGCCGGTGCTCTCACGCTGGTGTGGAGCCGCGGCCGGCGGTTGGCCGGGGCGGTCGGCATGCTGCTGCTGTGCTGCCTGCTGACGGCAGGACTCCGCTCCGCGGTCACCCACGCCGGACCGGTCCCGGACTGGGCTCGGGAGCGTGCGGTGGTGGAGGTCGAGGCCGTGGTCGGTCCGGGTCGACTCAGCACCGCGACCCGCTGGGGAGCTTTCTGGTCGGCACCGGCACGGCTGGAGTCGGTCCGCGGCCGGGGGCAGCACTGGGCGCTCGGCCAGCAGGTGCGGCTGGTCGCCAGTGGCGAGGCGGCATCGGCCTGGAGCCGGCTGGTGCCCGGCAGCCGGGTGCACGCGACCGTCCGGCTGGAGCCGGCCGAGCCGCAGGAGCCGGTCGGTGCGGTGGCGCGGGCGCGGGAGCCACCCCAGCTGGTGGCGGAGCCCGGCTGGGTCGACCAGGGCGTGCACCGGGTTCGCGAGGGGCTCCGGCAGGCGGTCGCCGGTCTGCCGGCCGAACCACGGTCGATCGTCCCCGCACTGGTGGTGGGCGACACGGCCAGGGTCGGACCGGAACTCCAGGAGCGGTTCCGGGTGACCGGGCTCACCCATCTGATGGCGGTCTCCGGTGCCAACCTGACACTGCTGCTGGCGAGCCTGTTGTGGCTGGCGCGGCGGCTCGGGGCGCGGGGCTGGTGGTTGCGCGGGATCGCCGTGGTCGGGGTGGCCGGGTTCGTCGTGCTGTGCCACAGCGAGCCGAGTGTGCTGCGGGCGGCGGCGATGGGCGCGGTTGGGCTGGCAGCGCTCGGCTGGGGTGGCCGGGCCCAGGGACTGCGATACCTGTCCTGGGCGGTGATCGGACTGTTGATGCTGGACCCGTGGCTGGCTTCGTCGGCGGGGTTTGCCTTGTCGGTGGTGGCCTCGGCCGGGATCATTGCCTTCGCCCGGTCGTGGACCGACGCCCTGGCCGGATGGCTGCCCCGCGGTCTGGCCGAGGCGCTCGCCGTCCCGTTGGCCGCCCAGGTGGCCACCCAGCCGATCGTTTCGGCGCTGTCAGGACAGCTGAGTCTGGTCGGCGTACTGGCCAATGTCGCTGCCGGCCCGCTGGTCGGGCCCACCACCGTGCTGGGCTTCGGCTGCGCGGCGCTGGGCTGGCTGCTGCCCGGCCCGGCGGTGGCACTGGGCTGGCTGGCCGGCTGGGGAGCGCAGGCGTTGTGCTGGATCGCGGCGCTCGGGGCAGCGTTGCCGGCGGCTGCGATCGCCTGGCCGGCCACCCCGTCCGGCATCGCGGTGCTGATCGGGCTCGGGGCTGCGACCTACCTGGTGCTCGGCCGGTTGCTGCGACACCGCTGGTTGATCATGAGCCTGGCGGCCGTGCTGGTGCTCGTCCTGGCCCGGCCGTGGGCGGTGCCCGGCTGGCCGCCGCCGGACTGGCAGGTGGTGCAGTGCGATGTCGGACAGGGCTCGGCCAGCGTGGTGGCGGTCGAGCCTGGAGCCGCGATCGTGGTCGACACCGGGCCGGAGCCGGTGGCCCTGGAGCGCTGCCTGGCGGCCCTCGGCGTGCGGCGGGTGCCGCTGCTGGTGGTGACTCACTTTCACGCCGATCACATCGGCGGAGTGCCGGCACTGGCCGGCCGTGAGGTCGCTGCCGTGCTGGAGTCCACCGGCCGACCCGGAGCCGACCAGGTGGCCGGCCAGCTTCCCGGAGCTCAGCCGATCGCCGCGGCGCCCGGTCTGGCTCTGCAGGTGGGCCGGGTCCGGGTGGTGGTGGTCTCGACGCTGCCGGCGTCCACGGCGGCCTGGGGCGATGCCGAGGAGTCCAGCGCGGAGAATGACAGCTCGGTGGTCACCCGGATCGATACCGGCCGGATCGTGGTGCTGGCCACCGGCGACATTGAGACCGCGGGGCAGGCCGCCGCGCTGGCATCCGGACTGCCGCTGGCAGCGGACGTCCTGATCGTCCCGCACCACGGCTCGGCCCGGCAGAGCCCGGAACTGTTCGCCGCCGCTGCCGCACAGGTGGCCCTGATCGGGGTGGGGGAGAACAGCTACGGCCACCCGTCCGGCACCGCGCTGCGCGAACTCGGCCAGGCCGGCTCGGCGATCTACCGCACCGATACCCAGGGCTCGGTGGCCGTCACTCGGACCGATGCCGGCCTGCAGGTCACGACCGAACGTCCGGGCTAGGACCCGGTTCACGTGGTCTGCGAATCCTGGTGTCCGGTGAGGTGCCCTAAGCTCTCCGGCAGACCGAGTCGAGGACGGTGGGCACGCGTGGACCTGGGACTGACCGGCATCCTGGCGATCCTGTTCGTGGTCAGCTACGCCCGGGAGCCGCGCCGGATGCGCTGTGCGGTCTTCCTGTTCGGTGCCGTGGCCGGGCTGGTCCTGCGCCTGATCGCAGCGGTCGGCGAGGCGCTCACCACGATCTCGGCCGAGGCCGGTGGCTGGGCCACACTGGCCGTCCTGATCCTGATCGTTGGCATGGTGTTGCTGGTCGCGGTGATGCTGGTGCTGAACGGCCTCACCATGGTGCGTCGGGAGGGCCGACGGCTGTCGAACCTGCTGTCACTGCTGCTGGGGCTGGCGATGCTCGGCGTGATCGCCGTGGTGGCCGTGGCGGTGGTCGCTTCGGTCGGCAGCCAGTCCGCCACGCTGGTGGTGGGCGTGATCCTGACCAGCCTTCCGATCGGGTTCCTCTCCTACGGCTTGCTTGCCTATCTGCTGTACTCGGCGCTGTACCAGGCCGTCAGCCGGCGCCGGAGCCGCCAGGTCGGCGCGGTGGTGGCGCTGGGGTCAGGGTTGATCGAGGGACGTGTCCCGCCGCTGCTGGCCCAGCGGCTGGACGGGGCCCACCGCACCTGGGACGAGGCGGTTGCCGCGGGTGCTCAGCCGGTCATTGTCACCTCCGGCGGTCAGGGCCCGGACGAGCCGCGCCCGGAGGCCGAGGCGATGGCCGAGTACCTGGTCGAGCACGGCACGCCCCCGGCGGCGATCCTGACCGAGACCGAGTCCCGCACCACGCAGCAGAACCTGGCCAACACTGCCCAGTTGCTCGCGGAGCGGGGGATCACCGGGCCGGTGGCGGTGGTGACGAACAACTACCACGCCTTCCGGGCGGCGCTGATGATGCGCAGCGCCGGGGTGGCCGGCTACGCCCTGGGCGCCCCGACCGCCGACTACTACTGGCCCTCGGCCAGCATCCGGGAGTACCTGGCCATCCTGCGCGATCACCGGTGGTTCGTGGTGATCAGCGTCGTTGTGTTGAGCCTGCCGGCGCTGATCTGGTTCGTGTTGTCGGTGCGCGCTGGCATGCTGTAGCCGTGGAGTCACCCTTCGGCAGCACCCTGCTGGTTACCGGCCCGGAGTCGCTGTTCGCCGAACGCGCGGTCACCGACCTGGTGCAGGCGGCGATCGCCCTGCGCCCGGACGCCTCGGTCACCCGGCTGTCGGCCGCAGGTCTCAGCCTCGGCGGGCTGGCCGAGGCCACCGGTGGGTCGCTGTTCGCTGACGCCAGCGTCGTGGTGGTCACCGAACTGCCCGAACTGCCGGCGGAGGTCGCCGACGCCCTGGTCGCAACTGCCGCCGATCCCGGTCCCGAGCTGGCGCTGGCGCTCGTCCACCCGGGCGGGGTCAAGGGCAAGGCGGTGCTGGACAAGCTGCGCAAGGTGGCGGCCCGCGAGGTCGAGTGCCTCGCTGTCAAGCCCTGGGAGTTGCCCCAGTTCGTGGTCGCCGAGACCCGCCGGGCCGGCGGAAGGATCGATGCCCGCACCGCGTCGGTCCTGATCGACGCCGTGGGTAGCGACCTGCGTAGCCTGGCGGCGGCCGTGCGGCAGTTGCTGGACGACGCCGATGCCCAGGCGGTCACCGAGCCGGTGATCCGGCGCTACTTCGGAGGCCGGGCCGAGGTCACCAGCTTCGCCGTCGCCGACGACGTGCTGAGCGGCAACGCCGAGGGGGCGCTGGGCAAGCTGCGCTGGGCGCTGTCGACCGGGGTGGCTCCGGTGCTGGTCACCAGCGCGCTGTCGTCCGGGCTGCGCAACCTCGGCAAGTACCTGGACGCGCGCGACGGCAGACTGCGCGACGCCGACGTCGCGAAGCTGATCGGGGTGCCGCCGTGGAAGCTCAAGGGGCTCGCCCAGCAGGCCCGAGCCTGGCAGCCGGCCGGAGTGGCCCGGGCGATCCGCTCGCTGGCGGTGGCCGACGCCCAGATCAAGGGCGCGGCCAGCGATCCGGGGTTCGCCCTCGAACAGGTGGTGCTGACCGTGATCGGCTGTCGTCGCAGCTGACCTCGGAACCGCGGGAAACCCCGTACACACAGAAACGCCGCCCCGAGGGGCGGCGTCACCGGGAGTCGGAAGTCAGAGCGCGGCGGCCTTGGAGGCAATCGCAGACTTGCGGTTGGCGGCCTGGTTGGCGTGGATGACGCCCTTCGAGGCTGCCTTGTCGAGCTGGCGGGTGGCCACCTTGGCGAGTTCCTGGGCCTTCTCGGTGTCGCCGGCGGCGACGGCCTCGTGGAACCTGCGGACGTGGGTACGCAGCGCGGACTTCACAGCCTTGTTGCGGAGCCGGGCCTTCTCGTTGGTCAGGATCCGCTTCTTCTGGGACTTGATGTTCGCCACAGGGCTTGCCTTCTTGGTTGGTGATTCGAGCTGGTGGCATCCATAACGGACGCGACCAGCAACACTACCAAAGCCCGCCGCCACCCGCCAAGTTGAGGTATGACCGGTCGGGCGCCTCACGATTCAGCGCATTCCGAGACCCGCCCGACAAGCTGTGGCTGGACTTCCGTCTGCCGACATTCGGTAACAGCTTGTCTGGATGTTCGGGAGGCTCGCGCCTGCAATTCGGCAAGCTGTGGCTGGGTTGCCGTTGACGGTGTTTCGATCACAGTTTGACGGGGCGGGGCGGCGGTCGTCGAACCAGCACGACACGATAGGATGGGCAGTCGGTCCCCAATCAGGAAAGCTGCATGCCCGCACCACGCCCTGGCGCCACGCCACCGGAGCTGATCCGCAACTTCTGCATCATCGCGCACATCGACCACGGCAAGTCCACCCTGGCCGACCGGATGCTGCAGCTGACCGGCGTGGTCGACGAGCGCTCGATGCGCGCCCAGTACCTCGACCGGATGGACATCGAGCGGGAGCGCGGTATCACGATCAAGTCCCAGGCTGTCCGGATGCCCTGGCGCTCCGGCGGCACCGACTACGTCCTGAACATGATCGACACCCCCGGACACGTCGACTTCACCTACGAGGTCTCCCGCTCGCTGGCCGCCTGCGAGGGCGCCATTCTGCTGATCGACGCCGCCCAGGGCATCGAGGCCCAGACCCTGGCCAACCTCTACCTGGCGCTGGAGGCCGACCTCCACATCGTCCCGGTGCTGAACAAGATCGACCTGCCCAGCGCCCAGCCAGAGAAGTACGCCGCCGAGATCGCCCACCTGGTGGGCTGCGACCCGTCCGAGGTCTTCCAGGTCTCGGCCAAGACCGGCGAGGGCGTCCGCGAACTGCTCGACCACATCGTCGGCGACATTCCACACCCGGTCGGCGATCCGGCGGCCCCGGCCCGGGCGCTGATCTTCGACTCGGTCTACGACACCTACCGCGGCGTGGTCACCTACGTCCGGGTGGTCGACGGCGAGCTGAACCACCGCGAGCGCGTCCTGATGATGTCCACCAGGGCCACCCACGAGACGCTCGAGGTCGGGGTGATCTCACCCGAACCGACCAAGGCCGCAGCGCTGGGCGTGGGCGAGGTGGGCTACCTGATCACCGGGGTGAAGGAGGTCCGCCAGTCCCGGGTCGGCGACACCGTGACCACCGCCTCGCGTCCTGCCACCACGAGCCTGGGTGGCTACCGGCAGCCGCACCCGATGGTCTACGCCGGGCTGTACCCGATCGACGGTGCCGACTTCCCCGAACTGCGCGAGGCGCTGGACAAGCTGCAGCTCAACGACGCCGCCCTGGTCTACGAACCGGAGACCTCCGGCGCCCTCGGCTTCGGCTTCCGGGTGGGCTTTCTGGGTCTGTTGCACATGGAGATCGTCCGGGAGCGGCTGGAGCGCGAGTTCAACCTCGACCTGATCTCCACCGCGCCGAACGTGGTCTACCGGGTGGTGATGGAGGACGCCACCGAGCACACCGTCACCAACCCGTCGGAGTACCCCGACGGCAAGATCGCCGAGGTCTGGGAGCCGATCGTCCGGGCGACCATCCTGACCCCCACCGAGTTCATCGGCACGATCATGGAGTTGTGCCAGAACCGCCGCGGCGTCCAGCAGGGGATGGACTACCTCTCCGAGGACCGGGTCGAGATCCGTTACGTGATGCCGCTGGCCGAGATCGTCTTCGACTTCTTCGACGCGCTCAAGAGCCGGACGAAGGGCTACGCCTCGCTGGACTACGAGGAGGCCGGCGAGCAGGCGGCCAAGCTGGTGAAGGTCGACATCCTGCTGCACGGTGAGCCGGTGGACGCGTTCAGCTCGATCGTGCACGCCGACGCCGCCTACAGCTACGGCGTGGCGATGGCCAAGAAGCTCAAGGAACTGATCCCCCGGCAGCAGTTCGAGGTGCCGATCCAGGCCGCCATCGGTGCTCGGGTGATTGCCCGGGAGACCGTCCGGGCGATGCGCAAGGACGTGCTGGCCAAGTGCTACGGCGGTGACATCACCCGCAAGCGCAAACTGCTGGAGAAGCAGAAGGAAGGCAAGAAGCGGATGAAGATGGTCGGCCGGGTGGAGGTGCCGCAGGAGGCCTTCGTCGCCGCGCTGTCCACCGGCGAGGCGCGGTCGGAGAAGAAGTGATCGCGGGCCGAGGAACCGTCCCCTGGCCCGGCGCGGCCGCGCCGGCGGGCTAGAGTGCTGACCCGTGAACGCAGAGATCGGCATCATCGGCGGCTCGGGCTTCTACGAGTTCCTCACCGACCCCACTTTCGAGACGGTCAGCACCCCCTTCGGAGAGCCGTCGGCGCCGATCGCCGTCGGTGAACTGGCAGGACGGCGGGTGGCCTTCGTGCCGCGGCACGGCCGCCACCACGAGTTCCCGCCGCACCGGGTGAACTACCGGGCCAACTTGTGGGCGCTGCGCAGCCTCGGCGTCCGTCAAGTGCTGGCCCCCTGCGCGGTGGGCTCGCTGCGGCCCGAACTCGGTCCGGGCAGTTTCGTCGTCCCCGACCAGCTCATCGACCGCACCTGGGGACGGGCGCACACCGTCTACGACAGCACCGGCCCGGTGGTGCACGTCTCCTTCGCCGATCCCTACTGCCCGCGCGGCCGGGCCACCGTCCTGGCCGCCGCCGACGACCACACCCCGCTGACCGACGGTGGCACCCTGGTGGTGATCAACGGGCCGCGCTTCTCCACCCGCGCCGAGTCGCAGTGGCATGCGGCGGCCGGCGGCAGCGTGGTCGGGATGACCGGGGCGCCGGAAGCCTCCGTTGCCCGCGAACTCGCGCTGTGCTACACCACCGTCTGCATGGTCACCGACCACGACGCCGGGGTGGAGGTCGGCGAAGCCGTCACCCACGCCGAGGTACTGCGGGTGTTCGCCGACAACATCGAACGGCTCAAGGGGCTGCTGCGCCGGGTGGTCGCTACCCTGCCCGCGGCTGAACCGGACGCCACCGCCACCTGCTCCTGCCGGCGCGCCCTGGACGGCATGGCCCTGCCGCTCGAGCTGCCCTGATGCCGTCGGTCCCACCCGAGGGAGAGCCGGCGCCGGCCGACGGTGCGCTGCCACCGCAGGCTCTGGCCGGGATGGGGGAGCGGACCTTCAGCCTGTACCTGCACGTCCCGTTCTGCGCGGTCCGCTGTGGCTACTGCGACTTCAACACCTACACCGCTGCCGAACTGGGCTCCGCACCGGGTGCGTCCCGGCAGGCCTACCTGGACGCCGTCCGCCGGGAACTGGAGTTGGCCGTCACCGTGCTGGCCGCCGATTCCCAGCAGCCGGTGCCGGCGGTCGACACGGTCTTCTTCGGCGGCGGTACGCCCACCCTGCTGGCCACCGACGAACTGGCAGGCCTGCTTGGCGCGGTCCGCGATACCTTCGGCCTGGTGCCGGGTGCCGAGATCACCACCGAGGCCAACCCCGAGTCGGTCGACCAACGTGGGCTCGAGCAGTTGGTCGCCGCCGGTTTCAACCGGCTCTCCCTGGGCATGCAGTCCAGCGTCCCGCACGTGCTGCAGGTGCTCGATCGCAGGCACACCCCGGGTCGTGTCGGCCAGGTGGTTGGCTGGGCCCGCGCGGCCGGCTTCGGCTCGGTCAGCCTCGACCTGATCTATGGCAGTCCGGGGGAGTCCCGGGCCGACTGGCGGACCAGCCTGCGCAGCGCCCTGGACCTGCAGCCCGACCACCTCAGCGCGTACTCGCTGATCGTCGAGCCGGGCACGCGGCTGGCCGCCCGGATTCGCCGTGGTGAACTGCCGGGGATCGACGACGATGTGCACGCCGAGTACTACCTGGTTGCCGAGGAGGAACTGACAGCGGCGGGGCTGGCCTGGTACGAGGTGAGCAACTGGGCCAGACCCGGACACGCCTGCCGGCACAATCTGGCCTACTGGCGCGGCGGCAACTGGTGGGGGGTCGGCCCCGGCGCCCACTCCCACGTCGGCGGGGTGCGCTGGTGGAACCTGCGCCACCCGTCCCGCTACAGCGCCCGGCTGGCCGGTGGCCAGAGCCCGGCCGAGGCCCGCGAGGTGCTCGACGACCAGCAGCGCCGGGTCGAACGGGTGCTGCTGGAACTGCGGCTCGCCGAGGGACTCGAGTTGGCAGTCCTGACCCCGACGGAGGCCCGCCGGGTGCCCACGATCGTGGCGGCGGGCTGGGGGCTGGCCGATGCCGGACGGCTGCGACTGACCCTTCCCGGACGCCTGTTGGCCGATGGAATCGTGCGCGACCTGCTCGATTGACACCATTCCCGGATGACGAGGGAATACGTTCATCAAGTCGGGAATTCACAACGATTTGATAACGCCCCACTACGCAACATTGCTGTAACAGCAGCGAGATATTCCGCTCACAATGCAGTGCTCAAATGTCGTTTGCTCCCATAGCCTTACCCAACCGTGCCGGTGGCTGAGCAGTCACTGAACACAAGGAGGAAATGTGACCAAACGAACTCTCAAGCTGGCTGGCGCCGCCCTGATCGCGGCCTCACTCGTGCTGAGCGGCTGCGGTTCCCGCGGTCCGGCGGAGTCACCGACCAGCGCTCCGACAGACGGTGGTTCGAGCTCAGGCGGGACGAAGGTCGCCAAGATCGGCTTCATCGGGCCGATCTCCGGTGGACTCTCGGCGCTGGGTCTCGGCATGAAGAACTCCGTCCAACTGGCCGTCGATCTGGCCAACAAGAACAACGCGATACCCGGCTGGACGCTCGAATTCGTCCCGATGGACGACGAGGCCAAGCCCGACACCGGCGCCAATGCCGCCACCTCGCTGGCCGCCGATCCGGACATCGTCGGCGTGGTCGGCACCCTGAACTCCGGCGTGGCGCAGAGCGTCATCCCGATTCTGGACGCCGCCCACATCGTCCAGATCTCGCCGGCGAACACCAACCCGACCCTGACCCAGGGTGCCGACCCGGCCAAGCCGACCAGGCCCAACGCCAACTATTTCCGCACCGCCACCACTGACGCCATCCAGGGCCCGGTGGCTGCGAAGTACCTGCTCGACGCCGGCATCAAGAAGGTCGCGGTCGTGCACAACAAAGGCACCTACGGCCAGGGCCTGGCAGAGGCCTTCGCCGCAGCGTTCAAGGACGGCGGCGGCGAGGTCGTGGCCAGTGAGTCCTTCACCCCCGGCACCGAGGATCTGAGCACGGTGGTCACGACCATCAAGCAGGCCGGTCCCGAGGTGGTCTACTTCGGCGGTGAGTACGCCAACTCCAAGGACACCGGTGGTGGTGCCCGGCTGTCAAACCAGATGAAGGCCAATGGGCTCAACGTCCCGCTGATGGGCGGCGACGGCATCTTCGACCCGGAGTACATCAACCTGGCCGGCAAGGCAGCCAACGGTGACCTGGCCACCTCGGTGGGTGCCCCGCCGACCGATCTGAAGTCGGCCGCGGAGTTCCTCACGCAGTACGAGGCAGCCAACTTCCCCGAGCCCTACGCCGCCTACGGCGCAATGTCCTTCGACGCGGCCAACGCGATCATCGAAGGTCTGAAGGTGTCTCTGGCAGACGCCTCCGACGCCAAGTCTGCCCGTGAGGCCACCATCGAGGCCGTCGGCAAGGTCGACTTCGAAGGGGCCAGCGGCCAGGTGAAGTTCGACGAGTTCGGCGACACGGTCACCCGGGTGATCACCGTCTACGAGGTCGCCGACGGCGCCTGGACCACCAAGCAGGTCATCAACTACCAGGGCTGAGCCACCCGGCTCCGACCGATGGTGAACCGGTCGGCCGGGCTCCCTGAGCGGGAGTTCCGACCGGCCGGGCGCCGGGGCCACAACGAGAGGGAACGGCGGCGTGGATTTCTTCCTGCAGCAACTCGTCAACGGATTGTCCCTGGGTGCCCTGTACGCCCTGATCGCCGTCGGCTACACGGTGGTCTACGGGATCGTCCAGCTGATCAACTTCGCCCATGGCGAGATCTTCATGGTGGGCGCCTTCGGCTCCTACGCGGTGTGGATCCTGCTGGGTCGTCCCACCGACTGGGGACTGTGGGGCTCGGTGTTCGGCCTGCTGCCACTGATGATCCTGGGCGGCATCCTGGTCTCGGTCGGGATCGCACTGCTGACCGAACGACTGGCCTACCGTCCGCTGCGCAACGCTCCCAGACTGGCACCACTGATCTCCGCGATCGGTGTCTCGGTCTTCCTGCAGGAGGCGGTGAGGCTGTTCTACGGCCAGATTCCCGGGTTTCCGGACGCCAAGGCAGGGTTCCCGTTCCCGACCATCGAGGGTCTCTCGGGGGAGTCGATCCAGGCTGGTGGGGTGATCATCCAGTACGCCTCGATCTTCACCGTCGGCGCCCTGGTGGTGTGCACCATCGGGCTGTGGCTGTTCGTCAACCGCACCCGGGTCGGACGGGCGATGACCGCGACCTCGCAGGATCCCGACACTGCCCGCCTGATGGGCATCAACGTCGACCGGGTGATCATGGCGGCGTTCGCGGTCGGTGCCGCGCTGGCGGCGATCGCCGGGGTGGCGCACGGGCTGCGTTACCAGACGATCGCCTTCGACATGGGCTTCATGGCCGGGCTCAAGGCGTTCACCGCCGCCGTGCTGGGCGGCATCGGCAATATCTACGGTGCCCTGCTCGGCGGCGTCGTCCTCGGCCTGGTCGAGTCCCTCTCGGCGGCCTACCTCGGCGGGGGCTCGGCGTGGAAGGACGTCTGGGCCTTCGGCCTGCTGATTCTGGTGCTGGTGTTCCGTCCCCAGGGCCTGCTCGGAGCCAGGGTGGTTGATCGCGCATGATCTCGCTGCCCATTCCCGCCGACCGGCTCCAGCAGATGCAGCTGCCGGCCCGCGCCGTCGCCACGGTGGGCATGCTGGTTGCCGGCTTCTCGGTGATGATGTCGTGGGCCTACCCGCCGTCCGCCCTCGACAATGTGACCTTCTACGGCGCCCCCTCGCCGCTGCAGTGGCACTTCCTGGCGCTGTGTGTCCTGGGTGCCGCCTGTTTCGCCGTCCCGTTCCTGGGCAGGGCCCGGCTCGGACGCTGGACGCGGATCGTCGCCTGGAACGCTGCTGCGCGAACCGCCGCCCTCGGCGCGGCAGCGGCGGCAGCGGTGGCGATCGCGGCGATCACCATCGAGTCCGGTGGTCTGGTCAACACCGACCCGGGGGTCTGGGTAGGCCTGGGTGGCAGCCTGGTGGCGGCCGGCTGCGGGCTGGTGCTCCCGGGCTCCCCGGAACCGGGCATGGGCCGGTTGAAGTCGCCGACCTGGCTGCAGATTGTCGGCATCACGCTGGGCATCGCCGCCGTCCTGTTCGCCGCGGTCTTCCTGCTCTCGCTGAACGAGGGCGGCGAGATGTTCTTCTACGTCGCCCTGGTGGTGTCGCTGATCCTCACGCTGAAGGAGTTCGGCATCTTCGGCTGGTTTGCCACCGCGGTCTCGCTGAACAAGCGGGTGGTGGTGGCAGCAGCCTTCGTCGCCGCCTTCGTCTTCCCGTTCACCCAGGGCGGCTCGGACCAGAACATGTCGATCGCTGCGCAGGTGCTGGTCTTCGCGGCCACCGCGCTCGGCCTCAACATCGTGGTTGGCCTGGTCGGCCTGCTCGACCTGGGCTACATCGCCTTCCTGGGCGCGGGTGCGTTCACCGCCGCGATGTTGTCGGGCTCCGCCTTCGCCACGATCGGCTGGGAGCCGCCGTTCTGGCTCACCGCCCTGATCTCGGCCACGATCGCCTCGATCCTTGGCCTGCTGATCGGCTCGCCGACGCTGCGGGTCTCGGGTGACTACCTGGCGATCGTGACCCTCGCCTTCGGCGAGATCTTCCGGATCACCATGATCAACCTGGACGGCACGGACGGGCCGAACCTCACCCACGGGCCGAACGGCATTCCCGGCATTCCCAACCTCAACTTCTTCGGCTTCGACTTCGGCAAGACCCAGGAGTTCTTCGGCATCGAGACCGGCCGGTTCGCCAACTACTTCTGGCTGATGCTGCTCGTGCTGGCGTTCATCATCATCGTGTTCACCAACCTCAACCGCTCCCGGATCGGACGCGGCTGGGTGGCGATCCGGGAGGACGAACTGGCCGCCGAGGCGATGGGCGTCAACACCTTCGCGCTCAAGCTGCTGGCCTTCGCCGGCGGTGCCTTCCTGGCCGGCCTCGCGGGCGCGGTCAAGGCACACCAGGACACCTCGGTGGTGCCCGAGCAGTACGTCTTCCTGGAGTCGGCCTTCCTGGTCGCGGCAGTCGTGCTGGGCGGCATGGGCACCGTGATGGGCGTTCTGATCGGCGCCACGATCCTGAAGGTGCTACCGGAGAAACTGCGCTTCTTCTCCGACTACCGGTTGCTGCTGTTCGGCCTGCTGATGGTTTTCATGATGCGCTTCCGGCCCGAAGGCATCATCGCCGACGAACGCCGGCAACTGGAGTTCCACGCCGATGATGAGGAACTGGCCGAGGAACTCGAGGAGGAACTGATCGTCCACCAGGCGCACTACAACCCCGACCTGAAGGGAGACGCGTGATGACCGCCGGAGCCGGACAGACCGCCGGGTCGGCGGTGCAGAAGCGCAACGTCCTGCTGGACGCCCGTGACGTGACCATGCAGTTCGGCGGTCTCACCGCGGTGAGCGAGGTCAGCCTGACGGTGAACACCGGGGAGATCATCGGCCTGATCGGGCCCAATGGCGCCGGTAAGACCACCTTCTTCAACTGCCTCACCGGGCTCTACCGGCCCACCCGTGGCGTGGTCCATTTCGACGGCGAGCCACTGCCGGCCAAGCCCAGGAAGGTGGTGCGGGCGGGAATGGCCCGAACCTTCCAGAACATCCGGCTGTTTCACAACATGACCGCTCTGGAGAACGTCATGGTGGGGATGTACAGCCGGACGAGAGCCAACGCCATCGACGCCGTCCTGCGACTGCCGCGGCACCGCAGGGAGGAACTCGCCTCCACCCAGCGGGCGCGCGAGTTGCTCGACTTCGTCGGGCTGGGCGGGGCTGCCGACTCGCTGTCGCGCAATCTGCCCTACGGTGATCAGCGCCGGCTGGAGATCGCCCGGGCGTTGGCCACCGAGCCGAAGTTGTTGCTGCTTGACGAGCCGACCGCCGGGATGAACCCGCAGGAGACCAGGGAGGCCGAGGACCTGATCTTCCGGATCCGCGACCTGGGGCTGGCGATCCTGGTGATCGAGCATGACATGAAGTTCATCTTCAACCTCTGCGACCGGGTCTGCTGCCTGGCCCGGGGGCAGGTGCTGATCGAAGGGACGGCTGCCGAGGTGCAGAGCGACCCGCGCGTGATCGAGGCCTATCTCGGTTCACCCGACCTGGCCGAGGCGGACGGGGAGGACACCCATGCTTGAGGTCAAGGACCTGGTGGTCGCCTACGGACGGGTGACTGCGGTGAAGGGCATCTCGTTCACCGTCGAGCAGGGCCAGGTGGTCACCCTGCTGGGCACCAACGGTGCCGGCAAGTCGACCACCCTGCGCACCATCTCGGGCCTGCTGAAGCCGGTCTCCGGCGAGATCTGGTTCGAGGGCAGGCGGCTGGACGGTGAACCGGCCCACAAGGTGGTCCAGCGCGGCATCGCCCAGTCTCCGGAGGGACGTCGGCTGTTCCGCAAGATGTCGGTGGAGGACAACCTGATGCTCGGGGCCTACTCCCGCACCGACAGCGCGGCGGCCATCAAGGCCGACATGGACCGGGTCTACGATCTGTTCGAGGTGCTCGGCCAACGCCGGCGCGAACCGGCCGGGCTGTTCTCCGGCGGCGAGCAGCAGATGCTGGCGATCGGGCGGGCGATGATGAGCCGGCCGACGCTGTTGATGCTGGACGAGCCGTCGATGGGACTCAGCCCGATCATGACCCAGACGATCATGCGCACGATCAGGGAACTCCAGGCTGAGGGCGTCACCATCCTGCTGGTCGAGCAGAATGCGCAGGCAGCGCTCTCCCTGGCCGACCGGGGCTACGTCCTTGAGGTCGGCAGCATCGCCTTCTCCGATACCGGGCGCAACCTGCTGCGTGACGACCGGGTGAAGCGGGCCTACCTGGGCGCTGCGTAGCGGGTCACGGCAGCAGCACCACCTTGCCGGTGGTCAGCCGTCCCTCGAGCACCCGATGGGCCTCGGCGGCGTCGGCCAGCGGATAGCTGGCACCGACCCGCACGTCCAGCTGACCGGAGTCGACCAGGCCGAGCAATTCCGACATCCGCCACTCGATCTCCAGCCGGCTGCGGCTGTAGTGGGCCAGCGTCGGGCGGGTGACGAACAGCGAGCCCGCCGCGTTCAGCCGTTGCAGGTCGAACGGGGGTACCTGCCCGGATGCGCCACCGAACAGCACCAGCATGCCGCGCACCCGCAGGCTGGCCAGGGAGGCGTCGAAGGTCGTCCGGCCGACCCCGTCGTAGACGACGTGGACGCCCTCGCCCTCGGTCAGGTCGCGGACGAGCGCGGGGAGCTCGGCGGTGAGGTCGCTCAGCGCGGTGTAGTCGATCACCTCGGACGCGCCCGCCGCCCGGGACAGTTCTGCCTTGTCGGCAGTGGAGACCGTGGTGATCACCCGCCCGCCGCGGAGCCTGGCCAACTGGGTGGCGAGCAGCCCGACCCCACCGGCGCCGGCGTGCACCAGGACCTCGTGCCCGGGGCCGACCTCGAAGGTGGAGGAGACCAAGTAGTGGGCGGTCATTCCCTGGAGCGGCAGGGCCGCAGCCTTCGTCAGGTCCAGTCCCGCGGGCAGCCGGACGGCGTTGCGGGCCGGCACGGCGACGAACTCGGCGTACGACCCGGGGGCATCGTGCCAGGACACCTGGTCGCCCTCGGCGAAATCGGTCACCCCGTCGCCCAGGGCGACCACCTGGCCGGCGCCCTCGACACCGACCACGTGGGGGAAGTCGATCTGGTACACCCCGGAACGCCGGTAGGTGTCGATGAAGTTCACCCCGGCGGCGGCCACCCGCACCAGCAACTCCCCGGTGCCGGGCCGCGGGTCAGGCCACTCGGCGTACTCCAGAACCTCCGGACCACCCGCCTCGCGGGCAACGATCGCGCGCATGTACCCAGCCTAGGTGTACGTCCAGCGGTCACGGGCTTTCTCACCGCGGACAGCAGCCGGCGTCCTCCCCGCAACAACCTAGGGTGTCCGTCATGGCTGCGTCCCGCTACGACCGCGATGTGCTGGCACCTGGCTGGCAGCAGGCGCACCGCCGCGTCTCGGTGGAGACCCCGGTCTCGGTCGGACTGGTGGTCGAGGAACCCACCTCGGGGTTCGTCGGTGCGGTGGTCCGCTGGGAGAACGGGTTGGTCGTGCTGGAGGACCGCAAGGGGGCGCGCCGCAGCTTCCCCTTCGGACCCGGTTTCTGGATCGACGGCTCACCGGTCGATCTGAGACCGCCTGCCCGGTCCCGTCCGGTGGCGGCGACGCACAACGCCTCCGGCTCCCGGGTCGCCGCCGCAGCGCCGGCGAAGGTGGCGCGGGCCTCCCGGATCTATGTCGAGGGATGGCACGACGCCGAACTTGTGGAGAAGATCTGGGGCGACGACCTGCGCGTCGAGGGCGTCGTGGTGGAGTACCTCGGCGGGATCGACGACCTGCCGGCGATCGTGGACGAGTTCGCGCCGGGGCCCCGGCGGCGGCTCGGGGTCCTGGTCGACCATCTGGTCACCGGCACCAAGGAGACCCGGATCGTCGACCAGGTGCGCTCCGGGTCCGTGCTGGTCACCGGGCACCCGTTCATCGACATCTGGACCGCTATCAGGCCCGAGCGGGCGGGGCTGGCTGCCTGGCCCGAGGTTCCACGCGGGATCGACTACAAGACCGGCCTGAGCCGGGCGCTGGGACGCCCGGCCTCCGGTCAGGCAGACATCGCCCAGACCTGGCGCTGGCTGCTGGGACGGGTGCGCGACTGGCGTGACCTCGATCCGGCGCTGCCCCGCGAGGTGGAGCGGCTGATCGACTTCGTGACCACCGAACCTCAAGATCACTGAACCTCGTGACCACTGAACCTCAAGACCACCAAATCTCATGATGACCGACGAGCAGGAGCTGTAGTGCAGACCGAGTGGGTGTCGGAGCGGATCCGGGAGGTCGCCGACCGGGTGATCCTGCCGCGTTTTGGAGCCCTCGCCGAGGGCGAGATCGAGGAGAAGAAGCCGGGGGACCTGGTCACCATCGCCGACCGCGACGCGGAACGGGAACTGGTGAAGATCCTGGCGACGGCCGACCCGGGGGCGCTGCTGGTCGGTGAGGAGGGGGTGTTCACCGATCCGGCCAGGCTGGACGCACTCCCGGGCGCCGAGCGGGCCTGGGTGATCGATCCGGTGGACGGCACGAAGAACTTCTCCCGCGGGTCGAAGGACTTCGCCGTGATGGTCGCCGAGGTGCGGACCGGTGTGGCCGTCCGGGGCTGGATCTGGCAGCCGATGCACGGCCGGATGTACCAGGTTGAGCGCGGTGCCGGGGTGACCTGCAACGACGAGCCGCTGCAGCCGCGGCCCTCGGGTAGGGAGGTGCCGCTGGGTGCCACCTATGTGCCGATGACCGGCGAGGGTGCGGCAGTGCAGGTGCGGCGCTCGTGGGGCTGCTGCGGGGTGGACTACCCGAACCTGATCGCCGGCGAGGTCGACTTCCTCACCTATCGGTCGATGTTCCCGTGGGATCACCTGCCGGGCGGTCTGATGGTGCAGGAGCTGGGGGGCCGGATCGCCACCAGCGCCGGTGAGGACTACCGCCCGGGGGTGATGGGCCGCCGGCTGATCGCCGCGATGAAGCCCGCGGTGTGGGAGACCGCCCGCGAGGCCATCGCCGGCTGCTGAACCGCTCGACGGCCGCGGCCCCGCGTGGCACAGTGGGCCCATGACCGACAACGAGGACATCAAGGCCAAGATGCTGGCAGCCTTGGCGAAGAAGAACGCCGAGCACGACTCCGGTGTCGGTGAAGAGGGTCACCACAAGCAGAAGGGCCCGGCCGAACGCGGTCGTCAGGGCGGTGCCCGCGAGTTCCGCCGCAAGTCCGGGGGTTAGAGGGTCGGCAGCTCCGGCGGCTGGGTCACAGCATCGGCAGGTGCGTCCGGGGCACCTTGCCCTCGGCCGCCAGCTGCTGGTAGGCCAGCGGCAGCAGCGGACGGATCACCTCGGCCTCGAACGGCCACTCGCCGGCCTGGTAGGCCGCGTCCAGCTTCACGCCGCGGCTGACCAGGTACTCGACCTGTCCGTAGACCGCAGAGATCCGGGCACGCTGTTCGAAACCGAAGAAGCGGTCCACCGGACTGCCGTGGCCCGGGATGATCACGGTGTCCTCGTCGACCAGGCCGAGGATGCCGTCCACCGCGCTGGGCCAGTCCTTGAGGTGGCAGTCCGGCCCGAAGGATGGTGGCCCGGACTGCTCCAGCAGGTCGCCGGCGAAGATGGTGTTGGCGTCCGGGACGATGGCCACCACGTCGCCCTCGGTGTGCCCGCGTCCGAAGTGGACGAGTTCGACCCGGCGACCGCCCAGGTCGATCACCCGGGCGAGGCTGAACGGCCGGTTCGGCGCCCGCAGCTCGGTGGCATCGACGCCCTGGCCGGCGGCTTCCGCGAGCAGGTCCGGCGAGCCCAGCCGCTCGGCAAGGGTCTCGTGGCCATAGCTGGGGAGGTCAGCGAAGGCGGCCAGGCCGAAGAAGTGGTCCCAGTGCCAGTGGGTGACCGCCACCGCGCCAAGCGGCACTCCGGCCACCTGCTCGGCGGCCTGTCGAATCTGCTCGCCCTGATGGGGCGATGAGCCGGTGTCGACGACCAGCGCGGACTCCGTCCCGACGACGAGTCCGACGTTCACGCTCGCCGGCTCGGCGACTGCGACGTAGACGCCGTCCGTGACGGCTTCGAACGGGCTCAGGCGCGGTTCATCCATGCCGCAAGCCTATTGCGGCGTCGCCCGAGGCAGGCTTCAGCCGGTGTCGTCGAGTGGTGTTCGCTGCGTGAGGTCGCGGGTGCCGCCCGGTCCGACCTCGTAGAACTGTCCGCGCGGGCTCCGCCAGCCGAAGGTGCCCGGTTCCGGTTGGGTGAGCTGCCAGCCGGCGTGGGTCTTGGCGCGGTGCGCCTTACGCGCCAGTGGCCCGAGGTTGCCTGGGCGGGTCTGGCCGGGTGTGCCGTCCCAGCGGTAGGGATCGGTGTGGTCGAGGTCGAGGTGGCGGGCCTCCCGGCTTGACCAGGGGAAGACCTCGAAGCGGTCGCGGCAGATCACC
>NZ_JAYFPT010000054.1:0-83913 GCF_034927565.1 Propionicimonas sp.
TCCATGCCGGGGAGTTTGGCGATGTTGGAGTCGATTCGGCGGATCTCCGCCAACCCGTCGGCGCCGTCGAACAGGTGCTTCATCACATGGTCGAGATCCTCGGGTTCTGAGATGGACGAACCGACCGGGCGCCAGGCCTTCTGCAGGGCCAGCCGGGTCAGCGCCCGGGAGACCTTCGACTTCTCCAGCCGCTTGCGGGCCTGGGTGGCATAGAACGCGGTGTGCCGGGTCTCCTGTTGGCCGATCCGCTTCAGCAGCGGGGACAGCGCCGGGTGCTGCTCGAGAGTGGCGAGTCGGCGGTAGGCGGCGGTGGCGCTCCATTCGTTGGCAGCCCCCCAGCTCATGTGGACGGCGATGTAGTCCTCGCCGACAATGTTGCCGAGAATGGACTGCTTGAGCGGGGCCAACTTGTCCTTCCATTCCAGCTTCACCCGCGCCGCCTTCAACTCGTCGTAGTCGACGGTGATGCCGTGCTTGCCCAGGACGGCGGCCAGTGCCTCGCCGTGCCAGTACTCCTCCCGGTTCCACATCGTCATGAACGCGTTGACATCGCGCTCCTTGTGGGACGGGGTGACCAGCAGGTCACGCAAGTAGCAGACCGTGTGGTACTCGACATTGCACATGTAGCGGATGGTGCGCAGGGTGTCCTCGGGCAGCGGTGCGGTGTCGAAGGCATCGAAGTCGAGGTCCGTCCAGGTGACACCCTCGGAGGTCTCCGCGTACTGATCGATGTCGAATGCCATCAGTTTCCTTCCTGCCCGGTTACGGCAACCGTACCCGTCCGCTTCCACTCCACGATGTCCCAGTGGCGGCTGCGGGCATAGCCATAGAGGCCCTGATCGGGATTCACCGCCACCGGATTGCCCACCAGCGACAACCACGACCGGTCCGCCTGGCTGTCCCCATAACCGTACGACTTCGCCAGATCGAAGCCGTGACTGTCCGCGTAGCTGCGCAGCCAGGCCGCCCGAGCTTCTCCGACGATCGGCGGTGCCGCCAGGAAGCCGGTGAGCACCCCGTCCCGGGCGTGCAGGCCGCTGGCCACCACCTCGTCGAAGTACGGTGCGGCCACCTCGGCAAGCAGGTCGACACCGCCAGTCACCAGCACGGTATGGTGCCCGGCGGCGCGGTGCTCGGCCACCCGGACGAGTGCATCAAAGAGGAGGTGCGCACGCAACTGCCGGCCCACCGTGCCCCTGGTGAACCGCTGGATGTCTGCCACCTTCATGCCCTTGTGCAGCCGCAGGAAACTGCGGATGAACTCGCTGCGGTCGCGTCGCTCGGCGGCCAGGTAGCGCGGCAGCAGGGCGAGGATCTTGGTGACCTCGCGCGGCACCGCCGTCATGTCTCGCTCGGAGTTGCGCAGCCACAGGTACTGCTGCACCAGATTGGCGTGCAGGACGGTGCCCTCCATGTCGAACACCGCCACCACGTCCGGCCCAGGGACGAGTGGCTTCTGGGTCCGTTCGGCACGGCCGCCCCGGGTGGTGAAGGCGCGGGTCAGCGACGTGATCGAGGGCAGGTGGACGTCCTGCAGGTAGCGGCTCCAGTCAATCGCTGTGACGTCGAAGCCGGCGGTGTCGCCTAGGCCGTCGCTGACCTGATGGTCGAGTTCGCGGGTGGCGGCGTCGTCGAAGACGACCTCGGACTGGACGTAGGCCTGGTACAGCTCGGAGAACTGGCGCAGCAACTGCAACTTCTGCTGGGTCGAGTTGAGTGAGTCGACCAGAGCTCGCGAGCGCGAGGTGGCCGGCAACCGGGACAACGCCGAGGCGGCGAACTTCGCCCGCGACTCCTTGCGCTTCAGGCCGTTCTCGAACTGGATACCGCCCGGAAACTGCCAGGCCGGAACACTGGTCGGCCCATCCGCGCCCGGGACGGGGTTGGCGGTGAAGTAGCTGCGGATGTTCTCGTACATCTGGTGGATCGGGAGCGGGTTGCTGGCGCCGGAGACCACCTGAAAGTACCGGGCGCGGTCCCGGCGGCCCTCGGTCGCGGCAGCGGCCAGCACGGCGTTGACCACGAAATCGACCGGGACGATGTCCAGCACGCTGTCCGGCAGCCCGGGGAACTCGGGCAGCTGCCCCTTGCCGTAGGCCATGATCAGCGGATCGGCGACCTTGAAACCGTCGATCCAGCCGGGATAGGGGTGCCGCAGCGCGCTCTCGATGATGGACGGGCGCACCACGCTCAGTCGGTGTCGGTTGCCCAGCCACAGTTCCTCGGCCAGCCGTTCGGCCAGCGCCTTGGTGAGCGTGTAGGCGTCCGTCCAGCCAAGGCTCTGGGCACGGGCGCGGCCGTACTCGACCAGCTGCTCGTCCACCCAGGCGCGGCGGGCGGACTCGGTGGCCTCGGCGACAGCCTGCGGGCCCACCTTGCCGACCTGCTGCCGGGCCTCGCGCAGGAATCGGCTCAGCTCTTCGGGGGCGCGCGAGCGCACGTCCACCCGGGAGCGGGCCGACAGGGCTGCCTGTTCCTCCGCCCGCCAGTCGACGTCGTGCTGCACCGGGCCCTCGGTCACCAGCCCCTTGCGGGCGCCGTTGACGTAGGCGGTCGAGACGTGGACGACGTGCGGGTCGGCGCCGGCGTCGAGCAGCCCCTGGTAGAGCCGGGAGACCCCGGTGACATTGGTCGCGAAGGCCTGGTCGATCGGGTCGTCGAAGTTGACCGAACTGGCGCTGTGCAGCACCAGGTCGAGCTTCTCCGGCTCGGGCCCGAGCGTGCCCAGGCCGCCCTCGACCACGAACACCCGGGCGGCGAACTGCCGGGCCGCCTCGTCGGCGCCGACGGCCTGTTTCCAGCGGGAGAAGACCGGCTTGCGAAGCAGGTTCTCCACCCGGTGCTGGGCGCTGAGCGACCCCTTCGGCCGGCCGAGAACCAGGATCGTGGTGTCGGGATGGCTGCTGAGCAAGCGTTCCAGGATGGCCTGTCCGACGAAGCCGGTGCCACCGGTGAGCAGGATCCTGGCGTTCCCGAGGTCGACGCTCATCGCCCGGACGCCTTCGCCGCGCGGCCAGCAGCGGCGGCCACCAGATCGAGTCCTGCGAGGCCTTCGAACGCGTTGAACCGCAGGTCGATCGCTGCCAACTCACGGGCGGGAATCACCTCGCCGAGCAGACGGGCGAGCAGCGCCGGCGGCTCCTCCGGTGCGCCGAGCGGGAAGGCCGCCCGCCGCAGCCGGCGGCGGGCCAGTGGTGCCGCCTTCGGTGAGGCGGCCAGCCGATCACGGGCGTCGGCGGCGAAATACTCGCCGTGCCGGCGCTTCACCGGCAGCAACAGTTCCAGGGTGTGCTGGAACTCCTCGTTGTCGCCCGCCGCCAGCAGCGACTCATAGGCGGCCTGGGTAATCCACTCGTCCAGCGCGCCGGTGAGGGTGTGGACGGCGATCACGTCCTCACCGATCAGGTTGGACACCACCGACTCCCGGATCGGCTCCATCCGCTCACCGAACCCGTGCCGCAGCCGGGCGATCCGCGGTACCCCGCCGGTGACGGACGGTGCGTAGCCCGGATGGGCCGCGACGACCAACTCGAGGGCGTCGGCCACCCAGTACTTCTCGTAGGCCCAGGTGACCAGGAAGGCGGTCAGCCGCGCGTCCTTGTGGGTGGGGGTGACCAGCACGCTGCGCAGATAGCTCAGCGCACTGCGCTCCAGCCGTCCCAGCAGATCGACGATCTCGAGGGTGGCCGGGTCGAGTGGAGCCTGCTCGTAGCGTTCGAGTTGCAGGCTGGCGCGGTGGCTGCCGTGCGCCTCGCGCGCGAATTGCCTCACGTCGAACTCGGCTGCCGGGACGATTCCCGTCGAATCCGACGAGTCGCCGTGCCGGGTCATGCGGTCTCCTCCGAAGGTGCAGCCAATACGCAACGAGGAAGGGTTGCCTGCCCTACCCCAGCGGGTGAGAGGCACGCTACCAGCGGACCGGAACGCAACCGCCGCTGCCCGCCAAGCGGAGGAAAGCTACCCATATTCATGCCGTGATGACTCTGTCACTCTCTGTCGCTCTCTCCGACTCGAATCGGGCCTGCGACCCCGAATGGGAACTCGAGCAGAACGGTTCCGATTCGGGTCAGGGCAGGACGACCCAGCGGGCGAAGACGACGGGTCAGCGGGCGAAGACGTTGTTGCCGACGCCGAAGACGTTCTTCGGGTCGACGGCCTGCTTCAGCGCCTTGACCGCCTCGACGGTTTCGGGGGAGGCCACCCGGTCGACGAAGGGCTTGCGGAGCTTGCCGACGCCATGGTGGTGCGAGATCGAGCCGCCGGCGTCCATGATCGCGGCGCGAATGGTGCGCTCCATCTCGGCGAACTTCTCCTCGCCGTTCTCGGTGCCGCGGTGGTAGAGACCGTGGGTGAAGTAGATGCAGACCCCGGAGTGGTACATCTGCGTGACCCGCGGCGAGGTGAACGGACGGCCGGGGAAGCCCAGCCGCTGGTGCTCGGAGTTGGCAACCCGCTCGACGGCGTCACAGACGTCGTGGATCCGGTCCCAGGGCACCGTGGTCTCGTAGGTCTCGCCGATGATGTAGTAGTCGGCGAGGAAGTCGCGGATGTAGGCAATCGCGTAGGTCAGCATGTAGCCCCGCTCGCCGTTGCCCGAGCCGCCCTGCACGCCACCGAACTGCTTGGCAGTGGCGGCCACCACCTTCTCCTGCAGAGCGACCTCCTCGGCCGACCCCTCGTAGACGATGGTCGCGGCCACCATGGTGTGGTGGTCGAAGCCCTTGATCTTCGTCACGAAGATCTGCTCGACCTTGCCCATCAGCACCTTCGACCCGGTCGGGGCGGCCTTCAGCGACTGCCCCAGCCGGAACTGCAGGTTGTCGACCAACCGGATGCTGGCCGGCTTCACCCCGGTCCGGTTCAACGCCTCCATGAAGGCCACGCCGGTCTGCCAGTCGGAGAAGATCACCGAGCCGTACTTCTTCACCTCGGGCAGCGGATGGACGTGGATCACCGCCTTGGTGATCAGCCCCAGGTTGCCCTCGCTGCCGAACAGCGCCTTCTGCAACTGGATGCCGGGCGATTGCCGCGGCGAGGAGTAGCGCTGCTCGATCACCCCCGACGGCGTCACCAGGGTGATGTTCTCGACCAGGTCCTCGATATTGCCGTAGCGGTTCTTCTTCATCCCGGACGCGTTGGTGGCGATCCAGCCGCCCAGGGTGGACAGCTCGACGCTGTCGGGCTCGTGCCCGCAGGTGAGGCCCTCCTTGGCGAGCAGTTCCTCTAGCCGGCTGCCCTGGACGCCGGCCTGGACGGTGGCGGTCAGGTTGGCCCGGTCGATGGACAGGATCGCGTTCATCCGCTTGGTGTCGACCGAGACGACCATCCGGTCCTCGCCCGCGGGGATCAGCAGCGCGCTGCTCACGTTCGTCCCGCCACCGTAGGGGATCAGGCACACCCCGTGCTCGCCGGCGAGGGTGACCAGCGCCTGGCAGTCCTCGTCGCCTTCCGGCCAGACCACCAGGTCGACGGTGCGGTCGAGGTTGTCGAACAGCACCCGCGAGACCTCCTCGGTGGTGGTCTGCCCGTGGCTGTGCAGCAGACGCTCGGGGTCGTCGGTGGTGAACTGGTCGGTCCGCAGCACCCCGGCGAGCGCGGCCAGGAAGGCCTCGTTGCGATTCACCGGGGTGAGCTTCGGCCGGGCTGTCTCCGGACGCGCGCTGGAGAAATCGATGGTCACGTTCAGCTCGTTGTTGATGAACGGGATCAGGTAGGGCATGCGGTAGCCGCACAGGTTGTAGCGCTCGCCGGTCATCTCAACCGACTGGTCGGGGTGAACGAACAGTTTGGTGTCGCGGTATCCCCAGCGGTGCCCCCACGGCGTCGGATCGAGCGTCGAGGTGTCGCGGTTCAGGGATTTGTCAGCCATAGGTGCGGTCCTTGCCTGAGAGCGTGAAGATCTGGCAGCCGATGCCAGCTGGGTTCAGGCAGCGTAGTCGACGTTCGTCAGGTCGTCGCTGCTGACCAGCATCGGGTCAGGGGTCACTGCGGGAAGACCACCCCTCGCCGTGCCAGCCGGGTATGCGACTCCTCGACGGTGGTCAGCGGGATCACCGTGTCTCCCCGCCCGATCGGCACCACCACGTGGTGGACGGTGTCGGGGTGGACGTGCACCAGGGTGAAGCCCTGACCGGACGCCTGGCCGCGCATCGCCCGTCCAGTGAACAGGTCCTGGGTCTGGCAGGTGGACGTGGCCGCCGCCACTGGGACGCCGGCGAAGGTCCCGAAGCTGCTCTGGTGGAAGTGCCCGGCGAGGATCGTCCGGACGTCGCTGCCGGTCACCACCTCCGCGAGCAGGGCCTGGTCGAGCAGTTCCCAGGCCGCCGCCAGGTCCTGCACCACCGGCAGCGGGGCGTGGTGCATGGCCAGGATCGTCCCCTCGGGCGCGGGATCGGCCAGTTCGGCGGCCAGCCAGTCCAACGATTCCGGAGCCACCCGGCCGTAGTCCTCGCCGGGGACGGTGCTGTCCAGGCAGAGCACCCGCAGGCCACCGAGCCAGTGCACCTGGTTGACCGGGCCGCCGCTCTCCGGCTCCGCCAGAATCTCGGCGCGGAACACCGTCCGCGAGTCGTGGTTACCGTTCAGCCAGATCACACCGGCGCCGATCGCTTCGGCGATCGGGTCGACCAAGGCACGCAGTTCACGGTAGGAGTGAGGGGTGGCGTCGTCGGAAAGGTCACCGGTCACCACCAGCGCCTCAGGGGCGTGCCCGCTGAGCAGCAGGCCGGCGAGCAACTCGGACAGCGGTACCCGCGGGTCGATCACCCCACCCACCAGCGGGTCGTCCGGGTGGCGCAGATGGGTGTCGCTGAGGTGCGCCAGCACATGGTCGGGACGGGTGTGCTCCGGGGTGCGCATCGGACTCCTTCTGGTTGCCGGGACGGTGGCACGGCCGGCGTCCCGCGCTGAACCGGCCGGTTGGGATCAGGGCCGGTGGACGGCCACCAGATGGGCGCGGTGGAGCTGCGACCAGGGGTCGCCCACCGCCAGTTCGACCAGGGTGGCCGGCGGGAACAGCCGGGCCAGCGCGCCGAGTTCGTCCCGGTCGGACGCCGGGTCGGCCAGGCTGTGCACCAGCCCGGGAATGCCGGGGTAGTGGCCCACCACCAGGACGGCGGTGACGTACTCGGGCAGACGGGAGACCTCGGTGGCGATCCGGCCGGCCGGGCAGTTGTAGAGCGCCTCGATCACCGTCGGCGAGACGGCCAGCCCGAGTTCGGCGGCGGTCTGCCGCGCCCGGGCGGCGGAGGAGACCAGCAGTCGCTCGATGCCGGCGCCGGCGAGCAGCCGTCCCACCGCCTGGGCCTGCTCGCGGCCGTGGCCGGTGAGCGGACGATCGCTGTCCCCGCCCCCGGAGGCGGCGAACGCTGCCGCCTGGGCATGTCGCATCACGTAGAGGCGACGGCCACGGGGGGAGGCCATGACGGGCGGTGCCCCGCCGGTCTCAGCGTCCGGCCGGCTTCGTGCGGGTGAACTCGTTCTCGTAGCTGGTGCCGGAGGCCCGTTCCCAGCTGGCCCGGATCTCCATCTCGGCCTCCGATCGGCCGACCCAGACCGCGCCCTCGACCGACTTGCCGGGCTCCAGATCCTTGTAGACGGTGAAGAAGTGCTCGATCTCCAGCAGGCTCAGGTTCGCCAGGTCGGTGAGTTCCTTGATATTGGACTGCCGCTGGTCGGCGACCGGGATGCAGAGCACCTTGTCGTCACCGCCCATCTCGTCCTTCATCCGGAACATCCCGATCGCCCGGCACTCGATCAGGGCTCCGGGGAAGGTCGGCTCGGGGACGAGCACCATGGCGTCCAGCGGGTCGCCGTCCTGGCCCAGGGTGCCCTCGATGAAGCCGTAGTCGTTGGGGTACTGGGTGGAGGTGAACAGGGTGCGATCGAGCCGGATGCGACCGGTGTGGTGGTCCATCTCGTACTTGTTCTTGGTCCCCTTGGGGATCTCAATGGTCACGTCGAAGTGCAGGTTCGGCTGGATCTTCGGCAGGGCGAAAGACGGGTGGGTCATCCGGGACACCTCGGGCTCTCTGTCATCATGGATATGCCTGCGCCGAGGATAGTCCCCGGCGCGGCGTTGTGGCTCATGCCGGTCACCGGTGTGGGAGAAGCAGGCGGCGTTGTGCACCGGATCGGACGGATGTTGTGACTTTCAGGAGGCGGCGGTGATGCCGGCCGGTCTGGTGGCGAAGGCCAGCCGAGAACCGAAGGGTCATGCCACACGGCGACCATCCCCGGTCCTTGGACGCCGGGCGAACCTACCGACGGCCGCCGGTTCACCGCCACCGCGCGGCAGCCGGCGCCCCAGCCGGACATTGAGCGGCGGGCTCGCCGCAGTGGCGCTGACCGGCCTGGTGGGGTGCGGGATCATCCCTCCGGAGTCGCCGGCGGCCGGCTCGCTGACCGTCCCGTCGGCCAGCCCGGGCGCGACGTCCTCCCCGCGCGCCACCACCGCTGCGGCCACTCCCAGCCCGTCCGGGACGGCGGCGACACCGCAGCCCTCGCCGATCGTCCCTCCGCTGCCGACCCCCGCCAAGCTGAAGGCGGCCCTCGGCAAGGTCTCGGCTAAGGGGATCGCCGCCACCGGCACCGTGGTGATGGACCCGGCCAGCGCCACGGTGCTGACCAGCCGCGGGGACGTCCCGATGACGCCGGCGTCGACGATGAAGGTGCTCACCGCGCTGGCGGTGCTCGACACCCTCGGCGCCGACCACCGGTTCACCACCCGGGTCGTGACCGCCTCGGACGGCCACCTGGTGCTGGTGGGTGGCGGTGACCCGTACCTGACCGACAAGAAGTCGTCCAAGGCCTTCGAGGCGGCCTCGCTACAGGAGCTCGCCGAAGCCACCGCGGCAGCGTTGCCCGAGCGCGGCGGCAGCCTGGTGCTCGACTGGGACACGACGCTGTTCACCGGGCCGAGCTGGAACCCGCACTGGCCCAAGCCCTGGCAGGCGGTGTACCCGAAGGTGACCGCGCTGTCGGTCAACAACGGACGCAAGAGCCAGTACGTGGCGCACCCCAACCCGCCCAAGGCCGCCGCCGAAGCCTTCGCCAACCAGCTCAAGGCGGTCGGCGTGACGGTGAAGCTGGGCACGTCGCGCACGGCGGGCAAGGCCGAGGCGGTGGCCGCCGTGCAGTCCGCGCCGCTGACCGAGGTGATCGGCGCGGTGCTGCGGTACAGCAACAACGTCGGTGCCGACATCCTGGCCCGGCAGATGGCCCTCGGCTCCGGTGCCGACCCGAGTTTCACCGGTGCGGGCAAGGCTGTCGCCGGCTGGCTGAAGCAGCGCGGCTGGTGGGCCGACGGCATGGTGATCGATGACGGCAGCGGGCTGTCCAAGCAGTCGAAGGTGAGTCCGTCGGTCCTGGCCAAGGCGATCTCGGGAATGCTGATCACGCCCTCGCTGGCGGGAGTCGGGCAGGGCTTCCCGGTGGCCGGGAAGAACGGCACGCTGAAGAAGCGGTTCGACGACCCCCAGGAGGCCGCCGGACGGGGACGGGTGCACGCCAAGACCGGAACCCTGGCCGGGGTGGCGAGCCTGGCCGGGTATGTGGAGACCAAGGACGGTGCCGTCCTGGTCTTCGCCGCAATGGCCAACCAGGCGGTCGGCCAGACCACCGCCTACAACTGGCTCGACCGGACTGCCGCCGTCCTGGCGGGCTGCGGCTGCCGCTAGCGACCATCGGTTCCGTGGTTCGACGGGACCGTCGTGTCGAACCGCATCGAACCTTCGGTGAGAGCGGGCCGGGAGGCCGATCCGGCAGTCAGCACCTACAGTTGCCCCTATGGAGCAGGTGCCCTACGTCGACTTCGAGCAGGCCGCGCGAACCGGACGGCAGGCCGTCCATCCAGGGCCGGAGCTCAGCCCGGGTCACATCGCGGAGGTGGTGGACGCATTGCGTGCGGCGGCCACGAAGGCGCCGGTGCACGTGGCCGAGGTCTCCGGGATGGGCACCCCGTCCGACGCCCTGACGCTGGTTGTCGACCGAGCCGGCTGGATCCGCGCGATGGCACGCTCCGCGGAGTCCATCCTGGCCGGCCTCGGCGGCCGGACAACACCGTCGAACCCCGTCGACCGGGTACGCGGCCGCACGATCGGTGTGCAGGCGGGGGCGGTGTTCGCCGCCATGGCCCCGCGCATCCTGGGCCAGTTCGACCCCTTCGTCCAACCCCGGCGGCTGTTGCTGGTAGCGCCCAACGTGGTGTCGGTGGAGCGCCAACTGGGGGTGAACCCGACCGATTTCCGGCTGTGGATCTGCCTGCACGAGCAGACCCACCAGGCCCAGTTCGGTTACGCGCCCTGGCTTCCCGGACACCTGGTGGGGATGATGCGGGAGCTCCTCGAGGTGGGCGAACTGCAGGACACCGTCACTGCCGTGACGGGTGCGGCCGCTGCTCTCGGGGTCGGTGGGCCGAAGGAGCGGCCAGATGCGACAGGCGACCGCCAGCGTTCCGTCGCCGACCTGGTGATCGATCCCGAACAGCGGGCCACCTTCGACCAGATGACAGCGATCATGTCGCTCCTGGAGGGCCACGCGGACGTGATGATGGACCGCGCCGGTACCCCGCTGCTGCCGACCCTTCCGGTGATCCGGCGGGCGTTCGAGGGGCACCGTGACCGCGGTGGGTGGTCGGCCCTGCTGGGCAAGCTGCTCGGCATGGACCTCAAACGCGACCAGTACCGCGACGGCGCCGCCTTCTGCAACGCGGTGCTGGACAGGGCCGGCCTGGACGTGCTGAACCTGGCTTTCAGCCAGCCGTCGATGCTGCCCACCCTGGCCGAGATCCACGATCCGCAGCAGTGGCTGGCGCGGGTGGCCCGCTGATGGCGAAACGGGCTCTCGGGCCGGCCACGCTGGCGGTGGTGCAGGCAGTCGAGGCGGTGGCCAGCGGCCCGATGCTGGTGGGCTGCTCGGGTGGTGCCGACTCGTTGGCGCTGGCGGCGGCGGCGTCCATCGTCGCCCGGCGCCGGGGGCTGGCGGTCC
The DNA here is from genome assembly GCF_034927565.1 of Propionicimonas sp. Taxonomy (GTDB): domain Bacteria; phylum Actinomycetota; class Actinomycetes; order Propionibacteriales; family Propionibacteriaceae; genus Propionicimonas. The sequence goes on from NZ_JAYFPT010000054.1 coordinate 10,987, forward strand.
GGGTGGTGGTGATCGACCACGGCCTGCAGCCAGGGTCACGGGAGATCGCCGAGACCGTGGTTCGCCAGCTGGGGGAGCAGGGCATCGAGGCGTTGGCGATGAGCGTCGTGGTCGACCGCAACCGCGACGGGATCGAGGCCGCCGCCCGCACCGCCCGCTACGAGGCGTTGACCGCCGCCGCCCGGGGCGAGGAGATCGTGCTGCTCGGCCACACCCTCGACGACCAGGCCGAGAGCGTACTGCTGGGCCTGGCCCGCGGTTCGGGGACGCGGTCGCTGGCCGGGATGCCGGCCCGGCGCGGACGGTTCGTCCGTCCCTTCCTCGGGCTGCGTGCCGAGGTCACCCGGCAGGCCTGTGAGGAGCTCGGCCTGACGGTCTGGGACGACCCGGAGAACTTCGCCTACCGCTACGCCCGGGTCCGGGTGCGCCGCAAGGTGATGCCGAAGATGGAGGCTGAACTCGGTCCGGGGGTGGCCGAGGCGCTGGCCCGCACCGCCCGGCTGGCCCGCGCCGACGCCGACCTGCTGGACGGACTGGCCGCCGCCGAGTTCGCCGCCCGCGGTGGGGAACGGCTCGACGTCGGCTGGCTGGCAGACCTGCCCGACGCACTGCGCCACCGGGTGGTGAAGTCCTGGCTCGCCGGCCAGGGTGGCCGCGACCTGTCCGCGACCCACGTCTGGACGGTCGACGCCCTGGTCACCGACTGGCACGGTCAGGGACCGGTCGACCTGCCCGGCCTTCGCGTCCGCCGCCGACACGATACCCTGCGCGCCGAGCCGGCGGCCTGACGCACGCGTGCTGGGCATGGGGTGCCGGACCCGGGAAGCAGCCTGATACAACTTGTCCATGGCGAGCGAACCCGGCCAGGCAGCGGCGATCGCGGGCGTGGTGGAACGTCCTCGGCTGCATCAGGTGCTCGACTCCTCGCTGGTGCGGGTGTGCATAGCGCAGGGGCCCAGCGGTGCTGGGAAGACCACCCTGGTGCGGAGCTGGGCGCTCCAACAACCCGGCCCGGCGGAGATCGTCTGGGTCTCGCTCGGACCGGGGATCGGCACCCGGCGGGCCTTCTGGCGCCATGTCGCGGGCATCGCTGCCAGACACGGCGACCTGCCGCGGCAGACTGCCGCGCGGGTCGAGGAGCAGATCGACCTGGCTGTCGATCCGGTGCGGATCGCCGCCACACTGTTGGCCTACGCCGGTCCGGTGGTCATCGTGCTGGACGCCTACGAGCACCTCGGTGCGTTGATGCCCGTGATCGACGCGGACCTCGCGCAGCTGCTGTACGCGGTGCCCGGGCTCCGGGTCGTGGTCACCACCCGGGGCCGGACGGACTTGGTCGACCTGGATCCGCCGGGTGGGGTCGTCCGGGTGATCACGCTGAGCGAACTCGCCCTCACCACCGACGAGGTGGGAGCGCTGATCGCGAGCCAGACCGGGATCCGCGACCAGCGCCTGACAGCCTCGGTGGCGCGAGCGACCAGGGGCTTCCCCCTGACCGTGCGCGCGGTGGTGCTCGCACTGGCCCAGCTCGGCCGGATCCCGCGGCTCGACTCCGTGGAGTGGAATGCGGTGGTCGGCGCCCGGCTGGAGTCGCTGCTGCAGGATCCCGACGTCATCGGTTTCGTGACCGACACCAGCGTGCCGCCCTATGTCGACCTGGAACTGGCCGGCAGGCTGAGCGGGAACGGCGAGGCGCGACAGCTCCTGGAGATGCTGGAGCGCAATGGGTTCGGCCGGTGGATTCCCTACGCCCGCGGCCGGCCGGTCTTCCAGTACGTCGAGACGATTCGCGACAGCTTCCGGCTGCGCGCGCTGGGCAGCCCCGACCGGTTCCGGACGTCCTGCGTCACCACCGCGCAGTGGCTGCTCGACAACGAGGAGGTGGTCGACCAGGCGCTGCAGTTCGCGGTGGACGGCGGCGACTGGGCCCTGGCCGACCGGGTCTTCGTCTCGGTGGTGATCAGCAATCCCGACAGCTACATCTCCGACCGGTTCCTGACCAGCCTCCAGCAGATTCCCGAATCGGTACTGCCCGACCATCCGATGCTCGCCTTCGGGCTGGGGCTGGCGCTGATGGCGAACCCCGCCCAGCGGACCCAGGCGCCCCGGATCTTCCGGATCGCCATTGAGTCGCCGGTCATGCCGGCCTACCTCGAGCCGGCGATCGACGTCTTCTCGCTGAACGCCATGCGAGCCATCGCCCAGCGCCTGGCACTGTCGTGGCGGGAATCCTGTGAGGCCACCCGGGTGGTGGTGCGCCAGGTCGACGAGCTTGCTCCGGAGCTCCTGGCCCAGTTCGGGGAGCATGTCGGGACCATCCTGCGCCAGCTGAGCTACTCGCTGCTGCAGGGCGGCCGGGTCCAGGAGGCGATCGCGGCGGCGAGCCGCTCCGTCGCGCTGTGCACCCGTCCCGCACCACGCGCCTACTCGCTGGTCTACGTCGCAGGCATCCGTGCCTTCGCCGGCGAGCCCCTGCAGGCCGACGCCCTGGTGTCCGCCATCGACGGCGACACCTGGCCGGCCGAGATGCGCCACACCTCGATGAACGGCCTCGGCCTGCTCGCCGAGGCCTACGCCTGCCTGGACCGGCTCGCCTTCGCCGAGGCGGTCGACATCCTCCGGGACGCCCGCGAGTACATGCCGCTCAACGAGTACTGGCCGTTCTTCGCCACGGCCGGCGTCCTCGCCCGGCACGGTCTGGGCCAGGCCCAGGCCGAGGCCGAACGGGTCACCCGCGAACTCGGTGCCATCGCTGCGCCTCCGGGTATCGGCGACAACATCGGCACCGAGCACCTGCACGCTGCACTTGCCCTGGCCCAGATGGCCTGCGGGGATCACCGCTCCGCCGCCCGGCTGCTGGCTGCGCACGACCCCGACAGCCCGTACCTGGCCTGGGCCCGGCTGACCTCGCTGCTGGTGCAGGGCCATGACCGGGAGGCGCTGCGCCGGGCGCGTGCGCTGGTGGACCTGCCCGGCCACACCATCCGCACCCGCGTCGAGACCCAGACCATCGCGGCGGTGGCCGCCCTGGGCCAGGCCGAGACCGCCCTTGCCCGTTCCTGGCTGGATGCCGCGGCGGTCGCCTGGGAGAACTACGGGCCTCGGCTCCATGTCGCCCTGCTCGACCCCCGGCATCGCCGGGTGCTGACAGAGTTCGCCCGGCAGCAGTCCTCCCCGGGCCTGGTGCGGTACCTGGAGGTGCCTGTCACCGGCCAGGTGGCGGCGTTGCCGGTCACCGACCTGACCAGTCGCGAACGCGTTGTGCTCGCCGCCCTCGCCGAGCACGACGGCACCCGCGCGATCGCCGAGGCGCTGGTTGTCTCGCCGCACACCGTCAAGACACAGCTGCAGAGCGTCTACCGCAAGCTCGGGGTCAACTCACGGCAGTCGGCGCTGGCGGTGGCGCGTGAACTCGGCCTCCTCGGCCCGTCCGCCTCCGGTCGCGCCGCCGAGTTGCCGGACGAGTAGTCGGAACCACTGGCCTCCCCCCGAATCCGGCGATGGGCTGGTCGCGACGGGCGTGACCGGCGGCAGTAGCGGGTCGAGGGACGGCCCGGCTCACGTCGGTTTAAGCCCGGTACCAGATTTCGGGTGAATGGGGTGAATTGGCCTTCCACAGGGTGATTCGGCGCGGTGGGCTGGGCCAGCATCGGTGCCTGTCGTGCAACCCCCACGGCCCGCCGAGACCGGTGTGCGCCGGCGATCACTGGTCACCGGCACACACCGGCAGGGCCGAATCCGTCAGGAGACCGTCTTGCCCCACATCGACCATGCGGCCGACCACCCGTCCACCCCACGCCTGCGTCGAGCACTCTGTGTCCTGCTCGCCCTGCTCGTCGGACTCGCCGGCCTGGTCGGGCTCCCGCAGGTTGCCCACGCCGCAACCAATGGCATCTCGGCGACCCTGCAGCTGAACGGAACCAGCTACGACGGCACGCCGGTGGTGACCGAGGGGGACGTCCTGACCCTGAAGGTGCAGTACACCGACGATGTCGAGCCGGGCTCGACCGTCGTGTTCGACCTGGGGCCGAACGTCACGCTCACCTCGGTGCCGAGCGGGAACACCGCGATCGCCAGTGTGGTGCAGACCGGTAACAGCGTCGCGGTCACCTTCAAGGACCCCTGGCCGGACGACGTCAACCAGGGTGTCTTCGACCTGAAGTTCACGGTCAACCCGGTGGACGCCAGCGCGCACGACCAGCTCACCTGGTCGATCGACGGCGACCAGACCTCCCGCGACGTGATCGTCCGCAACGCCGGCGACGAGTTCGCCGACGTCACCAACGGGCAGTCCAAGAACCTCTCTCCGGACAACCGCACCAACGTCATGACGGTGGCTGCGGACGGGACTGTCACCCTCAACCCCTCCGTCATCGGCTCCACCCTGACCACCTACACCCTGCGTGTGACCAGCGCCGAGGCGAGGAACGGGTCCACGATCGCCGACCAGTTGCCCGCCAATCTGGCCTACCTGGCCGGCTCGTTCTCGGCCAAGCTGACCACCTGGGACGAGGACGGGCTGAACCGCAGCACCGCGGACTTCGCCTTCTCCCCGGCCATCTCCGGCAACTCCTTCACCAGCAGCGTCGATCTGCCGGCCGACTCGATCCTGGTGATCAGCTACGCCGTCACGGTGCCGGATGAGGCGGCCCGCGCCGCCCTGGAGGCACAGCTGCAGACCGCTGCCGACGACCGTGGCGAACCCGGCAACTTCTCGATCACCCTGCAGAACACCGCCACCTTCGGTACGGAGACCCGCACGGCGGACCTGCGGCTCACCGGCACGATCCCGGCGGCGGCCGGCCCGACCCCCGGCAGTGCCTTCGGCAAGACCTCCGACTGGACCTACCAGGAGCTCCGGGCCAACGCCGACGGCAGCCTTGCTCCGCCCGAGGAGATCGTCTACACCCTCAGCGCCAACCTCGGGCAGTGGGATGGCAGCACCGCTAACTTCACCCTGACCCGCAATGTCGTGATCAGCGACGTCCTCCCGTCCCAGGCCAGCTGGCAGGCCGACGACGCCGACTTCCTCACCGTCACCGGCAACCTTGCGCTCACCCGCGCCGCCGACACGGTTACCTGCTCGGCAGTGGAGATGGCCGTCGACGCCCAGGTCGGCACCTGGTGTGTGGCGGGGCAGACCCTGCTGGTCAACGTCGGCAAGCAGGCGAGCACCTCTGTCCAGGTGGCAGTCAAGGCGCAGGTCGACACCGTCACCGCCCTACCCGCACATCCGGACGGCACCACGATCGCCGATGCCAGCGCCTACCGGTTGCGCAACACCGCGCAGTACTACTACCGCGACACCAGCCCGTACTCCGCCACCCGTGACGCCACGATCGTCACTCTGCCCGAGGACACCTCCGGCGGGATCAACGACTCCAGCGTCTTCACCAAGGAAGGGACGGCCGACGACACCACTGTCGATCCCGGCGACCAGGTGACGGTGCACTACACGATCGCCGTTGCGGCGGGCAAGGGGATCGACGCCCGCGACAGCCGGATCGTCGACTACCTCGACCACGAGGTCTTCGACGTGGACGACCCGGCCACGGTCGCGGTCACCGGCAGCTACGACGGGCAGGCGCTGACCGCCGCCGACTTCGTCACCAGCACCGATGCCGACCAGAATCTCGTGATCGAGTTGAGCGACTCCGGGAAGGCTGTCGTGGATGCCCGCGGCGCCGACAAGCGCTGGGTGGTCACCCTCGCGCTGACCACCGTCCCCTTCGAGGGCAAGCAGACCAAGACGATCACCAACCGGGCCACGCTGTTCGGCGAGACCGGCGAGCCACGCTACTGGTCGCAGGCCAGCAACGAGGCCACCTCCTACGGTGACGAGGCCGAGGTCCGCAAGACCGTCTACAACGCCGACTCCGAGGAGTGGACGCAGACCCTGAAGGCCAGGCGGAACGCCGACGGCACGCTGGCCCGCGGGGTGTTCACCTACCGGGTGGAGTTCATCCCGCACGGTGGCTACGACGCGGTCGTGATCGCCGACGTCCGCGATCTGCTGCCCGCTGGGCTCACCTTCCTCGGTTTCGTCACCGAGGCCAATGCCGCCACCGCTGCCGACCCCACACCGGGACCGGTTGACATCGGCGGCAACATCGAGGCGACCTACGCCGCCGGTGTGGTGACCCTGCAGCAGGCGGACGGGACCGTCCTGGACGCCGGCGAGCCGATCGCGGCCTACTTCGCGGTGCGGGTGGACGACCCGTCGGCCACCGTCCCGATCGTCAACCAGATCGGCACCACCCGCGCGGTGATCGTCCCGGTCTCCTACGCGGTGGGCGACTACGTGTGGATCGACGCCGACTCCGACGGCATCCAGGACGATGACGAGGAGGTGCTGCCCGGGGTGACGGTCGACCTGCTCGACGCTGACGGAAAGGTGGTTGCGACCACCACCACCGACAGCCAGGGCCGCTACCTGTTCGACGAACTGGTGGCCGGCACCTACCGGATCCGGTTCACCCTCACCGAGGAGCAGGCCGAGAAGTACAGCTTCACCGGGCCTGATTCCGGCCGCACCGATGCCGACGACTCCGACGCGATCGCCCAGTCCGGCGGCCGGGTCGGGCTGACAGCTCCGTTCGTTCTGGACGATTCCAACACCGCCCTGACTACCGACTACGACCGGGAGGTGCTGGCCTCGGAGGGCATCGATCCGACCTGGGACGCTGGCGTGGTGCTGAAGCCGCCGGTTGTGGTCGATCCGGGCGACGACACCGATCCCGATTCCGACGATCCGGACGACTCCGATGACGCCGATGACGCCGATGACGCCTTGGCCAACACCGGTGCCACCGCCCTGCCTGCCCTGGTGGGGAGCGCCCTGATGCTGCTGGCCGGCGGAGGTGCGCTGGTGCTGGTCGCCCGCCGCAGGCGCGCCACACCGGAGGAGACCGACTGAGGCCGGTGCGGTGCTCTGAACCGGGCTCCCCGGGCCCGCCGCCGAGGCGGTGGGCCCGGCGAGCCCGGTGGTTGCCGGTCGGGTAGGGTTGCGATCCGTGAGAGCCACTGACATCGAGGGCGATCTGACCACCGTCCTGTACTCCCAGGCCCAGATCGAGCAGCGCATTGCCGAGGTGGCTGCCGAGATCGATCGCGACTACGCCGACTCCAATCCGTTGCTGGTCGGCGTCCTCAATGGCGCGATCATGGTGATGGCCGATCTCTCACGCGCCCTGAAGATCGACTGCGAGATGGACTGGATGGCGATCTCGTCCTACGGTTCGGGCACCCAGTCGTCCGGGGTGGTGCGCATCCTGAAGGACCTCAACACCGACCTGGAGGGCCGCCGCGTCCTGGTCGTGGAGGACATCATCGACACCGGCCTGACCCTCACCTATCTGATGCGCAACCTCGCCTCGCGCAAGCCGGCCAGCCTGGAGATCATGGCGATGTTCCGCAAGCCGGACGCCATGAAGGCGAAGATCGATGTCGCCTATGTCGGTTTCGACCTGCCCAACCAGTTCGTGGTCGGCTACGGCCTCGACTACGCGGGGCGGTACCGCAACCTCACCGATGTCGGCGTCCTGGCCCCGCACGTCTACAGTTGACCGACCAGGGCGGGGTTGGACGCGTTCGGTATCGTCTGGGTGGAGCCGGCCACCTTTCCCGGCCTGACAAAGGTAGGCAATGAAGACCAATCGGTTCCTGCGGTCCCCGTTCATCTGGATCATCCTCGCCTTCCTGGCGATCGTGCTGGTCTTCGATGCGCTGGGAAGCGCTGGTGGCTACACCGACAAGCCCACCTCCGAGGTGCTGGCCGTGATCAACGGCAACGACCCGCTGAAAGAGGTCGTGCTGGTCGACGGCGAGCAGACCATCCGGGTGGAGACCAAGAGCAACCCGCCGGTCAAGATGAGCACCAACTGGGTGGGCGACCAGAGCCAGCAGATCATCGAACGGCTGAACCAGCGCGTTGCCGCCGGAACGCTCGACTCGTGGCGTGGCGAGAACCCGCAGCCCAGCTTCTGGAGCACCTTCCTGTTCAGCGTGCTGCCGCTGATCATCATCGGCGTGCTGTTCTTCATGATGTTCTCCAACCTGCAAGGTGGCGGGAACAAGGTGCTCGGCTTCGGCAAGTCGAAGGCGAAGCTGGCCAGCAAGGACACCCCCAAGACCACCTTCGCCGACGTCGCCGGCTGTGAGGAGGCGATCGAGGAACTGCAGGAGATCCGCGAGTTCCTCGCCGAACCGGCCAAGTTCCAGGCGGTCGGCGCCAAGATCCCCAAGGGCGTGCTGCTCTACGGCCCGCCCGGCACCGGCAAGACGCTGCTCGCCCGGGCTGTCGCCGGCGAGGCCGGCGTCCCGTTCTTCTCGATCTCCGGCTCGGACTTCGTCGAGATGTTCGTCGGCGTCGGCGCCTCTCGCGTCCGCGACCTGTTCGAGCAGGCGAAGGAAGCTGCGCCCGCGATCGTCTTCATCGACGAGATCGACGCCGTCGGACGCCATCGCGGCGCCGGCATGGGCGGCGGCCACGACGAACGCGAGCAGACGCTGAACCAGTTGCTGGTCGAGATGGACGGCTTCGACGTCCACGGCGGCGTGGTGCTGATCGCGGCGACCAACCGTCCCGACGTGCTCGACCCGGCGCTGCTGCGTCCCGGCCGGTTCGACCGGCAGATCCCGGTCGAGGCCCCGGACATGAAGGGACGGCTGCAGATCCTGCGCGTCCACGGGCAGAACAAGCCGCTGGCCCCTGACGTCGACCTGGCATCGGTAGCCCGGCGCACCCCTGGCTTCACCGGTGCTGACCTGGCCAATGTGCTGAACGAGGCGGCGCTGCTGACCGCCCGGCTGAACCTGCGGTTCATTGGTAAAGGTCAACTCGACGAGGCAATCGACCGGGTGATCGCCGGCCCGCAGAAGCGCACCCGGGTGATGAACGAACGTGAACTGCTGATCACCGCCTACCACGAGGGCGGCCACGCCCTGGTCGCTGCGGCGATGCCGGGCACCGATCCGGTGCAGAAGGTGACGATCCTGCCGCGTGGCCGGGCGCTGGGCTACACCATGGTGATGCCGGACGACGACAAGTACTCCCAGACCCGCGGCGAGTTGCTCGACCAGTTGGCCTACATGCTGGGCGGGCGGGCGGCCGAGGAACTGGTCTTCCATGACCCGACCACCGGCGCCAGCAACGACATCGAGAAGGCGACTAAGCTCGCCCGCGCGATGGTCACCCAGTACGGCATGACGGAGACACTGGGTGCCGTGCAGCTGGGCACCTCGGAGTCCGAGCCCTTCCTGGGCCGCGACTTCGGGCACACCCGGGACTACTCCGAAGCCGTGGCCGCGCAGGTGGACGCGGAAGTGTCCAGGCTGATCTCGACCGCCCACCAGGAGGCCTTCGACGTCCTGGAGACCAACCGCGAGGTGCTCGACGAACTGGTCCGCCAGTTGTTCGAGAAGGAGACCCTCGACAAGGAGCAGGTGGCGAAGGTCTTTGAGCCGCTCAAGCGCTGGCCGAAGCGACCGGCCTGGACGGGATCGGCCAGCCGCGTACCGAGTTCGATCCCGCCGGTCGACCCGCCGCCCCCGGCGCCGCAGCCCGAGCCGGTGCCCGTCCCGCAGCCGGGATGGGGTGCCACGGGCGGTGACCAGTACGGCCAGCAGTACGGCCCGGGTGGCTATCCCGGTGGCTACGGCTACCCGCAGCAGCCCTACGGCGGTCAGCCCTACGGCCAGCCGGGTTATCCGCAGCAGCCTTACCCGCAGCAGCCGGGCCAACCCGACCAGTACCCGCCGCAGCCCTACCCGCCGTTCGGACAACAGCCCTACGGGCAGTACGGCGATCCCTACGCACCGCAGCCGTACGGCACACCGCCGGCGGGTGAGCCCCAGCAACCGGACTCCGCTGGCCAGGCCCCGGCCAGCCAGCCTCCGAACGGTCAGCCCCGGACCGGCCAGGGTGAGCAGCCGGACGGCGGCGAGTCCAGGCAGGGCTGAACAATGGCGATCGACCACGAGCGGGTGGCCGCTGCCGTTCGCGAGATCCTGCTCGGCATCGGCGAGGATCCCGACCGGGATGGTCTACGGGATACCCCGGCGCGGGTGGCCAGGGCGTACGCGGAGATGTTCACCGGGCTCGAGTCCAACGCCGGCGAGGTGCTGGCCACCACCTTCGACCTCGGCCATGACGAGATGGTGCTGGTGCGCGACATCGAGGTGTGGAGCACCTGCGAGCATCATCTGCTGCCGTTCACCGGAGTGGCCCACGTGGCCTACATTCCGGCGGGCGGGAAGATCACCGGGCTGTCGAAACTGGCCCGGCTGGTCGACGTCTACGCCAAGCGCCCACAGGTGCAGGAGCGGCTCACCTCCGAGGTGGCCGACGCTCTGGTCGAGCACCTCCGGCCGCAGGGTGTGATGGTGGTGATCGAGTGCGAGCACCTCTGCATGACCATGCGGGGCGTCCGCAAGCCCGGCTCGAAGACGGTCACCAGTGCCGTCCGCGGCACGATGCGCAACCCCGCCACCCGCGCCGAGGCGATGAGCCTGATCATCGGCTGACGGGTGGGACACAGGGATGGCTCCGCTGTCCTGCTTCACCAGAACCTGTGTGCCCTGGACGGTGCCTGTCCCAGGCTCCTGAGGTCCGAGGCAGCGGAACTGTCACCGCGTCCCTGTCGGGGGTGACGTGATTCTGCAGGTCGATGCCTCCGGTAGGCCAAATTGGGTGATCGCGCAGTATCGAGCCGCAGAATTGCGTCACGAGGCTACGGCCCTGGTGATCAGCTCCCGCAACTTCTTCTCCACCTCGGCGTTGACCTCCACCACGGCGTACGAGGTGGGCCAGATCGGGCCGTCGTCCAGTTTTGCGTCCTGCTGGAAGGCGACCATGCCGTAGCGCATCTCCCACCTGGAGGCTGGCTGGAAGAACACGATCACCTTGCCGTCGCGGGCGTAGGCGGGGAAGCCGTACATCGTCTTCGGGTCGAGATCGGGGGCGATCTCGGTAACCAGATCGTCCAGCAGCCGGCCGGTCTGCTGGTCGGTGCCGGTCATCGCGGCGATCGCCTCCGCGCAGGCCTGTGCCTCGCGTTCCCGCTTGGCCGCACCCTTGAGCCCCTTGCTGGCGCGCAGTTCGGCGGCGCGCTGCTTCATTGCCTCCCGTTCGGCCTGGTCGAAACCGCCCTTGTCAGCCATCGGTTTTCTCCTCGTCTTGGTGGAACCGGGATCCCGCGGCCCGGGATCCCTTGTGACCACGGTACGGGGCGGCGGCGTCCGGGACTTCTCGAATCCTGCCCGGTCTCAGCTACGAGTCGCGGGGCCGGCTGGGTAGTCTTCTGCCGTGCCGAGCCTCCCGCAGCTGGATCGCACCTTGGTGATGGGGATCCTCAATGTCACGCCCGACTCCTTCTCGGACGGCGGCGAGCACCTGCGGTTCGAGTCGGCGGTCGAGCATGGCCGCCGACTGCTGGCCGAGGGCGCCGACATCATCGACGTGGGCGGGGAGTCCACCCGTCCGGGGGCCGAACGGGCTGCAGTCGAGGTGGAACTCGCCAGGGTGATCCCGGTCGTCGGTGAGCTGGTGACTGCCGGGGCCACCGTGTCGGTCGACACCATGCGTTCGCAGGTGGCCGCCGAAGCGGTGGCGGCGGGCGCCGCCCTGGTCAACGACGTGTCCGGGGGGCTGTCGGACCCGGACATGCTGAGCACCGTCGCCGGGCTCGGGGTTGGCTACATTGCCATGCACTGGCGGGGGCACTCCACCGTCATGCACCAGCTCACCCACTACGACGACGTGGTCGCTGATGTCGCCGCCGAGCTGGCCGACCGCCGCGACGCGGCGCTGGCCGCCGGGATCGCACCGCACCGGCTGATCCTCGACCCGGGTCTCGGGTTCGCCAAGACGCCGGCACACAACTGGCAGATCCTGCGGCACCTGGAGGTCTTCGAGGCGCTCGGTCACCGGATCCTGATCGGAGCCTCCCGGAAGCGCTTCCTGGGCGAGTTGCTCGCGGACGGAGGTGAGCCCCGGCCGCCGAAGCAGCGCGACGATGCCACTGCCGCCCTGACCGCGCTGCTGGCCGTCCGCGGGATCTGGGGGGTACGGACACACACCGTTGCCGCCCACCGGGACGCGATCGCGGTGGCGGAAGCGCTGCGGGCCGAGCATCGGCAATGACCTCCGCGCGGTCGGTGACGGTCGGGTAGGGTCACAGTACGAGGAGGTGGGAGAGTGACTGACCGCATCCAGCTGACCGGCATCGAGGTGCTGGGCCGGCACGGTGTGTTCACCGAGGAGAAGTTCACCGATCAGCCCTTCGTGGTTGATCTCGACTGTGTGCTGGAACGCCCGGCGATCGCCGACGACCTGGACACCACCGTCGACTACGGCGAACTGGCACAGCGGGTGGCCGACGTGATCCAGGAACGGTCGGTGGATCTGATCGAGACCCTCGCCGAGCGGATCGCAGCCGCCTGTCTCGCCTATCCGGTGATCACCGGCGTGACGGTGACCGTCCACAAGCCCGAGGCGCCCATGCAGGTGCCGGTGCGCGATGTCGCGGTGAGCGTGACGAGGAGGAGACCATGACCAATCCCGCCCTCGATTTCGACGTCGACACCCTGTCGGGGATGGCGCCGCTGCGTCCGGTCACCTACTCCCTCGGCTCGAACCTGGGTGACCGGATGGAGTACTTGCAGACCGCCGTCAACCTGCTGCGGATGACCCCCGGGCTGAAGATCACCGGGGTGTCGTCGGTCTACGAGACCGACCCGGTCGGACTGCTCGACCAGCCCGACTTCCTGAACATCGTCGTGCTGGCTGACTCGACCCTGGCCTCCACCGTGATGCTGGAGCGCGCCCACGCGATCGAGGACGGCCTGGAGCGAGTGCGTACCGTCGTCAACGGCCCGCGCACCATCGACATCGACCTGATCGCGGTCGGCGATCGGGTGCTGGGCAACGAGTTCATCACGTTGCCGCACCCGCGCGCACACCAGCGGGCGTTCGTCCTGGTTCCGTGGCTGGAACTCGACCCGGCCGCTCACCTGGTGGGCCGGGGCCGGGTGGCCGACCTGGTCGCCGGGCTGGACACCAGTGGGGTGCGTCGCCGGGACGATCTGGTCATCGAGTTGTGATGGCCGAACCGGACGGGCCGCAACCCTCGGTACAGCTGACCTCATGGCGGACGGTGATTCTCGCCGGCCTGATTGGCGCGCTGTTCGGCTATGCCCTGTTCGCCGGCCTGGAGGTCTTCGGGCTGGAGCACGAAATGCGCCTGCCGGTCGCTGCCGTGATCACGATCGCCGTGGTGGCGGTGGTGGTCGGCTGGCTGGCGTACCTCACCTATCGCACGATTCACGTCCGGCGCCGGACCATGGCCGGGCAGCAGGCCGTGCTGCTGCTGGCACTGGGCAAGACCACCCTCCTGGCCGGAGCGGCCCTGGTCGGCGGCTATGCGGCGATCGGCCTCCAGGCCCTGCCGCGCCTCGACGCGGCCTTCCCGCGGGAGCGCGCGGTGGCGGCCGGTCTGGCGGTGGTGGCCTCGATCGTTCTCGCGGTGGCCGGACGGCTGCTGGAGCGGGCCTGTCAAATACCGCGGGAACCTCCCGATGACAAGGGCGCCACGCCGGGGGAGCTACCCGACGACAACGACACCGAGGGTTAACCTTGCGCCGTGAGCGCTTCCCCAGCCACCCGCCGAGTCGGGTCGTCTGTTCTCAGACGCTATTCATGGCTGACTCTTGCAGCCACTCTTCTGCTTGCCGCGGCCCTGCTCACCGGTGATATCTGGTTCACCCGTGTCGGTGCTGTCATCGCCTTTGCCGGCGGATTGGTGTCCAGCCTGTTCGCCTGGCGTGAGGTGCGGCGGCAGCGTGGGCAATTCCTGGCCCAGTCCGCCGCCGAGTTGCACGCCCATGGCCAGAAGTTGCACGCTGAACGGTCCCAGCACATGCGTTTGTTGCAGGTACTTCAGGCCAGGAATTCGGATTTGCGAGGCAGGCTGGTCGCGGCGAGGGCGGAGGCTGCCCAACTCGGCAGCGAAGTCGCCACGTTGCGGGGCGACAATGCCAGCCTGAAACTCGACGTCACCGAACTCCGGGCGGACAAGAACGTCCTGCAGGCCGAGGTAGCCCGCCTCACCGAGGTACAGACCGCCGAGATCCTGGGTCTGCCGCGCCGCTCGGCCGGCTCGGTGTCCACCCAGGAGGAAGTCCTGTGGACCGAGGAGAATCTCCCGACGGTGGTCGATCTGAAGGCCATCACCGCACCATTCTCCGATTCGGCGCCGGCTGCCGATTCCGAGTTGCGCGCGCAGGCCTGACCTCCGGCCGCGGTATTCCCTGGCACAGCATCGGGTCAAAACTCCCGGTCAGGGCCATGACCGGGACAATCGATCAGGAAATCCAATCCCGGTCGATGTCCCGCGTGTTTCTTTTCGGGGAATTGCCGTATAGGCTGCCATGTGCTGTTGAACGACGGCGACGGATATGACCGCGACGACCAAACCCCAGGAGGAAAACCATGGCACAGCGGGTGCAGATTGTGCTGACCGATGATCTTGACGGCAGTCAGGCTGACAGCACGGTCACCTTCGCCTATGACGGCACCACCTATGAGATCGATCTTTCCGACGCCAATCGCGCCGCCCTGCAGGAATCCCTTGCGCCCTATATTGCCGCCGCCCGCAAGCTGGCCGGGGGACGGCGGGCCTCCGGCGGCCGCCGTAAGGCGTCGACCGGTGCTTCCGCGACCGATATCCGCGCCTGGGCGCTCGACCAGGGCATGACCGTGTCCAGCCGCGGCCGGGTCTCGGCCGAGGTGCGTGAGGCCTACGAGGCCGCTCACTGAGCTTGATGCAGGCAAGGGGGCCGGGTCCGTGACGGGCCCGGCCCCCTTGTTTCAGTGGTGCTGGCCGATTGCCTCATTTGGCCGGAGGCGAACATGGGAAGCCCGGGAGCCGTCCGGCCGTTGACTACACTGAGGTGGTCTCCAGGGGTCGGAGGGATTCCCGGGGACAACCCAGCCACCGCTGGAGTGAGGAGTTCCACTGCGATGTTTGATCGCTTTACCGACCGCGCCCGGCGAGTCATCGTGCTCGCCCAGGACGAGGCCCGCATGCTCAACCACAACTACATCGGTACCGAGCACCTGCTGCTCGGCCTGATCCACGAGGGCGAGGGCGTCGCGGCCAAAGCGCTGGAGTCGATGGGCATCTCGCTCGAAGCCGTGCGTGAGCAGGTCGAGGAGATCATCGGCCAGGGTCAGCAGGCCCCGACCGGGCACATCCCGTTCACGCCACGCGCCAAGAAGGTGCTGGAGTACTCGATGCGTGAGGCTCTCCAGATCAACCACCCCTACATCGGCACCGAGCACATCCTGCTCGGCCTGATCCGTGAGGGCGAGGGGGTCGCCGCCCAGGTGCTGATCAAGCTCGGCGCCGACCTGAACCGCGTCCGCAACACCGTCCTGCAACTGCTCAGCGGCTACCAGGGCAAGGAGGCCGCCACCGCCGGTGCTCCCGATGCCGGACCGGCCCAGTCAGCGGCGACGATTCTCGACCAGTTCGGCCGCAACCTGACCCAGGCCGCCCGGGAGAACAAACTCGACCCGGTGATCGGGCGCGAGAAGGAAATCGAGCGGGTGATGACGGTGCTCAGCCGTCGTACCAAGAACAACCCGGTGCTGATCGGCGAGCCCGGTGTCGGCAAGACCGCCGTGGTCGAGGGCCTGTCCCAGGCGATCGTTCGTGGCGACGTCCCCGAGACGCTGCGCGACAAGCAGATCTACACCCTCGACCTGGGCGCGTTGGTGGCCGGTTCCCGCTACCGTGGCGACTTCGAGGAGCGCCTGAAGAAGGTGCTGAAGGAGATCAAGACCCGCGGCGACGTGGTGCTGTTCATCGACGAGATCCACACCCTGGTGGGTGCGGGTGCCGCCGAGGGCGCGATCGACGCAGCGTCCATCCTGAAGCCGATGCTGGCCCGCGGCGAACTGCAGACCATCGGCGCCACCACGCTGGACGAGTACCGCAAGCACATCGAGAAGGACGCCGCGCTGGAGCGCCGGTTCCAGCCGATCCAGGTCGCCGAGCCGTCCATCGCGCTGACCATCGACATCCTGCGCGGCCTGCGCGACCGCTACGAGGCACACCACCGGATCACCATCACCGACGGTGCGCTGACCGCGGCCGCCCAGTTGGCTGACCGGTACATCTCCGACCGCTTCCTGCCCGACAAGGCGATTGACCTGATCGACGAGGCCGGCGCCCGGCTGCGGATCCGCCGGATGACGGCCCCGCCGGACCTGCGCGAGTTCGACGAGCGGATCGCCTCCGTCCGGCTGAACAAGGAAGCCGCGATCGACGCCCAGGACTTCGAGCTCGCCGCCCGGCTGCGGGACGACGAGCGCAAGCTGCTGCTGGCCCGCTCCGAGAAGGAGGAGGCCTGGAAGATCGGCGACCAGGACGTCCCGGCCGAGGTGGACGAGGAGGCGATCGCCGAGGTGCTGTCCAGTGCCACCGGCATCCCGGTCTTCAAGTTGACCGAGGAGGAGTCGGCCCGGCTGCTGAAGATGGAGGACGAGATCGGCAAGCGCTACATCGGCCAGCACGACGCGGTCAAGGCGCTGTCCCGGTCGATCCGCCGCACCCGTGCCGGTCTGAAGGACCCGAAGCGGCCCAGTGGTTCGTTCATCTTCGCCGGCCCCTCGGGTGTCGGCAAGACCGAGCTGACCAAGGCGCTGACCGAGTTCCTGTTCGGGGACGAGGACGCGCTGATCACCCTCGACATGAGCGAGTACTCCGAGAAGCACACCGCCTCGCGGATGTTCGGCTCGCCGCCCGGCTACGTCGGCTACGAGGAGGGCGGCCAGCTCACCGAGAAGGTGCGCCGCAAGCCGTTCTCCGTGGTGCTGTTCGACGAGATCGAGAAGGCCCACCCGGACATCTTCAACTCGCTGCTGCAGATCCTGGACGAAGGCCGGCTGACCGACGCCCAGGGCCGGGTGGTTGACTTCAAGAACACCGTGATCGTGATGACCACCAACCTGGGCACCCGGGACATCTCGAAGTCGGTCAACCTGGGCTTCAGCCAGTCCTCGGACGAGGCTGGCAGCTACGAGAAGATGAAGGCGAAGGTCTCCGACGAGCTCAAGCAGCACTTCCGTCCGGAGTTCCTGAACCGGGTCGACGAGATCGTCGTCTTCCACCAGTTGACCAATGAAGACATCGAGCGGATCGTCGACCTGATGGTGGCCGAGATCGAGACCCGGCTGCGGGATCGGGACATGGGCATCGAGCTCACCCCGGCGGCCAAGGCCCTGATCGCCAAGCGCGGCTTCGACCCGGTGCTGGGTGCTCGTCCGTTGCGCCGGGCGATCCAGCGCGACATCGAGGACGTCCTGGCGGAGAAGATCCTGTTCGCCGACATTCACCCGGGCGAGATCGTGGTGGTGGATGTCGCCGAGGAGGGCGCGGAGACCCCGTTCACCTTCAACGGTGTTCCCAAGGCCCCGCTGCCGGATGTCCCCGCCGAGGTCGGTCAGGTCGGCTGAACCCCGGGATCGCTCCGAAACCGCTCTACAGCCGAAGGGCCCTGGCAGTACGCCGGGGCCCTTCGGCTGTCTGCCGACGGCTGTCGGTCAGGCGGACGCGATGGCGAGCAGGACGACGAGGATGACGACCCCGATGATCAGCGCCATCAGAATGGTGCCGATGATGCCCATGACCCAGCCCGCGGTGAGCATCCCGCTGGATCGCCAGCGCTGCGGCTCCCGGCGCATCTCGGATCTTCCCTTGGCCCCCAGGTACCAGGCGATCGGCCAGGTGATGGCGGTGAAGAAGCCGAGGATCCCGAGGATGAGTGCCGGGACGGCGTTGGGGTGCTCCGGTTGGGAGGCGGGGTAGCCGTAGGGACTGCCATAGGCCGGCACCACCTGGCCGGCCTGGAAGCCCGATGGCTGGCCATAGGGCGTGTACCCCGGGGTGCCGTTTGGTTCGACAGGCGGGTAGGGCGACGCCGGGGGCGGCGAGTAGGTCGGGAAGACCTGCTGCTGCGCGGCCGGCCGGCTCGGGGTGGGGTTGGTGTAGGGAGCAGCCTGGGCGAACGGATCCACGGTGGTGGGCTCCGGTTCCGGCCAGCCCCCCTGTGCCCGCTGCGGATAGCCGTCCTGCGGCACCAGCGGGACGGTCTCGGCCTGGTCGGGGGTCTGCCCGGGATCGGGCGGGGTGCCCTCGGGGCGGGCCCATGGGTCGGTCATGCTTACCTCACCTGCTTGTTGGTCGGCCTCCACGCTACCGTGTCACCGGTCCGGAGCTTTCGGGATGGCCGGTGGCGAGCCGCGGCGTACCGCTGTGGCTCGATCGCGCACTCAGAGCCGGTAGTGCCCGGGTTCGGCAACCTGCACCAGCCCGTCGGCCACCAGGCCGGCGAGGGCGCGTTCAGCCTGGGCGCGGTCCACCATCCACCGGGCCAGCAGAGTGGCGTGCGGGAGCGGACTGTCGGCCTGGCGCAACGCGGCGAGCAGGGCGCCGCGCGCCTGCCGGTCGGTGCCGGCATAGGGCTGGGGCGTCCGGCGGAGGCCGTCGGCGGGACGGCCGCGCGCCAGCCAGCGACAGGCGCCGGACACCGGGCACTTTCCGCAGGCGGGGTTGGTGGCGGTACAGAGTTGGGCGCCGAGTTCCATCGCCGCCACCGACCAGCGGGCAGCCTCATCGTCGGACTCCGGAAGCCAGCGTGCGGCGCGCTCGCGTTCGTCCCGGGTGAGCGAGGCCGGTGGCGACTGTGTCCCGGCATCGAGCCGGGCCAGCACCCGCCGGACGTTGGTGTCCAGCACGAGCGCACGGCGTCCGTGGGCGAAGGCGGCGATCGCGGCGGCGGTGTACTCGCCGACCCCGGGGAGTTGGCGGAGGACCTCGACATCGGACGGTACCTCGCCACCGTGGCGCTCGACGATGGCTGTGGCGGCCTGGTGCAGCCGGAGCGCGCGGCGCGGGTAGCCCAGCCGTCCCCAGGCCCGGACGGCTTCCCCGGTGGACTCGGCTGCCAGCGCGGCGGGGGTGGGCCAGCGGGCCAGCCACTGCGTCCACGGTTCGATGACCCGGGACACCGGGGTCTGCTGCAGCATGAACTCGCTCACCATCACGCCCCACGGCGACACCCCAGCCGCCCGCCACGGCAGGTCGCGGGCGTGCGCGGCGTACCAGGCGGTCACCGCGTGGGCGAGGCTGCTGCGATCCACCCGGATACTGTACGGGCCTGCGCGGCGTGGGCTGCCGGGGAGTGGCGGCTCGCCGGGCTACCCTGCGGCCATGGGTTCACTGCTCCACCCGGTTGGCCCGGAGCAGGCACGGGTCTACTGGTACCGTCGGGCGCTCGTGCTGCTGGTGGCGCTGGCGCTCGTGGCCGCTCTGCTGTGGTGGCTGTGGCCGAAGACGCCCGGGCCGGTGAGCGCGGTTCCACCGGCGTCCGGTTCGACGCCACCGGCCTCCGACACGCCGGCGCCCGCCCCGTCCGGGAGTGGCAGCCCGGCTACCTCCACGCCTGCTGTGCCGGCGAGTTCGCCGCCGACGAGTACGGCGCCGGCGGCTCCGCAGGCCTGTGATCCCGGCTCCGTCCAGCTGTCGGTGGCCGGTTTTGAGAAGGTCAAGGTCTCCGGCAAGCAGGTTTTCGCGCTGGCCGTGGCCAACAGTGGCAAGAGCTCCTGCATCCTCGACCTGACCGCCAAGAACTACAGCCTGACCGTCACCTCGGGTTCGGACCGGATCTGGACCACCGATCACTGCGCGAAGTGGGTGCCGGCCAAGAAGCTCACGCTGAAACCCGAGACCGCCTACGAGTTCGAGATCTCCTGGCCGCTGCAACGGTCGAAGAAGGACTGCAAGCTCACCAAGGACCAGCTCAAGGCCGGCACCTACGTCGCCAAAGCGACGTTCGCCGGCAAGACCGCCAAACACGTGATGCGGCTGGTCACCTGAGGGGACCGAACAGGTCTCCAGCGGAGGACGCTACATCGCCCGTCAGCCCTTTCGAGCCCTCCAACACCCAGCCACCGCTTGACCAAACAGAGAAGCGTCGGTTCCGTCGAACCACGACCGTCCCCAAGTGAGTCCGGGGGTGCGGGCGTCAGCCGGGGAGGTCGAGGCGTTCGGCGAAGGTGGTCTCGGTGAGCCTGGCGAGGCCGTCTCGCAACTGGCGGACTACCGCGTAGTCGATCCCCTCGATCGCCAGCAGGTCGTTGGTGCTGGCGCCCAGCAGGGACTGCAGGGAGCCGAAGTGTTCCACCAGGCTCTCTGCCACTCCGGACGGGAGCCGTCCGATCAGGGCGAGTTGCCGGTAGCCGCGCACCGGCAGCCGGGCGTCGAGGGTGCCGGGTACCAGCCGGATCCGGCGGGCCACCTGGCTGTGGTCGAGCAGATCGTCGGCGGCGAGGTCGCCGAGCGCTGCCAGTTGCAGCAGCGAGTCACCGGTGCCGTAGTCGCGGGCGAGGGAGTCGGCGAGCTCGGGAAGCCCGGCCAGCAGTTCCTGGAGCTGGAGATCAACCATCCGGCCGTCGGTGCCGAGTTCGACCAGGATCTCGCGGGTCTCCTCGGCCAGCCGGTGCACCAGTTCGACCCGCTTGGCGACCCCGGCGACATCGTCCACTGTGACCGCGTCCTGCACCTCCAGCGCGGTCAGCCGGTTGGCGGCGTCGGCGAGCCGGTCGCGGTAGCGCTCCAGGGTGGCGAGGGTCTGGTCAGCCCGGGCCATCAGCTGTTCGGGCCGCTGCAGCGGATAGCGGTAGCCGTCCAGGAAGAGAGCGATCGAGGACATGGACGCCGACACCGTGACAACCGGCAGTCCGGTCTGGCGGGCAACCCGGTCGGCGGTGCGGTGCCGGGTACCGGTCTCGGTGGTGGGCAGCGACGCCTCCGGCATCAGGTGGGCGCCGGCGTGGATGATCCGGGTGAGTTCGGCGTCCAGCAGGATGGCGCCGTCCAGTTTGGCCAGCTCGCGCAGGGCGGTGGAGGTGAGTGGCACGTCGACCCCGAAGCCGCCGGTGACCAGGCTGTCCACACTGTCGTTGTGGCCCAGGACGATCAGCGCACCGGTACGGCCGTGGACGATCCGGTCCAGGCCGTCGCGCAGTTCGGTGCCAGGGCTGAGCAGCGCAAGCCCCTCACGCAGCCGGTGACGCAACGTGGCATCCATATGTGCCTCCACGGGTCGGTTGCGGCAACTCTATGCGCGATCGCGGTATGGCGTGGGACGGGCTCGGGGTCGGCCCGCCCGGCGGTGTCGACCGTCCTCGCCCTGGTCGGTGTGCGGTCCGTGCCGCTCAGTTCTCGACCGCCACCAGCCGAGGCCGGTCGGGATCGGTGGTTGGGCCGGGTTTGCGTGCCTGGCGCCGCAGTCCGAGCATGCCGAGAGCGTCGGACACGGTGGCGGCCTCGACAACGCGCATCCCCGGTTGCCGCACACCGCTGCCAGCCGGCACCAGCGCAGTGCCGAAGCCGAGCCTGCCTGCCTCGGCGAGCCGCCGGTCCAGCCCCGGGACGCGCCGCAGTTCGCCGGAGAGCCCCACCTCGCCCAGGGCGATGATCGGCCGGTCGAAGGCGTGTTCGGCAGCTGCCGAGGCGACGGCGACGGCGATCGCCAAGTCGGCCGCCGGGTCGCCGACGCTGGCGCCGCCGACCGTTGACACATAGACCTCGCGGGTGTGCAGCTTCACGCCTGCCTTGCGTTGCAGCACCGCCAGGATCATCGACACCCTGCCGAACTCCACTCCGTGGGTGACCCGGCGCGGTGCGGGTGCCGCGGTCGGCACGACCAGGGCCTGTACCTCGGCCAGCAACGGACGCCGGCCCTCCAGCGTGATTCCCAGGCAGGTGCCGGCGGCCGGTTCGGTGTGCCGGGAGACGAACAGCCCGGTCGGGTCGGTCACCTCGCGAATGCCGGAGGCGATCAGTTCGAAGCAGCCGACCTCGTCGGCCGGGCCGTAGCGGTTCTTCGAGGCGCGCAGCATCCGGAACCCGGAGTGCCGGTCGCCCTCGAAGGAGAGCACCACGTCCACCAGGTGTTCCAGGGTCTTCGGGCCGGCTACCGAGCCCTCCTTGGTGACGTGGCCGACCAGCACCACCGGCAGCCCGCGTTGTTTGGCCACCCGCACCAGGGCCGCTGTCGCCTCGCGCACCTGCGTCACCCCGCCCGGCACCCCGTCCACCGAGGGCAGGCTGACGGTCTGGATCGAGTCGAGCACCAGCAGTTTCGGCTTGAGCTGTTCGATGTGACCCAGAACGGTGGCCAGGTCGGGCTCGGCGGCCAGATAGAGCCGCGGCTGGACCGCACCCGTCCGCTCGGCCCGCTGCCGGACCTGGGCAGCCGACTCCTCGGCGGTGACGTAGAGCGTGTCGCGACCGGCAGCAGCCCAGCGGGCGGCTACCTCGAGCAGCAGGGTCGACTTGCCCACCCCGGGCTCTCCGGCCAGCAGCAGCACCGCGCCGGGCGTGAGCCCCTGGCCGAGCACCCGGTCGAGTTCGCCGATGCCGGTGGGGATGCCCTGGGTGGTGGTGGAGTCGACATCGGAGATCGGGACCGCGCTGCGTGCCGGGCTGACCGCAGCCACCGAGGCCGTGGGTGCCTGGGCCTCCGCGACACTGCCCCAGGCCTGGCACTCCCCGCACCTCCCGACCCAGCGAGCGGACTGCCAGCCACACTCGGTGCAGCGGTACGACGTCGAGTTCCTGACCATGCGGATCACGTTAGCCGTCGCGTCGGACAGTCCTGTCGGCGGACGGGGCAGCCGAACCCCAGGGACAGCGGGCCGCCCGACCCTGACCGGTGTCTCGGCTGCCGGCGGGTGATGAAGCGACCTTGGTTCGACGGGACTGCCAGGATCGAACCGTCCGCCTGATCCCGCCGCGGCTGATCATCAGGGGGTCGACCATCGCGCACCGCTGAGATCGGCCCGGTTCTCCGGCCGGGCGCCGGAAGAACTCAGATCCGGACCAGCCCGGAAGCGGTCTTGAAGGTCACCGACTGGATGCCGGGCTGGCCGTTCGGGGCGGTGAAGTTGAGGTGCACCCCGTCGAAGGTCTCGTCGACCGGTTCGCCGAGCCAGTCCTCGACCCGGCCGCGGTCTCCGGCGATCTCGATCTCCACCAGTTCGATGTCGCCACCGAGGGCCTTCGGCTGGAGCTCGTGGTTGGACAGCCAGTGGATGAAGAAGGGGAGTTGGGGGTCGGCCAGCAGGCCCTTGACCCCGATCTGCTGCCATTCCAGCAGCCGACCGTCCGGGAAGTAGCGCGAGCCGAGCACAGCCTCGCGTTCGAGGCGCTGCTCGTAGGGGCTGAGGTCGTCAACCGAGACCACCCAGCCGAGCCAACCGCCGCCCATCTCGGAGCGGGCGCGAACCGCCTGGCCGAAAGGCGCCTTCTCGGCGGCCGGATGCTCGAGCACCTCGACGACCTCGAGGTAGCGGTCATTGGCCAGCGGGAGGATGTGGTTGCGGGTGCCGAACCGGGGATGGAAGCCGCCGTCCCGGAGCCGTTCGCCGAGCAGCTCACCCAGCCGGGCAGCCTCGGCCTTGAGGCCAGCCGGCCCGACCGCGAAGGTTACGTGATCGACATGCATGGCCCCATTCTGACCATCCACGTCCCGGAGTGCGAATCGGCGCCGAACCTGA
Organism: Propionicimonas sp.; assembly: GCF_034927565.1. Classification (GTDB taxonomy): domain Bacteria; phylum Actinomycetota; class Actinomycetes; order Propionibacteriales; family Propionibacteriaceae; genus Propionicimonas. The sequence goes on from NZ_JAYFPT010000054.1 coordinate 34,613, forward strand.
CCGTGCGACAGGACTCTGGTCCCGGGCATTTACGATGGACGAGTGCCACGCCCTGGGAGAACGCCATTGATAGCGCTGTCGACCTCGTCGACCTACCCCGAGGGAACCGCCAGGGCGTTCGCGATCGCCCGCGAACTGGGCTACGACGCGGTCGAGGTGATGGTCGGAATGGACCGCACCTCCGCCAAGGTCGACGAACTGCTCCGGCTCCGTGACTACTACGAGATGCCGATCAGCTCGGTGCACGCCCCCACCCTGCTGCTCACCCAGCGCACCTGGGGCACCGACCCGTGGGACAAACTGAACCGCTCCGGCGACGCCGCCGGACGGCTGGGCGCCTCGGTGGTGGTGGTGCACCCGCCGTTCCGGTGGCAGCGCAGCTACGCCGCAGCCTTCACCGCCGGCATCCGGCGGCTCGAACACTCCACCGGGGTCACGTTCGCGATCGAGAACATGTACCCCTGGCGTGGTCCTGGCGGTGCCGATCTGCGGGCCTACTCGCCGAGTCCGGACCCGTCCGAGTTGGACGTCGACCACCTTACCCTCGACCTCTCGCACGCCGCCACCGCCCGACAGCAGTCGCTGGACATGGTCAGGGAGTGGGGGGACCGGCTGGCCCACGTCCACCTCACCGACGGCACCGACCGTGCGGTCGACGAACACCTGCTGCCCGGCGACGGCAACCAGCGGGCGGACGAGGTGCTGGGCCTGCTGGCGGCGAACCGCTACCAGGGGCAGATCGTCCTGGAGGTGCAGACCAAGGGGGCCGAGAACCCGGCCGAGCGGGTCTCGATGCTGGCCCGCGCGCTGGACTTCACTCGCGCCCATTTCGTCGGTCCCGAGGAGCCGGCGGAGCAGACCCTGCGGCTGGCGGCCTTCCGGCAGCACCTGGACGTGGACGAGGGGACGGACGCCGCCTCATGACCGGCTCGACCGTCCCGGCGCCCGGACCGGAAGCCGTGGAGTCCCCGCTCGGGGGCGTGGACTCCGGGACGGACGTGTCCCCGGCCGGCGGGCAGAACGCCGCCGCGGGGTCGTCGGCAGCGCCGGAGGTGCCGGTCCGGGGGACGGTGGCGCCGCAGCGTCCCGGCCTCGAACTGCTGCTGGTACTGGGCGTCTCGCTCGGGCAGTCGGCGGTGTACTCGATCCTGTCGCTGGTCAACAAGCTCACCTACCAGGTGCCGCTGAACCAGCAGACCACGCCGATGAACTCCTCGGTCACCCCGGACCGTCCCTGGCTTGATCTGCTCTACCAGATCGCCGGGATCGTCTTCCCGGTGGTGCCCGCACTGCTCGCGCTCTATCTGCTGCACCTGGCCGGGCAGCGCCGCGAGATCGGCTTCGACATCAGGCGTCCCTGGTTCGATCTGGGCCGGGGCTTCGCCCTGGTGGCTGCGATCGGTATCCCCGGGCTGGGGTTGTACTACCTCGCCTGGGTGTTCGGGTTCAACACCGCGATCTCGCCGGCCAACCTGGCCGCCCAGTGGTGGACGGTGCCCGCCTACGTGTTGCTGGCCGCAATGAACGGGGTGCTGGAGGAGGTCGTCATGCTCGGCTTCTTCTTCAACCGGGCCCGGGCGTTGGGCTGGCACATCGCGGTGGCGGTGGTGGTCAGCGCGCTGGTCCGCGGCAGTTACCACCTCTACCAGGGCTGGGGCAGTTTCGTCGGCAACCTGCTGATGGGATTGGCCTTCGGATGGTTGTACCTGAGATGGAAGCGGGTCGGACCGCTGGTGGTCGCGCACACCCTGCTCGACGTCTTCTCCTTCGTCGGCGCCGCCCTGCTGGCCGCTTTCGTGCCCTGGCTGTAGCCGGCCGCCGCGACCCGCTCCGGGTCGACCGAACCTCCCCATCGAATCACGCCACCTGACTCGCTGAGCGCCACCCTTCCTGCGTCGAGCGCCTGCCTTCACGTCCACCGCCACACCCGGGGGACGGGCGCTCGGCGCGAAGGCAGGCGCTCGATGAGTGGGCGGGGGAGAGGGGGGAGAGAGCGCCAGTCTCGCGGGCGGGGGGACGGGGGTGGGCGGCGTTAGGCTTGCGTCCATGCGAGTTGGTGTGTTTGGGGCGACCGGTCAGGTCGGTGGCGTGATGCGGACGTTGCTGGCCGAGCGGAGCTTCCCGGTCGACGACATCCGGTTCTTCTCCTCGGCCCGTTCCGCTGGGACGGCGCTGGCCTGGGGCGGTGGCGAGGTGGTCGTGGAGGACACCGCCACCGCCGACTTCGCCGGCCTGGACATCGCGCTGTTCTCCGCCGGTGCCGGCACGTCGCGGGAGTACGCGCCGAAGGTTGCCGCTGCGGGTGCGGTGGTGGTGGACAACTCCTCCGCCTGGCGCAAGGACCCCGATGTCCCGCTGGTGGTCAGCGAGGTGAACCCGGAGGACGCGGTCCATCCGCCGAAGGGGATCATCGCCAACCCGAACTGCACCACGATGGCGGCGATGCCCGTCCTCAAGCCGCTGCACGACGCGGCCGGCCTGACCCGCCTGGTGGTGGCCACCTACCAGGCCGTCTCCGGCTCGGGCATCAAGGGGGTGCGCGCGCTGGCCGACCAGGCCGCCGCGATCGACGACCCTGCCCGGCTGGCGCTGGACGGCCAGGCCTATCCCGCCGGCGACCCTGCTCCGTACGTCGAGCCGATCGCGTACAACGTGGTGGCGCTGGCCGGATCGCTGACCGACGACGACTCCGGCGAGACCGACGAGGAGCAGAAGCTGCGCAACGAGTCGCGCAAGATTCTCCACCTGCCCGAGCTGCTGGTGGCCGGCACCTGCGTGCGGGTGCCGGTGTTCACCGGCCACTCGCTGGCGATCCACGCCGAGTTCGCCGAGGAGATCAGCCCGCACCGCGCCACCGGCCTGCTGCGGACCGCGCCCGGCGTGGAACTGGCCGACGTCCCCAACCCGCGCTACGCCGCAGGCAAGGACGCGTCCTTCGTCGGACGGATCCGCACCGACCAGTCGGCCCCCGAGGGCCACGGCCTGGTGCTGTTCGTCAGCAACGACAACCTGCGCAAGGGCGCCGCGCTGAACGCCATCCAGATCGCCGAGCTGGTGGCCCGCCGATGACCACGCTGGCGGTGATCGGCGCCGGGGTGATGGGCGAGACCCTGATCTCCGGACTGGTGCGGGCCGGCTGGGCGCCCTCCGACATCATCGTCTCCGACCGGCACGCCCCCCGGTTGGCGGAGATCGAGGCCCGGCACGGCGTCCGGGCCGACACCACCAGCGGCGCGGCCGCGCGGGCCGACACCATCGTGCTGGTGGTGAAACCGCAGGATGTCGGCGAGGTGCTGCCGCAGGTGGCCGGCGCGCTGCGTCCGGGCGCCCTGGTGGTCTCGCTGTGCGCGGGCATCACCACCGCCACGATCGAGGCCGCCCTGCCCGACGGCACACCGGTCGTCCGGGTGATGCCGAACACCCCCGCCCAGGTGGACGAGGGGATGGCCGCCATCTCGGCCGGTTACACCGCCACCGCCGAGCACCTGGCGCACGTCACCGACCTGCTGAGCGCGGTCGGCAAGGTGGTCACGGTCCCGGAGAAGTACCAGGACGCGGTGACCGCGATCTCCGGTTCCGGACCGGCCTACCTGTACTTCGTGGTGGAGGCGATGATCGACGCCGGCGTGATGCTCGGCCTGCCGCGTGACACCGCGACCACCCTGGTGGTGCAGACCATGTACGGCTCGGCCAAACTGCTGGCCGAGAGCGGGCTGCACCCGACTGTGCTGAAGGAGCGGGTGACCTCGCCGGGCGGCACCACCGCGGCCGCCCTGCGGGAGCTGGAGAGCCACAAGGTCAAAGCTGCCTTCATCACCGCGATGGAGGCCGCCCGCGACCGCAGCCAGGGCCTGGCCAGGTCCTGAGTCGCCCTCCGAGGTCTCGTCAGCCATGCCAACCGGATTGTTCGTCGGGCTTGCGACCCTGGACGTCGTCCAGTTCGTCGACGCGGTCCCCGCCGCCAACCAGAAGACCACCGCACGGGAGTCCTGGCTGGCCGCCGGCGGGCCCGCGGCCGTGGCGGCGATCGCATTCGCGTCCCTGGGCGGCCACGCTCGGCTGTTGACCGTGCTCGGGACGGGGGCTGCTGCCGACGTCGTCCGGGCGGATCTGGCCACGGCCGGGGTCGAGGTGGTTGACGCCGCGCCGTCCGGGTTCGGGATCGCACCCTCGGTGGCACTGGTCGGCACCGACGGGAACCGCGCGGTGGTCAGCGGCTCCGGGCACCAGCCGGATGCCGTCCAGTGCCCGGAGCTGGATCTCGGGGACGTCGACGTGGTGCTGCTGGACGGTCACCATCCCGAACTCGCCCGCGCTGCCGGGCGGGCTGCCGCCGGGCTTCCGGTGGTGGTGGACGCGGGCTCGCACAAGTCGGTTTTCGATGAGCTCTGGCCGCAGCTCACCGACGTGATCTGCTCGGCCGACTACGTCCACCCGTCCGGGGAAAGGCCTGCGGCACTGCTCGCCCGTGGGCCACACCTGGTGGCGGTCAGCCATGGCTCCGACCCGGTGATGTGGTGGACGCCGCACGCCTTCGGTGAGGTGCCGGCGCCGTCCGTCCCGGTGGTCGACACCCTGGGCGCCGGAGACGTCCTGCACGGTGCCTACTGCTACGCGCTGACCACGGGCAGGTCCCGCCGGGAATCGCTGGAGTTCGCCGTCGCCGCTGCCTCCCGCCGGGTGTGCCAGGCAGGCCCCTTCGCCTGGCGCGAGGCCCTGCGTCACGGTTTTGACCAGCCCTGACTGATACCTGGGAACGCCAACTCGAGTCACTCCCCAGCCCGGTGCCGGCCGCTTCGGCCGCAGGGTGTGGTTGCTGTTCCGAGGACGGAATCTCTGTCACAGTTTGTTCCCACCTCCGGGCTTGGGCTGGTCGCTTCGGCCGCAGGATGTGGTTGCTGTTCCGAGGACGGAATCTCTGCCACAGTTTGCTCCCGCGCTCGGGCCCGGCCTGGTCGCGGCTCTGGTCGGGAAGGGATGGACGGACCGCTCCGCGTTCTGGGCGGAGCACCGGGTCGCCCAGCGTTCTCCAACACAGGCGAGCCCTCGCGCTGACTCAGGGGAGAAACCGTCCCATCTGAGTCATCCCCGCCTGAGCCACGACAGGTCGACCAGTTGGCCTGTGGCGACTCGCGTAGGAGTCACCCACCGGCGCCACGGGGTGGTTCGACAGAACCGTCCCGCCGAATCTCTCCCACCTCAGGTCAGGAACTGCCGGCAGGCGAGCCAGCAGCCAACTGCTGGTGGTTTACTGATCTGGTGCCCCAACCTCGCAACTCGCTGCTCGCTGCCCTGATCGGGTTGCGGGGCAACGCCCGGGCGGCGACCTACACCGAGCCCATGTGGGGCATGTCGATGATGCTGGTGCTGCCCTACGCGTCGGTGTACATGCTGGCGCTCGGGCTGGGTGACGAACAGGTCGGCTTCCTGGCAACGGTGTCGATGCTGTCCCAGATGGTCTTCGGGCTGCTCGGCGGCGTGATCACCGACAAGTACGGACGTCGCCGGACCACGGCGGTGTGGGACCTGGTCGCCTGGAGCGTCCCCTGCCTGGTGTGGGCGTTCGCACAAAATTTCTGGTTCTTCCTGGTCGCGTCGGTGATCAACGGCGCCTGGCAGGTCACCCAGAACTCCTGGGACTGCCTGCTCGTCGAGGACGCGGAGCCGTCCCAGTTGACCACCATCTATTCCTTGATCAGGGTGGCCGGTGACCTTTCGGCGCTGTTCATGCCGATCGCGGCGTTGCTGGTCTCACAGGTCGGCCTGGAGCCGGCGGTACGGATCCTGTACCTCAACGCCTTCGTGATCATGACGATCAAGGTGTTCATCCTGTACCGGTACTCGACCGAGACCTCCACCGGGCGGATGCGGATGGAGCAGACCCGCGACCGCAGCCTCTGGTCGTTGCTGCGCGAGTACCGCGGTGTCCTGCATCTGGCACTGCGTTCGAAGGGAACCGTCTACTCGCTGGCGATCATGGCGATCGTGGCGGCCGTCCAGCTGGTCAACGGCACCTTCTGGCAGGTGATCGCCAGCCGGAAACTACTGGTGCCCGATCCGCTGCTGCCGCTGTTCCCGATGCTGCGTTCGGCACTGTCGATTGTGTTCTTCTTCACGGTGATTCCACGACTGACCCGGGCACACAACCTGAAACTCCCCACCCTGCTCGGCTTCGGGATCTACCTGATCGGACAGGTCACCCTGGCCGCCATCCCGGCGCCTGAGGGTGCGGCCGACTGGAGCACCTACCTGCTGCTCGCAGTCTCGCTGGCCTTCGACGGCTTCGGTGCCGCGATCCTCGGGATGCTGGCCGAATCGCTGGTGGCACTCCTGGTCGACCGCGACGAACGCTCACGGGTGATGGCGCTGCAGCGCACCTTCGTGATGCTTGTCACCGCACCCTTCGGCTGGATCGGGGGCTGGCTGTCGGGGATGGATCGGACGCTGCCCTTCGTCCTGACGGCCGCCCTGCTGGTGCTCGGCCTGGCGGTGACCGCCCGATTCCACGTCTCCGCCCACCCCGATCCGCAGCCGCTGGCCGCCTGAGGCGCCTGGCCGAAGGGCGTGCCGTTCACGGCACGACCGCGACGGCCGACCTGGTCGAGACATCGCTTACCCAGGGCTCGGCCGGGGTCGACCACCGGTAGTCGGTGGTTTCGTCGGGGTTCGGCACCACGCGGTGCCGTCGCGGTTCGTGGACGCCCGGTCGGTAAGCGACGACCGAAACCTGACCAGATGCGCACCCCTTCGGCGTGTCGGATTGACGACTCTGGTGATTGCGTCGCGAGCAGCGCCCGGGTGCCGCTAGGGTAGCGGGATCGCGTCGTTGAGCCACCACCGAAGGAGCGCCCGCACAATGAATGATGTCACCCCCTTGGGCTCGGTGAAGTTCCTGAAGGTGAGCGAGGTGGCTGCGTTGCTGCGGGTGTCGAAGATGTCGGTGTACCGACTGATCCATGCCGGTGACCTGGAGGCGGTCAAGTTCGGGCGCAACTTCCGGGTCCCCGAGCACGCCGTCAGCGTCTACCTGCGCGACTCCTTCTACGACGTCGGCTGAGCTTCCGACCAGGCCCGCCCGGCCTGCGTCCACCCGGCTGGCTGCCTGCCGGAGACGTCGCCATCGTCAAGCCCTGCCGGCCGGATCGGACCGCCGATTGCTATCAAGCTGCGCTCGACGATCGTCGTCCTCGGTCCGATCGAGACCTGGTGTTCTCGTCGTCCCTCGTCCTCGATTTCGCGACCGGTTCGCGCCGCACTAGGATTTGGTGCTTGGGCCGGGCTTTCCGGTCAACATTCGTAGGGCTGCCAGGCAGTCCTTACTGTTCAACTTGCCGGCTCCGGCCGGCACGCGAGAGGTCTGCCAGTGGGTTCGGTCATCAAGAAGCGCCGCAAGAGGATGGCGAAGAAGAAGCACCGCAAGCTTCTGAAGAAGACGCGCATCCAGCGTCGTCGCGCCGGCCGGTAGTCCCCGCCCCACCGCCCGCTGGTGGTGCTTTCTGGCCCGGAGCGTGTGGTCGTCCTGGTCAGGGACGGCTGCCACCTCTGCGCTGAGGCACTGGGCGTCATCGAGGGGGTCTGCGCCCGGGTGGGCGCGACCTGGCGCAGCGTCGACATCGACAGCGATTCTGCGCTGCGCGCCGACTACACCGATCACGTCCCGGTCACCTTCGTGGACGGGGTCTTGCATGCCCGCTGGTTCGTCGACGCCACCGACCTGGAACAGGCCCTGACCCGGAACGCCTGACCGCCGGCTGCCCCCGTTGGTGCGACGGCTCGGTCGAGCCGAGATCGTGACGCGATTCTGCAGGTCGATGGCCCGCAGGGGCCAGTTTCGCCTGTGACAGCGATCGAGGCGCAGAATCACGACATCGGTCAGCGTCGATCGCGCTGGCGAGGCCGGGCGGCTGCGAGCTTTCCCGAGGCAGTAACCCGGGGCCGGCTCGCGGGCGGGCGGAACAGGGCGGTGGGTGATCGAGCCAGAGCTGACCGTCGGGGGCTGGCTCGCGGGCGGGGGATAGGGCAAGTCGGCAGCATCCGCGGACGCCGCCGCAGAGGCTGGCTCGCGGGCGGGCGGAACAGGGACGAGAACGCAGCAGTGCGCGGCTCCACGTATTGTTGAGCCGCAGCAGTCAGGGTCCGTCGATTCCGGCGCCCGGCGAACGGCCAGACCGAGGAGTGCGATGGTGGCGAGCGTCGTCCATGTGGTGCGGCATGGTCAGGTTCACAACCCCGACGGCGTGCTGTACGGCCGCCTGCCCGACTACCACCTCTCCGAACTCGGCCGGCAGATGGCCGAGCGGCTGGGGGAGTACTTCGCGGACGCCGATCTGGTCTGGCTGGTGAGTTCCCCGCTGGAGCGGGCCCGGGAGACTATGGCCCCGATCGCTGCCCGGCATCCCGAACTGGAGGTTCACCTCGACGAGCGGGTGATCGAGGCTGCCAACCACTTCGAGGGCACCGCCTTCACCCGCGATCCGGCGGTGTGGCGCCGCCCGTCCACCTGGTGGGCGGTGCGCAACCCGCTGCGGCCCAGTTGGGGTGAGGCCTATACCTCGATCGCCACCCGGATGCAGGACGCGATCTGTGACGCCGCCGGGCACGCCGAGGGAGCCGAGGCAGTGATCGTCGCCCACGAGTTGCCGATCTGGATGGCCCGGCGTTCGGCGGAGGGCAAGCCCTTCCCGCACGACCCACGCAACCGCGAGGCCCGGCTGGCCAGCGTCACCAGCTTCACCTTCGACGACGGTGAACTGGCCTCGGTCAGCTATGCCGAACCGGCTGGCGACCTGCTACCGGTGAAGACCTCGAAGAAGTTCCGCCCCGGGTCGTGATGACCTCTCGGGCGGTGTTGCGGAGGCTGGGCGCGGTGGCAGCGGCGCTCGTCCTGGCCGGCTGCTCCGCGTCCCCCGAGACCGGCACCGGCGGCTTCGTCACGGGGGACGGCAGCATCACCGTCCTGCCCGCCGAGCAGCGGACGCCAGCACCCACCATCACCGGTGAGACCCTCGACGGTACGGCCTGGTCGAGCGATACGGCCGCCGGAAAGGTGCTGGTCTACAACGTCTGGGGCTCGTGGTGCGCGCCCTGCCGGGCGGAGGCCCCCGACCTGGAGGCGGCCGCCGAGCAGACCGCCGACCGCGCGGTATTCATCGGGCTCAACACCCGCGACGCCGACCGGGCAGCACCCAGCCGGTTCGTGGCCAACCACGGCATCACCTACCCCAGCCTCTTCGACCCGGACGGACGGCTGCTGCTCGCCTTCGCCGGTGACCTGCCGCCGAGCGCAATCCCCACCACCCTGCTGGTCGACCGCGAGGGACGGATCGCCGCCCGGGTGGTCGGTGCCACCACCCAGACCACCCTGGTCGGCCTGATCGACGACATTGCCGAGGGCCGCTGATGCTGCCGCTGGAACTGGACACCCTGGTCCGCGAGGCGATCGGCGGCTCGATGCTGCTGGCGCTGCCGGTGGCGGCGCTGGCCGGGCTGGTGTCCTTCTTCTCACCCTGCGTGCTGCCGCTGCTGCCCGGCTATCTCTCCTTCGCCACCGGCCTGGGCGCCACCGAGATCACAGCCGCCCGCGGCCACCGCGGCCGGCTGCTCGCCGGCACGGCACTGTTCGTCGCCGGCTTCGCGGTGGTGTTCGTCAGCGCTGGTGTCCTGGCCGGCTCGTTCGGACGGGCGCTGCTGATCTGGCAGCGTCCGATCACCATCGTGATCGGAGTGCTGACCATCCTGCTCGGCCTGGTGTTCACCGGCTGGCTGCCGTTCGCCCAGGGCTCGGCCCGGCTGAACGTCGTGCCGCGGTTCGGGCTGGCGTCCGCACCGCTGCTCGGCGTCGTGTTCGGCCTGGGCTGGACACCGTGCATCGGCCCGGCACTCGGGGTGGTGCTGAACCTCGCACTCAACGAGGCGACCGCGTTGCGTGGCGGCATCCTGGCGCTGGTCTACGCGCTCGGGCTGGGCATCCCGTTCGTGGTGGCCGGCCTGGCGCTGGAGAAGCTGGCCCGGACGATCGGCTGGGTGAAACGCCATCACCTGGCCGTCCAGCGCACCGGTGGGGTGCTGATGATCCTGGTGGGTCTGCTGCTGGTCACCGGCTGGTGGGACACGGCGGTCGGCACCATGCGGCAGTGGGCGAGCGCCTTCGAGGTGCCGATCTGATGGCCGACACCGAACTCGAACCTGTCCTGGATGCCCCCGGCGGCCGGGAGCGGATGAACCGGGCCCGCGGTCTGCGCTCGGGCACGCTGCGCTGGGCGTGGGCGACCCTGACCTCGATGCGCACCGCGCTGGGCCTGCTGCTGTTGCTCGGTCTGGCGTCGATCCCGGGCTCGTTGCTGCCGCAGCGCCCCACCAACCCCTTCGGTGTTGCCACCTGGCTGGAGGACCATCCCGACATCGGCCCCTGGCTTGACCGGCTGGGCTTCTTCGACGTCTTCGGCTCGGTGTGGTTCTCGGCGATCTACCTGCTGCTGTTCGGATCCCTGATCGGCTGCATCATTCCGCGCTGTGCGGCGTTCTACCGTGCCCTGCGCGCCCAGCCCGGCCCGCTGCCGCGCCGGTTCAGCAGGTTCCCCGACCACGCCAGTGGACGGACGGACACCTCCGCCGCCGCCGTCCTGGACGCTGCCGAGGCCCATCTGCGAGAAGCCGGCTACCGGGTTCACCGGGAGACCGCCGAAACCTCCCCGCCGACCGCGCGCGACGTGGCAGTTCCGGCGGACGCGACCGCCGCGCCCGAGTCGCCGGCCGCGCCTGCCGAGGGCGAGCGGGTCGTCTCGCTGGTCGAGCCCGGTGAGAGGGGCCGGGTCGTCCTGCCGGTCGAGGTCGCCGAGCCTGATTCGGTGCCCGAGGTCGCCGCGCCCGAGTCGCCGGTCCAGCCTGCCGAGGTATCGTCCACCCCGCTCGGCATCTCGGCCGAGCGCGGCTACCTCCGCGAGGCCGGAAACCTGGTCTTCCACCTCGCCCTGGTGGTCATGCTCGTCGGCCTGGCCTGGAGCTCGCTGTTCGGCTACAAGGGCACCGCGATCGTCGTCGAGGGACAGGCCTTCTCCGACACCCTCACCCAGTTCGACGAGTTCTCCGCCGGAGTGGGTTTCCGTCCCAGCCAACTGCCGGCCTTCACCATCGGCCTGGACCGGTTCGAGGTGCAGTTCGAGACCGGCCCCACCCAGACCGGCGCGGCGCGGCTGTTCCGTGCCCACGTCACCGTCACCGAGCCCGGACGACAGCCCGAGCAGCGGCAGCTGGAGGTGAACGCGCCGCTCTCGCTGGGCGGCGCCGACGTCCACCTGCTCGGCCACGGCTACGCCCCGGTGGTCACGGTGCGCGACGGCAACGGCGACATCGCCTACTCCGGGCCGGTGGTCTTCCTGCCGCAGGACACCAACTTCACCTCTAACGGGGTGATCAAGGCGCCGGACGCCCGCCCCGAGCGGCTGGCCTTCGAGGGCGTCTTCCTGCCGACCGCCCAGATCGACGCCCAGGGCATGCGTTCCGCTTTCCCGGACGCCCTGCGTCCGCAACTGCTGATCAACGTCTGGGCGGGGCCGCCGAAAGATGAGACCGGCGTGCCCGAGAACATCTACACCCTCGACCAGACCGGGCTCACCCAGCTGGTCAGGTCGGACGGCCAGCCGGTGCGCGCCGGGCTGGAACCGGGTACCTCCTTCGACCTGCCGGACGGCCGCGGCTCGATCAGTTTCGACGGCCTGCGGCGCTGGACCAAGCTGCAGGTCTCGGCCAACCCGGGCGGCTGGCTGGTGCTGGGCAGTGTCCTGGTGGCGATCGCCGGGCTGACCGTCTCGCTGCTGATGCGGCCGCGGCGGCTGTTCGTCCGGGTGCGTCCCGCGGCGGAGGGCGGCGGCAGCGACGTCGAGGTGGCTGGCCTCGACCGGGTGGACGGACGGCCCGGGCTGCCCGAGGCGGTGGCCGCGCTGGCCCTGGCCTGCGGGATCGATCCGGACGGCTCGCGTCTTGACGGGCGAAGCACCCCGGTGTCACGGCCGGACGGGCGCGCTACGCTGTCCGACACCCCGAGCGACGGCAGGGAGGGCAACTGATGGACGCGGTCGCGTACTACTCGAACCTGGCAATGGTGACCTCTGCCGTGCTCTACCTGCTGGCCCTGGTCTTCCACGCCCTGGAGTGGGCCTCCGCCCGGCAGGTCGACGGTGCGGCCGCCCCGGCCGGGGCAGCCACCCAGGAGACGGCCTGGCCGACCATGGCCTACGGCGGCTCCGGGACGTCCGGTTCGGCCGGCGGGGTGGCCACCCTGACCCGCACCGGTCCGTCCGCCGACGACGCGGGTGGCAGCGTTCGTGAGGACCGGTTCGGCCGGATCGGCGTGGCGGTCACCGTGGTGGCGGCGCTGGTTCACATCGTCGCGGTGGTGCTGCGCGGGATCGCCGCCCAGCGCGCCCCCTGGGGCAACATGTACGAGTTCATCACCTCCTCAATGGCGATGGCGGCGGTGATCTACCTGGTCGGGGTGTTCGCCTTCCGGTTGCGCGGGTTCGGGCTGCCGTTCACCCTGCTGGCTTCGATCGGGCAGGGCCTGGCGGTGACGGTGTTCTACGTCAACGTCTCGCCGCTGATGCCCGCCCTGCACTCGGTCTGGTTCGTCATCCACATCGTCGCTGCGGCGCTGGCCGGGGCGGCCTTCAACGTTGGCGCGATCGCGTCGCTGCTCTACCTGCTGAAGGTCCGCGCCCAGGAGAAGGGACGCACTCGCGGCTACCTCGCACGGCTGCCGGAGCCTGCCGTGCTGGACCGGATCAGCTACCGGCTGCACGCCTTCGCCTTCCCGCTGTGGACGTTCGCCATCGCCGCCGGCGCGATCTGGGCCCAGTACGCCTGGGGACGGTTCTGGGGCTGGGATCCGAAGGAAACCTGGTCGCTGGTCACCTGGATCGTCTACGCCGCCTACCTGCACGCCCGGGCCACCGCTGGCTGGAAGGGCAAGCGGGCCGCCGTCCTCGCCCTGATCGGGATCATCGCCTTCTGGTGGAATTTCGTCGGCGTCAACCTGGTGCTGAACGGACTGCACTCCTACGCCGGCATCTAGTTGAGCCGCCGTGAACGACCGGGTGGCGGCGATCTACCGGGACTTCGCTGATGTCGAGGTGCAGCGCTCGTCGCCGGTGTACTTCGACTGGGCCTGCGGGGTGGCGGACGATCCCGAGGTCGCGGGGCTGATCGGGACCCTCCCCACGACCAAGGTTCAGCCCAACCTGGTGTTCGCCGCGGCCCGGCATTGTGGTGCACCGGTGGGCCCGTACCGGCAGTTCCGTTCCTGGCTGGTGGAGAACTGGACGGTGGTCGTGCCGGTCGTGCTCGCTCGCGCGACCCAGACCAACGAGGCGGCCCGGTGCGCGGTCCTGCTCCCGATTCTCAGCGCGCTGGACGGTCCCCTTGCCCTCATCGAGGCCGGAGCCCCGGCCGGCCTGTGCCTCTATCCGGACCGCTACAGCTATCGCTACCGCGTCAACGACCAGACGGTGACCCTCGCACCGGAATCGGGGCCCGGCACGGTCGAGATCCCCTGTGACCTCACGGCCACCGAAGCCCCCACCCGGCTGCCCCGCGTGGCCTGGCGGGCCGGTGCGGACCTGAACCCCATCGCCCCGACAGACTCCGACCAACTGGCCTGGCTGGAGACGCTGATCTGGCCGGAGCATGACGCCCGCCGGGACCGGCTGCGCGCCGCGGCGAAGGTGGTGGCCGAGGATCCGCCAGGACTCGTCCGGGGCGACATCCTGACCGCGGTGCCGGAGCTGATCGAGCGCGCGCCCGCCGGGACGAAGATCGTGGTGTTCCGCAGCGCGGTGCTGGCCTGTCTGCCGCCCGGGCAACGCCAGCAGTTCGTCGAGTTGATGCTGGCGCGGGAGGACGTCGTCTGGATCAGCAACGAAGGTGCGGGTGTGCTCCCGTCCGTGACGGAACAGGTCGATCGGCCGGTGGCCGGACGCTTCATCGTGGCAGTCGACGGACGTGCGGTCGCCCTGGCCGGCCCGCACGGTCAGAGCTATGAGGCGTTGACGTAGGTTCGGCGGTCGCTGCTCACCGGTTGTCTGGGGCCATCAGGCTCGGTGAGGTGAGCCTGCCGGGCGGTACTCCTCGGCGATCATCCAGCGGTTCCGCAGCCGGAAGGCCGGGATGGTCTGCCGCCGGGCTTGATTAGCCGCAGCGTTCCCCGCGATCCCCGTGGTTCTGGCCCACTCGGAGAGCGAGACGATCCGCCGGCTGGTGAGCAGGGCTATCCGCTTGTGCAGCGCCTCCTGCAGCAGCAGCGCCAGAAGCCGGGTCATGCCCGCGTGATCGTCGGCGACCGCGTACCGCGCGAACAGCGGGTAGTAATCGGCCTGCCGGTTCCGGGATCGGACGATCACTGGCGGCAGGCCGAGATCCTTGAGTTGCTTGTTGATCAGGACGCGGCCGATTCGGCCGTTGCCGTCCGCGAACGGGTGGACGATCTCGAACTCGCAGTGGAACCGGGCGATCCGGTCGAGGACATGGTCTGAGTCATTGGCTTCATAGTGCGCCAGGGCATCCTCGATCAGGGACGGTACGAACTCCGGGTTGGCGGCGAGGTGGCTGCCGACCCGCACCCACTCGCCCGCGCGCCGGAATCGCCCGGCGACATCGTCCCGGATCCCGGCGAGCAGATTGCCGTGCCAGCGCAGGATCAGGTCGATCGTCAGCGGCTCCGCGGTGCTCAGCAGATCGGAGGTGACCCGGGCCAGGTTGGCGGCCTCCAACACCTCGCGCAGGTCATGCCTGCCGGACGGCAACTGTCCGGCAAGAATCCGCTCGGTGTCCTGCAGGGTGAGGGTGGAGTTCTCGATCGCATTTGACTGCTGCACGGCCTCCGGCACCTCGGCCAGCGCGATCTGGTTCAGTGCGCCGTCCTGGTCGACGGCGAGCCTGCGGTAGGTGCTCGCCAGGGAGTCGACCTGCGCGGTGGCTCTGTGGTTCGTCATCCTCTGCCTGTTTCCGGTGCTGGATAAGTGAAATGTATGCCTAATATTGTACAATTCACGTTCTCGTTGCACTTCCGGGTACCGATGACATCGGTCCGGCCGGCACCTGCACGCCTCGCGCAATTACCTCAGTTCGCCCATGGCAGGTTCCGCCCACCTCCGTCACGAGGTGGTGAGGATTGCTTGGGGGCGGCTGGGCCCAGCGCCGGCGGCTCACGGGCCCTGGCTGGCGACGAGCGGACTGACCTGGATGCCCTCTTCTGCTTGGCCGCCCGGCGTCCCGCCGTTGACCCGGCGGGCAGTGCGTCCGTGGTGGTGTCGCCGACACGTGCCAGAATCGGGGTGTGGAACACTTCGACCTCTGCGTGATCGGCTCCGGCTCGGGCAACTCGCTGGTGAACCGATGGTTCCGCGACCAGAAGGTTGCGATCGTGGACGCCGCCGAGCGTTTCGGCGGCACCTGCCTGAACGCCGGCTGCATCCCCACCAAGATGCTGGCCTACCCCGCCGAACTCGCCGACCTGGCCCGGGAAGCGGGCCGGCTGGGCGTCGACACCGGTGAGGTGTCGGTGCGCTGGGGCGACATCCAGCGCCGCATCTTCGACCGGGTGGACGCCCAGGCCGCGTCCGCACTGAGCTACCGCGAACGGGGCGAGCACGTCACCCTGTTCCGCGAGAAGGCCCACTTCGCCGGTCCCAGGGTGTTGCAGGTCGGCGACCGGCAGCTCAGTGCCGACGCCTTCGTGCTGGCGGCGGGCTCGCGTCCGCGGGTCCCGGAGATCGCCGGGCTGGACGATCCGGTGGTCGCCGAGCGGGTGCACACCTCCGACACGATCATGCGCATCCCGCACCTGCCGCGCCGGCTGGTGATCGTCGGTGGCGGCAGTGTGGCCACCGAGTTCGCGCACATCTTCTCCGGTCTCGGCGTCGAGGTCACCCTGCTGTACCACGGCAACCGGCTGCTGCGCCGTGCCGACACCGCGATCGGCGAGCGGTTCACCGAACTACTCAGCCATCGGGTGACCCTGCACCTGGGGCAGGAACTGGCCTCGCTGGAGGCCGCCCCGTCCGGGCAGCTCGAGGTGGGGACGGTGGACGCCGACGGTGTCGAGTACTCCTTCGAGGCCGACCTGGTGCTGCTGGCGGTGGGCCGGGTGCCGAACGGCGACACGCTCAACCTGCCCGCCGCCGGGGTCGACGTCCACCCGGACGGACGGGTGGTGGTCGACGCCTACCAGCACACCACCGCCGACGGGATCTGGGCGCTGGGCGACATCTGCACCCCGGTCTTCCTCAAACACGTCGCCAACCACGAGATGCGGGTGGTGCAGCACAACCTGCTGCATCCCGACGACCTGGTCGAGGCCGACCACCGCTACGTCCCGCAGGCGGTGTTCTCCCATCCCCAGGTGGCCTGGGTGGGGCTCACCGAGCAGGAGCTGCAGGACGCCGGCCGGGAGTATGTCAGCGCCACCCGGGACTACTCCTCGGTCGCCTACGGCTGGGCGATGGAGGACGCCGGGCACTTCGTGAAGGTGCTGGCCGACCCCGCCACCGGCCTGCTGCTCGGCGCGCACCTGATCGGGCCGGAAGCCTCCAACCTGATCCAGCCGCTGATCCAGGCGATGAGCTTCGGCCTGGACGCCCCGACGATGGCCCGCGGCCAGTACTGGATCCACCCCGCGTTGGCCGAGGTGGTGGAGAACGCGCTGCTCGACCTGAGGCTGGGCCGGTGACCGGTATCCGGTCGGTCAGGGCGCGCCGCCGGGCGCTGGCCTGGGCGGCTGGTGTTCTCGCCGCAGTGCTGGCCGGCTGCACGGTGGCGCCTCCCGTCCCCACCTCCACCAGCCCGGCGTCCGGGGCGAGCGGCAGCGCACCAGCCACCACACCGGCGACAGCCTCGCCGCCGAGTCCATCCGCCACCCCCACCCCGACACCGACCGCCACCCCCACCGACGGGCAGGTCTGCCTGGCCGAGGCCGAGGCGATGAGCCTGGCCGAGCAGGCCGGGCAGCTGGTGATGGTCGGGGTCAGCGGCGATCTGGACGCCACTGAGCGCAAGGCCATCACGAAGTACCACCTGGGGGCGGTGATCCTGATGGGCACCTCCCAGCGCGGGGTCGCCAAGACCGCGACGCTCACCTCCCGGCTCCAGAAACTCGACGTGCCTGCCGGCGTCCTGATCGGGGTCGACCAGGAGGGCGGGCTGGTGCAGCGGCTGAAGGGCCAGGGGTTCGACACCATCTTGTCCGCTGCCAAGCAGGCGAAGCTGGACCGGGACGAGCTTCTCGCCAAAGCCACCCGGTGGGGCGGGCAGTTGGCGAAGGCCGGCGTCCAGCTCAACCTGGCCCCGGTCGCTGACGTGGTTCCCAAGGCCAACCTCAAGACCAACGAGCCGATCGCCAAGCTGGGCCGCGGCTACGGCACCGACCCCGAGGCGGTAGCGGCGAAGGTGGAGACCTTCATCGCCGGGATGCACGCCGGGGGCGTGGGCACAGCCGTCAAGCACTTTCCGGGTCTGGGCGCGGTGAAGGGCAACACCGACTTCGCCACCCGCGTGGTCGACAGTACGACCACCGCCGACAGCCCGCTGCTGGGCCCCTTCCGCGGCGCGGTGCAGGCCTCCAGCCCGACCGACGCGGTGATGGTCTCGTCGGCGGTCTACACCAAGATCGACGGCAAACATCAGGCGATGTTCTCCCCGGCGGTGATCGGCATCCTGCGTGACTGGGGGTTCGACAAGGTAGTGATCAGCGACGACCTCGGTGCTGCGAAGGCGCTGTCCGCGGTGCCGGCCAAGCAGCGCGCGGTGCGGTTCGTGGCCGCTGGCGGGGACCTGGCCGTGACCGTCGACACCGCGCTGGCCGGCCCGATGGCCACCGGGCTGGTCGAGCGGGCCCGCTCCGACGCCGGGTTCGCCCGGCAGCTCACCGCGGCCGCCGCCCGTGTCCTCGCCCTGAAACAGTCCTATGGCCTGATCAGCTGCCGCTGAGCTGCCCGTTCGGCCAGCGCCTCGGGAGAGAGCACCTTCTCGATACCCAGCACCACCGCGCCCACCACGCCGGCCAGATCCCCGATCACCGAGTGGGCCAGGGTGAGGTTCCGGGTCGCCAACGGTAGCGCCCGCCGGTAGGCGACCGAACGGACGCCGGCCAGCAGGTCGTCGGTCACCGAGGTCAGCGGTCCGGCCAGCACGATCCGGGCCGGGTTGTAGACGTGGATCAGCGAGGCGACGGTCTCGCCCAGCAGGGCGGCGGCGTCCCGAATCAGCCGGATCGCCATCGGATCGCCGGTTCGCGCAGCGTCCAGCAGGTCTTCGCGCCGCAGGTCAGGGCGTCCGATCATCTCTGCGTAGCGCCGGGTGATCGCCTCGACCGAGGCCAGCGCCTCGATGCAGCCGACATTGCCGCAGGAACAGATCACCTCCTGCGCGCCCGGCACCCGCAGGTGCCCGATGTCGCAGGCGGCGCCGTCGGCGCCGCGGTGCAGTGTGCCGGACGCGCTCACCAGACCGCCGCCGATCCCGGTGCCCACCTTCACCACCAGCATCGGGCACTGGTCGGCAGGCAGCACCCGGGCTTCCCCGATCGCGATGATGTTGACGTCGTTGTCGACCACGCAGGGGCACCGGAAGGCCGCCATCATGTAGTCGGCCACCCCGAACTCGTCCCAGCCGGGCATGATCGGCGGGCGCACCGGGACCCCTCGCCGGGTGTCGACCGGGCCGGGCAGCGAGACCACGGTCGCGACCACGTCCCGCCTGGTCAGGCCGAGTTCGGTCAGGGTCTGCTCGGCCTGACCGACGGCGAAGTCGAGGGTTGCCTCAGGGCCGGCATCCAGCGCGAACTCGGCGCGCTGCATGCCGAGCACCCGCTGGTCCATCCGGGCAGCCGCCACCCGGACGTGGTGGGGGGTGAGGTCGAAGACCAGGATCGTGCCCGACTCGGGGTTGATCCGCAACACCTGGGGTGGCCGGCCCCGCCCGGACGGCGCGGTAGGCATGTCAGCCAGCACCAG
The DNA here is from genome assembly GCF_034927565.1 of Propionicimonas sp. Classification (GTDB taxonomy): domain Bacteria; phylum Actinomycetota; class Actinomycetes; order Propionibacteriales; family Propionibacteriaceae; genus Propionicimonas. The sequence continues at coordinate 53,614 of NZ_JAYFPT010000054.1, forward strand.
CCCCAGTGAACGCAGCCGTCCCAGGCTGGCGTCGATGCTGGACCGGGCCAGGCCGGTGGAGGCCGCCAGCGCCGGTTTGGTGTCGGCCACCCCCGAGGCGATCAGTTGCGCCAGAACGCTCATGGTCGTGGCCTTGTCCGTCAGCCGCGCCAACTCGGGCGGACGCAGGCGCGCCCGGGGGAGGAGGTCCGGCTGAGAAGGCATCATCGACCGATCTTTTTTGCTCAAAACAACTTTATTCAGGACGTTAACGGTACTCAGTACCTGCGGTTATCGTAAGCATGCATTCAGTTTGAACGCCAATGGTGACGTTACCCGAGGGAGTACAGCGTGTTGAGAATCGGGATCATCGGCTGCGGGAAAATCGCCGAGGTGCGACACGCTCCGGAATACCACGAGAATCCCGACTGCGAGATCACGGCGTACTACGACGTCGACCCGCAGCGTTCGGCCCTCCTGGCCGGGCAGTTCGGTGGCCGGGTCTGTGACAGCGTCGCCGAACTCCTGGCCAGCGGGGTGGATGCAGTGAGTGTCTGCGTGGCCAACAACATGCACGCCGAGGTGAGCGTCGCCGCCCTGGACGCCGGCGCGCACGTGCTGTGCGAGAAGCCGATGGCGACCACGCCGCAGGGCTGCCGGGACATGCTGGCGGCTGCGGAGCGCGCCGGCAAGCGGCTGATGATCGGGCTCAACCAGCGGTTCGCCAGGGCACATGTCCGGGCGAAGGAGATCCTGGATTCCGCAGAGCTGGGCCAGGTACTCACCTTTCGGACCAACTTCTGCCACCCCGGCCCGGAAGGCTGGACGGGAAGGGCCGACTCCTGGTTCTTCGACCGCCGGGTCGCCTCCTTCGGCGTGATGGCCGACCTCGGGGTACACAAGACCGACCTGATCCACTACCTGACCGGTCAGCCAGTGGTGGCCACCTCCGCGGTGCTGGGCACGCTGGACAAGAAGCTGCCGGACGGCTCTCCGGTCAGCGTGGACGACAACGCCGTCGCCATCTACACGATGGCGAACGGGGCGATCGGCACGATGAACGTCAGCTGGACCGACTACGGCTCCGAGGACAACTCCACCCGGATCTACTGCACCGGTGGGGTGCTGCGGTTGTATGACGACCCGGAGTACTCATTGATCGTCGAGACCCCCGACCGGGTCGACCGTTACGCCCTCGATCAGCTGACCTCGAACAAGGAGCAGACCACCGGAGGCCGCACCTCCACCGGTGTGATCGATGCCTTCGTCACCTCGATCCTGACCGACTCGCCCTCCATCGCGGAAGGAGCCACCGCCGTGCACGCCATGGACGTCATCTTCGCCAACCAGCGCTCCTCCGAGTTGCGCCGCAGCGTCCGGATCGGCGAGGGAGAAGAGCTGCCATGACCCGCCGGGTCGCCTTGTCACCAGATGACGGGGCGTCCTGCGGCGATGGTGAACGACAACCACTAAGTCCACGGGTGTGAGGAAGCACCCGGGGGTTGAACAGAAAGGGAATAGTCCATGAGGAAGGCATTGATCGCGCTGGTCGGCGCCGCGATGGTTCTCGCGTCCGCCGCCTGCAGTGTCACCACTGGTGGCGGCGAGTCCGCCGCCCCGGGGGCGGCTGCCGGCAAGACTGTCTACGTTCTCGGCCCCACCCCGGACCACGGCTGGACGGCCCAGGCCGGTACCTACGGCCAGGCCAGGGTCGACGAGATCAACAAGGAAGGCAAGTACAAGGCCGAATACCAGGCGTCGTCGGACGGCGAGGCCCAGAACGACCTGGTCCAGACCATCATCGCCAACGGCGATGCGGCGGGCGTGGTGTTCTTCGCGCTGGACGATTCGGCCAAGTCGGGCCAGGAGGCCCTGATCGGGGCGAACATCCCGTTCATCTCCTTCGACCGCATCATCGAGGGCCCGGACAAGTCGGCGGTCCTGAACTTCTCCGGTGACAACTGGGCGGTGGGCGCCGGCATCGGCTACTGGCTGCAGAAGAACGGCATGAAGCCCGGTGACACCCTGGTGACCCTGATCGGCGACAACGGCACCGTCAGCTCGCGCCGCCAGGAGGGGTTCGAGCAGTTCCTGCTGGGTACCCGGGAGTACACCGACAATGTGACCAAGGAGACCAGCAAGACGACCCAGGCCTGGACACAGGACGAGGTCAACGCGCTGACCGCCACCTACAAGGAGGTCTGTGACTGGAGCGCTGACAAGGCCTACCAGTACCTGGAGCAGAAGCTCCCGGACATCATCGCCGACGCGAAGGCCAACGGGGGCAACCTCTACATCTTCTCGATGGACGATGAGATGACCTTCGGCTTCATGAACCTGCTGGAGGGCAACACCCTGACCGATGCGGCAAAGCAGGACCTGAAGGATCTGAACGTCTACGTCTCGGCCATCGGTGGCATGCAGGAGCTCTACGATGTGATGGCGGGCAAGGCCTCGCAGTCGAAGATCGCCGACGAGTACTTCGACGGCCTGATGAGCATGTGGTTCTCGCCGAAGATGATGACCACCGCGATCAACTTCATGCTCCAGTATCTGGATGGCACTGACTGGCCGTTCAAGGCTGGCGACGGCGAGTACGAGCCGACCTGGATCGTCGACAAGAGCAACGTCAGCCAGTTCGAAGGTTTCACCGGGCACTGATCGAATCGTTGGGGCGTCCGGTGCTGTCGGCGGGTGCGCAAGTCGCGCGCCCGCCGACAGGCTGGCGGGAGGAAGGGGGTGGCCGGTGAGTCTGCTGGAGATGACCGGGATCTACAAGTCGTTCGATGAGAACCAGGTGCTGAAGGGTGTCGACTTCTCCGTCGAGCGTGGCGAGGTTCATGCCCTGCTGGGGGAGAACGGAGCTGGCAAGTCAACCCTGTTGAACATCCTCGCCGGCGTCCTGCCGTCCGACAGCGGCATGATCGTGTTCGACGGCGAGCCCTACCCGCACCCCTCGATCACGCAGATGGAGAAGGCGGGGGTGGCCTTCGTCCACCAGGAGCTCAACGTCATCAACGACCTGACGGTGAGCGAGAACATCTTCTTCAACCACGAACTGACCTACCCCCTGGGTTTCCTGCGCCGGCGGGAGATGATCGAGGCCTCCCGTGCCCTGTTCGAGCGACTCGGCGTCGAGCTGGATCCGACGCTGAAGGTCACGGAGCTGAAGACCAGCCAGAAGCAACTGCTGGAGATCTGCCGGGCGCTGCACGCCGAGGCCACGCTGATGATCCTCGACGAGCCGACCACCGCCCTCGGCACCGACGAGGTCGAGCACCTGTTCTCGATCGTGAACAAGTTGCGCGCCGAGGGCAGATCGTTCATCTTCGTCTCCCACAAGATGCCGGAGGTGTTCGCGATCGCCGACTCGTACACCGTGTTCCGCAACGGGGCGCTGATCAGCTCCGGGCCGATCGCCGATGCGACGCCGTTCGCCATCACCCGGGACATGGTCGGCGAGAAGTATGCCGATCAGGACGTGTACCAGCCGCGTCGGTTGGGCGAGCCCGTGCTGGAACTGGACAATCTGACCTCGACGGCTTTCACCGATGTCAGCCTGACCCTGCGGCGGGGAGAGATCGTCGCGTTGACCGGCCTGGCCGGCTCGGGTGCGAGTGAGTTGATGCAGGCGATGTTCGGCGCCTTTCCCGTCCAGAGCGGCGAGATCAAGGTCGAGGGCAGATCGGTCACCGGCGCGATCCAGCGGTTCATGCGCCGCTCGGTCGGGATGCTGCCGGGGAACCGGAAGGAGAACTCGGTAGTCCCCGACGCCACCGTGCTGGAGAACGGCTATCTGGCCGAGCACAGCCTGTCCGCCCGCCGGCAGTGGATCAACAACAAGCAGGAGATCGAGAAGTACGAGGCGCTGAGACAGGCGCTCAGTATCAAGGCCCACAGCCCCCACGGATCGATCACGAGCCTGTCCGGCGGCAACCAGCAGAAACTGTTCCTGGCGCGCTGGCTCAACACCGATGCCGAGATCCTGCTGCTGGACAACCCCACCCAAGGTGTCGACGTCGGCGCGAAAGAGGAGATCTACGGCTTGATCCTGCAGTTGGCCACCGCGGGCAAGACGATCGTGATCAACACCTTGGAGATCCCCGAGATCCAGAAGGTCTCGGATCGTTGCGTTGTGCTCTATGCCGGCGCGGTGGTGGCCATCCTGGAGCACGACCAGATCAACGAACACGACGTCATGCTCTATTCGACCAACGCGATCAACGTAACAAAGGGTGAATGATGGCAGAGAAGAAGAACCGGAGCGCAGGGGGCGCGGTGGCGTCGCTGTGGCACAACCACAGCTACATCTTCGTGTTCCTGCTGATCCTGGTGGTCTACGCGATCACGATCCAGCTGAACGGCAGGGCCTTCACCCCCGGGCACGTCTCCTCGATCCTGTCCAGCCAGAACACGGTGGTCGTGGGCACGATGGCGATCGGCATGGCGCTGGTGATCATCACCGGTCAGATTGACCTGTCGATCGGCTCGGCGCTGGTGCTCACCACCGGCGTCACCGTCATCGCGTTCAATGCGACCGAGAACGTCCTGCTGACCGCGCTGGCTGCGCTGGGCACGGGCCTGCTGCTGGGGACGGTGAACGGAGTCCTGGTCGCCTATGCCCGGATCCCACCGTTCATCGTCACCCTCGGCACCATGCTGATCTACCGGTCGCTGGCACTGTGGGCGGTACGGGAGATCCCGCCGGAGGTGAGTGGTTCCTCGTCCAGTCAGTTCGCCATGAAGCCCGGGTCGGGCGCCTACGACTTCCTCCGGATGCAGTTCGGCACCGGATCGCTGCAGATTGCCGGCTTCTCGATCCCGTTCGTGTCGCTGCTGTTCGCCTGCTGCGTGGTGCTGTTCGTGTTCATCGCCCACAACACCAAGTACGGCAAGGCGGTTTTCGCGGTGGGCTCGAACGCCAAGGCCGCCCGGCTGTCCGGGGTCAACACCCAGCGCATCCAGGCATCGGTGTTCATGGTGACCGGACTGCTGGTCGGGGTTGCCAGCATCATCCAGGCCTGCAAGGTCGGCAACATCACCCCGGCCTCGTCGGGCCGTGCCTACGAGATGTATGCCATCGCCGCCGTCGTCCTCGGCGGGATCGCGATGGCCGGCGGTCGCGGCAACATGCTCGGCGTCCTGTTCGGCGTCCTGTCCTACGCCACCATCGACTTCATCATCGTCTCCATCCCGGCGCTCAGCGCGGATATCCAGGACACCTTCCAGGGCCTCGTCCTCATCCTGGTCATCCTCGTCCAGACTGCCGGACCTGCCATCCGCGAGAGACTCCAGCAATGGCAACGCCACCGGCGCCCGGCAGCGACGGCCAGGGCGACTGAACCGGCGTCCGGCTAGTGGCGCCCACTGGAGGTCTGCTGCCCTGATCACAGGTGCCTGGAGTTCGAGGTGCTGCGGGCCGGGGGCGGTCTGGCGTGCGCCCGCTCCCGGCCCGCAGCGGCAGCCTGGACGCTAGGGTGCTGGCAGGCGCAGGGACGCCGGGGACAGCGGCGTCTCGCGGGCGAACTGGAGGGACGATGACACAGCCGGGCTGGCGTGCGCGGGTGCGCTACGCCTTCGACAACTGGATGGCGCGCGGAACCGTCGCGATCATGGCCATGCTCGGGCTGGCGACGGTGGCCTTCGTCCTGGTGATGGCCATGGTCGTCGTGGTTCTTGGCGCCTATCCGGGCGACAACGACTTCGGCGACTTCTGGGACATTGCCTGGGGCAACCTGATGCGCACCCTCGACCCCGGGACGATGGGCGCCGACCTCGGCTGGGGCTTCCGGCTGCTGATGCTGGTGGTCACCATCGGTGGGCTGATCATCGTCGCCGGCCTGATCGGCATCGTCTCCGGCGGTTTCGACGACAAGATGCAGCAGTTGCGCAAGGGACGCAGTCTGGTGCTCGAACGCGACCACACCCTGATCCTCGGCTGGTCGCCGCAGTTGCTGCTGATCCTGCAGGAACTGGTCGAGGCCAACGCGTCCCGCCGCCGGGCCGCGATCGTGGTGCTGGCCGAGCGCGACAAGGTCGAGATGGAGGACGAGATCCGCGAGCACGTCGCGGATCCGGGACGGACCCAGATCATCTGCCGCACCGGTAACCCGATGTCGCCGGCCGACATCCGGATCGGCAACCCGCTGGCCGCCCGCAGCGTGATCGTGCTGACCGGCGAGGACGCCGCCGACCCCGACGCCGCCGCGATCAAGACCGTCCTGGCACTCTCCCACGCCCTTCCCGAGGACGATGCCGGCCCGCAGGTGGTCGCCGAGTTGCAGGATCCGGCCAACCTGGACGCCGCCCAGCTGGTCTCCCACGGGAACGTCCGCTGGCTGCTCACCGGGAGCCTGATCCACCGGTTGACCGCCCAGACCTGCCGACAGCGCGGGCTGAGCACCGTCTACACCGAGCTGCTGGACTTCGCCGGCAGCGAGCTGTACTTCACCGGGCAGCCCGAGCTGGCGGGCGGCAGCTACCTCGATGCGCAGTTCGCCTTCGCCGACTCGACGGTGGTCGGCCTGATCCGGGGCGAGGAGATCCTGCTCAACCCGCCCGCAGACACCACCGTGCAGCCGGAGGACCGGCTGATCGTCATCGCCGACGACGACAGCACGATCGCGACCGCGGCACCGGGCGAGGTCGACAACTCGGTGATCGTCCCCGGCTCGGCGCCGTCCACCGCGCCGGAACGTACCCTGATCCTGGGCTACAACGTCGGCGTCCCGGAGATCCTCAGCGAGTTGGCCGGGTATGTCCCGGCCGGTTCCTCGGCGTGCGTGGTGACCGCCACCCCGCCGTCTGGTGCTCCTGTGGTGCCGGGCCTCGCGGTCGAACTCCGGGAGGCCGACGTCACCAGCCGTGGGGTGCTGGAGGAACTGGACGTGGCAGGCTACGACCACATCCTGGTGCTGGCCGACCGCGGCCAGCCCGGCGCCCAGGCCACTGACGCCCGCACCCTGGTGACCCTGCTGCACCTGCGCGACATCGCCGAGCGCGCGGACGTCCGGCTGAACGTGGTCAGCGAGATGCTGGACGACCGCAACCGGGAGCTCGCCGAGGTGACCCGGGCCGACGACTTCATCGTCAGCGACCGGCTGGTCGGCCTGCTGCTGGCCCAGGTGAGCGAGAACGAGCGGCTGGCGGAGGTGTTCGCCCAGCTGTTCAGCGCCGAGGGCAGCGAGATCTACCTGCGTCCGGTGGAGCTGTACCTGCGGCCGGGGGCGGAGACCGACTTCTACACCGTCGTCGGCGCTGCGGCGGCCCGCGGCGAGACGGCGATCGGCTACCGGACGGGCGCCCATGCCCGTTCCGCTGCCCACAACTACGGGGTGACGGTGAACCCGGACAAGCGGGATCGGTTGACGCTGGCGCCTGCCGACTCCCTCATCGTCCTGGCTGACGACGAACGGTAGCGGTCAGGCGTCGACCTTCAGCCCTGCCATCGCGGTGCGGGCGTCGGGCACCAGGTCGGAGACGGTATCGGGGATCGAGGCGTAGTACAGCGAGGCCGACTCCACGCCGGTGTCGACGATCACGACGATTGCGAGTTCACCCTTGGTCTGCAGGCCGGGGATGTCGAAGCCCAGGTGGGACTCGATCACCCAGGCGTCGTGGCCGTCCACGGTGGTGGCCTTGTTGACCTGGTCGGCACGTTGCACGACAGCGTCGCCGTAGAACACGCCCACCACACATTTCATGACGATCTCGGCACCCTGTTCGGGGCTGAAGAAGCCGTCGCCGGCGACCAACTCGGCGACCAGGACGGAGGCCACCCAGGAGTGTCCGTTGCCGTCGTAGTTGTCCTCGACCAGGACTGACTGTTCGGCCACGTCGCGGCCGAACGGTACCCGGTTCTCCCCCTGGACGGCGCTCCACGGGCTGCCCAGCATCGGGTAGGAGAGCATGCCGCCGTACACCCGGCCATCGCCGTGCTGGGGTGGCGGCTCGGTGGTCAGGGTCGGATCGAGCGCGGGGCAGACGTTCTGCGACGGCACCCCGCTGGGCACCTGCGGGTCCACCGGGTCGGTGCCCAGAATGCCGCCCCGGCTGATGCTCTGGGTGACGAACCAGATGATCACCCCGATCGCGACGATCGCCGCGACGCCGCTGATCCACCACACGGTGTTGCGGCGCTGCGGGCCGAGGTCGGGTGGGGCCAGCGGACTGGTCGGTGGCGGGGTGACCGCGGGATTCGCGGTCAGCGCCGAGGTCCACTCGGTCCCCGTCCAGTACCGGTACATGCCGGGCTGGCCACCCGGATCCGGATACCATCCTGCGCCGCTCACGAGTGCAGTGTAGGGGCTGGGGAAAAGTCGTCCGGCAACCGGCGCGGGCTGCCGGTGGGATCAGCGGCGGACCGGGGGACGGTTCTACGGCCCGGCCCCGACTGGGACGCAGGAATCGCCTCCCGGGACTCACCCAACCGGACAGAGGAACCGTCCCCCGGCCCAGACTGGCCCAGGAACCGTCCCCTGGCCCACAGGTCAGCCGAAGCGGCCGGAGATGTAGTCCTCGGTGGCCTGGACGTCCGGGGTGGAGAAGATCTTCTCGGTCGCACCGACCTCGATCAGCTTCCCCGGGGAGCCGGTGCCGGCGATGTTGAAGAAGGCTGTGGTGTCCGACACCCGTGCCGCCTGCTGCATGTTGTGGGTGACGATGACCACCGTGTAGGTCTTCTTCAGCTCCTGGATCAGATCCTCGATCGCGAGGGTGGAGATCGGGTCGAGGGCCGAACACGGCTCGTCCATCAGGATCACCTCGGGCGCCATGGCGATCGCCCGGGCGATGCACAACCGCTGCTGCTGACCGCCGGAGAGCCCCGAGCCGGGCAGGCCGAGGCGGTTCTTGACCTCCTCCCACAGGTTGGCGCCGCGCAGCGCCCGCTCGACCAGGTCATCCTTCTCACTGGCGGGCATCCGCCGTGAGTTGAGCGTGATCCCGGCCAGCACGTTCTCCTTGATCGACATCGTCGGGAACGGGTTGGGACGCTGGAACACCATGCCGATCTGCCGGCGCACCCGCACCGGGTCGACGCCGGGCCCGTACAGGTTCTCGCCGTCGAGCAGCACCTCGCCCTCGACGTAGGCGCCGTTGATCACCTCGTGCATCCGGTTGAGCGTCCGCAGAAAGGTCGACTTGCCGCAGCCGGAGGGGCCGATGAAAGCGGTGACGGACCGTGGCTCGATGGTCATCGAGACGCCCTCCACGGCGCGGAACTTGCCGTAGTAGACGTTCAGGTCGGTGACGTCGATGCGCTTGGACAATGCATACTCCTCGGGTTCAGCGGCCGGTCTTCGGCGCGAAGCGGCGGGCGATCAGGCGGCCGATCAGGTTCAGCAGCATGACGATCAGGATCAGGGTGAGCGCGCCCGTCCAGGCACGATCGGTGTACGGCTCGGTGACCACCCCGGGGTTCTTGTAGGAGTCGTAGACGAACACCGACAGGGTCATCATCGGGTTGGCGAAGGGGTTGTTGTTCAGGCTGGCGGTGAAGCCGGCGGCGATCATCAGCGGCGCGGTCTCGCCGATCACCCGGGCGATCGCCAGGATGATGCCGGAGATCAGTCCCGAGATGGAGGTCGGGATCACGATCCGCAGGATGGTCTTCCACTTCGGCACCCCGAGCGCGTAGGAGGCCTCGCGCAACTCGTTGGGCACCAGTCGCAGCAACTCCTCGCAGGACCGCACCACCACCGGGATCATCAGCACCGACAGGGCGACCGAGCCGGAGAATCCGAAGGAGGCCCCGGGGCCGACCACGATCGCCATCAGCGCATAGGCGAACAGACCGGCAACGATGGACGGGATGCCGGTCATCACGTCCACGAAGAAGGTGATCGAGCTGGCCAGCCGGCCGCGGTTGCCGTACTCGGAGAGGTAGATGGCGGTCATCAGGCCGATCGGGATGGAGATCAGCGCGGCGAAACCGGTCACCCACAGGGTGCCGGCGATCGCGTGGGCGGCACCGCCCCCCTCCCCGACCACATTGCGCATCGAGTAGGTGAAGAACTGCAGGTCGAAACGATGGATGCCCTGGGTGACGACATCCCACAGCAGCGAGACCAGCGGCACCAGCGCCAGCACGAAGGCAGCCGAGATCAACGTCCGGGCGCGGCGGTCGGACGCCTGCCGGGCGCCCTCCACGACCCGGGCGGCCACCTCGACGATGACCAGGTAGAGGACGAAGGCGCTCACCGCGACGGCTGCCAGGTTCACCTGGCCGGCGGCGATCTGGCTGAGGACGAACCCGAGCGCCACCGCGACCAGCGCCGCGACGGTGGGGAACCAGCGGGGCAGCCGTCCGCTGGTGAGGCGGGTGGAGACCGGACGGACGGTGGTGGTCATCAGTTCGCTCCCGAGTAGGCCGCGCGGCGGGCGACGATCCAGCGGCCGATCATGTTCACGATCAGGGTGATCAGGAAGAGCACCAGGCCGGCGGCGATCAACTGCGCGCGCTTGAGGTCATAGGCCTCGCCGAAGTTCTGGGCGATGGTCGCCGCGATGGTGTTGGGGTTGTCGGAGGTGAGCAACTCGAAGGTGATGGTACGACCGCCGGAGAGCACCATCGCCACGGCCATGGTCTCGCCGAGGGCACGGCCCAGGCCGAGCATGACAGCCGCGACGATCCCGGGGCGGGCGAACGGCAGCACCGCCATCTTGATCATCTCCCAGCGGGTGGCGCCCAGTGCCAGCGCGGCCTCCTCGTGCAGCGTGGGGGTCTGCAGGAAGATCTCCCGGCACAGGCCGGTGATGATCGGCAGCACCATCACCGCCAGCACGATGGCGGCGGTCAGGATGGTGCGGCCGGTGCCGGAGATCTGGCCGGAGAACAGCGGGATCCAGCCCAGATTGGCGCCCAGCCAGACATAGAGGTCCTGGACCGCTCCCGCCAGGGTGCGGGCGCCCCACAGGCCGAAGACCACCGAGGGGACGGCCGCCAGCAGGTCGATCACGTAGCCGAGTGGCTGGGCGATCCGCCGGCTGGCGTAGTGCGAGATGAACAGCGCGATGCCCAGCGAGACCGGGACCGCCATCAGCAGGGCGAGTACGGCCGCCCAGATGGTGCCGAAGGCGTACGGCGCCACCCAGGAGAAGAAGGCGCCGTAACCTCTCGACTCCAGTTCCTCCGAGGAAGCGAACAGTGCGGGCGCGCCCTGGGCCAGCAGAAAGGCTGCCACCAGGGCGAGAATCACCAGGATGGTGATGCCGGAGCCGACCGCCAAGCCGCGGAAGACCGGGTCTCCGATGGGGCGGCGATCAGCAGCCGGGGCGTCCGCTGTCGCGACCGGCGGGCTGGTCGCCGGCGGAGTCACTGGTTTGGTTGTCGACATGGCCTTCCCTTTGTCTGACCCTGGTCACCGGGCGCGCACTGTGGCGATGGTAGGCCGTGCGGCCACCATCGCCACAGTGCGTCCGGTCACTTGACGGAGTCGAGCGACGCCTTGACCTGGGCCTGCAGATCGGCCGACAGCGGAGCGGAACCTGCGGCGGAGGCGGCTGCCGCCTGACCCTCGGCAGAGGCGACGTAGCCGAGGTAGGCCTTCACCAGTTCGGCCTTGGCCGAGTCCTGGTAGGTTTCGCAGACCAGGGCGTAGGAGACCAGCACGGCCGGGTAGACGCCTTCGGCGGCGCGATCGAGGTTGAGCGCCAGATCGTGCTCGGGACGGCCCTCGACCCGCGGGGAATGGTCGACGATCGCAGCAGCGGCCTCGGCAGTCGGCTGCTGCGGGGTGCCGGCCACCAGGAGCGAGGCCTTGCCCAGCTCGCCGGCGGCGGAGGCGTCGGCGTAGCCGATGGTGTTCTTGCCGTTCTTCACCGCGTCGATGACGCCTGAGGTGCCGGTAGCCTTCTCGCCGCCGCTGAGCGCCTCGGGCCAGTCGTCGGCCGCACCGTAGGTCCAGACCTCACCGGCCAGCTTGCTCAGGGTGTCGGTGAAGTTGTTGGTGGTGCCGGAGCCGTCCGCACGGTGCACCGCGGTGATCGTGGCGTCGGGCAGTGTCACCCCGGAGTTGGTGGCGGCGATCTTGGGATCGTTCCACGTGGTGATCTGGCCGGTGAAGATGCCGGCGGTGGTGGCGGCGTCCAGAGTGAGGTCGGTAACCCCCTCGACGTTGAACACGATCGCGATCGGCGAGATGTAGATCGGCAGGTTGAGCGCGCTGGAGTCGGCTGCGCAGCCGGCGAACTTGCCCGCCCCCAGCTCCTCGTCCTTGAAAGCCCGGTCGGAGCCCGCGAAGTCGGCGCCGCCACCGATGAAGGCTTCCCGGCCTGCGCCGGAGCCGTCCGGCTTGTAGTTGATGGTGACCCCGGTGTTGGCGGTCTGGAAGTCGGCGATCCACTTCTCCTGCGCGGCTTTGGTCGAGCTGGCGCCGATGCCCTGCAGGGTGCCGGACAGCGCGGTGCCGGAGGTGGAGGTGGTCGGAGCCGAGTTCTCGCCGCCCGGCGCGGCCGAGCTGGCCGGCGCTTCGTTGGCAGCGCACGCTGCGAGGCTCAAGGCTGTGGTGACCGCCACGACGGCGGCGGCAATGCGGGTGATCTTCACGCGCGTCCCTTCGGATGGGTACGTTCCTGTCTGTCGAGCGGATTGCTCACCGTTGAAACTGCCAGTGCCGGTTGACCGGTGGGGAACCCGATGGTGAACAACCGGTGAATTGCCGCGGAAGCTCTGCGCGGCATCGTTACCCGTCCGAGACCACCCGCTACCGCCCGGTTCGACGGGACGGTTCCGCCGCACCATCCCGACGGCTGCTGACCCAGGTTGGGGACCGCTCCAACTCGAGTCAGCTGACCTTCCGGAGCCTGACTCAAGGACGAACCCGGAGCTGGCTCAGACGCGGGGTTTGTGGAACTCGATGGACGCGGTGGCGCCGTCGGGGGTGAGATGGGCGATCAGGACCGCCCCCGGCTGCAGCGGGCGGACCGGGACGCCGAGGGCGTCCAGCATGGTCGGCAGCACCGGGCGGTGGCCGCAGATCGCCAGTGGCTCGCCACGCTCCAGCGTCTCGCTGACCAGGCGTTTCATCAGCGACGGCACCGCTTTGAGGTTCTGGGTGGCCTGCTCCTCGCTGAAGGTGGTCCAGGCTTCGACGTCGATCTTGGCAGCCTTACCGTAGGGCTTCAGGGTCTGCACGCAGCGTGTCGAACTGGACGACACCACCCGTGACACCCCGTACGCCCGTAGCAGCGGCACCAGCGCCTCGGCCTGCCGGCGGCCGCGCGAGTCCAGTGGACGGGCCTGGTCGCGTCCGGTCCAGTACTTGCGCAGCATCGCCTTGGCGTGCCGGACCACCAGCACCGCGACGGTGTCCGGCTGGGCGAGCGCCCGTTCCAGCACCGGTACCTCGTCGCCGTAGGTGAGCATGGACAGCGCCCGGTCGACCGGTATCCAGCTGGTCTCGTCCACCTCGGCGGTCGGCTTGTGCCTGCCATTGCGCACCGCGTGGCCGTGCCAGTAATCCACCGACTTCTGCCCGGACGAGACCGGGTAGCGAACCCGGCCCACCGGCGCCCCCAGCCGCACCCGGACGCCGGTCTCCTCCCGGGTCTCCCGCACCGCGCAGGCGGCGAGGTACTCGTCGGGGTTGACCTTGCCCTTCGGCAGGCTCCAGTCGTCGTACTTCGGACGGTGCACCAGCAGCACCTGCTGCACGCCCTTCTTGGTACGGAAGACGACCGTCCCGGCGGCAGCGATCCGCTTGCCGCCCCGTTTCGTGGCGTTCTGCCTGTCGCTCATCTCACCGGGCCACTTCGGCGCGACGCTGACCCATGACGTTGATCAGGTGCTCCTGGATGTCGAGCAGCGGGGCGCCGTCGGCGTCCAGGGTGCGCGGCGTCCAGGTGTCACCCTCGAGCCACCAGGACGCGGTCCGGTCGTCGAAGGCCAGGTCGAACAGCGACTCGATCTGGGCGATGTGCCGGGGGTTGGTCAGCCCGACCAGCACTTCGACGCGGCGGTCCAGGTTGCGGTGCATCAGGTCGGACGAGCCGATCGCCACCAGCGGATGGCCGCCGTTGGCGAACCAGAACAACCGGCTGTGTTCCAGGAAGCGGCCCAGGATGGACCGGACCCGGATGTTCTCGCTCAGCCCGGGGATGCCGGCCTTGACGCTGCAGATGCCCCGTACCCACAGATCGACCGGGACGCCGGCCTGCGATGCCCGGTACAGCGCATCGGTGATCGCCTCGTCCACGATCGAGTTCACCTTGATCCGCACCCGTGCCGGGATCCCGTCGCGGTGGTTGGCGATCTCGGAGTCGATGGCGGCGATGATCCCCTTGCGGGTGCTGTGCGGTGCCACCAGCAGCCGCCGGTAGCCGGTCTCCTGGGACATCCCCGAGAGGTGGTTGAACAGCCTGGCCACGTCCTCGGTGATCACCGGATTGGAGGTCAGCAGCCCCATGTCCTCGTACAGCCGGGCGGTCTTGGGGTTGTAGTTGCCGGTACCGATGTGGCAGTACCGCCGCAGCCCGCGCGGTTCCTCGCGGACCACCAGCGAGAGCTTGCAGTGGGTCTTCAGCCCGAGCATCCCGTAGACCACATGGCAGCCGGCCTTCTCCAGTTTGCGGGCCCACTCGATGTTGGCCTGCTCGTCGAACCGGGCCTTGATCTCCACCAGCGCCAGCACCTGTTTGCCGGCCTGCGCGGCCTCGATCAGGGCATCGATGATCGGTGAATCGCCGGAGGTGCGGTAGAGGGTCTGCTTGATTGCCAGGACGGACGGGTCGGCGGCCGCCTGCTCGATGAACCGCTGGACGGAGGTCGCGAACGAGTCGTAGGGGTGGTGCAGCAGCACGTCGTGCCGTTTGAGCGCGGCGAACAGGTCGGCCGGGCGGGCGGTCTCGACCTCGGCGAGCTCGGGATGGGTCTTGGGCAGGAAGGCCGGGTAGGTGAGCGCCTCCCGGTCGAGGTCGGCCAGAGCGAACAGCCCGGTGAGGTCGAGCGGGCCGGGCAGCCGGAAGACCTCCTTCTCGCTGATGTCGAGTTCGCTGCTCAGCAGCGCCAGCATCTTCTCGTCGATGTCGTCCTCGACCTCGAGCCGGACCGGTGGACGGCCGACCTTGCGGCGCAGCAATTCCTTCTCCAGCGCGTAGAGCAGGTTCTCGGCGTCGTCCTCCTCGACCTCGAGATCCTCGTTGCGGGTCACCCGGAAGGTGCTGTGGCCGATCACCTGCATGCCGGAGAAGACCTCGCCGAGGTGACTGGCGATCACGTCCTCCAGCGGGACGAACCGGCCGCCGCCGAGCGGGATGAACCGGCTCAGGATGGTGGGCACCTTGATCCGCGCGAACTGCCGGGCGCCGGTGACCGGGTTCTTCAGCAGCACGGCCAGGTTGACGCTCAGCCCGGAGATGTACGGGAAGGGGTGGGACGGGTCGACCGCCAGCGGGGTGAGGACCGGGAAGATCCGTGCCTCGAACAGGTCGGTCATCTGGCCGCGCTCGTCGGCGGTGAGCTGGTCCCAGCGCAGGATCTCGATGCCGTGCTCGGCCAGGGCGGGCCGGATCTCCTCGGTGAACACCCGGCACTGGGCGTCCACCAGTTCGCGGATCCGGGCCAGGATCACGTCCTGCAGTTCGCGGGGCAGCAGGCCGGAGGCGCTGGGGACGGCGACCCCGGCGGCGATCCGGCGCTTCAGACCGGCGACCCGCACCATGAAGAACTCGTCGAGGTTGGAGGAGAAGATCGCCAGGAAACGGGCGCGCTCCAGCAGTGGCACCCGCACCGCGTCGCGCGCGAGGTCGAGCACCCGCTCGTTGAATGCCAGCCAGGACAGCTCGCGGTCGCTGAACCGGTCGCCGGGCAGGTCGGGAAGTCTCTCGGCAGCCTCGGCGCCCGGGGCGTTCGCGGCGTCGCTCATACTCCCTCCTGCTCCCCTTGGGGGACGTAGAGCACGTCCCGGTGGATGACGGCGAATCCGGCTGACTCGTACAGTCCTACCGCGACTGTATCGGCCTTGTCGACGTACAGGATCACGCTCCGGCAACCCGCGCTCGCCAGGTGGTCGAGACCTGCGGCCAGCAGGCGCCGCCCCAGGCCCCGACCCTGTGCCGACGGGTCCACGCCGAGCACATAGACCTCGCCGACGTCACCGACCCGTTTGGTCCAGTGGAAGCCCAGCAGCCGGCCGTCCTCCACCGCGACGATCAGGCCTTCGGGGTCGAACCAGTCCTCGGCCATCCGGGATGCCAGACCGGCGGCGTCCAACCCGCCCTGCTCGGGGTGGTGGGCGAAGGCGGCCGCGTTCACTGCCAGCAGCGCCTTGGCGTCGCCAGGGAGGTACCCGCGCAGTTCGATCCCGGTGGCCGCGCGCACAAACCGGGCAGTAGAGGTGGTTGGCGTGGATAATCCACGCGAGTCCCCGAAATCGCCCGGTTTGTGTTCGAAGACCTTCTCCATCACCAGCAGGGCACGTCCTTCGACCAGGCCGAAGTGGTGCGCGAGCCCTCGCGCGGCCGGGGCATCACCGAAGGCCCACAGCCGCGGCGCGGCCAGTTCGGCCAGCTGGTCGACCAGCCGGCGTCCGATACCGCGACGCCGCTGGGCAGGGTCGACCACGAGCTGGGTGGTGCCGTGGTCGGCGCTGTAGGCGAGGTAGCCGGCGAGCTCTCCGTCCTCGTGGTGGAGCAGGTGGCGGTAGGAGCCAGTGTTGCGGGCGAGGTGGGCGTCCTCGTTGAGGGCGGAAGTGCCGTCGACGCCCGCCGCCCGGTCGACCAGCGCGTCAACGGCGGCAGCCTCGTCAGTGGTGAGGGATGACTTCCACATGCGAGCAGGGTAACGCCCGCGGCTCGCCCGAGGGAGGTGGCCGATCACGCTCGCCCTCGGGACCGGCCGGCGCTCAGCGCCGAGTCCCCTCGGGGGAGAACCGGTAGCCGACATTGCGAACCGTGCCGATCAGCGCCTCGTGCTCGGGGCCGAGCTTGGCGCGCAGCCGCCGGATGTGGACGTCCACCGTCCGGGTGCCGCCGTAGTAGTCGTAGCCCCAGACATCGGCCAGCAGGTGCTCTCGGCTGAACACCCGGCCGGGATGCTGCACCAGGTACTTCAGCAGCTCGAACTCGGTGTAGGTGAGGTCGAGCGGCTCGCCGTCCTTGACCGCGGAGTAGGCCGCGTCGTCGATCACGATGCCGCCGGAGGAGATCAGGCCGTCGTTGCCGCCGGCGGTCATCAGCAGCCGGATCCGGGCTTCCCACTCCGACAGCCCGGCGGTCTCGACGATCACGTCCGACAGCCCCCAGTCGGCACTCACCGCGGCCAGCCCGCTCTCGGCGAGCAGCAGCAGCAGCGGGACGGTGCTGCCGCTGGAGCCGAACAGCCGGGCCATCATCCGGGCACCGGCCAGATCGGCCCGGCCGTCCAGCACAACCAGGTCGACCCTGGCTGACTCGGTGAGCGCCTGGGTGTCGGCGGCGATCAGGTGGATCTCGTGGGGGAGCAGCGTGAGCACCGGCAGAGATCGTTCGGCGGAGCCCTCCTGGGCCAGGGCGTTGCTGACCACCAGCAGTTGCGCCATCCTCACCTCCCCGGTGTCGCCTCGGCAGTCAGAATAGTGGTCGCGGGCCGGGCCGGGGTGCGGGAAGCCCGGGATGGATGGCGCAAGGGGGCTGAGGCGACGGTGTTCTGGTCCCCTCAGCCGTCGAGGACCAGGGTGACCGGGCCGTCGTTGACCAGTTCGACTGCCATGTGGGCGCCGAACCGGCCGGTCGCCACCTGGGCGCCGCGGGAGCGGAGGGCGGCGACGAAGGCATCGACCAGCGGTTCGCTGACCGGACGCGGCGCGGCCGCCGACCAGGAAGGACGGCGGCCCTTGCGGGTGTCGGCGTAGAGGGTGAACTGGCTCACCACCAGCAGTGGTGCGTTCGCATCGGCGCAGCTCTGCTCGTCGGGCAGGATGCGCAGCGTCCAGATCTTGCCGGCCAGCTTGTCGGCCACCTCGGCGGTGTCGTCGTGGGTTATCCCGAGCAGCACCAGCAGCCCGGGAGAGTCGATCCGCCCGACCACCTCGCCGTCGACGGAGACCGACGCTTCCGACACCCGCTGCACCACCGCTCGCACGCCGCGATCGTAGTGGCGCCGGACGTCATCTCACCATCAGCGACGGTTGGTTGGCCGCTGCCGGAGGCGGTGGGAGAGTGATTCCCATGTCCGATCTGGTGGCCCCGCGCACCGGGCCGATCGCCGGGACGCCGGACCAGTCGATGCTCCGGCGGATCGCCAGCCTGCTCGCCCCCTACCGGTGGTGGCTGCTGCTGGTGGCTGTGACGGTGGTCGTCTCCGCGGCGCTGAGCTCGGTGGCGCCCTTCCTCACCCGCGCGGTATTCGACAACGCGCTGTTCCCGGTTCAACCTGACGGCAGTACCGGCCAGCCCGATCTCACCCTGCTCTCCTGGCTGGTCGGTGGACTGATCGCGATCCCACTGGTCAGCGCCCTGATCGGGGTCGGACAGACCTACCTCACCAACCGGGTGGGCAATGCGGCGATGGCCGAACTGCGGGTGTCGCTGTTCGAGCACCTGGAGAAGATGGAGCTGGCCTTCTTCACCTCCACCAAGACCGGCGACATCCAGTCGCGGCTGGCCAATGACGTCTCGGGGGTGCGCAACGTCCTGACCACGACAGCCTCCACCATCCTGCAGAACGTGGTGACGGTGATCGCCGCGTTCGTCTCGATGATCCTGCTGAGTTGGCAGTTGACCATCATCAGCCTGATCCTGATGCCGGTCTTCATGGTGATCCAGCTCCGGGTCGGGGCCCGGCGCAAGCAACTGCAGAAGCGCACCCAGGAGAACCTCTCGGAGATGACCGCGATCACCGAGGAGTCGCTGGGTGTCTCCGGAGTGCTGCTGGCGAAGGTGTTCCGCCGCTCCGAACTTGAAGTGGCGCGGTATCGCCGGGCCAATCGTCGGCAAACCCGGCTGCAGCTGAAGCAGGCGATGACAGGGCAGGCCTTCTTCTCCATCGTCTCGACCTTCTTCGGGCTCACCCCGGCGATCGTCTACCTGGTCGCCGGCCTGCTGATCAATGGCGGGACCCTGATCGGCGGCCAGGCGCTCACGGCCGGCACGATCATCGCCTACACCACCCTGCAGGCCCGGCTGCAGCAGCCGCTGGTCGGGCTGATGCGGGTGACGATGGACGTCCAGACCTCGTTCGCCCTGTTCGGGCGGCTGTTCGAGTACCTCGACATGGAGCCGTCGATCACCGACGCACCGGACGCCCGGCCACTCGCCGAAGTGCGCGGCCGGGTTGAACTGCGCGACGTCTGGTTCCGCTACCCGGAGCCCCGGACGCTCGCCACCCCGGCCGGTGCGAGCCCCGAGGCGATCGAGGAGGCCGCCCGGCGGGAGGCCCGCAAGCAGCGCCGGTCAAGCCGCTACGGCCGTGACTACCGCGCCCTCGAGGTGCCGACCATGACCAGTCTGGCCGACGGAGCCGGTGGGCTGGTGGTGCGCAGCGCGTCCGTCCTCGGGCTGGCGCCCGCGGTGGCGATCCCCGATTCCCCGGTCTCGGCGGACGAGCCGCCGGACAACCGGCCCGGCGAGGATCTGGACGGTGACGGCCGGATCAGCGACGACGAGCGCTGGGCGCTGTCGGGGATCTCGCTCACCGTTGAACCGGGGCAGCTGGCGGCGATCGTCGGGCCGTCCGGGTCGGGCAAAACCACGCTGACCTACCTGATCCCGCGGCTGCACGAGGTGACCAGGGGGGCGGTGCTGATCGACGGCCGCGACGTCCGCGATGTCACCCTCGACTCGCTGGCGGACGCAGTCGGGATGGTCACCCAGGAGCCCTACCTGTTCCACGGCACCATCACCGAGAACCTGCGCTACGCCCGTCCGGACGCCACCGACGCCGAGATTGTCGAGGCCTGCCGGGCGGCCAACATCCATGACCGGATCATGAGTTTCGCCGATGGCTACGAGACCATCACCGGCGAACGTGGTTTCAGGCTCTCCGGCGGCGAGAAACAGCGGCTGGCGATCGCCCGGGTGCTGATCAAGGATCCGCGCATCCTGATCCTGGACGAGGCCACCTCCGCTCTCGACACCGCCACCGAGCGGCTGGTGCAGGAGGCGCTGGAGAATGCGATGGCTGACCGCACCACCTTCGCGATCGCGCACCGGCTCTCGACGATCATGAACGCCGACGTGATCTTCGGCATCGCCGACGGAGAACTGATCGAGCAGGGCACCCACGCTGAACTGCTCGCCAGGGGCGGCCTGTACGCCCGGCTGTATGAGGAGCAGTTCGGCGGCGGCACTGTCGAGGCCCGCTGTGACGACGCGGTGCTGTTCTGCGATGGGACGAGGCTGCAGCACCGGCTGGGCCCACCCAAGGCCGATATGCCGGTGTGAACGGTAGTCAGGTGTGAGCCGCCGGCCGGTGCGGCCGGGGGATGGCCACGATGGTGACCAGCTTTTCGAGGCCGCGGTAGTCGTCCGGGTTGGTGGTACAGAGCGGCAACTGTTCGGTGGCGGCGGTGGCCGCGATCATCAGGTCCGATGTCCGGCTGCGGGGCACCCGGCCCAGCGCCAGGATGGCGGCCGCCATCCGTCCGTACATCCGTGCCGCTGCGGCAGTGTAGGGGATCGGATCGAACTCAGCCTCCGCCTGCTGCAGCAGCACCAGCCGCTCCGAACGCAGCAGGTCTGCGTCCGGGAGATCCGGTCGCACTTGGTGGACACCAGCGGCGAGTTCACCCAGGACCACCGCGCTGATGGCGCACTCCTGCGGTAGCAGGGATTCGTCGATCAGGGCACGCAGGATCAGGATGTTGGTGTCCAGCATGCCCTGCCGCATGCTCACCTGACGGCTCGCTCGAACGGATCGTCGATGGCGGAGTCGATGGCTGCGTCAATGTCCGCCCGGAACCGGTCGGCATCGATCACGGGTAGCTGCCGCGAGGCGTGGACGAAGTCCGCTCGCCCGACGAAGCGCTTCGGCCGGCGCAACGGGATCAGCTCGCCGATCTGGCGTCCGTCGCGGGTCACCGTGAACGACTCGCCACGCTCCACCGCGTCCATGATCTCCCGCGAGCGCATCCGCAGATCACGTTGACTGATCTCCTGCGGGGCACCCATGAGCACAGGGTAGCACCAGGTGGCACGGTCGGCGATGGCCATGCTGCGGTGACCGTGCCGGGTGCGGGGGCGGACGCTGGGCGCCGACCACGAGCCGACCCTCGACGACTGGCGGCTCGTCGTGGAACGGGCGGCCGACCTGCAGCGAGCGGTGGCCGGGCACCGGGACGCGATGCTGGCGACCGGACTCCCCGACTGCGCACCTGGCACGGTGCTTGAGCGCTTCGACGCGGTGTACGAGCGACTGCGCACCATGCCGGTGGGTCACCCCAGCCGGCTGACCGATGAGGAGGCCGCGTTGCTGGCCGATCGTCGGGGGAGCGTGGCGGCGGCGGGCGACCTGCTCGTGGACGCCGCCCTGCCCGACACGCTTCAGCACGGTGATCTGCATCCGGGCAACGTCTTCGCTTGCGACCGGGGCCGGTTCGACTTCGGGGACGCCCAGTGGGCGCCGGCTGCCGAGGTGTTGTGCATCCCCCAGGCAGTTCTCGAATCGGACGGCCTCGCGTGGCAGCCGGTGTTCGAGGCCTACGCCGATCGGTGGGGCGATCTCGTCGATCCGGCGGGGACTCGTGCACTTCTGCGGGCGGCCGCACTGACGCACCCGATCAACCGGGCCGAAACCTGGTTGGGCGCGCTCGCCGAGGCGACTGATGATGAGGCCGCCGACTGGGGCGAGGCCCCCAGGAGACACGTGCTACGGCTGTTCGGCTGATACCCCGGCAAGACATCCAGGGAAGCAGCCGACGAGCTTCCGGGTCCAGCCTCGAAGGCTGGGCGCTGGCCCTTCGACAGGCTCAGGGATCGTTGGGGAAGGTATCCTGCCCGGGTGCTGTTGGGGAGTTCAGTGACGGTCATCGTGGTCGTGATCGGCTGCGCGCTGGTGCTGGTGGCCGCGGTGATCGGGATCGTCCGGCTGGTCCGCGGCAAGAAGGAGTGAGATGTTCGAGATCCCGTCCGACCTCAACCCCGCGCTGGTAGGGCTGGCCTGGTTGCGGGGACGTTGGGAGGGTACTGGCTACCGGCAGTGGCCCGGTGAGGCGAAGACCTCCTACGCGATTCAGATCGATTTCGCCGACAACGGCGGCGACTACCTGCACTACCTCTCGCAGAGCTTCGAGACCGACGACGAGGGCCGGCCGGTGAAGGCGCTGGCGATGGAGACCGGGTTCTGGCGTCCGCTGGCCGACGGCAGCGTGGACGTCATGATGTGCAGCCCGGAAGGGTACGCCGAGATCTGGTTCGGCAAGCTCGCCCCGGGCCGGATCGACCTGATCACCGACGCCGTCGCCCGCACCAACCAGGCCGCCGTGGCCTACACCGCTGGCCGCCGGCTCTACGGGCTGGTCGACGGCAAGCTGATGTTCTCCTTCGACCGGGCCACCACCGAGCACGACCTGCAGTCGTACCTCTGGGCAACCCTGGAGCGCCGATGACCGCGGTGCGGCACACCGAGGGCCCGGACGCCGGCGCTGTCTGGCACTACGGCGACCCGCTGCGCGAGCAGCGCCGGCTGGGCGCTGGCCAGGCGAGCGTCGACCTGTCCCACCGTCCGGTCTTCTCGATCACCGGACGCGATCGGCTCCGCTGGCTGAACGACATCTCCTCCCAGGATTTCGCCTCACTGGCACCCGGACAGCCCACCGCTGCTTACATCCTGGACGCGCAGGGCCACCTCACCCACGTGTTCGGCGCGATGGACGACGGCGAGACCCTCTGGGCGCACACCGAGCCCGGCCACGCCGAGCCGCTGCTGGCCTGGCTGCAACGGATGGTCTTCGCCGCCCGGGTCGAGATCGCCGAGCAGCCGGACAAGCGGCTGGTCCTGCCGGCCGGAGCGCCAGCCCCAGTCGTGGTCGATGCCGCCGCTGTCGAGGAGGTCCTCGGTGAGGTCCGGGCAGGCACCTGGGCGATGGAGGCACTGCGGATCGCCGCCGGACAGCCGCGCGTCTTCCTCGACACCGACGAGAAGACGATCCCGAACGAACTGGCCAACCCCGAGAACAATCTGCTGGGCCCGGCCACCCACCTGGCGAAGGGCTGCTATCCCGGCCAGGAGACCGTTGCCCGGATCTACAACCTCGGCCGTCCGCCCCGTCGGCTCACCCTGCTGCACCTGGACGGCAGCGCCGAACGGCTGCCTGCTGTCGGTGCCGACGTGATGGCTGGCGACCGGGTGGTCGGACGGATGGGCAGCTCCGAACGGCACCACGAACTGGGCCCGATCGGACTGGCTCTGGTGAAGCGGCAGCTGCCCACTGACGCGGACCTGGTGGTCGACGGCATCGCCGCCGGGCAGCAGGTGCTGGTCGACCCGGAGGCCGGACTGCACTGGCGGCCCGCCGCCGGCCTGGGCCGGCGCTGATCCGGGGCCAGGCTTGACCTGACGTGATTCTGCAGGTCGATTGCGTCGAGCCGGCAGAATCGGCCGGCGTCGTGCATCGAGCAGACGAATTGCGTCACGCAGGATCAGGACGCGTTGGGGCGGCACGTCCGGCAGGGCGAGGCTGCGGGCGGGGTCGTGGTGTCGGCTCCACGGTTCACCGGCAGGGTACGGTGGTCGCACCGAGATGAGGAGTCATTCATGGCGGAGAGTGAACCGGGCAGGCGCGGCGGACTGGAGCCACTCAGCAAGGAGCGGGTCGCTGCGGCGCTGGACGCGCGGGGCAGCCACTACCTGGAGGACGAGGACGGCGACCTGTACGGCTTCTGGGACGGCTGCCTGTTCTACTTCTTCGTGATGGGGCGGTACAACGAGATCCTGCAGGTGCGCGGAACCTGGTGGGGACGGCTCTCCGACGACCAGTACGACGCCGCGCTGCGGGCGACCAACGACTGGAATCTGCAGAAGATCTGGCCGAAGGCCTACGCCCGCGTCGACGACGGAGAGGTCCGGATCGTCGCGGAGGTCTCGGTTGACTACGAGCACGACCTGACCGATGCCCAGCTCGGGCAACACCTGAACTGCGCTCTGGGCACCACCGGCAACTTCTTCGACCAACTCAACGAAACCTTCGCCGTCGAAGCGGCGATCGCCCGGGCCGAGTTCGAGCGCGACTGAGCCGGCCGCGACCGAACCAGCAGCGACCGTACCGGCACTGCAGTCTCGGCCACTCGACCCGTGGTGACGGGCCGGGGTGGGGTCAACCCGGGCAGAATCCGGGCGAACCAGGTCAGACGCGTGCACTATGCACGCCGATGGCCCCAGCGCCCCGGTTTCGGCGGGCAAGGCAGACACCTGCTCGACGCCTCCGGCCCTCGACAGCTCGGCCAGAGCCGGCGAGAGGCCCCGGCGGCGGTGCTGGGGCAGCGGAGCGGACTCGGCGGCGAGCTCAGCCGGGGTGGCGGGCGAGGACGTAGAGCCGTTCGGTCTGTTCCTCCGACGGGACGGGGGAGCGGACGTACCACTCATCGACCACCAGGCCTGCCGCGCTGAATGCCGCCAGCACCCGGTCGCGGTCGTGCTGCACGACGTCGAGGTCGACGGGGATGCCGAAGAGCGCGTCCAGGTGCGCCACCCGTCCCCCCACCTGCAGCGCCACGGCCAGCAACCCGTCCGGGCGCAGGGTGGCGCCCACCGTCCGCAGCACAGGGACCAGTTCGGAGGGGGCAAGATGCGAGAACGCGTACCAGGCCACGATTGCCCCCCACGCGGCAGCGGTCCGCGGCCGCAGTACCTGGTGGAACCGGCCAACCTCGAAGTCCAGGTCGGGAAAATTCGCCCGCGCCTGCTCGACCATGGCCGGTGATGCGTCCACCCCATGGGTCTCGACCCCCTGGTCGGCCAGGAAGGCGGCGATTTGGCCGGGCCCGCAGCCGAGGTCGAGCACCGGGCCGTCGGCCGCCGCCGCGATCCGCTCCAGCAGCCAGATGTCGAAGGGTTTCTCGGTGAGCTCGTCCAGCACTGCCTCGGAGTAGGCGCCGGCCGCGGCCTCGTACGCTGCCAGCACCCGGGCATCGCGGGCCTGGGCACCCTCGGCCAGTACCGCTTCGAGGTCGGCGGGCTCGGCCGTGGCTGGGGCGTCGGCGCCGTCCACCGGGCCGAGCAGGTGGATCCAGCGGCGGTCCTGCTGCCCGCGCTGCAGCGGCAGTTCGCGCACCAGGGGCTCATCCCGGGCCGCCAGGCGCGCCAGACAGGTCTCGACGGCAGCCCGATCGGCGAACGGGTGCAGCCGCTCGGTGCGGGTCCGCAGTTCGCCGGGCGCCTGTGGCCCGCGCAGCAGCAGGACGGTGATGAGCGCTCGCTCGTCCTCGGCCACAGCGAGCACCTCGTCCAGCAGTTGGTGGTACTTGATCACCCGTGATCCGGCGCCCGCCCAGACCAGCCGGACGAGGCTCTTGTCCTTCAGGGCACGGCCGACATCCTGAATCGTGCGTTCGGAGTAGTCGACCACCGGGTCGCGGCTCGAGGTCTGGTTGCAGGCCAACCGCAGCGAGTTCAGGGTGAGTGGGTAGCTGGCGGGCACCGTCCGCTGCTTCTCCAGCAGGCAGCCCAGCACCCGTTGCTCCTCGGTGGTCAGCACCGGCAACGACATGATCGAAGCCTAAAGGCCCGCCAGCACACGACCACTGCGTGTCGCTTTCTGGATCGGGCATCTGACGGTGTCGTCGGCTATGCCCGTGTCGTGCTGCTACCCGGCTAGTCCTCCGTCCTGCATCCCGGCCAGAAACCGCCACGTGCAGCGTCTGCTTCTCCTCATGCCCTGACCGCGGTCTTCCCGCCGCGGGCCGGTCCAGCCCGGCGCACCTGTGCGTACCGGTCGGGTTTTCCTCTGCTGGCGTGGTACCCGTACACTGTCTGGCCGAGGGGAGTACTTCCCAAGTCATCCGCGGTCAGTACGAGCACGTCAGGTGCTCTCGCGGATGCGCCTGAGCCAGGCGAAGGAGACCTCACAGTTCACTGTGAGGAGTTGCCTTGCCCGAGATCACCCTCGGTTCGCCGACCCTGTGGGTCATCACCATCGTCGCCGTGCTGGCGCTGTTCTGCCTCGACTTCGCGATCACCCACAAACCGCACGAGGTGAAACTGAAGGAGGCCATCGGCTGGTCGGTGTTCTACATCGCGCTGCCGGTGCTCTTCGGAGTGTGGGTCTGGCAGGGGTTCGGTGCTGACCGGGGCCTGGAGTTCTACGCCGGCTACCTGGTGGAGAAGTCGCTGAGCGTCGACAACCTGTTCGTCTTCATGCTGCTGCTGAGTTCGTTCGCGGTGCCGAAGGAACTCCAGCAGCGGGTGCTGCTGATCGGGGTCGCCGGGGCGCTTGTCCTGCGGGGCGTGTTCATCGCGCTCGGCGCGGTGCTGATCTCGTCCTTCTCCTGGGCCTTCCTGCTGTTCGGCGGCGTCCTGATGGTCACTGCGGTGAAGGTACTGCGGGATGCGCTGGATCCTGCCGAGCACGAGGTGGACGTCAGCTCGATCGGGATCGTCCGGCTCGCCCGCCGGTTCTGGCCGGTCACCGATGGCTACCGGGGCCCGCGGATGACCGTCGTCGAGGACGGACGGCGTGCGGTCACCCCGCTCGCCCTGGCGACGCTGGCCATCCTCGGCACCGATGTGGTGTTCGCTGTCGACTCGGTGCCGGCGGTCTACGGGATCACCGGCGACCCCTACCTGGTGTTCGTCACCAATGCCTTCGCGCTGCTGGGGCTGCGGGCGCTCTACTTCGTCCTGGCGGGGGCGCTCGGCTCGTTGGTGCACCTGGGCTACGGCCTGGCGGCGATCCTGGCGTTCATCGGCGCCAAGCTGGTGCTGCACTGGGCGCACGGGATCTGGCACTGGGTGCCGGTGGTGGCCACCGAGACGTCCCTGATCGTGATCGGCGCGATTCTGGCGACGGTGATCACCACCAGCCTGATCGCCACCCGGCGACGCAGACGCGCACCGGTTGGCTGAGCCGCCGGGTGGACGCGCTGAACTCGTCGGTCTCGGGGCGAAGGAGCTGGAGACAGACCCGTCAGTCGGGGATGCCGTCCAGCAGCGAGCGGAGCTGCCGCAACTGCTCACGCAGGGTGGCTGCGATCGCGTCCGGGGTGGTGCTGAGGCCGGGATTTCGCATCCCGCCGATGATTCCGACAGCAAGCATCGCGAACGCCCGGACTGCCGTCTGCCGGTCGCCGGTGCGCCGCTCGACCAGGTCGATGATCGGCTGCTTGCGCAGGTTCTGCTGCTGCCAGAAGGCCAGACCCAGTTCCGGGTCGGAGCGCGCCAGTTGCCTGACCTGGGCGTAGTCGGACGGGATGTTGACGCTCACGGCGACCAGCTCGCAGAGGTCGGCCATCAGCGGACCCGAGCCGGCCAGGAACTGCTCGGCGGCCTCCTCAGCGATCTCCACCATGAACAGGTCGAAGGCGGCGGCGAGCTTGGTCGGGTAGTAGTTGAAGAAGGTGCGTGGGGACACCCCCACCTCGGCGCAGATCTCCTCCACAGTGACCTGCTCCAGCCCGCGCTCGCTGATCAACCGCAGGGCGACCTCGTGGATCGCCTGCCGAGTGGCGAGCTTCTTCCGCTCTCGCAGCGAACCGGCCGCGCTCGTGGTCATGCCGCCGCCACCTCGCCCGGCGCGGCCGCCTCCTGCCGTTCGGCGCGCTCCTGCAGCGCCGAACGGGTGTGCAGGGCGGGCACCCGGAAGAAGCAGGCGATCACGAAGGCCGCCACCATCACCGCCATCGCCACCCAGTAGACCACGACGACCGAGTCGTTGAAGCCGGTCAGGAAGGGCCTGGTGAGTCGCGGGTCGGCTCCGGCCAGGAAGGACGTGTCGCTGGTGCCGCCACCGGCATTGACGTTGCTGTCGGACGCCTTGCCGTCCTTGATCGCCTGGACCAGGGTGGGCGCGATTTGGTCGACCATGGCCGACCGCTGGGTCGGGTCTGCCCAGTCGACGACCAGCCGGCCGTCCTTCACCGAGAGGTTCTTCTCCTGCGCGGCGGTGGCGAGCGCCTTGGCGATGGCGTCGGGAAGTAGTTCCTGCACCTTGTCGTCGATCGTCTTCTCGATCGTCGACAGGCCGGTCACCCCGTCCTCGATCTTCGCATTCCCGTCGGCGAGCTTGGTCATCCCGGTCGGGATCGCTGTGCCCTTGCTGGCCGCGACGTGCGCGCCGTCGGCCAGCTTGCCGGTGCCGCTGGCGAGTTTGTCCAACCCGGTGGCCAGGGTGTCGGTGCCAGTGGCGAGCCCTTTGGCGCCTTTGGCCAGGCCGGTCAGGCCGTCGGCGATGCCGGGCTTGCCGCCGCTGCCGTTGAGGTAGCCACTGGTGGTGTAGACGCTGGTGCCCAGGGTCTTCATCGTTGTGGTCACCTGCGCGGTGTCGGCAGTTGCCGCGTCGCAGGCATCGTTGTCGCCGGCCGCACAGGCGGCCTGGTCCTCACCCAGGACGGTGAGCGCCGCCTGCACCCGGGCGAAGTTGGCGGTGGCCTGCTTCGACTGGTGGGCGGCGGCTGAGGTGGCCGCGCTGACCTTGCTCAGTCCGCCGGAGAGCTGGGACGCGCCGCCGGCCAGCTTGTGGGCACCGCCGGCGACCTTGCTGGTCCCGGTGGCCAGGGCGCTCGCTCCGTCCCCGAGCTTGCCAACACCGCTGACGAAACTGGACGTGCCGTCGGTGAGCTTGCCCAGCCCGGTGCCGAGCCCGTCCAGGCCCTTGGCCAGCGCCGCGGCGCCATCGGCGGCCTTGCTGTGCGCGGCCTCGGAGACCTTCTCCCGCAGGCCAGCCTCGACCTTCTCCTTCAGCTGGTCGGTGGCGGTGGCCAGGTTCTCGTCCACCTGGTCGGAGACCTTGGTGACGATCGGCGTCCACATCGTGTCCATGATCGCAGCGTTCGCCGGATCGCCCGCGACAGCCGGGTCGAGCGCGGCGTCCAGGGCCTGCCTGGTGACCTCCTCGTCCGACATCGCGTGGGTGATGTTGGTCGGCAACACCGTGAACATCACGCTCAGCAGGATGGCGGTTCCCATGGTTCCGCCGATCTGCCGGAAGAAGGTGGCCGAACTGGACGCGACGCCCATGTCCGTGGCCGGGACGGAGGCCTGCGCGGACAGCGTCAGCGGCTGCATCAGCTGGCCCAGACCCAGGCCGACCACGAACATCACGGCTTCCAGGTACCAGAACGGACGATCGAGGTTCACCGTGGAGAGCAGGACGAAACCGGCCAGGGTGGTGGCGGCGCCGGTGACCAGGAAGACCCCGTAGCGGCCGGTGCGGGCGATCAGCTGGCCGCTGGTGATCGAGGCGATCATCAGGCCGAGCACCATCGGCAGCGTGGCCAGACCCGACTGGGTCGGGTTGAGGCCCTCGACGATCTGCAGGTAGAGCGGGATGGTCATCATCGCGCCGAACATGCCAAAGCCCATCAGGACGCTGAGCACGATGGTGACCGAGAACTTCGCGTTGAACAACCGCAGCGGGATGATTGCGGCGTCCCCCATCCGCTGCTCGACCAGGATGAAGCCGACGGTGCCGAGCGCACCGGTGGCGTAGCAGGCGATCGCCGCGGCCGACGTCCAGCCCCACTCCCGGCCCTGTTCGGCGACCAGCAGCAGCGGGACCAGGGCGACCACCACCAGGGCGGCTCCCCACCAGTCGATGCGGGCGTGGCCGTGCGGAATGTGCGGCAGGTGCAGGAAGACCACCACCACGGCCAGCGCGATCAGGCCGAGCGGGACGTTCATCAGGAACACCCAGCGCCAGCCGGTGACGCCGAGGATGGTGTCCGCGCCGGCGAACATGCCGCCGATCAACGGTCCGATCACCGACGCGATGCCGAATGTGGCCATGAAATATGCCTGGTACTTGGCCCGCTCGCGCGGGGCCAGCATGTCGCCCATGATCGCCAGCGGCAGCGCCATCAGCGCGCCGGCGCCCAGGCCCTGGAAGGCGCGGAAGCCGGCCAGCATCAGCATCGAGGTGGAGAACGCCGACAGGAACGAGCCGGAGATGAAGATGCCGATACCGATGATGAACAGCGGCCGCCGTCCGAAGATGTCGGAGAGCTTGCCGTACAGCGGCGTGGTGATCGTGGAGGTGATCAGGTAGGCGGTGGTCACCCAGGCCTGCTGGTCGAGGCCGTGCAGGTCGTCACCGATCGTCTTGATCGCGGTGCCGAACACGGTCTGGCCGAGCGAGGAGAGGAACATGCCGGCCATCAGCCCGTAGATCACGAACAGGATCTGCCGGTGGGTCATCAGCGGGTTGGACGAGGCGGCGTCGGTTGCCGGACGCTCTGCGATAGCTGTCGCCATCAGGG
>NZ_JAYFPT010000007.1:0-51267 GCF_034927565.1 Propionicimonas sp.
TTCTTCCTGGGGTAAGCCTGCGGTTGTTCCGTGCTCCGATGCTACGCGAGACGGCTTCGGCTTTGAATGTTCAACTCGCGGGTCGTCTTGCGTACCGATACGTATTTCGACATCGAAACATTTGTTTCAGCCTAGCAGGCAGGGGCCCCTGGCTCGGGGCGCGCCCGGAGGGAGAGTTACCAGATGATGGAGTCGGCGTGGCGGAGGCCGGCCACGGGCAGGTGGCCCGACTGGATGGGTGAGCGGGAGATCCCGTTCGCCGAGGCCATCGACCGGGCGAAGAAGTACGTCGTGTCGAGCACCCTGAGCTGGTGGATCGCCAGGAGTTCGGGCCGGGGCAGTCGTCCTGCGATACCGGCCCACGCGAGTTCCGGCTTGACGTGATTGGTCCTGGCGCGTCGGCCGGTAGCCCTGACCCAACGACGGCTCGGGTGCCTGTCGGGGTGAGCTGGCGGCGGCCGACCCCGACCGTCACCGAAGTCCTGATACACCAACCGTGACCGATGTCCTGATACAGAACTGTCACCGGTCTCCTGAGACATCACACGGTAGAAACTCCGGCACACCCCTTGCGATCGAACATTTGTTCGAATATGATGGGGAGATGGAAGCACTCGCCAAGCTTGATGCCACCGCCCTCGCCACCCTGGTGGCGGCTGTGGCTCGCCTGTCGACGGAGTCGTCTGCGGCTGAGCTGGTTGACCAGTTGCGGGAGTTGGAGAACCTGAAGAACGCTGCCGCGGCAGCCCAGACCCGTCTCACGGTGGCGCTGCGGCAGCTGCGTGAGGGCGAGGCGCGTGCGGCGGGTGCTCCGGTGGAGAAGGCGGTTGCCGGGGTGGTCGCAGAGGTGGCGTTGGCCCGCCGGGAATCACCGCATCGGGCTGCCCGCCTGGTTGGCCTGGCTCGGGTCCTCGACCAGGAGTTGCCTGCGACGATGGCGGCGTTTGTGGCTGGGCGGATCACCGAGTGGCGGGCCAGCCTGATCGCGCGGGAGACGGCCTGTATCAGCCGGGCGGATCGGCTCCGGGTGGATGCCGAGCTTGCGGGTCAGCTCGATGCGCTGTCGGATCGTGAGGTTGCTGCCCGGGCCCGCTGTGCTGCCTACGCGTTGGACGCGCAGAGCGTGGTGGAGCGTGCCGCGCGGGCGGAGGCTGACCGCCGAGTCACGATCCGCCCGGCGCCCGACTCCATGGCTCTGGTCTCCGCGCTGCTGCCGGTCTCCCTCGGAGTCGCGGTCTATGCGGCCTTGAAGCGGACGGCTGACGGTCTGCGGGCTGCGGGTGATCCGCGTGGCCTGGGGCAGGCGATGGCAGACACTCTGGTCTCCCGGGTCACCGGAGGTGACGCCGCTACGGTCGCGGGTGTGGAGGTGCAGTTGGTGATGTCTGATCAGGCGTTGCTGGCAGGCAGTGAGACTCCGGCGCGGGTGGTCGGTTACGGCCCGATCCCGGCTGGGGTGGCGCGGCGGCTGGTTGCCGCCGCGAGCCGTGAGAACCGTGCCTGGGTCCGCCGGCTGTACGCCTCGCCCGGCACCGGCCAGCTTGTGGCGATGGAGTCGCGCCGGCGTCGGTTTCCCGCGGGGATGCGCAACTTCCTCGCCCTTCGCGACGAGGTGTGTCGTACCCCGTGGTGTGGAGCTCCGATGCGGCACGCCGACCACATCGTCCCCCGCGCCGCAGGCGGTCCGACCACCCTGGCCAACGGTCAGGGCCTGTGCGAACGCTGCAACCAAGCCAAGGAATCGCGTGGCTGGATGGCCCGGCCCGGGCCCGCTGGCACGGTGATCACGACCACCCCGACCGGACATGAGTATCGAAGCCCGGAGCTCGCAGTTCCCCACGAACCTCCACGGTGGGAGATCACGGTCGACCTCAGGCATCTCAGCGCTGCCTGAGGAATCGACCTCGGCTGCACGCGGCGTGCGCCCCCGGCGGGATTCGAACCCACGCTCCCGCCTCCGGAGGGCGGTGCTCTATCCCCTGAGCTACGGGGGCTTGCCCCACTGGAACCAGCGGGCCTCGGCAACTCTAGCGCACCTTCGTCCCGGAACCACCACCGCGGTGTGTTGCCGGGGGAGTGTCATGGCACAGTTGTCGCCATGACCCACATGCACGTCGCGGGATCGATCCACGCCGACGCAACCTCTCCGGCCCCGGTGTGGCTGACGCGCCCCGACGATGTCAACGTGCTCACCGCGAAGCTGTGGAGTTCGGGTGTCAAACGGGACTCCGACGGCGTCGTGTCGGTCGCCGGACTGAAGCTCACCGACCTGGCGGACCAGGTCGGCACCCCCGCCTACGTCCTCGATGAACTCGACTTCCGCGAGCGTGCCCGCGCCTGGCGCGATGCCTTCGCCGGCTGGACCGTGTTCTACGCTGGCAAGGCCTTCCTGTGCACCGGGGTTGCCCGTTGGGTCGAGGAGGAGGGACTCAGCCTGGACGTCTGCTCTCTGGGCGAGCTGACCGTCGCCCTGCGGGCTGGCTTCCCGCCGGAACGGATCGGCATGCACGGCAACAACAAGAGTGAGAGCGAACTCCGGCTGGCCCTGCAACACGGTGTCGGCCGGATCATCGTCGACTCCGCCGACGAGATCAGCCGGCTGGAGAGGCTCACCGCCGAACTCGACACCACCGCCCGGGTGCTGGTGCGGGTGACTACCGGCGTCGAGGCGCACACTCACGAGTACATCGCCACCGCCCACGAGGACCAGAAGTTCGGCTTCTCGATCTCCGGCGGCCAGGCGCTGGTCGCTCTGGTGCGCTGCTCCAACAGCCCGCGGCTGGAGCTTCGGGGAGTGCACTCCCATATCGGTTCGCAGATCTTCGACACCAACGGTTTCGAGGTGGCTGCCCGGCGCACCCTGAAACTGCTCAGCCAGTTCACCGAGGCGACCGGCCTTGAGCTCCCCGAGCTTGATCTGGGCGGCGGCTTCGGCATCGCCTACACCAAGGAGGACGACCCGGCACCCGCCGAGCAGCTGGCTGCCGGCCTGCGGGAGATCGTCGAGCACGAGTGCCGTGCCTTCGGCCTGCCCGTCCCAGCGATCTCGATCGAGCCGGGCCGGGCGATCGTCGGCCCGTCCGGGCTGGCGGTCTACCGGGTCGGAACGGTGAAGAACGTGGAGGTGGGTGGCGGCATGACCCGCCGCTACGTGTCCGCGGACGGCGGGATGAGCGACAACATCCGGCCGGCCCTGTATGCCGCCGAGTACTCTGCCGCGCTGGCCTCCCGCACCTCGGCCGCCGAGCCGGTGGTCTCGCGCGTCGTGGGTGTGCACTGCGAAGGCGGCGACATCCTGGTCCGCGACGAGTTCCTGCCTGCCGACCTCGGCGTGGGTGACCTGATCGCCGTCCCGGCCGCCGGGGCATACAGCCGCTCGATGGCCAGCAACTACAATCACACCCCGCGGCCCCCGGTGGTCTCGGTGCGAGACGGCCGGGTCACCACCCTGATCCGCCGCGAGACCCTGGACGACCTGCTGGCGCTCGACGCGGGTGCAGCCGAATGAAGGACGTGATCGCGACGAGTACCCCCTTGAAGGTTGCCCTGCTCGGCTGCGGGGTGGTCGGCTCTCAGGTGGCCCGCATCCTGATCACCCAGGCCGACGAACTGCGTGCCCGGATCGGACGCCCGCTGGAACTGGTCGGGATCGCCGTCCGCGACCTGGCCAAGGACCGCCCCGGGATCGACCGTGCCCTGCTCACCACCGACGGCGAGGAGCTGGTGCAGCGTGCAGACGTCGACCTGGTGATCGAATTGCTGGGTGGTATCGAGCCGGCCCGCAGTCTCATCCTGGCGGCGATCGGAGCTGGCGCGTCGGTGATCACCGCCAACAAGGCGCTGCTGGCGTCCGACGGCGGCTCGATCTACGCCGCCGCCGCCGAGCAGGGCGTCGACGTCTACTACGAGGCGGCGGTGGCGGGCGCAATCCCGATCATCCGGCCGTTGCGGGAGTCACTGGTCGGCGACGAGGTGCTGGCGGTCAAGGGCATCGTCAACGGCACCACCAACTTCATCCTCGACAAGATGCACACCGCCGGCGAGAGTTTTCCCGACGTGCTCGCCGAGGCGCAGGCGCTGGGCTACGCCGAGGCCGACCCGACGGCGGACGTCGAAGGGCACGACGCGGCCGCCAAGGCCGCGATCCTGGCCTCCCTGGCCTTCCACTCCCGGGTTCGGCTGTCCGATGTTGACCGGGAGGGCATCACCGGGGTCACCCTGGCCGACATCGAGGCAGCCCGTGAGATGGGCTGCGTGATCAAGCTGCTGGCCGACTGCTCGCTCTCGCCCGACGGCAGCATCGCCGTCGGGGTGCATCCGACGATGGTGCCGCTGAGTCATCCGCTGGCCTCGATTCCCGGGGCGTACAACGCGGTCTTCATTGAATCCCGGTATGCCGGGCGGCTGATGTTCATGGGTCCAGGCGCCGGCGGTTCGCCGACGGCGTCGGCCGTGCTGGGCGATCTGGTCACCGCCGCCCGCAACCGGGTGCGTGGGGCGATCGGCCCGGGCGAGTCGGCCTACTCCGCCCGCGGCATCACCCCCTCGGGGGAGGCCAGGTCGCGGTACTACGTCTCGCTGCTGGTGGAGGACGAGCCGGGTGTGCTGGCAAAGGTGGCCGCCTGCTTCGCCGCCCATGGCGTCTCGCTGCAGGCCGTCCGGCAGGATGCTGGGGACGGCGGTGCCGGTGACCGGGCACGGCTGGGTGTGCGGACCCACACCGCCAGGGACGCCGACGTCCGGGCAACCCTGGCCGAGCTCGAGCAACTGCCCGAGGTCGGCCCGGGGATCACCGTGATGAGGGTGGAGGGCCGCTGACCATGTATCTGGCCGCGCTGGACCTGGAAGGCGTTCTGGTTCCCGAGATCTGGATCAACGTCGCCGAACGCACCGGCATTGACGAGTTGCGGCTGACCACCCGCGATCTGGCTGACTACGACGCCTTGATGCGTCACCGGCTGTCGATCCTGGACGAGCACGGCATCCGGCTGTCGCTGATCCAGCAGGTGATCGCCGAGATGGGCCCACTGCCGGGCGCGCTCGAGTTCCTGGACGGGCTGCGCCGTCGGGCCCAGGTGGTGATCCTCTCCGACACCTACTACGAGTTCGGTATGCCGCTGATGGCCCAGCTCGGGTTCCCGACCCTGTTCTGCCACCAGCTCGAGGTGGCCGACGACCGCATCGTCGGCTACCACCTGCGTCAGCCGGACTCGAAGCGGGCGGCAGTGCGGGCCTTCCATGACCTGAACTACACCGTGGTGGCCGCGGGCGACTCCTACAACGACACCGCGATGCTGGCCGAGGCCGACCGGGGCATCCTGATCCATCCGCCGGCGAACGTGGTGACCGAGTTCCCGCAGTTCCCGGTGGCTGCGAACCTGGACGAGCTGGCGGAACTGTTCGCCGCCGCCTTCACCAGCCTGGCCGAAGGCCACTGACCCGGCCCGTGATCCGCCGGAATCGTTCCTGGGCGGTTCGATGCCACGGGTTCGATGCCGCGGGGAGGGGTGCCTGACGGCCGGTTTTGCGAGTTTCTTGGCTCCCGGTGCTACCGTGTAGCTGTCGCAGATGTGCGAAGCGCTCCACAGATCGGGCGCGATGGTCTTTCACCGTCAACGTGATCGTCGCCCCACGACCGGGGTGGCACCCGGGGATCTGGTCTCGCTAGTTCGCCACCGGCCGCAACCTGGATTGTCACCTTGTCGCAGCCCACTGGCACACCCCTTTCCGAAAGGAATCCCGTGACCGACACGCTCAACCCGACGTCGGCAGCTGGCTCCCGCAAAGGCAACATCGAGTCGATGCTGCTGCCGGAGCTGAAGCAGCTGGCGTCCTCCATGGGCATCAAAGGCGCCTCCGGGCTGCGCAAGGGCGCGCTCGTGGAGGCGATCAACGCGGCGCGCAGTTCCGGCGCTGGACAGGCTCCCGCGACCGGCAAGGCGGCTGGCGCCACGAAGGCGGCCGGCGCCGAAAAGGCATCCACTGCCCCGAAGACGGACGTGAACAACGCCCCGGCCCAGGCCAAGCGCGCGTCGGCGGGCAAAGCCGCGGGCCGGACGAAGAGCGCGGCCCAGGCCGACAACGAGGCGGCGATCGCGCGAGCTCTGGCCGAGCAGGCCGCCGCACCGCAGGCCGAGCAGCCTGCCCGGGCGCGCAAGGCCGAGCCCGACGCCAACCAGGAGCCGCTGGTCGGCTCCGACGATGTCGCCGCCCGGCTGGAGGCCCTCGGCGCCGAACGCGGCCGTGGTAGCCGCCGCAGCCGCGGGCAGCAGTCCGCCCCCGACCGCACCCAGGACGGCGCCGAGACGCCGGCGCCGGCCGAGTCCCGCCAGCAGCAGCCGCAGCAGCAGTCGCGGGTTGAGCGCGACCTGGTCGACGACGACTTCGGTTCGGGCCGCCGTGGCCGCCGCCGCCGCAACCGCGACCGCAACAACCGCCGCAACAACCGCACCGGCGGGGGCGGCCTGGGCCTGGAGCGGATGGAGGCCGAGCCCACGGTCTCCGAGGACGACGTGGTGGTCGACATCTCCGGCATTCTCGATGTCCTGGACAACTACGCCTTCGTCCGCACCTCCGGCTACCTGCCCGGCTCGAACGACGCCTACGTCTCACTGTCCATGGTGCGCCGCTACGGGCTGCGCAAGGGCGACATCATCACCGGCGCGATCCGCCAGCCCCGCGAGGGCGAGCGGCGCGAGAAGTTCAACCCGCTGGTGCGGATCGACACGGTGAACGCCGATGCCCCCGAGAAGGCGAAGGACCGTCCGGAGTTCAACAAGCTCACCCCGCTGTACCCGCAGGAGCGGCTGAAGCTGGAGACCACGCCGCTCAACATGACCGGCCGGATCATCGACCTGGTCTCCCCGGTCGGCAAGGGCCAGCGTGGCCTGATCGTCTCCCCGCCCAAGGCCGGCAAGACGCTGGTCATGCAGGCGATCGCCAATGCGATCACGGTGAACAACCCCGAGGTGCACCTGATGGTCGTCCTGGTGGACGAGCGCCCCGAGGAGGTCACCGACTTCCAGCGGACCACCTCCGGTGAGGTGATCGCCTCCACCTTCGACCGTCCGGCGGACGACCACACCACCATCGCCGAACTGGCGATCGAGCGGGCCAAGCGGCTGGTCGAACTCGGCCGCGATGTCGTGGTCCTGCTGGACGGCATCACCCGCCTCGGCCGGGCCTACAACCTGGCCGCCCCGGCGTCTGGCCGGATCCTCTCCGGCGGCGTGGACTCCGCGGCGCTCTACCCGCCGAAGAAGTTCTTCGGTGCCGCCCGCAACATCGAGGACGGCGGCTCGCTGACCATCCTCGCCACCGCCCTGATCGAGACCGGTTCGAAGATGGACGAGGTGATCTTCGAGGAGTTCAAGGGCACCGGCAACATGGAGTTGCGGCTGCGCCGCGAGCTGGCCGACAAGCGGATCTTCCCGGCCATCGACCCGATCGCCTCCGGCACCCGCCGCGAGGAGATGCTGATGCCGCGCGACGAGCTGGCGATCATCTGGAAGCTGCGCCGGGTGCTGTCCGGGCAGGAGACCCAGGCCGCCCTGGAGATGCTGCTGAACCGGATGCGCAAGACCCAGACCAATCGCGAGTTCCTCCAGGTGATCTCGCGCACCACGCCGAACCCGGAATAGGCCCCCGGCCGGGAATACCGGCCCGCCAGTTTTGTTCCAGACCAGGAGTGCGGAAGAATAGCCAGTCGGTGCCGGTTCACGCAGCGGGTCCATCCAGCCCACATCATCAGCGACCCGGCACGATCGCGAGGAGAGAATCATGAAGCAGGGGATCCACCCCGACTACAAGGAGACCCAGGTCACCTGTACCTGCGGCAACACCTTCACCACCCGCAGCACCGCGAAGAACGGCGTCATCCACGCCGAGGTCTGCGCCGCCTGTCACCCGTTCTACACCGGTAAGCAGAAGATCCTCGACACCGGCGGCCGGGTCGCCCGCTTCGAGAAGCGATACGGCAAGAAGGCCGGCAAGTAGCTCCTCCAGACGCCGGGGCAGCCAGCTCAGCTGGTTCCCGGCGTCTGTTGTGTCCAGCCTGGCGGCAGCCTGTGCCGCGGGCAGAGCCGGAGGAGGAGTGAGATGTTCGAGGCAGCCGAGCCCTTGGTGGCCGAGTTCGCCGAGCTGGAACAGCAGCTCGCGGATCCAGCCACCCACACCGACCTGGCGCGTGCCCGTCGGATCGGACGGCGGTATGCCGAGCTCACCCCGATCGTGAAGGCGCTGGCCAGTTACCGGCAGCTCAGCGACGACCTCGCGGCGGCCAACGAGCTGGCCGAGGCCGACGCCTCCTTCGCCGACGAGGCGACGGCGATCAGCTCCGAGCTGGCCGAGGTCACCGAGCGACTGACCAGGCTACTGGCCCCGCGCGACCCCAACGACTCCGCCGACGCGCTGATCGAGATCAAATCCGGCGAGGGCGGCGAGGAGTCCGCGCTGTTCGCGGCCGACCTGTTCCGGATGTACACCCGCTACGCCGAGAGCCGCGGCTGGAAGACCGAGGTGCTGGACGCCCAGGAAACCGACCTGGGAGGCTTCAAGACCGTCACGCTGGCGCTGAAGGCGCCCCACCAGACCGACCCGGACACCATGCCCTACGGCGTGATGAAGTTCGAGGGCGGGGTGCACCGGGTCCAGCGGGTGCCGGTCACCGAGTCCCAGGGACGGATCCACACCTCGGCCGCCGGCGTGCTGGTGATGCCGGACGTGGAGCCGTCCGAGGTCGAGGAGATCGATCCCGACGACCTGCGGATCGATGTCTACCGCTCGACCGGCAAGGGCGGCCAGGGAGTCAACACCACCGACTCAGCGGTGCGGATCACCCACCTGCCGACCGGCATCGTGGTCACCTGCCAGGACGAACGCAGCCAGTTGCAGAACAAGGAGCAGGCGCTGCGCATCCTGCGCGCCCGGCTGGTGGCGCTCGCCGAGGAGGAGGCGGCGCAGCAGGCGTCGGCCGCGCGGCATTCCCAGGTGCGCACCGTGGACCGCTCGGAACGGATCCGCACCTACAACTTCGGAGAGAACCGGATCGCCGACCACCGGATCGGCTACAAGGCCTACAACCTCGACCAGGTGATGAACGGCAACCTGCAGGCCGTCATCGATGCGCTCCAGGCCGCGGATCTCGCCGAGCGCCTCGCTTCGGTCGGGTGAGACACGTGACAGGATGGGGCGCATGAGCACGGTGGTCGACGTCCGCACCGATCCCGCAGCCGGGATCGACCGGGCCCTGGCAGCGGTCCAGGCGGGGGAGTGCATCGTGCTGCCCACCGACACGGTCTACGGAATCGGTGCCGACGCGTTGAACGCCGCCGCCGTCCAGGGGTTGCTGGAGGCCAAGCAGCGTGGCCGGGACATGCCGCCGCCGGTCCTGATCGCCGAGTCCGCGATGCTGCGTTCCCTGGCCGCTTCGGTGTCGGACGACGCGCAGGCTCTGGCCGAGGCCTTCTGGCCGGGCGCGCTGACCCTGGTGGTCGCCTCGCACCCGACCCTGCGAATGGACCTCGGTGACCGGGGTGAGACCATCGCGGTCCGGATTCCTGACCACGCCTTCACCCGGGAGTTGCTGCGCGCCACCGGCCCGCTCGCGGTGAGCTCGGCGAATGTGAGCGGGCAGCCCGCGGCCACCAGCATCAGCGGGGCGCGCAAGCAGTTGAAGTCGAGTGTGGCGGTCTACCTCAACGCCGGTCGTTCCAGCGGTCCGGTGCCGTCCACGATCGTCGACCTGTCGGGCGCCGCGCCACGCATCCTGCGGGAGGGACGAATCACTCGCGCCGAACTGGGAGCGGTCGTGAAGGCCCTGGCCGAAGGCTGAGGAATGCGCGAGTACCTCCTGGTCCTGCTGGTCGCCGCCGGGGTCACCTATCTGCTGAGCAACCTGGCCCGCCGGCTCGCCTTCCGGTTCAACGCCGTGGCGTTGGTGCGCGACCGCGACGTCCACACCAGGCCGATTCCGTACTTCGGCGGGATCTCGATGTGCCTGGGACTGGCGGCGGCCTTCCTGGTGTCTGGTCAGTTGCCCTGGTTGGGCGGGTTCGAGTCGGTGCGGCACGATGCCCAGGCGATCCTGTTGGCCGGGACGCTGATCTGCGCGGTGGGAGTGGTTGACGATCTGCTTGAGCTCAACGCGATCGCCAAGATCGCGGGCCAGCTGCTGGCGGCGGGCGTGGTGGTGATGAACGGCGTCAAGCTCTACTGGATCCCGCTGCCGGACGCGATCCTCTCGCTGGACGACGGCGCGAGCATCGCGATCACGGTGGTGCTGATCTTCGTCGCGGTGAATGCGATCAACCTGATCGACGGCCTGGACGGGCTGGCGGCCGGCGTGGTGGCGATCGGCTCGGGCGCCTTCTTCCTCTACGCCTACCTGCTGGCCTACGAGCAGGAGCTGGTCCGCGCCACGCCGGCCAGCCTGGTGACGGTGGCCACGCTCGGCATCTGTCTGGGGTTCCTGCCGTACAACGTGCATCCGGCGCGGATGTTCATGGGCGACTCCGGGGCGATGCTGCTGGGCTTCTTGATGGCCACCTCGTCGATCAGCCTGACCGGCCAACTGGACCCGTCGCGGTTGCAGACCGCCGGGGTGAGTGTGCTGGCAACCTACCTGCCGATTCTGCTGCCCTTCGCGGTGCTCGCCTTCCCGCTGCTGGACCTCACCATGGCCTATGTGCGGCGCACCCTGCGTGGGCAGATGTGGTATCAGGCCGACAAGCAGCACCTGCACCATCGAATGCTCAACCTCGGTCATCCACACCGCCAGGCGGTCGCCCTGCTGTGGCTGTGGTCGGCGCTGGTCGCCTTCGGGGTGGTGCTGGTCGCGCTGTACCCCCAGCCGGGGGTGATCGCCGGGTTCGTGGCCGGCCTGGTGGTGGCAGCCGGGCTGACCTGGGGCCGGCGGGTGTGGACGGTGCTGACCCGGCGGACGAAGGTTGACCATGGCTGAGGTGAGCCCGAACCGGCTGCGGGCCAGGCGCCTGCTGCTGGGCGGACTCGCCGGCGGGCACATCGCCGGGTTCGCGACGGTGGTGGTCTTCGGCTTTGCGTCCGGCTTGGTGGGGGCACTCAGCGCCGCCGTGGCCGCGGTGGTGGTGATCGCCTTCTTCACGATCGGGCAGGGCGTCCAGATGGTGGTCGCCGACGCCGAGCCGCGGGTGGTGCTGATCTCGGCGCTGGCGTCCTACGCCTTCCGGGTCAGCGTGCTCGGGGTGCTGCTCATGGTGGTGCTCGGCAATCCGGTGACTTTCGCCGCGCTCGACCGGATCGGGCTGGTGGTGGCGACCATCGCCACCGTGATCGGATGGCTGGTGGGGGAGTTCTGGGTGTTCGCCCGGCTGCGGATCCCGGTCTACGACTCCACCGAAGGTGGTATCACTACGTAGAGGCAAAGGTGAAGTCGGGTGGGTTCGCTGATAAAGTCCGGCGTGCGATGAGCGGACAGGGCAACGCGGACCAGGGGCTCCGGATCGTGAGCATTCTGATCTCGGGCGTGGTCTTCTACGGCGGCCTCGGCTGGTTGGCGGACTGGTGGTTCGGTACCTCCTGGTGCCTGCCGGTGGGGCTGATCGTGGGAATGGTGGCGAGCATCTACCTGGTGATCGTGCAATTCGGGCATTCGGACGATGAGTTGACCAGTAGGCAGGAGGATTCCGGGGAATGATCCCGCTGTTGATTCCCATGGACTCAGAGACCCACGCCTGGCCGCCCGGGGTGCACAGCTTCGACTCGCGCCCGCTCTTCCCAGGGCTCGGCGAGAACTGGGTCTGGCTGAACAACCACCTGGCACAGGCTGTGATCGGTGCCGTGCTGGTGATCGGGTTCTGGCTGTGGATGGCCCACAACCAGAAGGTGGTGCCCGGCAAGAAGCAGTTCGTCGGAGAGTTCCTCTACAACCTGCTGCGCAACTCGATCGCCCGCGACATCCTCGGCCACGACTACCGCAAGTACCTGCCCTACCTGGTCGCGCTGTTCAGCTTCATCCTGGTGAACAACCTGTTCGGGCAGTTCTTCCTGTTCATGTTCCCGACCTTCTCCAAGATCGGCTTCGCCTACGGCTTGGCGCTGTGCACCTTCCTGCTCTACAACGGCGCCGGCATCCGGAAATACGGGTTCGGGCACTACATGCGCAAGATGACCCTGCCCGAGGGCGTGCCGTGGCCGCTGTGGCCACTGATCATCCCGCTGGAGTTCATCTCCAACTTCGTTGCCCGGCCGATCACGCTGGCCCTGCGTCTGTTCGCCAACCTGTTCGCCGGCCACCTGGTGATCATGGTCTTCGTCGTCGGCGGCAGCATGCTGCTCACCATGACCGAGCCGGCCGGGCGGTTCGCCGTCCCGCTGCTGAACACCGCCGGCGTGGTCTCGCTGCTATTCAGCTTCGCGATCTTCGCCCTCGAACTGCTGGTCGGCACCCTGCAGGCCTATATCTTCACCGTCCTGACCGCCCAATACGTCTCCTCGGCGATCGCTGAAGAGCACTGACCCCTCCGAAAGGAAAGCACCCATGGAAATCACTGGCTCGATCAACATGATCGGCTACGCCCTGGCCACCCTCGGCCCGGCGATCGGCGTGGCCTGGATCTTCGCGTCGGTCATCAACGGCACCGCCCGCCAGCCTGAGGCCCGGGGCGCCATGATGGGCACCGCGTGGATCGGCTTCGCGGTGGTTGAGGCGCTCGCCATCATCGGTATCGCCCTGGCCTTCGTGCTCGGGTGAGGCCTGCCATGTTGCCGCTCGAAGGCGAAGGCCCTCTCGGGCCGCTGCTTCCCGAGCACCTGAGCGAGCTGTTCGCTGGCATCGCGCTCTTCCTGGTGGTCTGGTGGGTGGTGGCCAAGAAGGTGGTCCCGATGTTCGAGGCCACCTATGCCGAACGCACCGCCGAGATCTCGGGGGGTATCGAGAAGGCCGAGGCCGCGCAGGCCGAGGCCGCCGCCGCGCTCGCCGAGTACAAGGCCCAGCTGGCCAGTGCCCGCGAGGAGGCCGCGAAGATCCGCGAGGATGCCAAGACCCAGGCTGCCTCGATCGCTGCCGAGATCCGGCAGCAGGCGCAGGACGAGTCGGCCCGGATGCTGGCCACGGCCAAAGCCCAGATCGACGCCGAGCGCGCGCTGGTCGTGCACCAGTTGCGCGGCGAGATCGGTGGTCTGGCCACCGATCTGGCGGGCAAGATCGTCGGTGAGTCGCTGACCGACGACGACCGTGCCACGCGCGCCGTCGAGCGCTTCATCGCCGAGCTCGAGACCGAGAGCACGTCGGAGCGGGCATGAGCGTCGCCGAAGCCCGCCTGTCGGAGCTGGACCGTTTCCTGGACGGCCAGGTGCTGACTCCTACCCTGGCCGACGACCTGTTCGCGGTGGTGGGACTGCTGGCGTCCCAGGTGGCGCTGCGCACCGCGCTGTCCGACCCGACCGCACCGCAGGCCGCCCGGCAGGAGTTGGCGACCGCTGTGCTGACCGGGACGGTGTCACCGGCCGCGCTCGCGGTGGTGACCGCTGCGGCCGGGCAGCGCTGGAGCTCGGCAGCGGGGCTGGTCGCCGGGCTGGAACGGCAGGGTGCCCGCACCCTGATCGGGTTGGCGCAGGCAGCCGGGCAGCTCGACGCCGTGGAGGACGAGCTGTTCAAGCTCGAACGCCTGGTGGCCGGCGATCCCGGCCTGCGCGGGGTGCTGGAGGACCGCACGGTCTCTGCCGAGGGACGTGAGCAGTTGATTACCGATCTCGCGCTGGGCAAGGTGTTGTCCACCAGCCTGGCGCTGGCCCGGCGGGCTGCGCGCAGTATCGACCAGGGCTTCGGGGCCGCGATCGCCGCCGACCTGGCGCTCGCCGCTGCCGCCCGCCACCGGTCGATCGCCTATGTGACCGCGGCGAAGCCGCTGTCGGCCGACCAGCAGCACCGGCTCCGGGCAGCGTTGGCCAGCCAGGCCGGCCGCGAGGTCAACCTGCAGCTGACGGTCGATCCGGCGGTGCTCGGCGGTGTCCGGGTACAGCTGGGCGACGAGGTCATCGACGGCACGATCGCGGC
This sequence comes from Propionicimonas sp., assembly GCF_034927565.1. GTDB lineage: Bacteria > Actinomycetota > Actinomycetes > Propionibacteriales > Propionibacteriaceae > Propionicimonas. The sequence goes on from NZ_JAYFPT010000007.1 coordinate 14,036, forward strand.
CCGGCTGGAAGCCGCCAAGAGAGAACTGAACTGAGCATCCCCGGTGGCCGGACGCCCGGCGACCCGACACGAGAACGAGAGACAAAGGTACGCAGATGGCGGAACTGACGATTCGTCCGGAGGACATCCGGAACGCACTCGACAAGTTTGTGTCCAACTTCAACCCCGAGACCGCCACCCGCGACGAGGTGGGGACGGTGGTCACCTCCGGCGACGGCATCGCCCGGGTCGAGGGACTGCCCTCGGCGATGGCCAACGAGTTGCTGCAGTTCGAGAACGGTACCCTCGGGATCGCGCTCAACCTGGACGTGCGCGAGATCGGCGTCGTGGTGCTGGGCGAGTCGGAGGGCATCGAGGAGGGCTCCACCGTCAAGCGCACCGGCGAGGTGCTGTCGGTGCCGGTCGGTGACGGCTACCTCGGCCGGGTGGTGAACGCGATGGGCGAGCCGATCGACGGCCTCGGCGAGATCAAGGGGATCGACTCCCGCCGTCCGCTGGAACTCCAGGCCGCAGGCGTGATGGACCGCCAGAGCGTCTCCGAGCCGCTGCAGACCGGCCTGAAGGCGATCGATGCGATGACCCCGATCGGACGCGGCCAGCGGCAGCTGATCATCGGCGACCGCAAGACCGGCAAGACCGCGATCGCGGTTGACACGATCATCAACCAGAAGGCTGCCTGGGCGACCGGCGACCCGAAGCAGCAGGTGCGTTGCATCTACGTCGCGATCGGGCAGAAGGGCTCCACGATCGCGGCCCTGCGCACCACCCTGGAGGAGGCCGGTGCGCTGGAGTACACCACCATCGTGCACGCCCCGGCGTCCGACCCGGCCGGCTACAAGTACATTGCCCCCTACGCCGGCTCGGCGATCGGGCAGCACTGGATGTACGCCGGCAAACACGTGCTGATCGTCTTCGACGACCTGACCAAGCAGGCCGAGGCCTACCGGGCGATGTCGCTGCTGCTGCGCCGTCCGCCGGGCCGCGAGGCCTACCCCGGCGACGTCTTCTACCTGCACTCCCGCCTGCTGGAGCGCTGCGCCAAGCTGTCGGACGCGCTGGGTGGCGGCTCGATGACCGGCCTGCCCATCATCGAGACCAAGGCCAACGACGTCTCGGCCTACATCCCGACCAACGTGATCTCGATCACCGACGGCCAGATCTTCCTGCAGTCCGACCTGTTCAACGCCAACCAGCGACCGGCCATCGACGTCGGCATCTCGGTCTCCCGGGTGGGCGGCGACGCCCAGGTGAAGGCGATGAAGAAGGTCTCCGGCACGCTCAAGATCGGTCTGGCGCAGTACCGCGACATGCAGGCCTTCGCGATGTTCGCCTCCGATCTGGACGCCGCCTCCCGGCGGCAGTTGGAGCGTGGCCAGCGGCTGGTGGAACTGCTCCGGCAGCCGCAGTACTCGCCCTACCCGGTCGAGGAGCAGGTGGTCAGCGTGTGGGCCGGCACCAACGGCTACCTGGACGACGTGCCGGTCTCCGATGTGCTGCGGTTCGAGCGAGAACTGCTCGACCAGTTGCGCCGCGAGACCCAGATCCTGTCCACCATCGCCACCACCGGCGCCTGGGACGACGACACCGCGCAGGCCGTCGGCAGCGCGATCGACGCCTTCAAACTCAGCTTCACCACCGGTGAGGGAAAACCGCTGGTCTCGGGCGACCCCGCTGCCGAGGCGATCGGCAACGAGGATCTGGAGGCCGAGCAGATCGTCGTGACCAAGAAGAGGGGCTGATCGATGGCAGCCAGCCTCCGGGAGCTCCGCCAGCGACGCAAGTCGGTGGCGGCGACCATGAAGATCACCCGGGCAATGGAGTTGATCGCCTCCTCGCGGGTCGTGAAGGCCCAGCAGGCGGCCGCCCGGGCACTGCCGTTCACCCGCGAATTGAACCGCGCGGTGTCGGCGGTCGCGGAGTACTCCCGGCTGGACCACCCGCTGACCCGCCACGGTGCCCAGGTCAAGCGGGTGGCGATCCTGTTCATCACCTCCGACCGGGGGATGAACGGTGCCTACTCCTCGAATGTGATCAAGACGGTTGCCCGGATGGTGCAGCGGCTGCGCGAGGAAGGCAAGGAGCCGGTCCGCTACATCGTGGGACGCAAGGGGATCAGCTATGTCTCCTTCCGCGGCCTGCCGATCGAGGAGAGCTGGGAGGGGTTCTCGGACTCGCCCACCTATGATCGGGCGATCGAGATCGCCGACCGACTGGTGGACGACTTCCTGAAGCCGACCGACGAGGGCGGGGTGGACGAGATCTGGGCGGTCTACACCCGGATGGAATCGATGATCTCCCAGAGCCCGCGGGTTCGCCGGGTGCTGCCCCTGGAGGTGGTCGAGGGCGTGCGCGACGTCTCCCAGACCGACCTGGTGCCGCTGTACGGCTTCGAGCCCGACCCCGAGACTGTGCTGGACAACCTGCTGCCGCTCTACGTTCGAAGCCGGATCTGGTTCTACCTGCTGCAGTCGGCCGCCTCCCAGCTGGCCAGCCAGCAGCGTGCCATGAAGTCGGCCACCGACAACGCTCAGCAGCTCATCGAACGCCTGACCCGGGAGGCCAACCAGGCCCGGCAGGCGGAGATCACCCAGGAAATCAGCGAAATCGTCGGCGGCGCGGGCGCGCTGGCCGAGCAGGACTAGAGGATAGGTACTTGCGATGACAGTCACTCTCGACACCCCCGCCGCGCAGACCACCGGCATCGGACGGGTCGCCCGGGTGATCGGACCCGTGGTGGACGTCGAGTTCGCCGCCCACGAGATGCCCGACCTGCTCAACGCCCTGCTGATCGACATCGACACCGACCAGGGCGTCCACACCATCACTGCCGAGGTGGCGCTGCACGTCGGCGACAACACCGTGCGCGCGATCTCGCTGAAGCCGACCGACGGGATGCGCCGGGGCACCCGGGTACGCGACACCGGCGCGCCGATCTCCGTCCCGGTGGGCGATGTCACCAAGGGCCGGGTGTGGAATGTCACCGGCGAGTGCCTGAACGACGACAGCTCGAAGCTGGAGATCACCGAACGCTGGCCGATCCACCGTCCGGCCCCGGCCTTCGACGCGCTGGAGCCGAAGACCCAGATGCTGCACACCGGCATCAAGGTGCTCGACCTGCTGACCCCTTACGTCCAGGGCGGCAAGATCGGCCTGTTCGGTGGCGCAGGCGTCGGCAAGACCGTGCTGATCCAGGAGATGATCTACCGGATCGCCCACAACTTCGGTGGCACCTCGGTGTTCGCCGGCGTGGGGGAGCGCACCCGTGAGGGCAACGACCTGATCCACGAGATGATCGAGGCCGGCGTCATGAAGGACACCGCCCTGGTCTTCGGCCAGATGGACGAGCCGCCGGGCACCCGACTGCGGGTGGCGCTGTCGGCGCTGACCATGGCGGAGTACTTCCGTGATGTGCAGAACCAGGACGTGCTGCTGTTCATCGACAACATCTTCCGGTTCACCCAGGCGGGTTCGGAGGTCTCCACCCTGCTGGGCCGGATGCCGTCCGCGGTGGGCTACCAGCCCAACCTGGCCGACGAGATGGGGCAGTTGCAGGAGCGGATCACCTCCACCCGGGGCCATTCGATCACCTCGATGCAGGCGATCTACGTCCCGGCCGACGACTACACCGACCCGGCGCCGGCCACCACCTTCGCCCACCTGGACGCCACCACCGAGCTGTCCCGCGACATCGCCTCGCGTGGCCTCTATCCGGCGGTGGACCCGCTGAGCTCCACCTCCCGGATCCTGGACCCGCAGTACATCGGGCAGGATCACTACGACACCGCCATCCGGGTCAAGCAGATCCTGCAGCGCAACAAGGAACTCCAGGACATCATCGCGATCCTCGGTGTCGACGAACTCTCTGAGGAGGACAAGATCATCGTCGCCCGGGCGCGCCGGATCCAGCAGTTCCTCTCGCAGAACACCTACATGGCCGAGAAGTTCACCAGCGTCCCGGGCTCGACGGTACCCCTGGACGAGACCATCGCTTCGTTCACGATGATCTGCGACGGCGAGGTCGACCACATCGCCGAGCAGGCCTTCTTCAACGTCGGCGGCATGGACATGGTGATGGAGAACTGGGCCAAGATCCAGAAGGAAGGCTGAGATGGCCGACACCATCCGGGTCGAGGTGGTCTCCGCGACGGGGATCGCCTGGGAGGGCGAGGCGCTGAGCGTGCTCGCCCGGACGACCGAGGGTGACATCGGCATCCTGGCCAACCACGAGCCCTTCCTGGCCAGCCTGGTGCCCTGTGCGGCTGAAGTGCTGACCACCGACGGACGCCGTGAGGTGCTGGCGATCGACGGCGGCTTCATCTCGGTCGCCGACAACCGGGTGTCGCTGCTCAGCCAGTACGCCCGGGTCGCCAGGGAGATCGACCTGCATGCCGCCGAACTCGAGTTCGCCGCCGCCGAGCGACGCCTGAACGCCGGCGAGACCGACGAGGAGACGATGCACCACTACCAGCGGGCCCAGGCCCAGGTGAAGGCTGCGCGACTCGCCCAGGACCAGGCGCGGGCCTGAGCGGGGAATAGACTGCGGCGATGCTCTGGCTGGAGGTGGGTGAGGTCGTCGCGCTGGTCGCGGTGCTGGTGATCGGCCTGCCGGTCTGCTGGCTGATCCTCCGCCGCCGATGGCTGGGTCGGTCCGGCGGGCTGTTCGACTGTAGCCTGCGACTGCACACGACGACTCCGAGCGCTGGTTGGGTGCTCGGAGTCGCGCGTTACCGCGGCGACCGGCTGGAGTGGTTCCGGACCTTCTCGGCGTCGCTGCGCCCCCGGATGGCTTTCGAACGGTCGGAGACTCGCGCCGGACGGCAGCGGCTCCCCGACCCGGTGGAGGCGCTCGCCCTGCTGGAGGACCAGCGGATCATCAGGCTGGATGCCCCTGATGGCCAGGGCTGGGAACTGTCGATGTCGGACCAGGCGCTGCTCGGCCTGCTCAGCTGGCTGGAGGCGGCGCCACCTGGTCAGGGCCACCAGCGGACGTGGCATTCTCCGACGCCTGACTGAGGATCCGTTCCCGCTGCCGCCGTCCCTTCGGGTCGGACGGACGACGTTCGCCGCCGGGCACCCAGAGCACCTCGCCGACCTCGACGCTGGCCGCTCGGGCGAGGATGAACAGCAGATCGGAGAGCCGGTTCAGGTAGGTCACCGCCAGCAGGTTCACCCCACCGGGTGAATCCTCGCCGGCAGGCTCGGTGCCGTAGCTCTCCACCGCCCGCCAGGCCTCACGCTCGGCCCGCCGGACGACACTGCGCGCCTGGTGCAGCAGGGCGGCGGTGAAGGTGCCGCCGGGAAGGATGAACGACCGCAGGTTGGGCAGCGGATCGCCGAACTCGTCACACCAGCCCTCCAGCCGGTCGATGCTCTGCTGGGTGATCCGCAGCGGCTCGTAGGGCGGGTTCTCGGCCAGCGGGTTCGACAGGTCGGCGCCGGCGTCGAACAGCTCGTTCTGGACGTGCCGCAGCACCTCGCGGACCGCCGCGGGCAGGTCGTCGCGGGTGACCACCAGGCCGAGGATCGCGTTGGCCTCGTCCACCGCCCCGTAGGCCTCGACCCGAGGATCGGTCTTGCGCACCTCGGAGAGATCGGAGAGCCGGGTGCTGCCGGCGTCGCCGGTGCGGGTGTAGATCCGGTTGAGGTTGACCATGGGGCCATTCAACACGATGTGCGCGCCGGCTGCAGGTCTGGCAGGGTGGAGAGGTGAATCGTGTTCGGGTCCTCGCCGTGTCGTTGTTCGTGATCCTGCTCACCGGGTGCACCGCTGCGGTGCCGGCGGCCCCGCGGGACCAGGACCCGGCGGCGCAGTCCTCGCCGGCCTCGGCAGCAGGCACGGTGAGCTGCGACTACCAGCCGGAGGGCGGTGCGGCCCGCACGGTCGACCAGCCCTCGGCCTCTGACGTCCCGGCCAGCGGCACCGTCGACTACCTGCTGACGCTGAATGACACCCCGCTCACCCTGACGCTGGACCGCGCCAAGGCGCCGTGCACCGTCCATTCCTTCGAATCGCTGGCCGCCCAGGGCTACTTCGACGGCACCGTCTGTCATCGGCTGACCACTGCCGGGATCTTCGTGCTGCAGTGCGGCGACCCGACCGCCACCGGCACCGGTGGCCCGGGCTACACCATCCCCGACGAACTCGACGGCATCACCGGCTACCCGGCAGGGACGCTGGCCATGGCCCGCACCCAGGCGCCGCACTCCGGTGGGTCACAGTTCTTCATCGTCTACGCCGATACCCCGCTGCCGGCCGACTACACCGTCTTCGGCACCGTGGACCCCGCCGGTGTGGCAGTGGTGGCGAAGCTCGCTGCCGGTGGCACCGACGGCGCCTACGGCAGTCCGGCCGACGGCGTCCCGAATCTGCCCGCGGCGGTGACGTCGGTCAAGCCGGCCTGATCCCCGGGTCTGGCCGTCCGCCTGACGGGAGGAATCATGTCCGACGACCCGGTGCTGCTCGCCGAGCGCGCCCACCTCGACCGGTCCCGGGCCGCTCTGGCGGCGATGCGGGCGGCCTCGGCCGACTGGACGCACGCGGTGGCCGGCGACCACGTCTCGACCCAGCACCTGCGGCAGCAGCTGTACCGGCGGCGTGAGGCGCTGGCCGACGACCCCGGCGTGCCGCTGTTCTTCGGGCGGATCGACTACGCGAGCGCCCTCGGTGCCGAGCTGGACGAGGTCTGCTACATCGGCCGCCGGCATGTCGAGGACGCGGTCGGGGCCGACCCGCTGGTGATGGACTGGCGGGCGCCGATGGCGTTGCCGTTCTACCGTGCCCGGCCCGGTGAACCGATGGGGGTCGAGTTGCGCCGCCGGTTCGGCTTCCAGCACGGTGCGATCACCGCCTACGAGGACGAGCAACTGGCCGACGGCGGCTCGTCGGGTGTCAGCGGGCTGCTGGAGGCCGAGATCGAGCGTCCCCGCACCGGTCCGATGCGTGACATCGTGGCCACCATCCAGCCCGACCAGGACGTGCTGGTGCGTACCGCGCTGGCGGACTCACTGGCGATCCAGGGGGCACCCGGCACCGGCAAGACCGCCGTGGGCCTGCATCGCGCCGCCTACCTGCTCTACGCCTACCGCTCGCAGCTGTCCCGTTCCGGGGTGCTGGTGATCGGGCCGAACGACTCCTTCCTGGGCTATATCGGTGACGTCCTGCCCGCCCTCGGCGAGATCGACGCCCGCCAGGAGACCATCGAGTCGCTGGTCGGTGGAGAGTCCGGCCTGGTCGTGTCCGGCCAGGACGCGGCCGAACTGGCGGTGCTGAAAGGCGACCCGCGCCTGGCCGAGGTGCTGCGGCGGGCAGTGTGGGGCCATCTCGGCAGCCCGTCAGCCGTGCTGGAGGTACCGGCCGGGCACCGGCTGCACCGGCTGAGTCCGCGCACCGTCGGCCGGGTGGTCGACGAGTTGGTCGCCCGCGGTACCCGGTACGAGTCCGGACGAGAGCTGTTGCCGCAGGCGCTGGCCCACCACGTCCTGCTGCAGATGGAGGCCGACGGCGACAGCACCGACGACCGGGTGCAGAACGCCATCGCCCGCTCCGGGCCGGTCCGGGAGTACTGCAAGAGCCTGTGGCCCCGGCTGACGGCACCGGCCGTCGTCCATGCCGTGCTCGGCGATCCGGCGGCGCTGGCGCCGGCCGCCGAGGGCATCCTGACCGCTGCCGAGCAGCAATTGCTGCTGGCGGGCAGCCGGGCCCGCTCGGTGCGGTCGCGGGCCTGGACGCCGGCTGACCTGGTGCTGGTCGACGAGGTGGCCGACCTGCTGCGCCGGCAGCCGAGCCTGGGACATGTGATCGTCGACGAGGCCCAGGACCTGTCGGCGATGATGCTGCGGGCGGCCGGACGGCGGGCGACGACCGGCTCTGTGACCCTGCTCGGCGACCTCGCCCAGACCACGACGCCGTGGGGGGTGCGCGACTGGCCCAGCGCCCTGGCGCACATCGGCCACCCCGACGCCGTGCTGAGCGAGCTGGTCGAGGGGTTCCGGGTGCCCGGCGCGGTGATCGACTTCGCCGCCCGGTTGCTGCCCAGGATCGCTCCCGGGCTCACCGTGCCGCACTCGATCCGGCACTCTCGCGGCGAACTGGAACTCCGCCACGGCGATCCGCTGGCCGAGGTGGCAGCGGTTGCCGCCGGCCTCGCCTCCCGGGAGGGCACGCTGGGCATCATCACCCCGTCGGCCTGGGTGGAGCCGGTGAGCGGGGCGCTGGCCGGTCTCCAGCACCACCTGCTGGGCCGGGAACCGCGGGATCCGGAGGCTTTCGTCCGGGTCGAGGTGGTGGACGCCGCGCTGGCGAAGGGCCTGGAGTTCGACCACGTCCTGCTGTTGGAGCCGGCCCGGCTGGTGGCCCAGGAGGCGGACGAGGAGACCGGGCTGCGCCGGCTCTACGTCTGCCTGACCCGGGCGGTGACCAGCCTCACCGTCCTGCACGCCGAGCCGCTACCCGCGCAGCTGCGCTGAGGCCGCCAGGTCGGCGATGGCGTCGATCACCGCCTGGGGGTTGTCGGCGTGCACCCAGTGCCCGGCACCGGGGATCACCACCTGGTGCAGTTCGGGGAACAGCGCCCGCATGGCGGGGACGTACCGCTGCGCAACGTAGTCCGACAGCTCACCGGCCAGCCACCAGACCGGTCCGGGATAGACGGCGGTCCCCGGATCGGGCCAGCCAGCCACCCGGTCGAGGCTTGCCTCCAGCAGGTCGAGATTGGGCTGCCAGTACCACTGGCTCGCACCGGGGTGACCGGGGTGGCGCCGCACCCGCAGGTTCTGCAGCAGGAACTGGCGCACTCCGGGGTCGGGGATCAGTGGCTTCAGGGTTGCCTCGGCCTGGCCCCGTGAGGTCAGCCCGGCGAGGTCGACGCTGCGCAGCGCCTCGATCAGCGGACCGAAGCCGTCCACCCCCTCCGAGACCGCCGGCGCGATGTCGACCACGGCCAGGCCGCTGACCAGCTCGGGACGTGACAGTGCCAGCAGCATCGCCACCTTGCCGCCCATGGAATGCCCGACCACGTTCAGCCGGGCGGCCGAGCCCAGCCGCAACCGGAGTTCGTCGCCGACCGCCTCGGCCATCTGGGGGTAGCTGAACTCGCCCGTCCAGCCGCTGGCACCGTGGTTGGGCAGGTCGAACAGCACGCTGGTGTGCCCCTGGGCAGCCAGGCCCTGGGCGATGCCCGTCCAGTTGCGGCCGCGGCCGAACAGGCCGTGCAGGAAGGCGAAGTCCGGTCGTCCGGTGCCGACCACCTCGGTGTGCAGCCCGGGCATCAATGCCGCCGGTTCCAGCAGGAGGTGTGCCAGTGCCGGCGCTCCTCGACGGCGGAAGGCGAACCGATGCTGGCCTGCCGCGGCCAGCTGACCAGGTGGGCCTGCCCGACCGGGACGGTCAGCCCGCAGCCCGGGCAGGTGTAGGGCTTGGTGGCATTGCCAGCCGGCATGGACTGCACCAGCCACTCCCCGTCCGCCTTCTCGACGAGGGTGGCGAACGAGCCGCTGTGCAACGGACGTGGCGGCTGGGTGTGTTTGGAGGGTCGTTTGGGCACGGGTACAAGACTAACCAGCCGGATCGGGTAGGTTTGCCGAGTGCGTTTGCTGATCGCTCGTTGCCAGGTCGACTATGCCGGACGGCTCACCGCGCATCTCCCGATGGCCACCCGGTTGATCATGGTGAAGGCTGACGGTTCGGTGTCGATCCACGCCGATGACCGCGCCTACAAGCCGCTGAACTGGATGAGCGCGCCGTGCACGATCGCGGTGCGGGAACCGGAGGCCGACGTCGAGGCAGTGCCCGCCGGGGACGAGGCCGGACTGACCGAGGTCTGGGAGGTGAAGAACGGCGACGGTGACACTCTGCAGATCGCCATCGCCGAGGTGCTGCACGACTCCTCCCACGACCTGGGGATCGACCCCGGGCTGCAGAAGGACGGTGTCGAGGCGCACCTCCAGGTGCTGCTGGCCGAGAATCCGGCAACCTTTGGTGAGGGCTGGACGCTGGTGCAGCGGGAGTACTTCACGCCGATCGGTCCGGTTGATCTGCTCTACCGGGACGCCGCCGGCGGCTACGTGGCGGTCGAGGTGAAGCGACGCGGCGAGATCGACGGGGTCGAGCAGCTGAACCGCTACCTCGAACTGATGAACGCCGATCCGCTGATGGCCCCGGTGCGTGGGGTGTTCGCAGCACAGTTGATCAAGCCGCAGGCGAAGGTGCTGGCGTCCACCCGGGGGATTGACTGCGTCCTGGTCGACTACGACGCGCTGCGCGGGCTCGACAACGCGGCGGACCGGTTGTTCTGAACCGCCGGCTCAGAGCCGGTTGAGGTGGGGGACGAGCACCTCGCGGTAGAGCAGCAGCAGTGCGGCGGTGATCGGAATGGCCAGGATCGCTCCGACCAGGCCGAGCAGCAGGCCCCCCGAGGTGGCTGCCAGGATGACCAGGACGCCGGGCACCTGCACCGACCGGGAGAAGATCCGGGGCTGGACGAAGTAGGCGTCGAACTGCTGGTAGGCCAGCAGCACCAGGACGACGATCAGGCAGGTGATCGGTGAGATCGAGAGCGCCACGATGCCACTGATCACGATGCCGATCGTGGTCCCGACCAGCGGGATGAAGGCGCAGATCCCCACCACCACGGCGAGCGCCACCGCGAACCGGTTGAGGCCTGTGAAGGTGAACAGCAGCAGCGAGACGATGGTCCACAACGAGACCACGACGAACAGCCCGGACACATAGCCGCCGACCCGCTTGAACACCTCGGTGGCCAGGTACTTCACCCGCGGCCGCCGGGAGGCCGGTGCCAGCTGGTAGATGACCTCTTTGATGCTCGGCAGCGAGATCAGGAAGTACAAGGTGAGCACCACGGTGATGGTGATCGAGAAGGCGGTGGTGGCCACGATCTGCCCGGCGCCGATGATGCCGCCGAAGAGGCCGGAGATCAGCTCACCGGAGGTGAGGAAGGAGATGATCCGGTTGATGACCTGGAACTGCTCGTCGAAGGCGGCGATCTGCGGGTTCTCGCGCAGGTCGCGCAGGTAGGTGGGCGCATCGTTGTAGAGGTTCGTCACCTGTTCGGAGACCACCGGGACGATCGCCCAGAGTGCGAGCGCGAGCAGGATCAGCAGGGCCAGTGCCACGACCAGCACCGCGAGACCGCGGCGGATCCCGCGGTTGTGGATCCACTCCACCACCGGATTGAGCCCCAGCGCGAGGATCAGGCTGAGCAGGATCAGCACGATCACATTGCTGAGCCGGCCCAGGGAGGTCAGCAGGGCGTAGGCGGTGAACGCGCCGGCGGCCAGGAAGAAGCCGATGGTGAACGGGTTGCGGTTCAGCAGCGACACCCGTCCGGAACTGACCGGGCTGGCCCCCTCGCTGAGGTCGGGCGGGGTTGGCTGGGTGACCCGACGCCAGCGCAGCAGCCAGTTCTTGGTGGCAGGCTCCGAGGAGGGCGTGGGCGCCGAACCCGCCAGCGGGGCACGCGGCGGCGAGACCGGCGTGGGCACCGGAGGCGTCGGGTCGTGAGGGGGCTGGGTCATGGCCTCGCTGTTCGCCTCCGCCTGGTTGTCGGTCCGGTCCGGCACATGCTACCCGCCGCGGTGAGGTGGATCAGTGAGCCTGCGCCGCCGGCTCGACGATCTCCAGCAGGATGCCGCCGACATCCTTCGGGTGGGCGAAGTTGATCCGGGAGCCGCCGGTACCGATCTTCGGGGTGTCGTAGAGCAGCCGGACGCCGCGTTCCCGCAGAGCCGCGCAGGTCCGGTCGAGGTCGGCCACCCGGTAGCAGACCTGCTGGATACCGCCCTTGCCGCCGTTGCGCTCGATCCACTTCGCGATCGTGCTGTTCTCGTTCAGCGGAGCCAGCAACTGGACCTGGGCATTCTGCGGCAGCTGCTCGCCGGTGCCGAGCATCGCCTCCTCGACGCCCTGCTCCTGGTTGGTCTCGCGGTGCAGCAGACGCCAGCCGAGTACCTCGGTGTGGAAGGTGATGGCGTCGTCGAGGTTCAGCACGGCGTAGCCGACGTGATCGATGCAGGTGAAGAGATCGTCATTACTCATGGTCATACCTTTTCACATCCAGTCCCGCCGTACCGGCCGAATGGCTCAGCCGAGGACCGCGTTGACAACGTCCCGCGCCTGCTGCTGGACCTGGCTCAGATGCTCGGGCCCCTTGAGCGATTCGGCGTAGATCTTGTACACGTTCTCGGTACCGGAGGGCCGGGCGGCGAACCAGGCCGATTCGGTCACCACCTTGAGACCGCCGATCGGCGCCCCGTTGCCGGGCGCGTTGGTCAGGGTGGCGACGATCGGCTCGCCGGCCAGTTCGGTGGCGGTCACGTCGCTGGGGGAGAGCCTGGCCAGCTTGGCCTTCTGTTCCCGGCTGGCCGGGGCGTCCACCCGGGCGTAGCTGGAGGCACCGTGCCTGGCTTCCAGGTCGGCGTACAACTCGGACGGAGACCTGCCGGTCACCGCCTTGATCTCCGAAGCCAGCAGCGCCAGCAGGATGCCGTCCTTGTCGGTGGTCCAGGTGGAGCCGTCTTTGGCGAGGAAGGAGGCGCCGGCGGACTCCTCGCCGCCGAAGCCGAGGTCACCGGACATCAGGCCGGGCACGAACCACTTGAAGCCAACCGGCACCTCCACGAGGGTGCGGCCCAGGTCGGCAGCCACCTTGTCGATCAGCGAGGAGGAGACCAGTGTCTTGCCGACCCCGGCATCCGGACGCCAGTTCGGCCGGTGGCTGAACAGGTACTGGATCGCCACCGCCAGGTAGGCATTGGGGTTCATCAGCCCGGCGTCCGGGGTGACGATGCCGTGCCGGTCGGAGTCGGCGTCGTTGCCGGTAGAGATCTGGTAGGCGGCCCGGTTGCCGATCAGGCTGGCCATGGCGTACGGGCTGGAACAGTCCATCCGGATCTTGCCGTCCCAGTCCAGGGTCATGAACCGCCAGGTCGGGTCGACCGTCGGGTTGATCACCGTCAGGTCGATGTCGAGCCGTTCGGCGATGTACTGCCAGTACTGCACCGAGGCCCCGCCCAGCGGGTCGGCGCCGATGTGCACACCGGCCGAGGCGATGGCGTCCAGGTCGAGGGCATTGCGCAGATCCTCGCAGTAGGCCCCCAGGTAGTCGACGCGGACGACGTCGCTGGCGGCCCGCTCGTAGGGGGTGCGCGGGATGGGCGTCGGGTCGCGCAGCAGTTCGTTGGCGCGCCGGGCGATCCAGCCGGTGGCGTCGGTGTCGGCCGGGCCGCCGTGAGGCGGGTTGTACTTGAAGCCGCCGTCGCGCGGTGGGTTGTGCGAGGGGGTGACCACGATGCCGTCGGCGCGCGGGCCGGAGTGGTCGCGGTTGTGGACGATGATCGCCCGGGAGACTGACGGGGTGGGGGTGAAGTCCTGGTCCCGTTCGGCGTGGACGGCGACGCCGTGGGCGTGCAGCACCTCGATGGCGGTACGCCAGGCCGGGCCGGACAGCCCGTGGGTGTCCTTGCCGATGAACAGCGGGCCGGTGATGCCCTGGGAGGCGCGGTACTCGACGATCGCCTGGGTGGTGGCGGCGATGTGCGCGTCGTTGAAGGCGCCGTCCAGACTCGAGCCGCGGTGGCCAGAGGTCCCGAAGACCACCTGCTGATCGGGGTTGTCCGGGTCGGGGGTGAGATCGTAGTAGGCCTGCAACAGGGCATCGACATCGATCAGGTCTTGCGGCAGTGCAACCTGCCCGGCGCGTTCGTGAACCATGGGGCCCATCTTGCCCGCTCCAGTTTGTCTGCGCGAGGGCTGCTGGCAGAATGGCTCGCTGTGACGCCTGCTGCTTTCAATCCCTCCCGTGCCATGGATCTCTCCGGGATCGCCGCTGCGGCGAAAGCCCCGCCGTCCCCGCCTGGAGCCAGCTACGTACTCGAGGTGGACGAGCACAACTTCGACGCCACCATGCAGCTCTCGGCCAAGCACCCGGTGGTGCTGGAGCTCTACTCGCCGCGGGCCAACGCCCAGCAGCTGTCGGACGACCTGGCCGGGTTGGCCAACGCCGCCGCCGGCGCCTATCTGCTGGCCCGGGTGAATGTCGACGCGGTGCCGCAGATCGCACAGGCCTTCGGCGTCCAAGCCGTGCCGACCGTGGTCGGGGTTGTCGGCGGCCAGTTGGCCCCGCTGTTCCAGGGCACCCGTCCCAAAGCAGAGGTCGAGGCCATCCTCGGGCAATTGCTGCAGGCGGCCGCCGGCGCCGGCGTGGTGGGCCGGGCCGACCCGGCGAGCATCGACGAGGACGCCGGTCCTGACCCGCGGTTCGCCGAGGCCGACGCCGCCCTGGAGAAGGGCGACTTCGCCGCCGCGGTCACCGAGTTCGACAAGATCCTGGCCCAGACCCCGAACGATCCCGAGGCGAAGGCGGGACGGGCCCAGGCCTCCCTGCTGGTCCGACTCGGGGCGATCGACCCGCGGTCGGTCCTGGAGCGGGCGAACGCCGTCCCCGATGACCTGGACGCCCAGGCTGCCGCTGCCGACGTCGAACTGGGCGGCGGCAACCCGGCAGCAGCCTTCGAGCGGCTGATCGCCGCGATCCGGCTGGCCTCCGGCGCAGACCGGGAGCGGCTGCGGGTGCGGCTGCTGGAACTCTTCGAGACCGTCGGGCCGAGCGACCCGGCCGTGCTCAAGGCTCGGCGCGACCTGATGAGCGCGCTGTTCTAGGCCGCCGACTCCCTGGTTGGTGACCGCTGATTGGCACCGGAATCCTGCAGCTTTGTGACAGAACCGGGACATTCCTCTGCGAGGGTTGAGCACGAGGAGGCGGTCAGGATGGGCATACCACCGACGGGTTCACGATCGTGAAGGCGCCGGGGCTGCGCGGGCGCATCGCGGTCGGCTTGGTCGTAGCGGTGGCACTGGCGTGCGGTGGCTTGTCGTGGGGCACTCTGGTGTGGGCAGAGGCCCAGCACTGGCAATCCTTCGACGACAAGCTCATGATCGGGCTAACCACGGATATGAGGCAGGTGGTGGCCGCCGTCGCCGAACATCCAACCAGCCGAAACTGGCAGGACATCGTCCCGGATGGGGATCAGCCGCTGTCAGTGGAGGCCGGGTTGTTCGTCTACGAGGAGCAGAGCAGTCCATTCCGTGTTGAGCAGGTCACGCAGTACGGCTTCGTCAACACGACGGTTCCGCTGAGTGAACGGGCGCCGGAGTGTGTGACACCGCACCCGGAGCGGGTGTTCGGCAGCGACCGCTCGATTGCCGAGATCCACTACCAGCCCGGCACCTGGGGCGGCTGGACGCAGCGTTGCGGCGACTATCTGGTCGGCTTCGGCTACACCCAGGTCCCGGGCCAGAACGGGCCGTTTGCGTGGCTGCTGATCCACGCCTACCACATGGAGGCCGAAGAGAGCCCGGTTCCGGGTCTGGCCACGACCCTGGTGCTGGTGTCGATCGCAGTGGTCGGTCTGGCAGCACTGCTGGCCCGCGGGGTGTCGACCACGGTGGTTCGTCCAATCACCCGGGCGGGGGAGATGGCGAACGCGGTGGCCGATGGCGACCTGTCGGTACGCATCCCAGTGACCGGGCACGACGACGTGGCAGTCATGTCACGGGCGGTGAACATCATGGCCGATCGGCTCACCGGGCAGATCGCCGAACTGGAGCGCGCCAACGAGACTCAACGTCGGTTTGTCTCCGACGTCGCCCACGAGTTGCGGACGCCGACCAGCGCACTGCTGGCCTCGGCCGAGGCGCTGCTCGATCCGGCCAGCCGCGAGGAGGCTGCCGTCCTGGTGGCGTCCCAACTGGAACGCCTGGCGTCGCTGACCGAGGACCTGTTGGAGATCAGCCGGATGGATGCCGGTCGTGCCGAGTTGGTCACCAGCCAGATCGACCTGGCCGACCTGGCGGCCGAGGTGATCGCCGACTCGGGCGCGGCGGTGGACTATTACGGCCCCGCCGAACTGCTGACCAGCACCGATCCTGCCCGACTGAGGGTAGTGCTGCGGAACCTGGTGGCCAATGCGCTGCAGCATGGGGCACCGCCGGCGACCATCGCCGTCACGCCAGAATCCGACGAGGTACTGATCGACGTCCACGACGGCGGCCCGGGCGTGCCGGAGGAGTTGCGGGCCACAGCCTTCGATCGGTTCGTCCGCGGCGACCAGGCTCGGCATGGCAGTTCGGCAGGACTCGGTCTGGCCATCGCCGCCGAGAACGCGCGGCTCCTCGGTGGTTCGTTGACCCTGGAGGCTGATGGCGCCACGTTCCGGCTCCGGTTGCCGTCGGTAAAGACGGGGGGAGCGGTCCATGAGTGAGCTGCTGCTGGTGGAGGACGACCCCGGGGTGGCCGAGGCCCTGCGCCTGGCCCTGACCTCACTGGGTCATCGCGTCCACCTCGCTGCGGATGGAGCATCAGGTCTGGTCCAGCTGACAGCTCGTCGGTTCGACGTGATGTTGCTGGACGTGATGATGCCCGGGATCGACGGCTTCGAGACCGCCCGGCGGGTGCGGGCCGGTTCCCTGCTGCCGATCATCATGCTGACCGCGCGGTCGGATCCGGTGGACATCGTGGCCGGGTTGGAGCGCGGCGCCGACGACTACGTCACCAAGCCGGTCGAGCCCCGCGTGCTGGACGCTCGAATCAAGGCGGTGTTGCGGCGGGCAGTCCCCACCGGCCGAGAGCAGCCGCTGGTGTTCGGCGGGCTCGTCATCGACACCGTGGCGATGGTGGTGACCCGGGAGGGTGAGCCAATTGCGCTCACCCCCACCGAACTCCGGCTGCTCCTGGAGTTGGCCGACCATGCCGGGCAGGTGTTGAGCCGCCACCAACTGCTGCAACAGGTCTGGGGCTACGGTTATGCGGCCGATTCGCGCCTGGTGGATGCCGTGGTGCAGCGCCTACGCGCGAAGGTCGAGCCGACGCCCTCACGTCCGACGCTGATCCAGACCGTCCGCGGCATCGGCTACCGGCTCGACCGGAAACGCCAGTAGTGTCGGGCGGTCGCCCGGTGCTGCCGATCCCGCCCCGCCGCCGTCATGCAATAGCGTGTGGGGATGCGGTTTTCCCCAGCGTTCTCGGGCGGATGGCCGGGCAGCGGAGCTGGCCGGTGATGGACGCCTACGACGCCTACGTCTTCGACCTGGACGGGACCCTCTACTTGGGCGAGCAGTTGTTGCCGGGGGTGGCGGCCACGATCGGTGCGCTGCGGGAGCGCGGTGTGCCGCTCCGCTTCGTCTCCAACAACCCGACCAGGGATCCCGAGGAGTACGCCGTCAAGCTGGGACGGCTGGGGTTGCCCACGCCCGTCGAGGAGATCGTGAACACGGTGGTGACCACGGTTGCCTGGTTGCGTGCCCATCATCCCGACGCCGTGGTCTTCCCGATCGCCGAGCAGCCGTTGGTCCGGGCGCTGACCGCTGCCGGGTTCACCCTGAGCGACGATCCGGCGACGATCGACGTGGTGATCGCCTCCTATGACCGCGGCTTCGACTACCGCAAGCTGCAGGTCGCCTTCGACGCGCTGTGGTATCACCGCCGGGCGATCCTGGTGCAGACCAATCCCGACCGTTACTGCCCCTTTCCCGGCGGACGCGGGGAGCCGGACTGCGCGGCGATCACCGCCGCCATCGAGGCCTGCACCCAGGTCCGCTGCCAGGCCAGCTTCGGCAAACCTGATCCGATCATGGTCGAGCAGGCCCTGGCGGGGCTTCCGGTGCCGCCCGGGCGAGCTGTGATGGTGGGCGATCGGTTGGCCACCGACATCGCGATGGGACGCGCGGCAGGCATGGCCACGGCGCTGGTGCTGACCGGCGACAGCAGCCGTGAGGAGGCCGAGGCACTGCCGTCCGACGAACAGCCGACCTATCTGCTGGCCGGGCTGGCGGACCTGCTGGACTGAGTCCTCAGCTGATCACCCGGCCAGCCTCCAGATAGGCGGTTCTTCCGGTCCGGCGCGCCTCCAGCGCGGCGGCCAGCTTCGTCCGGGCGTAGGGCGCCAGCGTCGCCGCGGCCGCCTCCGGCTCCAGCCAGTGCAGGGCGCGGATCTCCTGCAGGTCGGGCCGCAGCAGCGCCGCGGCGCGTTCGTTCAGCGTCCCGGCGTCGAAGATCAGTTCCAGAGCGTCCTCCCAGCCGAGGTAGGGAGCCAGCCACTCGACCACCAGCAGCCGCCCGAGGGCGCTGGTATAGCCCAGTTCCTCCTCGATCTCCCGGATCGCCCCCGCACGAGGGGTCTCGAACGGGTTGAGGATCCCGCCGGGCAGCTCCCAATCGAGCTTGAAGGTGGTCTCCAGGACGCACACCCGACCCGCCTGGTCGGTCAACAAGACGTGGGCGATCGCACGCTTGCGGGGCGTAACGGTGTTCATCACGGCGGTGAAGGCGTCACCACTGGCGTCCTGCTCGGCCCGCAGCAGGCCGTAACAGACCTCGTCAACCGGGGAGCCGTCGGGGCTGATCCAGCGCTCCCGACGAACGCCCTCAAGCCGGAAGCCGGCCCGGTGCAGTGCCCGACGCCGTGGCCAGTCATCGGCAGCCACACTCACCTCCACTCGACGCACCGCCGGGTCGGCGAACGCCTCCCGGACCGCCGTGGTCAGCAACAGCAGGTAGCGCTCGGGATGATCGTCGCCCGCGAAGTCGATCCGGGCCACCCCGCCGAAGCCTGACTGGACGGGGAGCGACTCCCGGATCATGCCTCGCCGTCGTAGCGCAGGTAGACCGTCCCCAGCGGGGGCACCACCACGGTGGTGCTGGCCGGGAAGCCGTTCCAGGGTTCGTCGGTGGCCACCACCTGGCCGAGGTTCCCGTGGAACCCGGAACCGTCGTAGACCCCGGCGTCGGAGTTGAAGATCTCCGTCCACACCCCTGGCTTCGGCAGACCGATCCGGTAGCGGGTCCACGGCTCTGCGGAGAAGTTCGCGACCACTGCCAGCTGCTGTCCGGCCTCGTCGCTGCGCACCCACGAGTAGGTGTTCCCACCGGCGTCGTCGGCGTTGATCCACTGGAAGCCCGCCGGGTCGAAATCCAGCTCCCACAGCGCAGGATGGGAGCGGTAGAGCTCGTTGAGATCCTTGATCATGCGCTGCAGGCCGTGGTGGCCCCACAGGTCGCAGACCCACCACTCCAGGCTCACCGCCTCGTTGAACTCCGAGCGCTGCCCGAACTCACAGCCGGAGAACAGCAGCTTCTTGCCCGGGAAGGCCCACATGAACGAGTAGAACACCCGCAGGGTGGCGAACTGTCGCCAGGTGTCCTGCGGGATCTTGTTGATCATGGAACCCTTGCCGTGCACGACTTCGTCGTGGCTGATCGGCAGGATGAAGTTCTCCGAGTAGGCGTAGACCATCGCGAAGGTCATCTCATGGTGGTGGTACTGCCGGTAGATCGGCTCCAGCGCCAGGTAGCGCAGCGAGTCGTTCATCCAGCCCATGTTCCACTTGAAGCCGAAGCCCAGCCCGCCGAGGTGCACCGGACGGGTGACCCCGCCGAAGGAGGTGGATTCCTCAGCGATCATGACGACCCCGGGCACCCGCTCGTAGAGATGCTTGTTGACGTAGCGCAGGAAGTCGATCGCTTCGAGGTTCTCGTTGCCGCCGTAGATATTCGGAACCCACTGGCCGTCTTCGCGGGAGTAGTCCAGATAGAGCATGGACGCCACCGCGTCCACCCGCAGGGCGTCAACATGGAATTCGGTCACCCAGTACAGCGCGTTGCTGACCAGGAAGGACTTCACCTCGTTACGGCCGTAGTTGAAGATGTAGGTGCCCCAGTCCATGTGCTCGCCCTGGCGCGGGTCGGCGTGCTCGTACAGGGCCGTGCCGTCGAAGCGTCCCAGTGCCCACTCATCCTTCGGGAAGTGGCCGGGCACCCAGTCGAGGATGACGCCGATCCCGGCCTGGTGGAGCCGGTCGACCAGGTAGCGGAACTCGTCGGGACGGCCCAGCCGCGACTGCGGCGCGAAATAGTTGGTGACCTGATAGCCCCAGCTCGGTTCGAAGGGGTGCTCGGTGACCGGCATGAACTCGACATGGGTGAAGCCTTGCCAGGTCACGTACTCGACCAGTTCGTCGGCGAGTTCGAGGTAGGTCTTGCCCTTGCGCCAACTGCCCAGGTGCAGCTCGTAGATCGACATCGGCGCGCGGTGCGGCGCGGCCTCCGCCCGCTGTTCCATCCAGGTGTCGTCAGCCCACAGGTACTTGCTGGAATAGACGATCGAGGAGTTGGCGGGTGCCTGCTCGGCGAAGAAGGCCATCGGGTCGACCTTCTCCCGCCACACCCCGTCGCGGCCGCAGATGTTGTACTTGTAGAGCGCCCCGGTGGTGATTCCTTCGACGAACAGTGCCCACACCCCCGAGCCGGGGACCCGGTGCATGGCGTCTCCGGTCCACCAATTGAAATCGGCATTCAGCCTGACCTCGGCGGCGTTCGGCGCCCAGACCGCGAACCGGGTGCCACTGATCTCGCCGCGCTCGTCATCGATGACCGTGACCTCGTGGGCCCCCAGCCGCCGCCAGCACTCGGTGTCGCCACCGTTGTGGAATCCTTCGAGATCCCGGCCGGTGAGCCCGCCGGTCACGTCATACGTCATCAGATTCCTCCTGTTGTGCCGCAGCGGTCACCGCTGACCTGCTGATCCCATCCTGTACTGCCGCGAGCGGAATGGCAGCCCAATCGGGCCGATTGCGCACCTCATAGGTGACTTCATAGACGGCGCGGTCGGTCTCGTAGGCCCGCAGCACGTCCAGGTCGACCCCGGCCTTGCCGTAGCCGTCCAGAAAGGCCTCGCGGCCACGCCGGCACCAGGACCGGGCCTGCTGCCTGTCCGGGTGCCGGTGCGCCGAGCGCGCGTAGTCCAGCGAGCGCAGCAGCCCGGCGAGATCTCGCTCCACCGGGTGAGGGAGCCGTCGTTCGGCCAGCGGACGTCCGGGCTCGCCCTCGAAGTCGATGAGCTTCCAGCCGTCGGGGGCGAGCAGGGCCTGGCCGAGGTGGAAGTCGGCATGCACCCGCTGGACGGGCAACTCCCGGCCGGCCAGCACCGCGTAGCGGTCGGCCAGTCCGGCGGCGTACGGCCGGAGTTCCACCACCGCGGCCCGGGCGGTGTCGAGCCGCTCGAGCATGGTCTGACGGATCTCGTCACCGGTGCGAACCGACAACCCGAAGGCGGACGCGAGCCGCTGGTGGACGGTGCGCAGCGCTGCCCCGAGAGCGACCAGTTCGGCGTCGATCGGCACCGCGTCGGCACAGGCTCGGCAGGCGAACGCCCAGCCGTCGGCAGCGTCCAGGATCCGCTCGCTGGCGATCGCCAGGTCGTAGCCGGAGTCGGAGAGGACACCCCGCAGGCGAGGCGTCACCCCGGTAGCGGTGAGAGCGTCGAGCGCCTCGGCGTCCGGATTGCGGCCGGCCTCGACGCGGCGGATGACCTTCACCATGGTCTGCCCCGCGATGAGCGTCGAGTTGCTCTGCTCGCCGGCGAACAGCCGCGGCACCGGGTCACCGTCGGCCCAGCCGACGGCGGTCAGGAAGGCGGTGCGGGCCAGCGGGGAGGCGGTAGCGTCCACCACCTCGACCGGGCCGAGACCCGGCAGGGTGGTGCGTCCGACGAATCCCGCCGGGCCCGCGGTGCCGGGGGCGAGGTAGCCGACCAGCAGGTGATAGTCGTCGGTCCGGTCGGGGTGGCTGAACCGGGCAAGCTCGGAGCGGACGGCCGGCAGTGCCCCTGCCGGGGTGTGGAAGCCCAGCGGCTCGATGGCGACCGATCGGACCTCCAGCCCCTTGCCGGCGAACCACCGTGCCTGCTGCACGTGCCGCAGCCAGGCCTCTTCCAGCGGCACGGTCAGCCCTGGTGCACCAGGTGCAGAATATGCGCCGGGGCGGCGGGGGTCAGCCGGACGAAGTTGCGGTCGGTCCAGGTGAAGGTCGCCCCGGTGAGCTCATCGCGCAGGGTGACCGAGGATGCCCCCGCCAGCCCGAGGGCGGCGAAGTCGAGGTAGACATCGGACTCGACGGTGTTGTTCTGGTCGAGGCTGACGATCACGACCACCGTGTCGTCCCCGTCGGTCTTGGCGAAGGCGAGTACCTGGTCGTGCGGGGCGTGCTGGAAGCTGATCTGTCGCAACTGCTGCAGGGCGGGGTGGTCGCGCCGGATCTGGTTGAGCGTGCCGATCAGCAGGTTCAGGTTCGGCTCGGCGGCGAAGTCACGCGGCCGGTACTCGTACTTCTCGGAGTCGCGGTACTCCTCACCACCGGCCTTGAGCGGCTCGTGCTCGAACAGTTCGTAGCCGGAGTACACCCCCCAGGCCGGGGAGAGCGTGGCGGCAAGGATCGCCCGGATAGCGAAGGCGGCCGGATTTCCGCCCTGCAGGTAGGCCGGGTTGATGTCCGGGGTGTTGACGAAAAAATTGGGACGGTAGAAAGAGTCCATTTCGGTACTGAGCTCGGTGAGGTACTCCTCCAGCTCCCACTTCTCGTTCCGCCAGGTGAAGTAGGTGTAGGACTCGTGGAAGCCGATCTTGCCCAGCGCATGCATCATCTCCGGCCTGGTGAAGGCCTCGGCCAGGAAGAGCACCTCGGGGTTGGTGGTGCGGATCTCGCGCATCAACCAGGCCCAGAACTCCAGCGGCTTGGTGTGCGGGTTGTCCACCCGGAAGATCGTCACGCCGTGCGCGATCCACAGTCGCAGGATCCGCAGCACCTCGCGGTAGAGGCCGTCGCGATCGTTGTCGAAGTTGATCGGGTAGATGTCCTGGTACTTCTTCGGCGGGTTCTCGGCGTAGGCGATCGTGCCGTCCAGCCGGGTGGTGAACCACTCCGGGTGGGTGGTCACCCAGGGATGGTCGGGTGAGGCCTGCAGTGCGAAGTCGAGGGCCACCTCCAGGCCCAGGGAGTTGGCCTTGGCGACGAACCGGTCGAAGGCGGCGAAGTCGCCCAGGTCGGGATGGATCGCGTCATGCCCGCCCGCCGGGCCGCCGATCGCCCACGGTGAGCCGGGATCGGCCGGCCTCGGGATCAGAGTGTTGTTCCTGCCCTTGCGGAAGGCGGTACCGATCGGGTGGATCGGCGGCAGGTACACCACGTCGAAGCCCATCGCGGCGACCTCCTCCAGCCGGGTGTGGCAGGAGTCGAAGGTTCCCGAGGTCCAGGTCTTGGTTGCCGGGTCGTAGCTGGCGCCGATCGACCGCGGGAAGAACTCGTACCAGCTGGAGAACAGCGCCTGCCGGCGGTCGACCTGCAGTGGGAAGTCAGCAGTGGGCGTCACCAGATCGCGTGGACCGTAGGCCTTCATCGCCCGCTGGATACCGGCGCCGGTGGCCACCTCGAGCAGGTCGGACGGGTCGCGCTGCGGGATCAGCAGCATCGCCGTGGCGCGCAGGATCGAGGCCTCGACCGGATCGCCGGCAGCCTCGGCAGCCTCGGCAGTCCGCTCCATCAGCGCCCGGCCCTCCAGGCAGACCAGTTCGATGTCGACCCCGGCCGGCAGCTTGGCCTCGGCGTTGTGCAGCCAGGTGGCCCACGGATCGGACCAGCCCTCCACCCGGAAGCTCCAGTCACCCGCGCGGTCGGGCCGCACCCAGGCCTCCCACGGGTCGAGACCGACCGGCTCGACCGGCACCATGTCGACCCGCAGCTCGACGCCGTCGGGGTCGGAGAGGATCACCGAGGCGTTGACCGCGTCGTGGCCCTCGCGGAAGACCTTCGCCCGGATCGGGATCAGTTCACCTACAACAGCCTTGGCCGGATAGGCGCCGCCCTCGATCACCGGCGACACCTTCGCCACCGGGATCCGGCCGAAGCCGCGGGGGAGCCCCACCACCTGAGGACCGACGCCGGTCACCGCTACCGGAGCGGAGGCAGGGGGAGCAGCCGGCGTGGGGACGGGCGCGACCTTCGGCTGGCTCGCTGCTGTGGCCTGGGCAGGACGGGCGGGGCGGGGCTTGCGGGACTTCGACTGTGCAGTCACACCGGCAACCTACCGAATCCGGGGTGGTGGTGCCCAGCGGGTGACCTCAGCTTTCAGGACGACGACGGTGCGGGGCGGAACGGCCACCTGGCTGCCGGGGCTGAGCCGGTCGGCGGGCAGCTCGTCCGGCAGGCCGGTGTGGGCAGCCACCGTGTAGCTCCTCGCCCAGGGCGCCCCGGGCAGGGTGACGTCCAGCGGGGTGTCGCCGGCATGGAAGAAGATCAGGAAACCGGTGTCGAGGTCGCTGACGTACAGGCCGAGACTGCGGCGGCCCAGGTCGTGCCACTGCTCGATCGCCATCGGGGTGCCGGTCTCGGCGAACCAGGTGACCGAGGTGCGGCCCAGCCCCCGTCCGTTCGGATCGACGATCTCGTGGCAGGGGCGGAAGCCGACCGGGCGCAGGATCGGGTGCTCGGCGCGCAGCTTCAGCAGACTGCGGGTGAGCTCGACCTGGTCGGCCCAGGTGTCGGTCCAGTCCAGCCAGGACACCGGGGAGTCCTGGCAATAGGCGTTGTTGTTGCCACCCTGGGTGCGTCCGAACTCGTCACCGGCGGTGATCATCGGCACCCCGGCGGACAGCAGCAGGGTGGCCATCAGGTTGCGTGCGGTGCGCTGCCGGGCGGCGTTGATCTCGGGAACGTCGGTCTCACCCTCGTAGCCGTGGTTCCAGGAGCGGTTGTCGTCGGCCCCGTCGCGGTTGCGTTCCCGGTTGGCTTCGTTGTGCTTCAGGTCGTAGGTGACCAGATCGCGCAGCGTGAAGCCGTCGTGGGCGGTGACGAAATTCACCGAGGCGGTTGCCTCACGTCCGGAATGGTCGAAGATGTCGGACGAGCCGCACAGCCGGGTGGCGAGTTCCTGGACACCCTGGGTGGCACCCCGCCAGAAGTCGCGGGTGTAGCCGCGGAACCGGTCGTTCCACTCCGACCAGCGCGGGCCCCAGCGTCCGACCTGGTAGCCGTAGGGGCCCAGATCCCAGGGCTCGGCGATCATCACGATGTCGTGCAGCACCGGGTCGTCCTCGATGAGCTGCTTGAACCGGTGGTGCTGGTCGACGTGGTGATGGGCGTCGCGGATCAGCGTGGTGGCCAGGTCGAAGCGGAACCCGTCCACGCCCATGTTAGTGACCCAGTACCGCAGCGAGTCCCGGATCAGCCGCAGGACGACGTCGTCGGAGGTGTCCAGGGCGTTGCCGGTGCCGGTGACGTCGTAGTCGTTGAGCTGGTCGTCGGTCAGCCGGTAGTAGGCGCCGTGGTCGATACCGCGGAAACAGAGCGTGGGGCCCTCGTGGCCGCCCTCACAGGTGTGGTTGTAGACCACGTCGAGCACGACGGCGATGCCGGCCGCGTGCAGGGCGGTGACCATCTCCTTGAACTCCGCCACCTGCTCTCCGGCGGTGCCGGAGGCCGAGTAGGCGCCGTGAGGGGCGAAGAAGCCGAGGGTGTTGTAGCCCCAGTAGTTGGTCAGCCCGCGTCCGACGACGAACGGCTCGGACGCGAAGTGGTGCAGCGGGAGGAACTCGACCGCGTTGACCCCCAGACTGGTCAGATGCTCGATCACCGCCGGATAGGCCATCCCGGCATAGCTGCCGCGCAGGTGTTCGGGAACCGCCGGATGCTGTCGGGTGAACCCCTGCAGGTGGGTCTCGTAGATCACCATCTCTGAGGGTGCCACCGGCTGGGCCAGCGGGGCGGGCGGCTCGCTCTCGGCAACCACGACGCTCAGCGGAACGGACTCGAAGGAGTCAGTCGGGTCGAGGTCGAAGTTGGAGTCGGGGGTGTGGTCGAAGATCGGGCCGGCGTAGTCGATCCCGCCGGTGATGGCGCGGGCGTACGGGTCGAGCAGCAGCTTCGCCGGATTGAACCGCTGGCCCTGGGACGGGTTCCACTCGCCGTGCACCCGGAAGCCGTACCGCTGGCCGGCACCGACCTGCGGAGCGAAGACCGACCACACGCCGTCGTCGTCCATCGTCATGTCGGTGTTCTGCTGCCGGCGGTCGCGATCCACCAGGGCGAGCTCGACCCGGGTGGCGCGGGGTGCCCACAGGGTGAACTCCGTGCCTCCGGGAACCACGCGGGCGCCGAGCGCCGTCGTGTCCGCCGGACCCGGCCGGACGGTTGCCGTCATGTGTTCAACTCGCTTCGCAACGATCTACAGTTCAATCGAGTGTGGCCCAGCCCGAGGGTGAGGACGTTCAGGGACACACCGAAGTACCGATTTAACCACGGACGGAGAAATCGTTGTCACGGGTGTATCTGGACCATGCCGCCAGTTCGCCGCTGACCGGGTCGGCCGCGGCGGCCATGGCCGAGGTCTGGGGACGGCCGGGCAACCCGTCCTCGCTGCACGCCTCCGGACGGGAGTTCCGTCGCCTGCTGGAGCAGGCCAGGGAGTCGATCGCAGCGGATCTGGGCGCGCATCCGTCGGAGGTGGTGTTCACCTCCGGTGGCACCGAGGCCAACAACCTGGCGGTGCTCGGAGCGGTCGGCGCTGCCGGCGAGGTGCTGATCTCCGCGGTCGAGCACCCATCGGTGGCCGAGGCTCGCCGCGTGCTGGGCGAGCGGGCGCAGGTGCTGGAGGTGGATGCTTCCGGCCGGGTCGACCCCGGGGTGATCCCGTCCCGGGTCCGGCCGGCCACCCGGCTGGTGTCGGTGATGTGGGTGAACAACGAGACCGGCGTCGTGCAGCCGGTGGCAGCGGTGGCGGCAGCGGCCCGGGCGGCCGGGGTGCTCGCCCATTCCGACGCAGTCCAGGCGGCCGGGCAGTTGGCGGTCGACTTCGGTGCGGCCGGATTGGACCTGATGAGCGTCTCGGCCCACAAGGTGGGCGGGCCAGTGGGGATCGGCGCCCTGCTGGTGCGGCGGGGGGTCACTCTGCTGGCTCCGGGCTTCGGCGGCGGCCAGGAGGCCAGGCTGCGCTCGGGGACGGTGCCGGTGGCCCTCGCGGTGGGCTTCGCTGCCGCCCTGCGGCAGGCGGTGGACCGGCTGGACCGAGAACCGCGACGACTGGCCGGTTTACGTGACCGGCTGCTGGTCGGTTTGTCCGGACTGGACGGGGTTGTGGTCAACAGCACCGCGCCGGCCAGCCCGGCGATCCTGAACGCCACCTTCGCCGGCACCCGGGCCGACGATCTGCTGCTGCTGCTGGACGCGGCCGGGATCGACTGCTCGACCGGTTCGGCCTGCACCGCCGGGGTACATCAGCCCAGCGAGGTGCTGTTGGCGATGGGACGCACCCTTGCCGAGGCGTCGGCCAGCCTGCGGTTCTCGTTCGGGGCGAGCACTGGCGAGGCTGACATCGACGCCCTCCTCGGCGCGCTGCCCGATGCCCTGGTCCGTGCCCGAGCCGCCTACTGAGCGGTGCTGGCCCGGGGTCAGGCGTCCGGCGCGCACGGCGGGCCGCGTAGACTCCGGCCCGAAGAAAGGGTTCGGATGCGGGTGCTGGCGGCCATGTCGGGCGGGGTCGACTCCGCTGTCGCTGCCGCGCGCCTGGTGGATGCCGGCCACGATGTCACCGGGGTGCACCTCGCGCTGAGCAAGAACCCGCAGACCTATCGCTCCGGTGCCCGCGGCTGCTGTTCGCTGGAGGATTCCCACGACGCCCGCCGGGCGGCTGACGTCCTGGGCATCCCGTTCTACGTCTGGGATCTCTCCGACGAGTTCGACGCCGGGGTCGTGCAGGACTTCCTGGCCGAGTATGCGGCCGGTCGCACCCCGAACCCGTGCCTGCGCTGCAACGAGAAGATCAAGTTCGCCGCCGTCCTGGAACGCGGTCTGGCGCTCGGCTTCGACGCGGTTGCGACCGGGCACTACGCCCGCACCCGGTCGGAGGGCGGCACCGTCCAGTTGCTGCGTTCGACCGAGGAGCGCAAGGACCAGTCCTATGTGCTGGGGGTGCTGAACCAGGAACAGCTGCGGCACTCGCTGTTCCCGCTCGGTCCGGCCACCGCCAAGGCCGAGATTCGGGCCGAGGCCGCGGCGCGCGGACTCTACCTGGCCAAGAAGCCCGACTCCCACGACATCTGTTTCATCCCCTCCGGCGACACCGCCGGGTTCCTCACCTCCCGGCTGGGCCGCCGCACCGGCGACATCGTGGACGACCACGGCGCAGTGGTGGGAGCCCACGCCGGGGCGCACCAGTTCACCGTCGGGCAGCGGCACGGCCTGCACCTGTCCGTTCCCGCGGCGGACGGGCGGCCGCGGTACGTGCTGGCGGTGTCGCCGTCGACCAACACGGTCACGGTGGGGCCGAAGGAGTTGCTGGCAGTGCGCGCGATGACGGGCATCCGTCCCACCTGGACCGAGGCGCCGGTGGCCGGAGCCTGGCGCGGCCTGGCCCAGTGGCGGGCGCACGCCGAGCCGATGCCAGCCACGATCCGTGCTCTCGGCGAGCAGATGAGCGTGGAGCTGGACGAGCCCGCCCACGGCATCGCGCCAGGCCAGGCGGTGGTCTACTACGACGGCGAGCGGGTGGTCGGCAGCGCCACCATCGCCGAGACCCGCTGATGGCGGGCTTCACCGGCCTCGGCTCGCTGCCGGGTGTCGACCTCGGCGTCGCGGTGCGGATGACCTTCGACAAGGTGCCCGACTTCCCCTACCTGCCGGAGTTGCCGGCACGCGGGCCCTGGGCCGGGATGATCGGACGCGGTCTCGGAGTGCTCACCGGACTGGATGCCGAGTACGGGGCCGGCGAGTGGCGGCTGGGGGCACCGGGGGCCGACCAGCGCCGGGCCAGGCAGACCTGGCGCGACGACTTGGAGGTACTCCAGGAGCATGCCCAGGGCTACCGGGGGCGGTTCAAGCTGCAGGTCGCCGGGCCGTGGACCCTCGCCGCCGCCACCGGTGTTGCCCATACCGGACGGGTGCTGGCCGACACCGGGGCCCGCCGGGACCTGGCCGGAGCCCTCGCCGACGGTATCGGTGAGGTGCTGGACGACCTGCATCGCCGCCTGCCCGACCTCGACCTGGTACTACAGGTGGACGAACCCTCGCTGCCGGCCGTCGCGGCGGGAGCCGTGCCGACGCCCGGCGGCTTCTTCCGGCACCGCGCCGTCGACCTGCCCGAGATCGCCACGAACCTCGCCCTGCTCACCGCCGAGCCTGCCCGGCGAGGGCTGGAGGTGGAGACCCTCGTGCACTGTTGTGCACCGGGGTTGCCGATCGCCGCGATGGTGCAGGGTGGGCATCGCGGTGCGGGCTTCGGCGGCGTCTCACTGGATCTGTCCCTGGTGCGGCCGGTGGACCTGGACGCCCTGGCAGCCGCCGCGGAGAGCGGAACCGCGATCTACCTCGGCTGCCTGCCGACAGCAGATCCCCTGGTCGTCGCCGGCGTTGACCAGGTGCGACGTAGCGCCCTGGCCTTCATCGACAGACTGGGGGTGGATGGCCTGGCCGAGCGGCTCTTCCTGACCCCGGCCTGCGGGCTCGCGGGCTTCGGTGAGGCGTCGGTCAGCCGGGTATTCGGCGTCCTGGCGAAGGCGACCGCCCAGGTGAACGAGGAACTGGGGGAGTCTGCGTAGGCGCCGGACGGCGCAGCGCGGGGCTTGCGGCCTCCGCGCTACCGTTGCTGGGTGATCATTGAGGTTTACTTCGACGTGGTGTGCCCCTGGACGTGGGTCGGCAAGCGGCGCCTCGAGGCGGCGCTGGCGGTGCTGGGCGAAGCCGCGCCCACCGTCCGCTGGCTGCCGTACCTGCTCGACCCTACCGCGCCACGGCAGTCGATCTCGCTGGCCGAGAACCCGGAGGCGGAGGCCGCGCAGCTTCAGTCCGTGCCAGGGTTCAACGTCGACCTGCTCAAGCAGCGGGTGGCGCAACTGGCTGGCGCCGAGGGGCTGCCGACGCCTGTCCCGGCCTGTCGGGTCTCCACCTGGGCGGCGCACCGCCTGATCCAGGACGCGGCCGATCAGGGCCCGCAGGTCCAGTCCGCGGTGGTGGAGGAGATCATGGCGGCGCACTTCTCGGGCACCGACATCAACCGGCTGGACTTCCTGGGCGCGGTCGCGGCGCGGTTCGGGCTGCGACCGCCGGCCGGGGCTGGGGACGCCAGCCACGCTCCTGCCTACCTGGAGCCCGGCTTCGATCCGCAGGATCCGGGCGAGCGTGCCACCCGCGAGGCGTACTGGGCCGGACGGGCCCGCGACATCGCCTCGTCCCCGACCTTCGTGGTGCACGGCGCTGCGCTCGTCGGCGCGCAGCCGGTCGAGACCCTGGTGAACCACATCACCTCGGCGCCGGCCCTGCCGCGCGAGCTTCCCGACGAGGTCCGCCGGATCCGGCTGGCCGAGGCGCTGCTGGACCGTCGCGACCCTCACGGTTGCCTGTACGTGCTGGCACCACTGCGGCAGGAACACGACGGCGATCCCAATCTGGAGATCCTGACCGCCCGGGCGTTGCTGGCCTCGGCGAGCTTGCGTCCGGCCAGGGACAAGCTGGCAAAGCTGGTCGAGCGGTACCCCGGCGACGCCTACCTGCACGGCCTGCTCGGCCGGGCGCTGAAGCGGCTGGGCGATCCGGAGGCGAAGGCGCACCTGGCGATCGCCGGTGCGCTTGCTCCCGACGAGGAGTGAGCCGACAGCGGCTTCACGGCAACCGCGAGCCCACTCGTAGACTGACCGACGTGTCAGATCATGGTGCCGCCACCCTCTCGCCCGACGACGCTCGCGCGGAGGCCGACGTGCTGACAACGCGCATCCTCGACGCCCGCGAGGCCTACTACGGCCGTGATGCCTCGCTGGTCGATGACGCGACCTACGACGGGTGGATCCAGCGGCTGGAAGAACTGGAGCGGCTGTTCCCGGCGTTGCGCGGGCAGGATTCGCCGACCCAGACGGTGGGCGCGGCGGGGGAGACCGACGCCGCGACGATCGAGCACGCCGAGCGGATGCTGAGCCTGGACAACGTCTTCTCCTCCGACGAACTGCGGGAGTGGATGGCGAAGACCCGGGCGGCCGCCGGGCGGGAGGTGACCTGGCTCACCGAACTGAAGATCGACGGGCTGGCGATCAGCCTGCGCTACCAGCACGGCGTCCTCACCTCCGCGGCGACCCGGGGCGACGGCAGGGTTGGCGAGATCGTGACCGAGAACGCGTTGCGGGTGGCCGGCATCCCGCGCCGGCTCGCCGGCGACGGCCACCCGCCGCTGGTCGAGGTGCGAGGTGAGATCTTCATCCCGGTCGCGGCCTTCGAGCGGCTCAACGCCGCGCAGGCGGAGTTCCGCGAGCGGACCTACGCCGAGGCGGAGGAGCGCGCCGGGGGACGACCTGGCGAGTTCGACCAGGAGCGAGCGCGTGCCGCCGCGGCTCGCCGGTTCCCGGCCTTCGCCAACCCGCGCAATGCCGCCAGCGGGGGTCTGCGCCAGCAGCTCGACAAGAAGCAGGGACTGGAGCGCGAGGCCGCGTTGCTGCGGATCGCCTCGCTTGCTCTCTACGTCCACGGCATCGGGGCCTGGGCCGACCCGCCGGTGCCGACCCAGAGCGGGGTGTACCGGCTGCTGGCGGAATGGGGTCTGCCGACCAGCCCCCACACCCGGGTCTGCCACGATGCCGACCAGGTCATCGGGTTCGTGACCTGGTTCGGCGAACACCGCCACGACATCGAGCATGAACTCGACGGCATCGTGGTGAAGGTCGACGAGCTGGCGCTGCACGCCGAACTCGGCCAGACCAGCCGCGCGCCGCGGTGGGCGATCGCCTACAAGTACCCGCCAGAAGAGGTGCAGACCCGGCTGCTCGACATCGTGGTCTCGGTCGGACGCACCGGACGGGCGACCCCGTTCGCGGTGATGGCGCCGGCCCGGGTGGCCGGCAGTGTGGTACGGCAGGCGACGTTGCACAACCAGGACGTGGTCAAGGCCAAGGGTGTGCTGATCGGTGACACCGTTGTGTTGCGCAAGGCGGGCGACGTGATCCCCGAGGTGCTCGGGCCGGTCGCGGAGCTGCGGGACGGAACCGAGCGCGAGTTCGTCATGCCGGCCACCTGTCCCGAGTGCGGCACCGGGCTGCGGCCGATGAAGGAGGGCGACATCGACCTGCGCTGCCCGAACGCCCGGTCGTGCCCAGCACAGGTGCGGGGGCGGGTCGAGCACCTTGGTTCCCGCGGCGCCCTCGACATCGAGGTGCTCGGCGAGGTGACCGCCGCCGCTCTCACCCAGCCCGAGGTGCCCTCGGTTCCGCCGTTGCGCACCGAAGCGGGCCTGTTCGACCTGACCCTCGACCAACTCGTGCCCATCGAGGTGGTCGTGCGCGATCCGGAGACCGGTGAACCCCGGGTTGATGAACAGACCGGGGAGTACGTCCGCCGCGCACCCTTCCAGAAGCTCGGACCGGCGAGCTACCCGCCCGGAACCGACACCATGGACGCCGCGGAGCGGCGCCGGCGGGGGATCCGAAAGGACTACCGCCAGGTGCTGCCGTCCGAAGCCGCGGTCAAGTTGCTGTCGGAGTTGGACAAGGCGAAGCGCAAGGAACTGTGGCGCCTGCTGGTCGCACTGAACATCCGGCACGTCGGCCCGGTCGCGGCGCGCGCCCTGGCACAGTGGTTCGGCTCGCTGGCCGCGATCCGCGCCGCGACACGCGAGGAACTGGCAGCCGTCGACGGGGTCGGCGACATCATTGCCGGTTCGATCATCGACTGGTTCGAGGTCGACTGGCACGTCGAGATCGTCGAGCGGTGGACGGCCGCGGGGGTGCAGTGGTCAACACCGGGCCACCCGGGCCCGGGTGCGGTGACCGAGGGGGGCGGCGTGCTGGACGGCCTCACCGTCGTGGCGACCGGAAGCCTGGAGGGCTACACCCGGGAGGGTGCGCAGGAGGCGATCATCCGGGCCGGGGGCAAGGCGGCGTCGAGCGTCTCACAGAAGACCGACTTCGTGGCCGCGGGGCCGGGAGCCGGCTCGAAGCTGGCCAAGGCCGAGGCTCTCGGCCTGCGGATCATCGATGCCGCCCAGTTCCACCTGCTGGTGACCGAGGGCCCGGCAGCGCTCGGCGATCCCGGCTCCGACCAGGAGAACTGAGCGGGCCCGAGGGCCGTGGAGTGCTCTGGCACACTGGGGTCATGGACGGGCTGAACTCCAACCTCAACCTCAACGAGGGGGCGCCGCCGCGGGTGATGCCGCGGATCGGCGAGTGGGGTCCGCTCGAAGTACCCGCCACCCGGGCCAAGCGCCGGATGCGCTGGTGGACGATCCTGATCCTGGTTGGCGTGGTGGCCGCCCTGGTCGGCTACGGCTACTGGATGTACACCCTGGTCAGGTAGCCGGTCACAGCGCCAGCGCGGCGAGGTGCCGCAGCCGGGCCAGCTCCGACTGGAGGAACTCCGGGCCGCCCCGGCGCGCGATCACGATCGAGGCGTCGCTGCGGAACGGCGCCACGGCGATCAGCGTCTCGCTCCAGCCGTTCAGCCAGCCGTCCGGCAACTCGTCGCTGCGCAGCTCGTCGAGCGGGCCGAGGGCTGCGATGCCCTCCGCGGTGAGGTCGGGTGCGAGGTCGGTGCGGGCCAGCACCTGCGACCGGACGCGGTCGATCAGCACAGCCCAGGAGACCCGGAACACCTCGGGCGACTCCAGGGTGAGAATCTCCTCAGCCCGTTCGGGGTACTCGGTCATGTGGTTGAGCACGTCCACATCGCCCTGCAAGCCCCACGGTTCCGGGTAGCGCGACAGCCAGAGCACCTCGACGCCCTGGACGGAGGTGCAGGCGGTGACCAGCGAGTCGGGTTGCACCCCACCGGGCAGTTCGAGCATGAAGTCGTCCAGGGCATAGCCCTCGTACTTCTCCACGATCTCGACAGCGTTGATGTCGGCACCGACGGTACCCATCGCGGTAGCCACGGCACCCAGGGTGCCGGGCCGGTCCGGAAGGGCAACTCTCAACAGGAACACATCCGACAGTCTGGCCGATTTCTGTTACAAAGTGGTCACGAAACCATGAAACTGTCCTGTCGGAGCGCGGCGCGAGACCGGTGCGACGATCACCGGGCCGCCGCCGATAGAGTGAGAAGGCGTCGGACGGACCACCCGTCCGGGCAGCAACCACAGGAGTGAGATCGTGGCCCTGACGGCAGCCGATGTCGGCAAACTCGCGGGACTGGCGCGGATCAGCCTCACCCCCGAGGAACTGGACGGTCTCGCGCCGCAACTGGACGTGATTCTGGAGTCGGTCGCCCGGATCACCGAGGTGGCCGCGGCGGACGTGCCTCCCACCTCCCATGCGTTGCCGCTGACCAATGTCTTCCGGGCGGACGTGGTGACCCCGTCGCTACCTGCCGCGGAGGTGCTCGCTGCCGCCCCGGCCACCGAGGATGACCGGTTCCGGGTGCCGCGCATCCTGGGGGAGCAGGCATGACCGAGCTGTTGCGGCTGTCGGCCTGGGAACTGTCGGAGAAACTGACCGCCGGCGAGGTCTCCGCCCGTGAGGTCACCGCCGCCCACCTGGACCGGATCGAGGCCGTGGACGGCAGGGTGAAGGCCTTCCTGGCCGTCGACGGCGAGCGCGCGCTGGCCACCGCGGACGCGATCGACGCCCGCCGCGCCGGCGGCGAGAAGCTCGGCCCGCTGGCCGGGGTCCCGGTGGCGGTCAAGGATCTGTTCGCCTACCAGGGGCTGCCGACCACCGCCGGTTCGAAGATCCTGGCGGGTTGGCTGCCGCCCTACGACGCCACCATCACCCGGCGGCTGCTGGCCGATGACCTGGTGATTCTGGGCAAGACCAACCTCGACGAGTTCGCGATGGGCTCCTCGACTGAGAATTCCGGCTTCTTCACCACCCACAACCCGTGGGATCTGGACCGGATCCCGGGCGGCTCCGGCGGTGGCTCGGCGGCCGCACTGGCGGCCTTCGAGGCGCCGCTGTCGATCGGCACCGACACCGGTGGTTCGATCCGGCAGCCGGCCTCGGTCACCGGGACGGTCGGGGTGAAGCCCACCTACGGTGCCACCTCGCGCTACGGCGTGATCGCGATGGCGTCCTCGCTGGACACTCCCGGGCCCTGCGCCCGGACCGTGCTGGACGCCGCCCTGCTGCACACCGTGATCGCCGGCTGGGATCCGAAGGATTCCACCTCGATCAACGCCCCCGTCCCGGATGTGGTCGGCGCTGCCCGGCGCGCGGACGTGACCGGGCTGCGGGTCGGGGTGGTGCGCGAACTCGGCGGCGAGGGCTACCAGCCCGGGGTCGAACAGCGGTTCGCCGAGGCGCTGGCCGTCCTGGCGGAACGGGGCGCCGAGATCGTCGAGGTCTCCTGCCCGCACTTCGACTACGCGCTGGCCACCTACTACCTGATCATGCCCGCCGAGGTCTCCAGCAACCTGGCCCGGTTCGACGCGATGCGTTACGGGCTGCGGGTGGCCGATGACGGCGAGCACAGCGCCGAGGAGGTGATGAGTCTCACCCGCGGCGCTGGTTTCGGAGCCGAGGTGAAGCGCCGGGTGATCCTGGGTACCTATGCGTTGAGCTCGGGCTACTACGACGCCTACTACGGCTCGGCCCAGAAGGTCAGGACGCTGATCATGCGCGACTTCGAGGCCGCCTTCGAGCAGGCCGACGTGCTGGTGTCGCCGTCCACCCCGACGACCGCCTTCCGGATCGGCGAGCGGGTGGACGACCCGCTGGCGATGTACAAGGCCGACCTGTGCACCATCCCGTCCAATCTGGCGGGCAACTGCGCGATCTCGGTGCCCTGCGGGCTCAGTCCGGACGACGGCCTCCCGGTCGGCTTCCAGATCATGGCACCGGCACTGGCCGACGACCGGCTCTACCTGGTGGGCGCTGCGCTGGAAGCCGAACTCGGCCGGCGCTGGGGTGGCGGCATCCTGCTCGATCAGTTGAAGGGGGAACTGGCGTGAGCGTGGAGCTGATGGACTTCGATGAGGCGATGGAGCGTTTCGACCCGGTGCTGGGCCTGGAAGTGCACGTCGAGTTGAACACTGCGTCGAAGATGTTCTGTGGTTGTTCGACCGCTTTCGGCGCGCCGCCGAACTCCCAGACCTGCCCGGTCTGCCTGGGGCTGCCCGGTTCGCTGCCGGTGGTGAACGCCCACGCGATCGAGTCGGCGATCCGGATCGGGCTGGCGCTGAACTGCTCGATCGCGCCGTGGAGCAGGTTCGCCCGGAAGAACTACTTCTACCCCGACATGACCAAGGACTTCCAGACCTCGCAGTACGACGAGCCGATCGCCTTCGACGGCGGGGTCGAGGTGGAAGTGGACGGCGAGGTCTTCGCCATCCCGATCGAGCGCGCGCACATGGAGGAGGACGCCGGCAAGCTGCTGCACGTCGGCGGCGCTACCGGCCGGATCCAGGGCGCTGACTACTCCCTGGTGGACTACAACCGGGCCGGGGTGCCGCTGATCGAGATCGTCACCAGACCGATCCGGGGGACCGGTGCGAAGGCTCCTCAGGTCGCCAAGGCGTACGTCGGCTTCCTGCGCGAGTTGATGCGGGCGCTGGAAGTGTCGGACGTCCGGATGGAGCAGGGCTCACTGCGCTGCGACGCCAATGTCTCGTTGATGCCCAAGGGTTCAGACGTGCTGGGGTTGCGCACCGAGACCAAGAATGTGAACTCGCTGCGCTCGATCGAGAACGCCCTCACCTACGAGATCCGCCGTCAGGCAGCGATTCTGGCGTCGGGTGGCCGGGTTCACCAGGAGACCCGACACTGGCACGAGGACGGCGGCCATACCTCGCCGGGGCGGTCGAAGGAGCAGGCGGAGGACTATCGCTATTTTCCCGAGCCCGACCTGGTGCCGGTGGCTCCCAGCCTGGCGTGGGTCGAGGAGTTGCGGGCCACCCTGCCGGAGCCGCCGACGGCACGCCGGGCCCGGCTCCAGGCCGAGTGGGGCTTCACCGACCTGGAACTGCGCGACGTCGTCAACGGCGGCAGCCTTGAGCTGATCGATGCCACTGTGCTGGCCGGTTGCGCCCCTCAGGCCGCCCGGAAGTGGTGGACGACCGAACTCACCCGCCGGGCCAATGAGGTCGGCGTCGAGTTGGAGGAACTCGCGATCACTCCGGTTCAGGTGGCCGCGCTGCAGGGCCTGGTGGACGCCGGCACCATCAATGACAAGCTGGCCCGCCAGGTGATCGACGGCGTGCTGGCCGGCGAGGGCGATCCCGCCGACGTGGTAGCGGCGCGCGGCCTGGCAGTGGTTTCCGACGATGGCGCGCTGGCCGCCGCCGTGGACCGGGCGATCGAGGCCAATCCCGGCGTGGCCGACAGCATCCGTGCTGGCCGGGTCGCCGCCGCCGGGGCCCTGATCGGAGCCGTTATGAAGGAACTGCGCGGTCAGGCCGACGCCGCCAAAGTGCGGGAGTTGATTCTGGCCCGG
>NZ_JAYFPT010000092.1:0-5821 GCF_034927565.1 Propionicimonas sp.
CCCAACGAGCCCGAGACGGACGCGACCGTGAAGACGGGCATGGCGTCACCGTTCCCGGGAGTCGAGCACCACGGCGACCTTGCCGGTCGCCGCGCGCGCTGCCAGATCGGGTGCGGCGTCCGCGCTCACCAGCAGGTCGACCAGGGCGAACTGCCCGTCCTGCGAGCGCGTGACCGCGACCACCTTGGCCGCGATGGTCACCGGCGAGACCTCCCCGACCTGGCCCTGCGCGCCGGGCGTCTGCACCACCCGCACGTCGTCGCCGGTCTTCAGCGGGATGGCCGGCAGCATGCCGTCCACCAGGGACAGGCCGACGACGGTCTCGCCCTTGGCCGGGACGGTCTCGGGGGCGATGGCGTCCGGGGTGAGCAGCCCGCCGGCGGAGATGTCGAGCGCCGCCCGCTGTCCAACCACCGTCGAGACATCGCTGGCCGGGATCGAGGCGATTGCCGGATCGAGCGACACCCGCGCGACCATCAGATCACCGGCGGCGATCACCGCGCCACGAGGGACGGCCGCCTTCGCCACGACGACCTCGACCGACGAGGTTGCCGCTGTCCACAGCCACACACCGCCCAGCGCGGACAGCAGGAGCGCCGCCACGGACGCGATGATCAGCACCGGACGCCGCCGGGTCTTGACGGGACCCAACGCCGCGGGTGCCGGAGGGGTCGTGGTCGTCGCCGTCGTCGGCGCCAAGGTCGGTGTCCTCACGTCGTCATCCCTTCACCACGGTCTGGAGTTCGCCGATCGTGACAACGACCGAGCTCGTGTAGGTCTGGTTGATGACACCGGACGCGCCGATCCCGGACCAGTTGATGGTCCAGTAGCTCGTCGCGGTGACCGTGTAGGTGCCTTGCTTCGTGTAGCGGTAGCCGCAATCCGGCGACGCCGACATCCCGAACGAGTCCGCGTAGGTGGTGCCTGTGGACGTGCATGCCACGGTCCCGCCGTCTCCCATGCTCCACACCACCTGTGTGACCTTGCCTGTCGCGGTGACGGAATAGCCTCCCGCGGACGCGGTCTTCGTGTTGGGCCCCCAGGTGCTCTGGTCCGGGGACGCCACCCACAGCCAGATCGGCAAGCCAACCAAGCCCACCGAGCCAGGTGAAGGGTCGGGCGCCATCCCGATCTCGACCGCACGGAGGCGCATCTGGGTCACCGCCTGCAGGGCCAGCACTCTGGGGTCAGGGATGACGCCGGGGGCGCTGTCGGCCCAGAAGAGATAGGAGCCCGGACCCGACCAGATACCGGAACTCGAACACCGGTAGATCGACCCCGTTGTATTGCCGCTCCACACCGCGTCCGTCAGCGGGGGCGGCGGCGATTCCGCCTTGATGTAGCAGGCTCGAGCGTTGCTCCATGTGCCCAACTCGGCGTCGGAACACGGCACCTCACGGGGAGGCATTTCCTGCGTCACGCAAGCGACGGGGTCGCTGCTGGAGGAGTGGGTGTTCTTCAGCGGAGCAGCCGGACCCGAGCCGCCGTAGCCGGGGACGCCGACCCCGCACGCGACTCCCCAGCTCGCCCCTTCACAGCCGCCCTCCGCATAGGCGGGCGAAGCAGTGAGCGGCGTGATCGTGAGCGCGAGACAGAGGGCGAGCGCCGCGATCAGCTTGGTCAACATGATCCGAGAACCTCGTCCTTCGTGATCTGCAGGTTGGCGCCGACCAGCTGCACCGTGCTCTCGTGCGAGAGCCTCGGCTGAGGCGCCGGAGTGACCGGCTGACCGGCCTTGTCCGTGAGGATGGCGTCGCTGCGATCGACGCACGAGGTGACAACCCAGCCGTCGTCCTTGGCCACGGCACTCTGGGAGGGAATCTTCGTCGCGCCGACCTGCACCTGCCCCCGTTGACGGACCGTGGTCAACATCACCTGAAGGCTGCTCAGCGCCTCTCCCGAGGCAAGGGTGTCGAGCTCGTTGATGCTCTTGCTCGAGTCGACCAGAAGACCGTCGAGGGTCTGCCACAGCAGTACGACTCGCGCCTTCGCGTCCGCGAGCTTCTGGTCTTCGGGGCTGAGGGTCAGTGTCTGCGTCACCGAGGGTGACGGCGACTGCGATGGGCCCGTCGGGGTCGGGCTGTTGGTGGGCGCGGCAGTGCAGCCACCGATCAGTGCAGTGGCCATGATGGCTCCCACTGCTTTGACGGCCAGTCCTTGGTGGGTCATCCCATCCTCCTTCGCCTAAGGGCCATAACGGGGCGAAGAGGCGCCTCGTGGACATGCGCTGTCTGTTGTTGTCTCCCAGACTGCGGCAGCACCGAAGCTCCCGGGTGCGTCTGGCGCTCGTGGCGCCGGTTCCGCGTAGTCGCGGGTACGGCCATTGTCAGAAGCGGCCATCTCTGGCTCCAAGCTCTCCAGGGGGTGGACCTTGTACGGGAAGGCTAAGCATGGATCTCGGCGATCTTGCGGATATCGAGCTTCGTCCTTCTGCGTGTCACGCTAGCACATCTACACCGTTTAGCGATATAGATTGCTCGTCGTGTCTCGTCTCCCCTTGCCGCGGACCTCTGAAACAATGGCCGGGTGCCTACCTACTCGGACGCCCCAGTCCCCATCGAATTGGACGCGTTGGTCGGCATGGGATTGAACCGCGTCAAGCTCGCCATTGTGGTCGCGCTGACCCAGCACGGCGGTACCCTCAGTACCCCCGACCTGGTGGCTGCGCTGGAGGGAAAGGTCGCCGGCACCACGATCGTCCGCAATCTCCATGAACTCGAAGACCACGGCTATGTCACCGGCCACCCTCCCCGCGGTGACCGCCGACGGCGCCTCACGCGCTGGACGCTCAACCACGCTAAGCTCCACGCTGACCTACGGGCGCTCATCCACGCCACCACACCGTCCGTCGAGACCCCAACCACGTCGGACTGAGCACGGCGGCGTGCACTCGGGTTATTGAACGCGAACCCACGTTACGTGCGGGACTTGGGTTACGGACGACGCGACCTCCTTTGGCGCAACCGCCTAACTCCCAGCCCACAAGCAGTGACGTGCACGTGAGGGCCTATTTGGCGCCGGGCGAATGTTGGAGCACGGTCACTGGGCCGCCCGTTCGAAACGAGAGCGACCCCATCTTGACCTTGATCTCGTGGCGGCCTCCTGGTCCGCGCAACTCCGCTCCCACAAGGGATAACTGTTCGCCGATCACCCAGGAAGCAACTTGGGAGTCACAGGGAGACCGGTCCGAGGGCTGCGGCGTGGACTACGTCGAACTGGTCCTGTGTTCTTGAGGTCCCGCCAGGGCCCGGGAAAGGACAGCGCCATGACCATTCGGACCTACGAGTCTTTACCCACGGCCGCCGCCCGGATCGGGGTCAGCGTGAAGACCATTCGCCGCCGGATCGCCGAGGGCGTACTTCCAGTGGTCCGGTCCGGCCGCAGCCTCCACCTGGATCCGAAGGACGTCGACGCCCTGCTCCGTCGCGACCCGCAGCACACGGCGTCCGGGTTCGCCTCAAGGGCACCTCGTCCGGCCCGACGTGTGTCGTAAGCGAGCTCGTCGACCCACCTCCCACCAAATTAGCATCCTCGGCCTGCATCACCCCTTGCCATAGGAGGCCCCAGGGGGCATTGGCTTCATAGTGCGCCTTTGACAAGGGATGACGCAATCAATGATTGCAGGCGCCGCCACCGAGGGCTACGCTGGGCATGCCGGGGTCGTCTCGGGCAGAGGGGGTTGGCAGCCATGGCCAAGGGAAACAAGTGCCCATCGTGCGGCAAGTACACGTTGCAGCCGTACACCACCAACCAGCTCCGATGCACGGCGTGCAGCACGATCGTGAAGAAGTAGCAGGAGAATGAGCAACCTCGGCGCGTATCAGGAGATTGTGACAGCCGCAGCCCGAATGGGCGGTGTGGAGAACATGATCCGGTCGATCGAGTCCGGTGCCGTTGCGAAGGCCGCCCCCGCGCTCCTGGGCAAGGGGGCCGGGATCGGCGCCTTGGTCACGTTGGCGGCAGGCGGCATCTACTTCGGTGGGCGGAGGCTGTGGTCCATGTACGAAGCGCGCGCTGACGCAGGCGAGGCATCCAAGGAACAGTTGAGAGCCGTGCTTGATGTCGACGGCCAGGAACACCATGAATATCCCAGCGGGGGCGTCGACGAGCGCACACCGGATACCGATGCCGGGGAAGCGTGATGAGCGAGCGGTTCCCCGACATCGACTGGTGGTGCGACCGATGTGGAGCGCACCTCAATGTCCAGTCTGGCTTCGATGACCACCGGTACACGTGGAAGTGTGATGAGTGCGGTCACAAGAACAGCATCTCCAAAGACAACATCTACGAATCCCACGGTGACTTCTGGAACGGGGCTGCAAGCGATTAGGGTCAGACATGGCGGTTCAGCTTGGCGGTCCCGTTCAGTCTGGCGGTCCGGTTCAGTCTGGCGGTCCGGTTCTGCCTGGCGAGGAGTCGAAGCCTCTCACCGCAGCACGAAGCGGCCGGTTTCCCGACAACCGAACGTGAGGCTCACTTCCGGGTGCTGGCCTCGATCATCGACGAGACGTTGCCCGCCACTGCGGCGAGGTAGTCCATCTCGGCGCGCTGATAGCGCAGCGCCATCTTCGGTGAGGTGTGGCCGGCGATCGCTTGTACGGCCCGGAGATTGCCCCCGGACAGCCGGTAGGCCCAGGTGAGGCCCGTCACGCGGGTTCCGTGGAAGACGTAGCCCCCTTGGCCGGTCAGCAGTTCCCGGATGCGCTGCGACTCCTCGCTCTCCTGTTCTCCTGACTGCTCAAGGCGACGAACGGCGTCCTCCTCGAGGTTATTCGCGACGTTCTTGCATGCATTCTTGAACGCCCTGAGCCAGTCCGCGGACTTCACTGGCCCGCCGTCCCTGATGCGCCAGAAGAGCAATCCCGCCCGACCCAGCTGTGTGTGCTCGCGAAGATGGATCCTCACATCACCCACGAGAGCAGCCGGGATCGGAAGGGTGCGGAAGGCGATGCCCTTGCGGGCGGTCTTCAGCGGTCCGATCTCGACCTTGCCCTCCGCCTCCTTCACGGACTGATGGACCTTCACCGTCGGGACTTCACCGTTGAGACTGAAGTCGCGACGCTGCAGCGCCCGGACCTCGCCAGACCGCAGACCGAGCACGCCCCCGAGGAGTACGCCCAGCCGCCACCGTTCGGGCATCTGCTCCGCGACGGCGTACAACACGTCGATGGGGAGGGGGTCCAGATCTCGTTCCCGCGACGCCTGCGCTTGGGTGGCCGCCTTGACCTGGACGGGGTTCACCTCGATGAGCTCAGCCTCGACGGCGGCGTTCATGATCGCTCGCAGCAAGTCGTACGCCTGCCGGCACGAGGACTCGCGCGTGCTGACCGGGAGACCCTGCCACCACAGGCGCACGTCGGCACGGGTCAACTCGGTGACGCGCACAGCGCCAATGCCGTGCTTCGCAACAGGCTTGCCCTTCACCATCCCTCGCCGCGTGATAGTCGCGGGCTCGGCAAGGATGTAGAACTTGAAGAGCTGGCGATAGCGGTCCCGCGACGTGGCAGCGAGCTCACCGCGCTCAAGGTACTGCGAGCCGTAGGCGGCGATTGTGGGCACCGCCGCTGCTGCTCGCCGGGCGACCTCCTTGCGCTGGCGCTCCTCCTCGGCCTCGCGGAATCGCTCGATCGGCGGAGTCCAGTCGCCGCGATCGATCAGCCGGTGTTCGCGGTCAAGCCAGCCCCAGGCATCGCCCTTCGCATCAAACGTCTGGAGCGCGGTGTAGCGGGTGCCTTGATCGCCGCCGCGAACGCTGCCGAGGATGTAGGACGCCTGGTAACGCCCGGAGGGAAGCTGACGAACCTTGCCCCACGCTCGGCGA
>NZ_JAYFPT010000033.1:0-61884 GCF_034927565.1 Propionicimonas sp.
GTCACATCGGGCGCGGCCCGGGTCAGCCCTCGGTGACGATGACGGTACGGGTGAAGGTGGCCTTGACCCGCATCCGCAAGCTCTCCGAGGCCCGCTCGGCGGCGCAGGAGCGCCGGATCAGCTCACGCATCGCCTGCTCGACGTCGTAACGATCCAGGCAGGGCTCGCAGGCCATCAGGTGGGCGCGGATATCCTCGGCCTCGGCCTCACTGAGCTCGTGGTCGTGGAACTCGTAGACCTGTTCCAGCACGTGCGAACACTCGTCGCGATTCAGTTCCGACTCACTCATCACGATCCCCCCGGGCAATGCCGTGCTCGTGCGCATAGTCGGCGAGCATCCT
Source organism: Propionicimonas sp. (assembly GCF_034927565.1). GTDB lineage: Bacteria > Actinomycetota > Actinomycetes > Propionibacteriales > Propionibacteriaceae > Propionicimonas. The sequence continues at coordinate 342 of NZ_JAYFPT010000033.1, forward strand.
GCGAAGTTGGGTACGTCCCCGGTTCAGCCGCGACATCACAGTGCCGATCGGTGTGCCCATGATCTCGGCGATCTCCTTGTAGGAGAAGCCCTCGACGTCAGCCAGGTACACCGCCAACCGGAAATCAGGCGCGAGGGCGTTCATCGCGTCCTTCACCGTCGAGTCGGGCATCCGGTCGAGGGCGTCCATCTCGGCCGAGCGCAGGCCGGTCGAGGTGTGGGCCTCGGCGCGAGCCAGCTGCCAGTCCTCGATCGAGTCGCCACTGGACTGCTGCGGCTGGCGCTGCTTCTTGCGGTAGGTGTTGATGAAGGTGTTGGTCAGGATCCGGTAGAGCCAAGCCTTCAGATTCGTCCCGGGGGTGAACTGGTGGAAGGACGCGTAGGCCTTGGCAAAGGTCTCCTGCACCAGATCCTCGGCGTCGGCCGGGTTGCGCGTCATGCGCAGCGCGGCGCCGTAGAGCTGATCGAGGTATTCCAGCGCATCGGTCTCGAACCGAATCGCGCGTTCGGCGTCGGTCTCGGGTGCGGCCTGCTGGGTCGCGGTGTCATCGGGGAGTGTCGGCAGGGTCATCACCATCGAGCCTACGCGATCGGGCAGACAGCCGCCCATTCGCGGAGTACCCGGAGCCTGGAGAGTGTCGATCACAGCCAGTGGAACCAGCTGACCCCCGGCTGCTATTCCCGGTCGGCATCAGGCACCGGCAGCACGAGGTCGGGTGTGTTGTTCGCGACGTTGTTGACCGCCCGGGAGACCAGGTGGGCTTCGAGCCCCGCACCCGGTACGGCGAGCAGGCCGCGCGGGTCTGCTCCGAAGCGGGGATCCAGCCAGTCACCCCAGGCGTCCGGCGGCACCACCATCGGCATCCGGTCGTGGATCCGTCCGAGCGCGTCGGCGGCCTGGGTGGTGATCACCGTGCAGGAGGCGAGCCACTCCCCCGCCGGCGACTTCCAGAACTCGTAGAGGCCGGCCATGGCGAGCAGTCCACCGTCGGACGGATGGATGAAGAAGGGCTGCTTGACCGGCTTGCCGCGGCTGTCGAGCTCGGTCGAGGTGTACCACTCGTAGTAGCCGTCCGCCGGCAGCAGGCAGCGCCTGGCCGCGAAGGCGCGGCGGAAGGCGGGCTTCTCCGCGACGGTTTCGAAGCGGGCGTTGATCATCCGGGCGCCGTTGCCCGGGTCCTTCGACCAGGACGGCACCAGTCCCCAGCGCAGGGCCACCAGCTTGCGCACCAGTTCGCCGGTGCCGGCCGCTGGTCGCTCCACCACAGCCGGGACGGCATCGGTCGGCGCCACATTCCACGACGGCTCCGGCAGCGGGCCGACCGACTCCTCGACCTCGAAGAGTTCCGCCAGCAGGTCGTTGCTCGCCGAAGAGGCGTACCGGCCACACACGAACCCACCCTAACGGCGGTGCGCAGCGTTCCGAATCTCCGATTCTGCTTGGCAGGCAGCCGACCGCGCGCTAGGAATGGGGTATGACGATTCTGCGCGCCTTCGCCCGGACGATGCTGGCCAGCTACTTCGTGGCGCACGGGGTCAAGGCCTGGCGCAATCCGGAGACCCTCACCGAGGCTGCCGAGCCGGTCACCGAGAAGGTACTGCCGGTGGCCAAGTCAGTCCTGCCCCGACAACTCGCCGCCTACCTGCCGACCGACAACGCCGGCGTGGTGAAGGTCTGGGGAGCCGCCCAGGTGCTCGGCGGACTCGCTCTGGCGACCGGACTGGGCCGCCGGCTCGGCGCAGGAGTGCTGGCCGGCTCCATGCTGCCGCAGGTGCTGGCGGCCAATCCGCTGAAGGCACCCGCCGGCGAGCGGGAGGAGGTGTTCGGCACGCTGTCGAAGAATGTCGCCCTGCTGGGTGGCGTTGCGCTGGCGGCGATGGACACCGAGGGCAAGCCCAACCTGGCCTGGCGCGCCCAGGCTCACCGGGAGGCGACCGCCCGCGCCACCGCACAGACCGAACGGGCAGCGAAGACGGCGAAGAAGCGGGCCAGACAGCGCAAGGCGCGGGAGAGCGTGCGCCCTTGACCGCCTGGGAGGCACCACTCGCTGCAGCGCCAGTGTCGGGGCGACTCACCGTCCCCGGCTCGAAGTCCACCACCGCCAGGGCCTATCTGCTCGCCGGGCTGGCCGACTCCCCCAGTCTCCTCCACGGCGCCCTTGAAGCCCGCGACACCCGGCTGATGCGGACCGGACTCACCCGGCTGGGCGTCGCCTTCGAGGACACCGAGGACGGTGCCGTCCGGGTGACACCTCCGCCACAGTTCCACGGCGGGGGCACGATCGACGTCGGCTTGGCCGGCACCGCGATGCGGTTTCTGCCGCCGATCGCCGCGCTCGTTGCGCCGGCCACCCGGTTCGTCGGCGACCCCGAGGCGGCGGCCCGTCCGGTCGCCCCGCTGCTGCAGGCGCTGGCCGACCTCGGGGCGGACGTCTCTGGTCCCCACCGGTTGCCGTTCAGCGTCGGCGGCCCGATCCGTGGCGGACGGGTGACGCTGGACTCCTCGGCCTCCAGTCAGTTCGTCTCCGGACTGCTGCTGGCCGGCGTCCGCTACCGTGACGGGGTGGTGGTCGAGCACACCGGTGGCCCGCTCCCCTCGCTGCCGCACATCCAGATGACTGTCAGCATGCTGACCCGTCGCGGTGCCAGGGTCGAGCAGCCGGCCCCCCTGGTTTGGCAGGTGTACCCGGGCGCGATCACCGGCGTCGTCGAGCACATCGAACCCGACCTGACCAACGCCGCCAGCCTGCTGGCCGCCGCCGTGATCACCGGCGGTGAACTCACCACCGTCTGGCCGCAGGACTCGCTGCAGGCCGGTGATGCGCTGGCTGCCGCGCTGGCCGCCTTCGGCACAGACCTGCGCTACCAGGACACCGCGGACGGCCGGACGCTCACCGTCACCGGGCCGGAACGGCTCAGCGGGGTCGATCTCGACCTCCACGAGGTCAGCGAACTCACCCCCGTGGTGGCTGCGCTCGCCGCCGCGGCCAGTACCCGCTCGGTGATCCGCGGGGTGGGCCACATCCGCGGGCATGAGACCGACCGGCTGGCCGCGCTCGAGATCGAGCTCGCCGCGCTGGGGGCGAACGTCCGCCAGTCCACCGATGGGCTGGAGTTCTCCCCGGGCGCCCTGCACGGCGGGGTGTTCCACACCTGGGGCGACCACCGGCTCGCCCACGCCGGTGCGCTGCTCGGCCTGATCACGCCGGGGGTGGTGCTCGACGACGTCAGCTGCACCACCAAGACCCTGCCCGACTTCGTCGCCCTGTGGTCCGAACTGGCGGGCAGTGCCGCGTGACCAGCCGGTACAGCCAGGCGATCACCGAGGATCCGCACGCCGGTTTCGACCGTCCCGGGCGCCGGTCCCGGCCGCGCACCAAGGAACGTCCCAGCTATGCCAACGCGGTGGCGGCGCAGGTGGTGACCGTCGATCGCGGACGGTACCGCTGCCGGCTCGCCGACGGCACCGCGGTGAGCGCCACCAAAGCCCGCGCCCTGGGCCGTACCGGGGTGATCGTCGGTGACCGGGTGCGGCTGGTCGGCAACACGTCCGGGGACGAGGGGACGCTGGCCCGGATCGTCGAGGTGGCCGAGCGGGAGACGGTGCTGCGGCGCACCGCCGACGACGACGACCCGTACGAGCGTCCGATCGTGGCCAACGCCGACCAACTGGCGGTGGTGGCCGCACTGGCCGACCCGCCGCCGCGGCCGGGGATGATCGACCGCATCCTGGTGGCTGCCTACGACGCCGGGCTGGACCCGCTGCTGGTGTTCACCAAGGCCGACCTCGCCGAGCCGGACGACCTGGTCGACACCTATGCTCCGCTCGGGCTGCGGATCCTGGTGATGGAGCCGGGTGCCGATCTCGACCCGCTACGCGCCGAACTGGCGGGACGGACGTCCGTCCTGGTCGGGCACTCCGGGGTGGGCAAGTCCACCCTGGTGAACGCGCTGATCCCGGGCATCGACCGGGCCATCGGCGAGGTCAACGAGGTCACCGGCCGCGGCCGGCACACCTCCACCAGCGCGATCCTGCTCGAGCTGCCCGAGCCGGGCGGCTGGGTGATCGACACCCCCGGGGTGCGCTCCTTCGGGCTCAGCCACGTCACCGTCGACTCGATCATCGCCGCCTTCAGCGATCTCGCCGAGATCGTGGCCGACTGCCCGCGGGGCTGCACCCACCAGACCGGTTCGATCGACTGCGCCCTGGACTCCGCTGTCGCCGACGGCCGGCTGCCCGCCGAACGGGTTGACTCATTCCGGCGTATCGAACGGGCGTGGACCACCCCCAGCCACTAGGTTTACGTCCATGGCTGACCAATCCCTGGTGGACGACCTGCGCCTGGCACATGTGCTCGCCGACGCCGCCGACGCCATCACCACCGCCCGCTTCAAGGCCGAGGACCTGGTGGTGGCTGCCAAGCCCGACCGTACCCCGGTCACCGACGCCGACACCGCGGTGGAGGACACGATCCGCTCGATGCTGGCGCGCACCCGTCCGCGCGACGCGGTGCACGGCGAGGAGCGACAGGACTCCGGCTGGGGACCGCGGCGCTGGGTGATCGACCCGATCGACGGGACGGCGAACTTCCTGCGCGGGGTGCCGGTCTGGGCGACCCTAATCGCGCTGATGCACGGCGACGAGGTGGTGGCCGGCGTGGTGTCGGCGCCTGCGCTCAGCCGGCGCTGGTGGGCCAGCAAGGGTGCCGGTGCCTTCACCGGCAGGACGCTGCTGCAGGCCAGCCCCTGCCGGGTCTCGGCGGTCGAGCGGGTCGCCGACGCCTCGCTGTCGTACTCGTCGATCGGCGGCTGGGTCGACTCCGGCCGCGGCCAGCAGTTCGTCGACCTGCTGCGGGACTGCTGGCGCACCCGGGCCTACGGCGACTTCTGGAGCTACATGCTGCTCGCCGAGGGCGCCGTGGACCTGGCCGCCGAGCCCGACCTGGCGCTCTACGACATGGCGGCACCGTCCATCGTGGTCACCGAGGCCGGGGGGTCGTTCACCAACCTCGACGGCAAGCCCGGCCCCCACGGGCCCGGCGCCGTGGCCACCAACGGCCAGCTGCACGAGGAGATCGTCGCCCGGCTCTCGCTGGAGAACGAGGCCGACCTCTGAGGCACGCCCGGTAGCCCCTACCAGGCCCGGATCCGCGGGATCGCGGCCAGCAGCGCCTTGGTGTAGTCGGTCTGCGGGTTGGCGTAGACCTGCTCGGCGCTGCCGTGCTCGACGATCCGGCCGTGCTGCATGACCAGCAGGGTGTCGCACAGGTGGCGTACCACCATCAGATCGTGGCTGACCACGATCAGGGTCAGACCGTGGCCGGCAACCAGGTCGTTGAGCAGGTTCATCACCTGCGCCCGCACCGACACATCCAGCGCCGAGACCGGCTCATCGGCGATCAGCACGTCCGGCTTGGGCGCCAGCGCGCGGGCGATCGCGATCCGCTGCCGCTGACCACCGGAGAACTCGTGCGGGAACCGCTCGGCGGCCTCCAGCGGCAGATCGACGTCCGCCATCACCTCGGCCAACCTGGCCCGGTGATCCACCCCGGCAGGCAACTGCCGGCGCACCAACGACGAGCGCAACGGCTCGGTGATGATCTGCGACACCCGCATCCGAGGGTTCAGCGAAGAGCGCGGATCCTGAAAGACCATCTGGACGCTGGCCCGCAGGAAGCCGAGATCGCGCTCCCGCAGCCGGCTGATCTCACGGTCCTCGAACCACACCTGCCCAGACGTCGGCCGGTCCAGCCCAGCCAGAATCCGGATCAGCGTGGACTTGCCAGACCCTGACTCCCCCACGATCCCCAACCGCTGCCCGCGCCGCAGCGTCAGCGAGGCGTCCGCCAGAGCGCGCACCTGGCGCGAACCCGAACGGTAGACCCGATTGAGCCCCTCCGCGCGATACACCAACTCCTCCGACGGCGACGAGAATCGTGGCTCGGTCATGGTCACCGCCTGCCTTCCGGCACGCGCCCAACGCCCGGCAACCCACCAGCCCGGCCAGCCGCGACGTAGAAGTCATCGATGGTCGGCAGCCGATCCCCCGGCCGCACCAGATCAAGCCGCGCCGTCGCAACCAGGCCTTGGGTGTAAGGGTGCTGAGGCGCGGTGAAGATGGACGCCACCGGCCCCCGTTCCACCACCTCGCCGTCCAGCATCACCAGCACCTGCTGGCAGACCTGCGAGACCACCGCCAGGTCGTGGCTGATGAACAGACAGGCAGCATGCTCAGTGGTCAGCACCTGGTCGAGCAGCTCCAGCACCCGCGCCTGCACGGTGACGTCCAGGGCGGTGGTGGGCTCGTCGCAGATCACCAGGTCGGGGCCGTTGATCAGCGCCATCGCCATGATCACCCGCTGCCGCTGGCCACCGGACAGCTGGTGCGGGAAGGCGTCCGCGATCCGCTCCGGATCGTCCAGCCCGACGGCGGCCAGCATCGGCAGGACCTTCTCCCGGGCCGGGTCGCCGGCGTCGTCACGATGCAGGACGTAGGCCTCGGCCACCTGGCGTCCGACCCGCATGGTGGGGTCGAGGGCGGTCATCGGCTCCTGGAAGACCATGCTCATCGCATTGCCGCGCAGCCGGGCCAGCTCGCGTTCCGGCCGTCCGAGCAATTCGGCGCCACGCCAGGTGATCGACCCGGCAACATGGGCGTTCTCCGGGAGCAGTCCCATCACTGCCAGAGCAGTCACCGTCTTGCCGGAGCCCGACTCCCCGATGATCCCCAGTCGCTCCCCCTCCTCAAGGGTGAAGTCGACGTCGCGGACGGCAGGCAGCCGGCGGCGGCCGAAGTCGACCGAGAGGTCGGTGACGGTGAGCAGGCTTGTCATGACACCTCCCGCAGCCGTGGATCGAGGTAATCGCGCAGCCCGTCGCCGAGCAGGTTGAAGCCCAGTACCGCCAGTGCGATCGCCAGTCCGGGCCACAGTGCCTGCAACGGGGCGTTGAACAGGAACTGCTGGGCATCGCGCAGCATGATCCCCCAGCTCGGGGTGGGACGGGCGGTGCCCAGCCCGAGGTAGCTCAGCGCGGCTTCGGAGAGGATCGCCATCGCGAACCCGACCGAGGCCTGCACCCCGATCAGCGGGGCGATGTTCGGCAGCACGTGCCGGGTGCTCACACCGAACCAGTTGGTGCCTGACGCCCGGGCGGCGAGCACGAAGTCGGAGGCCATCACCTGCAGGGTCGCCGCCCGGGTCACGCGCGCGAAGGCCGGGATGGTGGCAATGCCGATGGCGACCATCGCCGTGCCGGTGGAAGCCCCGAAGGCGGCGGCGAGCAGGATCGCCAGCAACAGTGCAGGGAAGGCGTAGACCACGTCCGAGACCCGCATCACCACTTCCGACACCCAGCCCCCGGCCTGTCCGGCGAGGATGCCCAGTGGGACGCCGATCACCGCGGCCAGGCCGACCGAGATGATCCCCACCAGCAGGCAGATCCGGGCGCCCATCAGCAACTGGCTGACGGTGTCGATGCCGAAACCGTCGGTGCCCAGCAGGTGCGGCCAGCCCGGGCCGAGCAGCTTGTCGGCAGGCACCACCCGGATCGGGTCGAACGGCGTCCACACCAGCGACACCAGCGCGGCGACGATCACCAGCGCCACCAGGATGATCCCGACTCCCAGCTGGAAGCGTTTCACTCCGCCTCACCCCCGCCACGTTGACGCGGGTCGATCAGCAGGTAGGAGAAGTCGACGACGGCATTGATCACCAGCACCGCCACCACCAGGAACATCACCGTCCCCTGTACCACCAGCAGATCGCGCTGGCCGACCGCGTTCAGCAGCAGGGTGCCGAGCCCGGGCAGGGTGAACACCTGTTCCACCACGATCGCCCCTACCAGGACGCTCGACAGCTGCAGGCCGATCACCGTGACCAGCGAGACCGCAGCATTGCGGACGCCGTGCCGGAACAGGGCGGCATTCGGCAGCCAGCCGATCGCCCGCGCTGTGCGGTAGTAGTCCTCGTTGAGTACCTCGACGAAGGCCGAGCGGACGTAGCGGACCAGCACCGCCCCCTGCACCAGGCTGAGGGTCACCACGGGCAGGACGAGGTGGGACGCCCAGCCGGCCGGATCCTGGCTCAGCGGGATGTAGCCGTTGGCCGGCAGCCAGCGCAGCCAGACCGCGAAGACGAAGACCAGCAGGATGCCGCCCCAGAACACCGGGATCGCCATCCCGATCTGGGCGAGCGCGTTCACCGCGAAGCCCTGCCAGTGCCGCCGCTTCAGTGCGGCCAGCATGCCGGCCGGCAGGGCGATCAGCACCGAACCGAGGATCCCGAACAGCACCAGCCAACAGGTGACGGCGATCCGTGGCGCGATCAGGCTGATCACCGGCAGGTTGGACTGGATCGGCGACATTCCGAAGTCGCCGACCAGGACGCCGCCGATCCAGTCCAGGTAGCGGACCACCAGCGGACGGTCCAGCCCGAGCTGGGCGCGGAGCTGCGCGACCGCTTCGGGGGTGGCGTCCGTCCCGAGCAGAACCTGGGCGAGATCGCCCGGCAGCGCGGCAGTGACCACGAAGATCAGCACGGATGCGCCGAACAGGGTGGCTGCGAAGATCGCCAGCTTCTTGCCCGCCTCGCGGGCAAGTCCTTTCCCCGCCCGCGGCGCCGGCCGGGCAGACTCAGGCGTCCGCCCGGGGTCGCCCGGCGCGCGGACAGTCCGCTGGGCCATCGCCGGATCAGCGCCCGGCGAGGGTGGTCAGGTCGAAGCTCAGCGAGGTCTCATTCGGCGCGACGCCGGTGATCGTCGACTTGGTGATCACCAGGTTCGGCAGCGAGAACAGCCAGATCGCGGCAGCGTCGGTGGCCAGCAGCCGGGCAGCCTGTTTCATCAGCGGCACCGCTCCTGCCTCACCGGCGGCGTCCGCCTGTTCGTAGAGCTGCTGGAACTGCGGGTTGTCGTAGTGCCAGTAGTACTTCGGATTGGCGAACTTGCCGAGGTCGCGGGCCTCGACGTGGGCGACGATGGTCATGTCGTAGTCACCGTTGGTGAACACCTCGGACAGCCAGCGGCTGAAGTCCAGTTCCTCGATGGTGGTCTCGACCCCCACCTCCCGCAACTGGGAGGCGACGAACTGGGCGCTCTTGGTCGCATAGGGAATCACTGGAACCCGCAGCCGCAGCTTCAGCTTGCCCGCCGGGTAGCCGGCCTGCTCCAGCAGCGCCTTCGCCTGGTCCGGGTTGTACGGGTAGGTACCGGAGAGGTCCTCGTACCAGGGGTCGGTGGGCGCGACCATGGAGCCGATCAGCGTACCCTGGCCGTTCCAGATGGTGTCGATCAGTGCCTTGCGGTCGATCGCCATGGTGAGGGCTTTGCGGACCTCCAGTTTGGCCAGATCGGGGTTGTCATGGTTCAGGCCGAGCACTACCTCACCGTTGCTGGTGCCGCTGATGGTGGTGAACCGGCTGGTGTCGGAGAACTGGGACAGCGCGTCGGGGGCCTGCAGGTTGGAGATCACGTCCAGGTCGCCCGACAGCATGGAGGCGTTCATCGCGTTCGGGTCGGTGAAGTAGCGGAAGGTCACCTCGTCGAACCGGGCCGGCGTCCCCCAGTACGACGGATTCTTCTCCAGCACGACGCTGGTGCCCTTGTTCTGCTGCTTGAGCTGATAGGGGCCCGAACCGGCCGTGGTGGTGGCCAGAGCGGCGGTGCTGGTCGGGTCGACCATCATGCCCAGGGTGGACGCCATCTCGTACAGCCACATCACGGACGGCCGGCTGAGCGTGATCACCGCCTTGCCGGCGTCCGGCGCCTCGGCGGAGACCACCAGGTCGATCTGCGCGCGCAACGTCTCGGTGATCGTGGGATCGTTCTTCAGCCGGTTGACGTTGGCCACGACCGCTTCGCCGTCCACCGCAGCGCCGGAGGCGAACTTCGCCGCCGGGTTGAGATGGAAGGTGTAGGTCAACTGGTCGGGGCTGATCTCCCAGGCCTGCGCCAGGAGCGGTCGCAGGGCACCCTCGGAATCGACCTTCAGCAAGGTCTCGTAGACGTTGTAGAGCAGCGCCTGCGGGATGGCGGCGGCGCTGTTGTGGAACGGATCCATCGACGGCGGCTCGACGGTGGCGCCGACCACCAGGGTGTGCTTCTGACCGCTGGCGGAGTTGGTCGGAGAGGAGGTACAGCCCGCAGCCACCACTGCCATCGCCATGCTGACCAGCACGGCGACGATGCGGAACACCCCAGAACCGCGTGGTGTGGACGTGACTGCCACTGAGTCCATCAGCTCTCTCCAAGAGTCGGCCCCGCGGCGCGAGGAAGCGCGGGAATTCTAGCCCAGTCGGCCGCCGCCCACCTGGAACCGCCACGACGGCGCGCAAGGTGACAGCGGGTGGGCTGGAGTGGACGGAATGCGGATCGGCGGCCCGAGCCCCGGTCGCCGGTCGCCAACCGCGGATTTGGGCTTCGCGATCCGGCCACCTATAGTGGACCACGCGACGCGGGGTGGAGCAGCTCGGTAGCTCGCTGGGCTCATAACCCAGAGGTCAGAGGTTCAAATCCTCTCCCCGCTACGAAAAAGTGGCCCTGGCTAAGAACTTGGTCAGGGCCACTTGCCATGTCCGGGGTTCCTGCCCGCCCCTGCATCGAATAGCGGGACCACTCGCCATCAGTGATATCATCTACCTGATATCGGAGGTGATCCACCATGGAGCAGATCCTGATCCGTAACCTTCCCCCCGGGACCAAGGCGGCGCTCAAATTGCGCGCCGAGCAGCATCGGAGGTCGGCCGAGGCCGAGGCACGCGAGATCCTTGCTGATGCTCTCGAACGCGAGTCGGTCACACTCAGCGATCTTCTCGGTATGGACGAAGGCGCCGACATCGAGTTCGAGCCTGACAGGCTGAACCTGACCGCCCGCGCATCCCACCTGTGAGCCGGCGTGCAGTACGTCCTCGACACCAATGTCGTCTCCGCTCTCAGAATCCGGGGACGCAACCCCGCGGTTGAGGCCTGGGCTTCATCAGTGGCTGTGAGCGACCAGTTCATCACCGCCACGACGGTGGCCGAGATCGAGCGCGGCGTGGCCGCCAGGGAGCGCTCCGATCCCGCCCAGGCAGTTGTCCTGCGCCGTTGGTTCGAGGAGCGAGTCTTGCCGGCCTTCGCCGGTCGCGTGCTGCCGTTCGACCTTCCCGCAGCCCGGCGGCTCGCGACCTATCGCGTTCCCGAGCACGCTCCGCTCGATGATGCCCTCATCGCGGCCGTCGCCCAGGCTGCCGGGATGACCGTCGTCACCCGCAACGTCCGCCATTTCCGTCCCCTTGGCATTGCCGTTCTCAACCCGTGGGAGCCACGTTCGTAACAGCAGTGGCGGGAAATAGTCGCGGACGGGGCAAAGTCCCCGGGCCGCCTGGGGACCGGCAGGACGCGACGTCGCCGCCGGTGACGGTGTTGGGACGCTAAGGTGTCACCAGGCGATGGATCCCGCCTGGGCTGAGCCCGAACCGCCGTCCGGCTGATGGTTCCTGCCCCACGTCAGGGCAGGCCGCAGGCTGCCCAGGAGGTACGGATGCGCGAGGTTCCCCAACCCGCTCCCGACCGGATCGTGCCGGTGGCAGGCCATCCGCTGGTGGTCGGCATCGTCCCCGGCCAGCCCGACCTGGTTGCGCTCACCGCCGCTGCCTGGGCGACGGATCTCCGGGTGCCGCTCTACTTCGCCTACGCCGACCAGGAGCGGGTGGTCGACGAGGAATATCCTGACGGCACCGTCCGCCACTCCAGCCTCCAGCCGGACGTGGTCGACGACTCCTGGCTGCGACGCCAGCAGGCGATCCTGTCCTTCCTGAACGGGCTGATCGGCGACCGCGTGCCCTGGGAGTTCCGCTATCTGGCCGGACGGGCCGACCGCGCCCTCACCCACCTCGCCCGGGCGGTCGGGGCCTCGGCGATCGTGGTGGGTGCCCGGCATCCGTCCAGCACGGAGCGGGTGCACGAGTTCTTAGCCGAGTCGGTGGGGTTGCACCTCAGCCGGCACCAGCACCGCCCCGTCCTGGTGGTGCCACTCAGCGTCGTCGACTGGAAGGCCCCTGCCCCGTGGAAGTGACTGCCCGCCCCGGCCTGCGCCCAGCACTGCTCGGCCTGGTCTTCGCCGGCGGGACGGTGGGCACCGCCGTGCGCTGGGGACTGGAGACCGGCTTCGGCGCGCCCGCCGGCAGTTGGCCGTGGACCACCCTGTGGATCAACCTGTCCGGTTCTCTGCTGCTCGGCGGACTGCTGGAGGCCCTGGCAGCCACCGGCCCGGACAGCGGCTGGCGCCGCCGGGTGCGGCTCGGCGTCGGCACCGGGCTGCTCGGCGGGTACACCACCTATTCGACGTTCTCGATCGAGACCGTGCGGCTGGTCCGGGAGGGCACGCTCTGGCTGGGCCTGGCCTACGCCGTGGTCAGCGTGGTCGCCGGGATCGGCCTCGCACTGGCCGGCAACCGGTTGGTGCGGCTGCTGCTGCGGCGACGGCCTCAGGCAACTGCCGGACGGCCGGAAGGCAGGACGGCATGATCCCGCTCCTGATCGCCGTCGCCGGCGGCCTCGGTGCCACCTGCCGCTTCGTGCTCGACTCGCTGATCTCCCGGCTGCGGGCTCCCCTGCCGCTCGGCACCCTGGTGATCAACGTCACCGGGTCCTTCCTGCTCGGCCTGGTGACCGGGTGGCTGCTGGCCACCGGCAACCAGTGGGCGGCCGTCGCCGGTACCGGTTTCCTGGGCGGCTACACCACCTTCTCCACCGCCAGCGTCGAAGCTGCCCGGCTGCTGCGTGCCGGGCGTGGCTGGAGCCTGCTGCTGCACGCCGGGGGCATGGTGGTGGTCAGCGTGGCGGCAGCCGCACTCGGCCTGTGGCTGGTCCTGTCCTGAGCCCGGCTGTCGCCCACCGCCCGGATGTGGTGAGATAGCCGCCGTGCCCCTGCAGTACCCGGTTCACACCACCACCCTCGACAACGGCCTGCGGGTCGTGGTCAGCCCCGACCCCGCCGTCCCGATCGTTGCGGTCAACCTCTGGTACGACGTCGGCTCCCGGGACGAGCAGCCGGGACAGACCGGGTGGGCTCACCTCTTCGAGCACCTGATGTTCCAGGGTTCGGCGAATGTCGCTTCCGGCGAGCACCTGAACACGCTGCAGAACGTCGGCGGCTCGGTGAACGCCACCACCTCCTTCGACCGGACCAACTATTTCGAGACCGTGCCCACCGGGGCGCTCGACCTGGCGCTGTGGTTGGAGGCCGACCGGCTGGCCAGTCTGGCCGACAACCTCAGCCAGGCTAACGTCGACACCCAGCGGGAGGTGGTCAAGGAGGAGAAGCGGCAGCGCTACGACAATGTTCCCTACGGCCACGCCGTGCGACATCTGGTCGAGCTGGTCTTCCCCTCCGAGCATCCCTACGGACATGTCACGATCGGCCGGATGGCCGATCTGGACGCCGCCACCCCCGAGACTGCCCAAGCCTTCTTCGGCCGCCACTACCGGCCGGAGAACGCCGTGCTGAGCCTGGTCGGCGACCTCACCGTCCGGGAAGGGTTCAGGCGCGCCGAGAAGGCCTTCGGCTGGATCGCCGGTGGCGAGCGCCGCCCCCGCACGAACACGGCACCGCTGCCTGGCCTGCGGGGCCGGCCGCGTCAGGAGATCCTCGCCGACGTCCCGGCCGACGCCGTCTACCTGGCCTGGCGGCTGCCCGCCCGGGACAGCCGGCGGTTCGATGCCACCGACCTGGCGCTCGCCGTGCTCGGCGACGGGCAGTCCTCCCGGCTGCAGCGCGTCCTGGTCCGCGAACGCGAACTCGCGGCGTCGGCCTCCGCCGGTGCGCTCGGCCTGATCGCCGGCACCAGCCTCGGCCTGGCCAGCGCCCGCGCCCTGCCCGGTGTCTCGCCCGACGACCTGGAAGGCGCGTTGACCCTGGAGGTCGAACGGCTCGCCAGCGCCGGGCCGACGCCGTCGGAGGTGGCTCGCGCGGTCGTGCAGTTCGAGCGGCTCTGGCTGAGCGAGCTCGCCCAGGTGGACGCCCGGGCCGACCAGTTCGGCGGCTACGCCACCCTCCACGGCGATCCCGAGCGGGTGAACCGCAGGCTCGCCGAGGTCCAGGCCATCAGCGTCGAGGAGGTGGGTGCGGCAGCAGCCGAGTTGCTCACCCCGGACCGCTCGGCGGTCCTGCGTTACGTCAAGGAGACCGCATGAAAGGCCACAGCAGACGACCGGCGGTGCACCCGCCCCATCGCTGGGCCTTTCCCCAGCCGGCGCGCACCTGGCTGGACAACGGGCTCGCGCTCCAGGCCTTCCACCGCCCGGGCCAGCACGTCGCCTCGGTCGGGCTCGTGCTCGACACCCCGCTCAACCTCGAACCACCCGCCCTCGAGGGAGTGGCCACCCTCGTCCACCGCTGCCTCGACGAGGGCACCGCCAGCCACCCGGGCACCGACTTCGCCGAGGCACTGGAGAACCTCGGCGCCGAACTGAGCGGCGCCGTCACCCACGCCGCCTCCGAGTTGTTCCTGGAAGTCGCGGTCCCGCACCTCGGGCCGGCGTTGGCGTTGCTGGCCGAGGCGGTCGTCGAACCGACCCTGTCCGCCACCGATGTCGCCCGGCACCAGGCCCTGCGGCTGGCCCAGATCGACCAGCAGTTGGCGAACTCGGCCCATCGTGCCGCCATCGAGTTCCGCCGGGCGACCATCCGGGGACGGTTCCGCGCCTCCCGGATGTCCGGGGGCCAGGCCCAGAGCGTCGCCGCCATCACCGCTGCCGATGTCACCGAATTCCACCAGCAGTACTACCGCCCTGACGGCGCCACCCTGGTGCTCTGCGGAGACTTCGACGCCGAACCCTTCGATCTGGCGGCCACCGCCTTCGCCGGCTGGCAGGGAACTCCTGCCCGCGAGGTGATCGGCGAGATCCCCACCGCCCGCCGGCCGCACTGCCGACTGATCGACCGCCCCGGTGCGGTGCAGGCCGACATCCGGCTCGGCGGCTTCGGGATCGACCGCAGCGACCCGCGCTGGGCGGCCGTCCAGGTGGCCTGCCACGCCATGGGCGGCGCCTTCCTGAGCCGGCTGAACCGAGTGCTGCGAGAGGAGAAGGGCTACACCTACGGCATCCACCTGGTCGACCACCCGCTGCGCGACGGCGGCCTGATCGCCGCCCAGGCATCCTTCCGCACCGACGTGGCAGTGGACGCCATCACCATCGCCACCCGGCTGCTGGACGTGGTCACCACGCCCTTCACCGCCGCGGAGGTGAACGATGCGGTGGGCTATCTGCAGGGCACCTCGCCGATGCGCTACGCCACCGCTCGCGGGGTCACCGAGGCGGTCACCGGTCTGGTCGCCCACGGGTTGTCGGCGGACTTCGTGAACTCGTTCAGCGAGGCGCTCGAGCTGGTCACCCCCGACGAGGCCAGCGCAGCACTCACCGATCTGCTCCCTCCCGACCGGCTCACCCTGGTGGTGGTCGGCGACGCCACAGCCCTCGCAGCGCCGCTGCGGGACGCCGGCTGGGACGTCGAGTTGCGCTGAGCCCAACTCAGCGCTTGAGCTGAGCCTGTGCTTCCTCCAGCGACTTCCGGGCCAGTTCGATCTGCTTCTGGTACTCGGCCAGGTCGCCCGCCCGCAGCGCGTTGTCTGCGGCCACGAAGGCGGTCTCGGCCTGCTGCAGCAGGACGGTAGCCGCCTGCTTGGCATCCGAGGGCAGATTGGGGTCGGTGGTCGGCGCCGTGGTCGCCGGCGGCGTCGTGGGCGTGGACGGCTCCGTGGGCTGCTCGGTCGGCGGGGTGACCGGATCGACCGGGTTCTCCCCGGTCTCGGCGCCCGCGTCCCCCTTGAAGGTCTCGTCGAGCGCCTCCTGCAGGGTGGCACCGATCCCCACGCTCTGCCCGAACCGGACGATCACATAGGTCAGCACCGGGTAGGAGCCGTTGCTCCCCTGCCGCTGGGTGTACACCGGCAGCACGTACAGCAGGCCCGCGCCCATCGGCAGGGTGAGCAGGTTGCCGTAGCTGGCCGCCGCTGAGCCCTGGTTGAGATAGGGACGTAACACTTCCGCCACCCGGCTGTTCGCCGTCATCGCGTTGAAGGTCTGGCCCGGCCCGTCGATCTGATGGGTGTCCGACATCCGCAGCACCCGCAGCTTGCCGTAGTCCGGGCTGGTCGCCTCGGCGACCACCGCGAGATAGCTCGCCAGGTTCGACCGTCCCCGCGGGACGAAGACCGAGGTCTGGCTGAACACCGGCGCGTCGTCCGTGGGCCACTTGATCGACAGGTAGTACGGCGGCTCGTTGGCCTCACCGGTGTTGGTGACCGGGTCGTTCGGCACCTGCCACAGGTCGGACTGCTGGTACCAGCTGGCCGGATCAGTCATGTGGTAGCGGCGCAGGATCTCGCGCTGCACCTTGAACAGATCCTCCGGGTAGCGCAGGTGCGCCAGCAGGTCGGGGCTGATCGCATCCTTGGGCTGCACCGTGCCCGGGAACGCCTTGGCGTAGGTCTGCAGGATCGGATCGCTCTCGTCCCAGGCGTACAGCGCGACGGTGCCGTTGCTGGCATCCACCACCGCCTTGACCGAGTTGCGCAGGTAATTGACCATCTGGTCCAGCCCGGTGGCACCGGTGGTGCGGGTCTGCGAGTCCGACGTGGACTGGCGCAACCCGACCAACTCGCTGTTGGGGTAGCTGCGGCTGGTGGTGTAGGCGTCGACGATCCAGACCAGCCGGCCGTCCACCACGGCGGGGTAGCTGTTGTTGTCCAGCGTGAGCCAGGGCGCCACCTGCTCCACCCGCTCCCGCGGGGTGCGGTTGTACAGCAACTTGGACTGCGAGTTCACCCGGTCGGACAGCAGGAAGTTCAGGTCCATGAAATGGGCCGCGTAGAGCAGCCGGTTGACGATGCTGCCGATCGGGACGCCGCCCGTCCCGGCGTACACGTTGTACTGCTCGCCGCCGCCCTTGCCGCCACCGGGGGTGTCCAGCTCGATCGGCGCTTGTCCCGGTTCCCGGCCGACGATGGCGAACTGGTCGCTCTTCTCGCCGAAGTAGATCCGGCCCTCGTACTCTCCCAACGCCCCGCTCGGCGGCAGGTCGCGCTCGACCCACTCCGGCTGGCCGTCGGACTGCCGGCGGTTGCCATAGGCGGCGACCATTCCGTAGCCATGGGTGTAGACCGTGTGGATGTTGTTCCACGCCTTGTCCGGCACGTTGTTGAGGTTCATCTCCCGGGCGGCGACGACCATGTCGCGCTCGACCCCGTCCACCACGTACCGGTCGACGTCCAGCACGTCCGGGAACGAGTAGTAGCCGCGTACCTGTTGCAGCTGCTCGAACGCGGCACCCACCCGGGCCGGGTCGATCAGGCGGATGCCGGGCAAGGCCTCGGCATCCTCCTTCAACTGCCCGGGACGCACATCGGTGACCGCATCGTAGGCGGTGGTCTCCACCTCGGAGATCCCGAACGCCTTGCGGGTCGCGTCGATGTGGTGCTGCATGTACGTGCCCTCTTTGTCGGGCTCGTTCGGCGAGACCTGGAAGGACTGCACGATCGCCGGGTAGATCAGCTGCAGGATCAGCCCCGACACCAGCATCAGCACCAGACCGGTGACCGGCAGCACCCAGCGGTTCACGAAGGCGTTCAGGAAGAACAGCGCCGCGCAGATGAAGGCGATCACCGCCATCACCAGCTTGGCGCCCAGCCGGGCATGGTCGTCGGTGTAGTGCAGGCCGGTGAAGATGGTGCCGTCGGCGACCAGATAGGCGTACCGGTCGACCAGGCTCTGCAGCCCGTAGACCACCAGCAGCAGGCCCGCCAGGATCGACAGGTGCCGCCGGGCCGCACTCGGACGGCTGCCGGACGCAGCACCCCGGCCGAGCTGGATCCCGCCGACGGTGAAGTGCACGGCGGCCGCCCCGATCAGCGCGAAGAACAGCGCGCTCATCGCGAACCCGAGCAGATCACGCCAGATCGGCAACTCGAAGACGTAGAACCCGATGTCCAGCCCGAAGTAGGGATCCACCTCACCGAAGGGGGTGCGGTTCAGCCAGGCCAGGACATCGAGGGTGGCAGCCTGGGCGGTCATGCCGCCGATCACCCCGAAGAAGGCCGCCGGCAGCAGCAGCGACAGCGTGAGGTTGGACGCGAGCAGGTCGGCGTACCGCTCCAGCACCTGGCTGCTGCCACTGCGCGACCCGAGCGGGCGCATCCGGAAGGCCAGCCACATGTTCAGTCCGACCAGCCCGGCCATCACCAGGAAGAACACGACGAACAGCCACACCCTGGTGAACAGCTGGGTGGTGAACACGGTCTGGTAGGAGACCGAGTCGAACCACAGTTTCTCCGTCCAGATCTCGGAGAACACCAGGAAGCCCACGATCAGCAACCCGGCGATCACGATCGTCGGGATCAGCGGGCCCCGTCGGGCGTAGGTTGTCGACACAAATGCTCCTCGTCGGACTGGGTCGGGCGGCAGTCACTCCAATGTACGTGACAATGCCTCGGTCAGGGCGGGCACCAGATCGGTTCCACCCAGCAGCTCCCCCTCGTGGCCGCGCACCCGGGCGACACCATGGCGGGCACCGTCCCTGGTGACCCCGACCACCACCCGCAGATCGATGCGCTTGGGGTGGTCGGCCACCACCGCGGCAGCGGCCACCGGGTCCTCGGGCAGCTCGGGCTCGACCTCGGGCGGTACGAACACCCGTTCCAGACAGAGTGCGCAGCCGGCAACCGTGTCCGGCCAGGCGATCCGGGCCAGGGTCTCGTCGAGGTCGGCGCCGGCGGTGAACTCCTCCTGCTCAATCGAGGTGAAGCCGTCCCCGGGGGCGTTGGTGAGGTGCTCGGCAAGGCCCGGCTCGGCGGCGATCAGCTCGGCGGTGCGCACCAGCGCGAACAGCCGGGCCGGCTGGTCCCAGCCAGAACGGCCGACGAACCGTTCGACCTCGACCAGCGCTGCGGTCAGCGACTCGCTCATGGGCACTCCGGCACGTCGGCCGCCCGGGCCGGGTCGTCGAGGTCGGCCAGGCCGGCCAGGGCATCGCCAAGGGTCTCGACCGGCACCAGCCGGATGCCGTCGTGCGCCTCGGTGACGTCCACGCAGTTGTCCCGGGGAAGCAGGAAGACCGTGGCGCCGTCCCGGCTGGCGGCGGCGATCTTCTCCTGGACCGCGCCGATCGCGCCGATGTGGCCACTGGCGTCGATGGTGCCGGTGGCGGCCACCACCCGGCCGTCCAGCAGGTCGTCGGCGGTCAGCTTCTGGTAGATCGCCAGCGAGAACGGCAGCCCGGCGCTGGAGCCGCCGATGTCGGTGTTGATGCCGAACGTGATCTGGGGCGCATAGGTGTAGCCGGTGCCCAGACCGATACCGACCACCGGGACGCTCGGATCCTCCGCCTGGGAGCGGGTGGTGACGGTCTCGGTGGTGTCGACCCGTTCCCGGATCAGGTCGAATTTCACCGCATCGCCAACCTTGTGCTTGTCGATCGCTGCCCGGACGTCGGCCTTGGTGAGCACCTTCGTGGAATCGACGGCGGTGATCAGATCTCCCGGCATCAGCTTGCCGGCCGACGGTCCGGCGGCAGACACCGTCTCCACCATCGGCAGTTCCCGGACGGCGACCCCGGCGGCGCGCAGCGCGGCCACGACCGCGGCGCCCTGGGAGTCGTCCATCAATTGGGTCTCGTTCTCCTCGATCGCCTCGGTGCCGATCCCCGGACGGTAGACCGCCTCGCGGGGCAGCACCTCCCGGGCCGGCAGCCAGTAGGAGAACAGCGCCTCGGGCAGGGTGAGAGAGCTGTCCGGGCTGGTCACGGCCACCGTCACCATCCGCAACTCACCGGTCGCGGGGTAGGTGTCCGCGCCAGTGATCTCGATCGCGGGCGCCTCGTTCACCTCGCCGAGCAGGTCATAGGTGGCCCCCGGCGTCCAGGAGACGAACGGCACCGGCGCCATGGCGATCACGGCTGCCAGGGCGACGAACAGCAACGCGGCCACCGCGGCAGTCCACGTCTGCTTGGTCAACTGACCCCCTCGCCCACCGTCTGACTCGCCCACCGTCTGGCTCTACGACCCCCGACCCTACCCCGAGGGAACGGAATTCCTTGGCCCGATGATGGACAATGGCGCAAGATCGACGAAGGAGCAGCGATGAGCGACCAGTCCAGACCGGGCGACGAACCCGATCGCGCGGAAGAGGCACTGCTGCGATTCCTCGCCCAGTTCGGCATCACCCCCGGGCCTGACGGCCGGCTCGACATTGACGACCTGATGTCCCGGATGCAGGGGATGATGGGGGCCTTCACCAACCAGTTGGCCGGGTACGGCGCCGCCGAGGCCGAGTCCGGGATGAACTGGAACTTCACCAAGGACATCGCCCGCAAGGTCACCGCCGCGGCCGGCCCCGACCCGACCCCGTCGCCCTCCCAGCTCAGCGCGATCCGGAGCGCCGCCGGCCTGGCCGACCTGTGGCTGGACGAGCAGATCGGCTTCGCCCCGATCAGCGCACCCGCCGTGGCGTGGAGCCGCGCGGAGTGGGTGGAGAACACCTTCGGCACCTGGCAACAGCTGGTCCGTCCGGTGGTCACCCAGCTGAGCGTGGCCATCGCCGGGCTGGTCGAACGGCCCGAGGCCGACGATCCGACTGCCGGCCTGATGCAGCCGATGCTGCGGGCCGCGGCGTCGGGGATGTTCGCCGCGCAGGTCGGCCAGGCACTCGGGCAGTTGGCCACGGCGGTGGTCAGTTCCGGTGATGTCGGCCTGCCGCTGACCAGCCGTCCGCTCCCCGCCCTGCTGCCGACCAATATCGCAGCCTTCTGCGACGGGCTGGACGTCTCCGCCTCCGACGTGCTGCTGTTCCTGGCATTGCGGGAGACGGCCCGGCAGCGCCTGTTCGGCGCCGTCGGCTGGCTGGGCCCGCAGCTGCTGGCCCTGGTCGAGCACTACGCCCGGTTGATTTCGATCGACCCGGACGCACTCGAGCAGGGGATCGAGTCGCAACTCGGCAGCGCCATGACGCCCGACGAGATCGAGCAGGCCGGGCAGGCGATCTCCGGCTCGATCTTCGTGCCGGCCGCAAGCGACGAACAGCGCGAGGTGCTGCTACGGCTGGAGACCCTGCTCGCCCTCGTCGAGGGCTGGGTGGACGAGGTGGTCGACCAGGCCACCCGCGACCGGATGCCGGCGGCCGTCCAGCTCACCGAGATGCTGCGCCGCCGCCGGGCCGCCGGCGGGCCCGCCGAGGCCGCCCTGAAGACCCTGTTCGGGCTGGACCTGCGGCCCCGCCGCACCCGCGACGCCGCCAACCTGTGGGCGGCCACCCGGGCCGCGCGCGGTCCGGCCGCCCGCGACGCGGCCTGGGC
Organism: Propionicimonas sp.; assembly: GCF_034927565.1. GTDB lineage: Bacteria > Actinomycetota > Actinomycetes > Propionibacteriales > Propionibacteriaceae > Propionicimonas. The sequence continues at coordinate 21,666 of NZ_JAYFPT010000033.1, forward strand.
GCATCCCGATCTGGTGCCCACTCCGGCCGAACTGGACGATCCGCTGAGCTTCGCCGAGCACGGCCACGGCACCGGCACCCCCGACGATCTGGACGCGGAGCTGGCCAGGTTGCTGGACGAGGAGAGCGGCCGGGAGGACTGAACCGGCGGTCAGTCCAGGTCGGTCTGGCTGCCGCTCGCCGCGAACTCGAAGCCCTCCAGGAAGCCCCGGGCGCGTTCGGCCTGCGGGTAGGCCGACAGCAGCTCCCGGAACCTCGGGGAGTGCGTGGGTTCCACCAGGTGCACCAGTTCGTGCAACAGGACGTAGTCGCCCACGAACCGGGGCACCCCACGCAGCCGGTCCGAGATCCGGATCCGTCCGGCGCTCGGCGTGCACGAGCCCCAGCGCCGGGTCTGGTTCGACACCCACGCCACCTGGAAACAAGGCAGCGCACCCTCGATCCGTCCGGTGAGGTAGCTGTCGGCCAACTCGACGGCGCGGGCGTGCAGGTCGGCGTCGCCGGCCGGAACCAGCCGCTGTTCCTCTTTCGCCAGAAAGCGTGTGACAAGGGGAGGGACCAGTTCGTCGAGTTGCCGGCGGGTCAGCCGTTCGGGCACCACGGCGACCAGCCTGCCTTGTTCGCGGAAGACCGTCAGCGTGCTGCGGCGACGCCTGCTGCGCCGGATCTCAACCCCGGAGGACTGCATGCCGTGAACCTTACGTCACCCGCCTTCGAGTGTCGGGTTGACCGGCACCGCCCACCGGCGCTAGCTTCACCTCAGTGAGGCCCTCCCGGGCCGGTCCGCTCGCAGGGGAAGGCAAGCGGTATCGGACGGTGAGGGCCTCGCGACCGAGAGGGTCATACCCTCTGGTTATTGCCGTGTGTCATACTGACGCGGCAAGACTCCCGGGCCGGTTCGGCCAGGGATGACCGACCACCTACCACCGAGGAGTAACAGTGGCCAAGGACAGCTACACCGGGTCGTTCTACTGTGTGAAGTGCAAGGACCACCGGGAGGCGACCGGCGACGTCAGCGTCAACGAGAAGGGCACCCGGATCGCCAAGGCCAAGTGCCCGGTCTGCGGCACCAACCTGACCCGTTTCCTTCCGAAGCAGGCCTGAGGCCTCTCCCACTGCGCGAAGAGCGCCGGCGCCCGTGTGGCCCGGCGCTCTTGCCGTCCCTGCCGCCAGCGGTGTTGCCGGCTGCCTGCCGGGTGTTGCCAGCTCGGGCAGCAGTGCTTGCGTCCCCGGCCCGGCGACCGGTGAGGTGGGACGCGTGCCCACCACGCCCGACCGCAGCTACCGGCTCCGCCGGCCGCTGACCACCGCCTGGCGGGAACCGGAGGTGCTCCAACTCGGCTGCGACACCGACGGGGTGATCCTCGACGGGGTGCCGGCCGGGATCGCCGAGGTGGTCGCAGCGCTCCACCAGCCACGCACCCTGGCGGAATTGACCCGCCTGGTTTCCGGGCTGCCCGAACCCTGGCTGGCCTGGTTCCTCGACTGGCTGGATAACACCGGCCGGCTGGAACTCGGGGAGCGTTCTGCGACCCAGGTGGGCGTGGTCGGCTCCGGGCCGCTGGCCGATGCCATCGCCGCCCTGCTGCGTCGGTGTGCGGAACTCGACGTGCTGCGGCTGGCCAACCTTCACCCCCGTCCGCTCGCCCGACGGGCCGCCGGCGCACCGCTCACGCCGGTGCTGGACTGGAACCTGGTGGCTGCCGGGTGGCCGCGCCTGCTCGTCGTCGCCACCGACACCGTCGAACCCGACCGGGCGCTCACCGATGCCCTCGCGCGGGCCGGCCACTGCCACCTGGTGGTGCGGCTGGCCGCCGACCGGGCGGTGGTCGGCCCGCTGGTCGAGCCGGGCACCACCCCCTGCCTGCGCTGCCTCGACCTGGTACGCGGCGCCGGTGACCCGGCCTGGCCGCGGGTGCTGTCCCAGCTCTGCCGGGCGCGGCACCAGCCCGACCCGGTGCTGCTGACGTGGGCGACGGCCACCACTGCCGGACAGGTGCGCGCCCGGCTCGCCGGCGCCATCCCCGACCTGGCCGGGCGCACCCTGGAGTTCGGCGGCCCGGATCATGCCCTGACCACCCGGGAATGGCAGCTGAACCCCGATTGTGGGTGTGCTGGCATGCTGGCTGCGTGACTGACCCCGAACCGCGCGTCCTGCCGGAGGGAGCCCTGGGCCGTACCGTCCGGATGCTGCGGCTCCCGCTGGGCGCCGCGACCCGCGCGACGGTGAGCACCGGCCGCAAGCTGCTGGGGGCCGACGCCGCCCAGGTCGACCAGTACATGAGCCGTGCCGCGGCCGACCAACTGTTCGCCGTGCTGGGCGAACTCAAGGGTGGCGCGATGAAGGTCGGCCAGATCCTGTCGACGATGGAGGCGATGCTTCCCGAGGAGGTGGCCGCCCCCTTCCGGGACCGGCTGCAGGCACTGCAGGACTCGGCCCCGCCGATGCCGACCTCACGGGTGCACGCGGTGTTGCGCGCCGAGCTCGGACCCGGCTGGCGGTCGTCCTTCTCCGAGTTCGAGGCCAGGCCGGCGGCGGCTGCCTCCATCGGCCAGGTGCACCGGGCGCGCTGGGCCACCTCCGGCCGTCCGGTGGCAGTGAAGGTGCAGTATCCGGGGGCGGATGCCGCGCTGCGCAGTGACCTGAGGCAACTCGAGCGGCTGGCCGCTGCCGCCTCGCCGCTGACCGGCGGGATCGACGTCAGGTCGATGGTTCGCGAGATGACCTCGCGCATCGGCCAGGAGGTCGACTACGTCCAGGAGGGCGCCGCCCAGAACCAGATGGCCGAGGCGCTCGCCGGGCATCCACGGTTCACGGTTCCGCGGGTGCACCTGGCCACCGCGCGGGTACTGGTCTCGGACTGGGTGGACGGGACGAAGCTGGCGGCCATGGCCGCCCGTCCGCCGGCCGAGCGGAACCGGGCTGCGCTGGACTATGTGAGCTTCCTGTTCGCCGGGCCCGGCCTGGCCGGCATCCTGCACGCCGACCCGCACCCGGGCAACTTCCTGGTGACGCCGGACGGCAGGCTCGCCGCCATCGACTTCGGGCTCACCGCCGACTTCCCCGGTGGCCTGCCGACACCGATGGGCGAGCTGATCCGCCGGGCCGTGGACGGCGATGCCGAGGCGATGCTCGCCGGCCTGGTCGAGGAGGGCTTCGCCCAGCCCGGAACACTCGATGCCCAGGCCCTGCTCGACTACCTCAACCCGTTCGTCGAGCCGGCCCGGGTCGAGGAGTTCAGCTTCAGCCGGGAGTGGACCCGCGAGCAGTTCCGCCGGGTGCAGTCCAGCCTGTCCCCGGACGACATCGCGCTCAAGCTGAACATCCCGCCGTCCTATGTGATGGTCTACCGGGTGTGGCTGGGCGGCATCGCCGTCCTGGCCCAGCTGGACGTGACCGAGAACTTCGCCGCCGTACTGCGGCAGTACCTGCCCGGCTTCGCCCGGAGCTGACCGGCTGCGACGCTGCGGTTGCCGGTGGCGACCTCAACCGGCGGACGGCTCCTCCCCGGTCAGGATCGCCAGCACCGCGGACCCGTACTGCTGCGCCTTGGCATTCCCCACCCCCGGGATCGTCAGCAACTCCGACAGCGAGCCGGGCGACCGCTCCGCGATCGCGGTCAGGGTGGCGTCGGTGAAGACCACGAAGGCCGGAACGCTGCGCTCCCGGGCCACCTCCCGCCGCCACTGCAGCAGCCGGTCGAAGGTCACCTCGTCGTAGCTCGGTGCGCAACTGGTGTGCCGTTCCAGCTTGCGCTCGGCACCGGTGTGCAGGGCGCCGCCGCACACCCGGCAGTGCGCGGCCAGAGCGCTGCGCGGCTTCTCCCGCGGAACCCAGCTCTGCAGCACGGGACGGGGCACGTCCCCGACCCCGTCCAGAAAGCGGGAGGGCTGCCTGCTCCCGCCGCCGCGCCGGCTGCCCGACCAGGTCACCAGCAGGTGCCGCCTCGCCCGGGTCACCCCGACGTAGAACAGCCTGCCCTCCTCGGCTACCTGTTCCGGGGTGGCCGCCAGGGAGAGCGGCAACGTGCCCTCCTGGACGCCGACGATCGCCACCGCCTCCCACTCCAGCCCCTTGGCAGCGTGCAGGGTGGACAGCGCCACCCCGTCCCCGACCGGGGCGTGCTCGGCAAAGGCCCGGGCGCCAAGCTCCTCGACCAGGCTGCCGAGCTCGGCTCCCGGCGTGCCCGCGACCAGATCCTCGGCGAGGGCGAGCAGCGCTGCCAGCGACTCCCAGCGCTCCCGGACGCGACCCTGGCCGGCCGGGGCGGTAGTGGTCCAGCCGAGACGCGCCAAGGCGGCGCGGGTGGCATCGACCGCCGGCACGGTGGGGTCGCGGCGGGCGGCCTCGGTCAGCTGCCCGAGCACCTGCCGGACCTCCGCCCGCTCGAAGAAGCCGTCCCCGCCACGGACGGTGAAGCCGATGCCGGCCTCGCTCAGCGCAGTCTCGAACACCGGCGACTGCGCGTGCACCCGGTAGAGCACTGCCAGTTCCCGCCAGGGCACCCCCTGGCCGTGGAGTTCCTGCAGCCAGGACACCACCGCCTGTGCCTCGTCGGCCTCAGCGGCGCAGGGCAGCACCCGCGGCGCTGGTCCGGACTCCTGCTGCGACTCCAGCCGGACGCCTCCGGCGATCCGCGCCCGTACCGACACCGCGTTGGCCAGGCCGACGATCTCGGGGGTGGAGCGGTAGTCGCGGACCAGCCGGATCACCGCGGCAGCGGGGAACCGGGCGCCGAAGCTGGTCAGATACTGCGGGCTGGCGCCGGCGAAGGAGTGGATGGTCTGGGCAGGGTCGCCGACCACGCACAGATCCTCGCTGTCGCCGCGCCACAGCTCGAGCAGCCGGTGCTGCACCGGGGAGACGTCCTGGTACTCGTCGATCAGCAGGTGGCGGTAGGTGGAGCGGACCTCGGCGGCGATGCCGGGATGGTCGCCCAGCAGCACGGTGGCGCACAGCAGGATGTCGTCGAAGTCGATCACGCCACGCTCGGACTTCACCTGCTCGTAGCGGCCCAGCACCCGGCCGACCCAGGCCGGGTCGAGTCCGGCGACCTCCCGGCCTGCCTCGAGGGCCACCGCGGCGTACTCCGCGGGCGCGACGTTGGCGACCTTCGCCCAGGAGACCTCGGTCAGCAGGTCGCGCAGGGTGCCGGCCTCGGGCCGCAGCCGCAGCCGGTGCGCGGCCTCGGCGACCAGCGGCAACCGGGCCTCGCTGACCGGGGGCAACTCGGTGCCGAAGGCCTTCGGCCAGAAGTACTGGGCCTGCCGCAACGCCGCGGAGTGGAAGGTCCGTGCCTGGACCTGCGGCACTTCGAGCTGCCGCAGCCGGGAGCGCAACTCCCCCGCCGCCCGGGTGGTGAAGGTCACCGCGAGGACGGCGGCCGGGTCATAGGCACCGGTATGGGCGCCGTAGGCGATCCGGTGGGTGAGGGCCCGGGTCTTGCCGGTGCCGGCTCCGGCGATCACCCCGACCGGGCGGCCGAAGGTGGTGGCCACCTCGGCCTGTTCGGGGTCGAGGCCCGCCAGGAGCTGTTCCGGATCCATCACGGTGCACCACTGTAGAGACCCGGGCCGACATCCCCGGACCGCACCCGGCCGGCGCGATTGGCGCGATCCGGGCCGGGGCCGGCAATGTCGGCGGCGAGCCGTAGGGTGTGAGCACGATGACCCAGACGCCCCTCGCCACCGCCGGCCTGCACGTCCACCACGTGCCCACCGCCGAGCACCTGGTGCCTGCCCTGCGGGCGTGCTGGGCCGCGCCCCGACCCGACGTGCTCGACTTCGACCTGGCAGTGGTTCCCAGCGCCGGCTTCCAGCGCTGGCTGTCCCAGCAGCTCGCCCAGGCCTCGGACACCGCGGGGATCCGGGCCGGGGTCGAGTTCGCCAGCCTCGCCGGACTGCTGCGGCGCCTGGCGGGCGAGGACGATCCCTGGCAGCCCGAGCGCCTGACCTGGCTGCTGCAGCAGATCGTTGCCGAGTCCGGCGATCCGGTGCTGGCCGGGCTGCGCGCGCACCTCGACGCCGCCCGGCAGCCGTGGTCGGCCTGCACCCGCATCGCCCGGTTGTACTCCCGCTACGCCTCCCACCGTCCGGCGATGCTGGCACGGTGGGAGGCCGGTGAGGACGTCGGCCCGCAGGGCGCTCCCCTGGCGCAGGACGCCTGGCAGGCCAGGCTGTGGCGGCTGGCGGCTGCGGAGCTCGGTCACACCCCGCCACAGCGCCGCCGCCAGCTGCTGGACCGGCTGCACGAGGCGCCCTTCCCGGGCCTGCCGGCTCGCGTCGCCGTCCTCGCCCCGCGGCTGGATCCCGGGACAGCCGAGCTCCTGCAGGCCGTGGCCAGCCACCACCGGGTCGATCTGCTCGCCCTCACCCCGAGCCCGTCGCGCTGGCGTCCGTCCGGGCCACCGGTGCTCGCCCGGGCGGAGTTCCGCCGTCCGATCGGGCACCCGCTGAACGACTCCCTCGCCGCGGTGGCCGACGAAACCTGCCTGCTGCTGCCCGAGCCCGATCCCCGCCCGGAGCCGGCGCCGGCGCCGGCGAGCCTGCTGGGCTGGTTGCAGGCCGACCTTCGGGCCGACGTCCCGGGCCCTCGGCGCACGCTGCGTCCGGGCGACGACTCGGTGCAGTTCCATCTCTCCCACGGGCTCGACCGGCAGGTCGAGGTGCTCCGCGAGGTGCTGGCCTCGCTGTTCGCCGGCGATCCCACCCTCGAACCGCGCGAGGTGGCAGTGGTCACCCCGGATGCCGACGCGGTCGCCGCCCTGGTCACCGCCAACTTCGACAGTGGGGCTGCCGCCCATCCGGCGCGGTGGTTCCGGGTGCAGTTGGCGGACCGGTCGGTGGCCCGCGCCAACCCGCTGGTCGGGCTGCTGCTCGACCTGTTGCAGCTGCCCGACAGCCGGCTGGAGGCATCCACCCTGCTCGACCTGGCGGGACAGCCGGCGGTGGCGGCCCGGTTCGGCTTCACCGCCGAGAACCGCGAGCGGCTGGTCGGCCTGGTCGAACGCTCTGGCATCCGCTGGGGACTGTCACCTGCCCAGCGTGCCCAGTTCGGCCTGGACGACTTCCCCCAGAACACCTGGTACGCCGGGATCCAGCGGATGCTGCTCGGCGTGGCGCTGTCGGAGAGCGGTCTGGTCACCGCCGGCACCACGCTGCCGCTGGATGACGTCGACGCCGCCGACATCGACCTGATCGGCGGGCTCACCGAGCTGGTCGGACGGCTGCAGCGCATGCTGGCCGGCTTCGAGGAGGCAGCCACCCCGGTGGTGTGGGCACAGCGCTGCCGGTCGGCCGTCGACGCGTTGGTCCGGCTCGGCCCGGCCGAGCAGTGGCAGCTGGCCGACCTGTGGGCGGGGCTCACCCGGTTCGCCGCCGCCGGCGGCGATCGGACGGCGGCGGCCCGGCCTGCCGTCCAGCGCGCCCTGGCCGAACAATTCGGTGCCACTCCCGCCCGCGGCAGCTTCGGCAACGGTTCGCTGCTGGTCTGTGGGCCCACCTCGCTGCGCCACGTGCCACACCGGGTGGTGGTGCTGCTCGGGTTCGACGCCGAGCGCTTCCCGCGCCGCGGTCGCACCGGCGGCGACGACCTGCTGCGCGACGCCCCGCTGGTCGGCGACCCCGACCGCTCCCTGGCCGACCGGCAACTCCTGCTCGACTACGTCCACGCCGCCCGGGAGAAGCTGGTGGTGGTGGCCCGCGGACGCAGTGAGGCAACCGGCGAGACGGTGCCGCTGGCGGCCCCGCTGCAGGAACTGCTCGACGCTCTGGACGCCACCGCCGCGGGCGCTGCTGCCAGCATCACCCGCCACCACCCGCTGCAGCCCTTCGACCCCGACTACTTCGACCCGGCAGTGCCCGGCCTGGACAGCGTCGACCCGATCGCCTACCGCGGCGCCCGGGCACTGCTGGCGCCCAGGGTACGGCTGCCCGAGGCGGCGACCCTGGCCGACCTCGCCCCCTGGCCGCTGACCTGTGGGGTCGAGCTGGACGACCTGGTCGCCTTCTACAACCACCCGGCCCGCACCCTGCTGCGGCAGCGGGCCGGCCTGACGCTGTCGGAGACCCGCGAGACCACCGACGAGATCCCGATCGAGCTCGACCACCTGGAGCGCTGGCAGATCGGTGACCGGATGCTGCGCCGGATCCTCGCCGGCGACGACCCGCAGGCGGTCAGCCGCGCGGAGTGGCTGCGCGGTTCTGTTCCCCCATTCGACCTCGGGCAGGAAGTGCTGGGCACGGTGCTGGACGACGTCCGCGCGGTGCAGCGCCAGCTTCCGTCCTGGTCTCAGACCGCGCCGGTGGCTCACGACCTGACGCTCACGGTGGCCACCGAGGGACACGGCCCGGTAGCCCTCACCGGCCGGGTGAACAGCCACGACGGCCTGCTGCTGCAGGTGGAGTTCTCCTCCCTCCAGCCCCGGCACCGGCTGGCGACCTGGCTGCGCCTGCTGGCGTTCACCGCCACCGGTCAGGGCGCCGGACGGGCGAGGGTGATCGGGAAGTCGCGGGCCAGCACGCTGGTCGCCCCCTCGCCCCGGCAGGCGGCAGAACTCCTGGGGCGCTACCTCGCGCTCTACGCGATCGGCATGACCCGGCCGCTGCCTGCGCTCCCCCGGCTCTGTGCCCAGTGGGCGGCGCTGCGGGCAGCCGGCCAGGACCCGGCCGATCCCTTCGTCGGCGGCAAGCAGCTCGCCCGCTGCTGGGAATGGGATGCCGACCCGAACTGGAAGGCCTTCTTCAGCTATCCGGCGGTGCTCACCCAGCCCGCCGCCGGGGTCGGCCTGCCGGAGGATGCCGCCGATGAGACGAGTCTGGTCGGTGCCCTCGCGCAGCTGATCTGGCAGCCGCTGCTCGTCGCGGAGGGTGACCGATGACCCGCTACGACCCCGCCGGCCCGCTGCCCACCGGGACGGTCGTGCTGGAGGCCAGCGCCGGCACCGGAAAGACCCATGCGATCGCCGCCATGGCCACCCGTCTGCTGGCCGAAGGGGTGGTGACCGCGCGGACCCTGGCAGTGATCACCTTCACCCGCAGCGCCTCGGGCGAACTCCGCGCCCGGGTCAGGTCCAGGCTGCGGCAGACCGAGCGGCTGCTGCTCGCAGCAGCGGCGGGTGTTCCGCTGCCCCCCGGCGCCGACCCGACCGACCGGCTGCTGGCCGACGGCGGGTCCGCCGAGCTGGAACTGCGGCTGTCGCGGTTGCGGCACGCCCTGGCCGAGCTCGACGCGGCCTCGATCATGACCATCCACGGGTTCTGCCAGGCAGTCCTGGACGAACTCGGCGTCCTCGCCCGGGTCGACCCCGACGCCGAACTGAGCGACGACTTCGGCCTGGCGCTGGACCAACTGGTCGATGACCTCTACCTGCGGCGCTACGCCCGGTCCCGGCCTCCGTTCGACCTGGCCACGGCCCGGCTGGTGTCCCGCCAGGCGGTACAGCGCGGCGACCTGCCGCTGTGGCACCGGGAAGCCTCCGGGGAGGCGCTCGCCCGGGTCGACTTCGCCGGCCAGGTGCGTCGTGAGTTCGCCGCCCGCAAGCAGCAGCGGGGCGCCTTCAGCTACGACGACCAGCTCGCCAGGGTGCGGGACGCCCTCGCCGGCCCGACCGCCGGCGCCGCGCTGGAGCGACTGCGTGCCCGCTGGGAGGCGGTGCTGGTCGACGAATTCCAGGACACCGACGAGCTCCAGTGGCAGATCCTGCAGCAGGCCTTCGCCGGCCATGCCCGGCTGATCCTGATCGGCGACCCGAAACAGGCGATCTACGGCTTCCGTGGCGCTGACATCGCCACCTACACCCGCGCCGTGGCCGGTGCCGGGACCATCCATTCGCTCGACCGCAACCATCGCTGCGATGCTGCTGTGGTCACCGGCCTGAACGCCCTGTTCGCCGGCGTCGAACTGGGCGAGGGCATCGGTGTGCCGGAGGTGACCGCCGTCCACACCGAACGGCGGCTGGTCGGAGACCACGTCCCGGCAGCGGTCCGGCTGCGCTGCCTGACACCGCACGACCCCCTGCCGGCGGCGGAGGCCCGCCGCCGGATCAACGCCGACCTGGTGGCCGAGGTGGTCCGGCTGTTGTCGAGCGGCATCCGCGTGGTCGACCCGGCCGGGGAACGTCCGCTGGCCGCCGCCGACATCGCGGTGCTGGTCAGTTCCAACCGCCGCGGTGCCGCCATCGCCGAGGCACTCTCCCGAGCTGATGTGCCGGCCGCCTTCACCGGTGCCGATTCGGTCTTCGCCAGCCGTGCCGCGCAGGGCTGGCTGACCCTGCTGCGCGCCCTCCAGGACCCGGGCCGGCAGACCATCCGGGCCGCGATCCTGACCGACTTCGTCGGCGGCGACCTCGCCCGGCTGGCGTCGGCCGGCGACGACCAGGTGGCCGAGTGGGGTGCCACCCTGCAGAACTGGTCGCGCATCCTCGATCGTTCCGGGGTGGCTGCCCTGTTCGCTGCCGTCCAGTCCGAGACAACGGCGGAGACCACGATGATGGCCAGGGTGCTGGGCCGCGACGGCGGTGCCCGCGATCTCACCGACTACCGGCACCTGGCCGAGTTGCTGCACGCCCAGCACTCAGCAGGTGTGCGCGGCCAGGCGCTGGTGGCCTGGCTCACCGAGGCGATCGCCACCAGCGACCTGGGAGGTGATCGCACCCGGCGGCTGGAGACCGACCGGCACGCCGTGCAGGTGCTGACCGTCCACAAGGCGAAAGGGCTGCAGTTTCCGGTGGTGCTGGTGCCGCAGGCTGCCGAACTCTGGACCGGCCCCGACGAGGGCAAGCCGCTGGTGTTCTCCACCGCCGGCGAGCGCATGCTCGATCTGGGCGGCAGTGGGGCTCCGGGACGCCCGGCCCGCTACGAGGTGGCCGAACAGGAGAACGCCGCCGACCGGCTGCGGGCGCTCTACGTGGCCGCCACCCGGGCACAGTCGCAGCTCACCTTGTGGTGGGCGCGGACGAAGGTCAACACCGAGACTTCACCCCTGCATCGCCTGCTGTTCCGCGACCGCGACACCGGCGGGGTGCCTGAACCGGGCTACCCGACCGACACCGACCCGGGCAGCCTCCGCTGGCTCGACCAGGCGGGGATCGCCGTGGAGGACTGTGCCACGAGCGGCTCGGTGCGCCTGGCCGACGGCGGCGGGCAGGGTTCGCCGGAGCTGGTAGCGCCAGCGTGGCACCGGGCGATCGACCAACTGTGGACCCGCACCTCCTACTCCGGGCTCACTCAGGCCGTCCACGAGCATCCGCCCACCGGCCTGACGGCAGCCGCGATCCTGGACGACGAACCGACCGGCACCCTGGCCGAAGCTGCCGCCGACGGGCCACCATCACCGATGGCGGCTCTGCCCGGCGGCACCGGCTTCGGCAGCCTGGTGCACGAGGTGCTGGAGCATCTGGATTGGGACACGCCCGAGCCGGACGACCCGGCGGTCTTGGGTGAACGGGTGAGGGCGGCCACCGCCGCGGGGCTGGCGCGGTTCCCCGTCGAGGGCGTGGACGTCACCGCCTTGGCCACCGGCATCCTGCCGAGCCTGCTCACCCCGCTCGGCCGGCTCACCGACGGCCTGGCGCTGCACCAGATCCCGGTCCGCGACCGGCTCAGCGAACTCGACTTCGAGTTCCCGCTCGGCCGGGCCACCACCACGACCAGCCTGGCCGAGGTCGCGGCGCTGGTGCGGCGCCACCTCCCGGCCGGCGACCCACTGGCCGACTACCCGGAGGCGCTCGCCCACCCGGCGCTGACCGGCCAGGTGCTGCGCGGCTTCCTGACCGGCAGTATCGACTCCGTGCTGCGGATCCACACCGGGTCGGGGCCGAGGTTCGTCGTGATCGACTACAAGACCAACCGGATCTCCCCCGACGCCGACCTGCGGCTGGCGCACTTCACCGCGGCGGCAATGACGCAGGAGATGATCCGCACCCACTACCCCTTGCAGGCGATTCTCTACTGCGTGGCGCTGCACCGTTTCCTCACCGAACGGCTCCCCGGCTACCAACCGTCCCGGCACCTGGGCGGGGTCGGCTACCTGTTCGTCCGCGGCATGGCCGGCCCGGGTGTTCCGGAGCCGCAGACCGGGGTGTTCAGCTGGTTCCCGCCCGCGGCCCTGGTCACCGACCTGTCCGACCTGCTCGCCGATCGGGGGCACGATGACCGCCCCTGACCTGGCCACCAGCCTGCGCCCCGGCCTGCTGCTCGACTTCCACGCCACCGGCCTGCTGGGCTGGGGGGACGTCCATGTCGCCCAGAAGGTCGCGTACCTGTACCACGAGACCGACCAGCGGGCGCAGCTCTGGCTCGCGCTGGCGGTCCGTGCGCTGCGCTCCGGGCTGGTCTGTGTCGACCTGCGCCAGATCACCGCGGACAGCTTCGCGTCCGACGAGGAGGCGGTGGTGGTGCCGGCGGAGCTCTGGCCGGAACCGGACGGCTGGCGGCAGGCACTCCTGGCCAGCCCGCTGGTCACCCAGGGTGCCGGTGCGCCGGGCACCCGTCCACTGCGCCTGATCGGTGACCTGCTCTACCTCGAGCGTTACTGGCAGGAGGAATCGGAGGTGGCTGCCGAACTGGTCGCCCGCCGGCAGGCGCCGCTGGCGGCCGTTCCGCTGCAGGCCCTGGCCGGAGCCCGCCGCGAGCTCTTCGGGGAGCTCGTCGACCCCGACCAAGAATTGGCAGCGGTGGTGAGCACGCTGGCACCGGTCTCGGTGATCGCTGGCGGCCCGGGGACCGGCAAGACCACCACGCTGGCGCGCGTGCTCGGCATGGTGGTGCGCAGCCGGGACGAGCTACCCCGGATCGCACTCGCCGCCCCGACCGGCAAGGCCGCCGCCCGGATGGAAGAGGCTCTCGCCGGGGCTCTGCGCGCCCTGCCCGACGATCTGGCAGCCCCGCTGTCGGGGCTGGGTGCCAGGACGATCCACCGGCTGCTGGGCTGGAAGCCGGAGTCCCGCGGCCGCTTCGTCCATGACCGCAGCAATCCACTGCCCTTCGACCTGGTGGTGATCGACGAGGCGTCAATGGTCTCGGTCACCCTGATGGCCAGGCTGCTGGCAGCTCTGCGCCCGCAGGCGCAGCTGGTGCTGATCGGTGATCCGGACCAGTTGGCACCGGTGGACGCCGGCGCGGTGCTCCGCGACATCGTGGAGGCTCCCGGGCCGACCCCGCCGGAGTTGGCCCAGACGCTGGACGCCCTGGGCCTGCCGGCGTCCGGAACGGTGGTGCGGCTGCGCCGCAACTACCGGTCGGTGCCGGCGATCACCGCCCTGGCCGAAGCCGTCCTGGCCCAGGACGTGACGGGCGCGCTGGCCCTGCTGACGTCCTCGGCCGCTGGTGTTCGGCTGGCCTCCACTCCGGCCCAGACCGGATTGCAGGAGACGGTGGTGGCCCACGGGCGAGCGATGATCGAAGCCGCCCGCGCCGGCCACGTGGCACAAGCCCTGCACCAGCTGGAGTTGCACCGGCTGCTGTGTGCGCACCGGCGCGGCCCGTACGGGGTGGCCAGCTGGACCGCCCAGGTCGAACAGTGGCTGCAGGATGCGGTGCCCGGCTTCGATCCGGGCGAACCCTGGTACGCCGGGCGTCCGCTGCTGGTCACCCGCAACGCCCCCGACCTGGGTCTGTACAACGGTGACACCGGCGTCGTGGTTGCCGAACCGGGCGGGTTGCGGGCGCACTTCGCCCGCGGCGACCGGGTGCACTCGATCTCGCCCTTCCTGCTCGACAGCGTGCAGACCGTCCACGCCATGACCGTGCACAAGGCCCAGGGCAGTCAGTTCGACCGGGTCACGCTGGTGCTGCCGCCACCGGAGTCGCCGCTGCTCACCCGCGAACTGCTCTACACCGCCATCACCCGGGCCCGGGACGAGGTCACCCTGATCGGCTCCCCCCAAGCCCTGGCGAAGGCCATCAGCAGCCCCAGCCGCCCGGCAAGCGGTCTGCGAGAACGGCTGTGAGCAGGCCCCGTCCAGCGACCGGCTGAGCTTGCCCGCTCAGCGCAATCGTCCTTCCCGCCAGGCGGTGATCAGCCGGTAGGCCACCGACGTCCGCATCGGCAGCCCAAGGGCACCACTCGACAGCGCCGCCTCGAGTTCGGCGCGGCTGAACCAGCGTGCCTCCGCGATCTCCGCAGGATCCAGGACGATCTCGGTGTCCTCGGTGCGGGCGGTGAAGGCCAGCATCAGCGACCGCGGGAACGGCCACGGCTGGGAGGCGACGTAGCGCAGGTCGAACAGCCGCACCCCCACCTCCTCGAACAGCTCGCGATGGACGGCCTGCTCCAGGGACTCCCCGGCCTCGCTGAAGCCGGCGAAGACCGACCTGCGGTTTCCCTCCCACCCCACATGGCGGCCCAGGAGCAGCCGGTCGTCGGGATCGGTCACTGCCACGATCACCGCGGGATCCACCCGCGGGTACAACTCGCAGCCACAACCCGGACAGCGGCGCGCAAAGCCGCCGCGCTCCGGCTGCGTTGCCGTCCCGCAGCCGCCGCAGAACCTGGCCTGCTCGTGCCAGGCCGCGAGCGCGGCAGCGGTGAACACCACCTGCAGGTCGGTCGGGTCGAGGCCGTCCATCACCTGGCGCAGCCCCACAGACTCGTCCAACTCGGTCGCCACTTCGGCGAACACCGGCACCCCATCGACCAGGCCGAGCAGGAACTGCCGGCCGTCCAGGGCTCCAGCTGGCGCCCGGTAGCCGGGAGCCCCGGCCTTCCAGGCCACCCGCCCGGCAGCCAGCACCGGGATCACGCGGGCACCGGGATGTTCCCACTGGGCCTGCACCCAGCCGGCGTCGCCGCGGTGGTCCTCGGCGCGGTCGAGCAGGCTCGGTGCATCCCAGGCGGAGCCGGGAGTCGGCGGCGAAGACATCACGGGCTCAGGCTATCCCCGCCCGGCAGCCGGGCGGCCAGCGACTCCAACTCGGTACGTCCTCCCAGCCTGGTGGGGCGTAGCACCCGCCCGGAGACCACCTCGTAGAAGACCGCATCGACCTGCTCGACCGGCACCCCCTGCAGTTCGGCCCAGGCCAGCCGGTAGTGCGCCAACTGCAGCGGGTCGGCCCGGCCGGCCTGTCCGGTCTTCCAGTCGACCACCTGGTAGCCGAACCCGTCCGCACCGGGAAACACCGCGTCGATCCGGCCCCGGACCAGCCGACCCGACAGCAGCAAGGTGAACGGCACCTCCACCGCCAGCGGCGCCGCGTCGGCGTACGGTCCGGCCAGGAAAGCCTCCCGCAGAGCGTCATCGACCTCGCCGAACTCCACCTCAAGGTCGTCGACCAGCGGCGCCTGCGCACTGAACCGCTGTTCCAGCCAGCGGTGGAAGCCGATCCCGGCACGCTGCTGTGCCCCGACCAGCCGGGGCATCGGCCGCAGCAGGTCGGCCTCGAAGCCCGCCCGGTCGTGCAGCAGGCGACCGACCCCGGTCACCGAGAGGTAGCTGGGCGCCGGCGCCGGGCGGCGGGCATCCGCCCTGGCCTGGGTGAGCAGGGTCTCGCGCCACCGCTGCCAGCTGGCGAGTTGCTCGGCCAGGTCGAGGTCGGCGGGCGCTGCCGGCTCCTGGCCGGCCCGCAGTTCGGCGAGCGCTTCGGTGACCATTGCCGCCGCTCGGCGTCGCTGCTGCCAGCGCTCGCCGTCGTCCACCACTGGCCAGGGGCTGCCGCCTCCGTCCGGGGCCAGCGGGTTCTGGTCCGGTACCGCCTCGGGTAGCAGGCGGTGGTCGGCGTGCTCGTGCAGCACCGCGAGGTAAGCGGACGGCTGCCGGGGCCGGGTGAGCCCCTCGTCCCACGCGTGGGAGCTGCCGTACAGCCGTCGTCTCGCCCGGGTGACCGCAACATAGGCCAACCGGTCCTCACCCAGCCGGTTGTCCTGTTTCAGCGCCTCGCCGAACCCGGTGACGCCGGCATTGCTGACCTCGGCCAGCTGCGGTACCGCTGCAGCGTCGCCGCGCAGCGGCGCGGGCAGCACGGCCGCGTTGGTCAGCCAGTTGCCGGTCACCCGGTCGCCCGGGAACACCCCGGCGGCCAGTGCCGGCAGGAAGACCACCTCCCACTCCAGGCCCTTCGCCTTGTGCACGGTGAGCAGCTTGACCGAGTCGGCCGCGGAGACCACCGCTTGTTCCAGACCCACGCCGTGGTCGCGCTCGTCCTCCAGCCAGGCCAGCAGCCCTGGCAGCGTCGAGGCATCCTCCAACTCGACGAAGTCGGCCACTGCCCGGACGAAGGTCGCCAACGGGGCCGGATCCTCGCCCTGGGCGAGCAGCTCGACCTCGACCCCGAGGGTGTCGATGATCCGCCGCACCAGATCGACCACCGATTCCGAGGCCGAACGCCGCAGGCCGGCGAACTCCGCGCTGAAGGCCGCGAACCGCTGCCGCGCCGCCGCGCTGTAGCCGGCATCGCCCGGCGACTCCACGGCCTCCAGCAGGCTGGGCTGCGCCGCCGGGTCGGCGCCGGTCAGGACGGCCCGTACGGCGTCGTCCACGGTCGGGTCGTCGGGTGCCTGGGGCCGTCCGGCCAGCTGCCTGGCCCGGCTCCCGAGCAGGGTCAGATCGGCCGGGCCGATCGCCCAGCGCGGCGAGGTGAGCAGCCGGACCAGGGCCGGGTTGTCACACGGGTCGGCAACCAGCCGCAGAGTGGCCACCACCTCGGCCACCGCAGGCAGGTCCAGCAACCCGCCCAGGCCCACGATCTCGACCGGAACCCCGCGGGAGACAAGCTCGGCGTAGACCGCCGCGATCTGCGCGTTCCGCCGGGTGAGCACCGCGATGTCGGACCAGTGCTCGACCTCGCCGGCGTCGTGCTGGCCCACTACCTGGTCGGCCAGCCAGGCCATCTCCTGCGGCCAGGTGGCGAACTCGGCGGTTTCGATCCGTGCCGCCGGGGTGCCGGCCGGGCAGACCAGTTCAAGGTCCAGCCCGGTGGCCGCCAGTTCGGGGATGTCCCGCACTGGCGCGGCCAGAGCGTTGGCAGCGGTCAGGACACGCTGTCCGCTGCGGCGGTTCACCGTCAGGGCGTAGGCCCGCGCGGCAGCGCCGGCCGCGGTCGGGAAATCGGTGGCGAACTGCAGGATGTTGCTGGCCGCCGCCCCCCGCCAGCCGTAGATCGCCTGGCAGGGGTCGCCGACGGCGGTCACCGGATGGCCCCGGCCGTGGCGCGGGTCGGGCCCGGAGAACAGCCCGCGCAGCAGCCGTGCCTGGGCTGCCGAGGTGTCCTGGTACTCGTCCAGCAGTACCACTCCGAACTCCGCCCGCAGGGCCCGCTGGACGCTCGGCAGTTCGGTCGCCAGCCGCGCCGCCTGCGCCAGTTGGTCGGCGAACTCGACGTAGCCCCGTTCGGCCTTCAGCTCCTCGTACCGGGTCACCAGGCTGGCAAGTTCCCGCCGCTCCGCAGTGATCGCCCGCGCCTTGGCCAACGCGGCGTACTCGGCGCCGGTGCGGTTGCGCGGCGCCTGGTCGAGCGCGGTCAGGAACCGCTCGGCGTGCTGGTCGAGGTCGGCCGGCTCGACCAGGTGGGAGCCCAGCTCGGCCGAGAACTCCACCACCAGCGCGGCCACCGAGGCCGGCCGCAGCCGGGTGAGCGACTGCAACGCCGCGGGCGGGTCGGCGACGGCCTGGGCGGCCAGCCTGAACCGCCCGGCTCCGGTCAGGGTGCGCAGCCCGGGCTCGATGCCGAGCAGCAGTCCGTACTCGGCGACCAGCCGGCCCGCGAAGGAGTCGTAGGTGGCGACCAGTTCCTCCCCCGGTTCAGCCTCGTCCTCAGCCAGACCGGCCCTGACCAGGGCGGCCCGCACCCGTCCGGACAGTTCCGCCGCCGCCTTGCGGGTGAAGGTCAGCCCGAGTACCTGCTCGGGCAGGACGGCGCCCGAGCCGACCAGCCACACCACTCTGGCGGCCATCACCGTGGTCTTGCCCGAGCCGGCGCCGGCGATGATCACCCCGGGTTCGAGCGGGGCGGTGATCGCCGCGAGCTGCTGGTCGGAGAATGGGATGCCGAGCAGGCCGGACAGCTGGGCGGGATCCGACAACCTGGTCATTCCACCACCTGCCGACCACGCCCGGACGCCGGGCAGCTGTCGGCGAACCGGCAGCTGCGGCAGTGGCCGCCGGTGGCCGCCGGGTAGCGGCCCGCTGCCACCGTCGCCGCCGCCTGGGCCACCCGGTGGTGGACCCAGGTCGGGTAGCCGGCCTCGTCGGGGCCGGCATCGAGATGAGGACGGGAGCCGAGCGGATCCTGGCCGAGTTCCTTCGGCAGCCAGGGCTGCCGCCGGGCGGGCTCGCGCAGGTACACCACCCGGGCGCCTGCCGCGCCGCTCGCCTCCGGGGCCAGGTGGGCGAAGGCACCCTGTTCGACAGCGAGCTGGTAGATGCCCAGTTGGTCCATCGCGGCCACCTCGGCCGCGGTCGGAACCGTCCGCCCGGTCTTGAAATCGACCACGGCGAGCCGTCCGTCCTCGGTACGCTCCAGCCGGTCGACCTTTCCCGCCACTTCCACCGTGCGGCCGTCCACCTCCAGGCTGACGGTGAATGGCACTTCGACCCCCACCATCCGGGAGGCGCGTCCCTGCTGCCAGGCCAGGTAGCGCTGCAACGCCGCCTCGGCCTCGGCCCGCTCGACCTCCGAGAGCCAGTCGGTCTCGAACCGCAGTTCATTCCAGGCCCGGTCGAGGCTGCCGGCCAGTTCGGACACAGCCAGGTCACCGGCAGCGGCATGTTCGATCAACAGGTGCAGCACCGACCCCAGCGCGGCGCTCGGCCCGGGAACGGCGTCGGCACGGGCCGAGCGGCTCAGGAAGTACCGGCGCGGGCAGGTCAGCAGACCCTCGACCTGGCTCGGACTCAGCCGGATCGGCGTCGCCACCGCTGTCGGGCCGCTGGAGAGCGGCAGTACCCCCCACCAGCGCTGCGGGTCGGCCAGCGGTACCAGCCCCCGGCCGGCCTGGTCGCGGGCATCGGCCAGGATGGCCAGTTCGCGGGCCGCCGCTTCCTGGCGGGCGGGTGACTCCCCGGGTGAGACCAGCACCCGCCGCAGCCCTCCGACCAGGCCGACAAGGGTGACCGGCGCCTCAGCCACCACCGCCGCCGGTGCGACGCCCAGTTCGCTGATGAATCGCGAGGGCTGAGCGGCGTCACCGCCCGGTCCGGCCGCACAACTGACGACCAGGTGTTCGCTGGCCCGGCTGCAGGCGATGAAGAACAGCCTGCGCTCCTCGGCCAGCCGCTCACGCGCCTCCGGCCGCGGGCCGATTCCGGCGCTCAGCAGCCGTGCGGGTTCCAGCACCGCGCTCACTCCGCGGCCGGCCGGCCAGGTGCCTTCCTGCACCCCGGCCACCACAACCAGTCGCCACTGCCTGCCGCGGGAACGGTGAGCGGTCAGCAACGCCACACCCCGGCTGCCCAGCCTGGACTCGCGGGTGCGGTCGGCGGGGATCTGCTGGGCGGCGACCGACCCCAGCAGGGCACGGATGCCGGCCGCGCCGCCGCCCGCCACCTCCGACGCCAGGTCGAAGAAGGCGCTGATCGCGTCCAGGTCGCGATCAGCGCGAGCCTCACCCGCCAGTGCCTCGGCGCGCAGCCGGGACGGCCACCGCGAACCGTTCCACAGCAGCCAGGCGATCTCGTCGGCCCGGCGGCCATCCGCCAGCCCGGCACGGGCGGCGGCCAGCAATCCGGTGAACTCTGCCAGCCGCCGCTGCTGCGGCGTTCCGGCGCCGGTCAGCCACTCCGGGGAGTTCACCGCGGCGGCGAGGGCTTCATCGAAGGTCAGGTGGTGATCCGGATCGGCGGGCCGACTCGCCCGCCACTGCCGCACCAGACCGCGCAGCGCCACCGCGTCCAGGCCCACCAGCGGGGAACCGAGCAGGCCGGTGGCCTGCTGCGGCAGCAACTCACCGCCTAGCACCACCTCCAGCGCGGCCAGCAGCGGGCCCACCGCCGGCTCCTCGGCAAGCGCGATCTCGTCGGCTGCCCGGTCCACCGGGACGCCGGCTGCCGTCAGCTGCCGGGCGATCTCGGACAGCAGGCTGCCACCCGAGCGCACCAGCACCGCCATCTCGCCGTAATCGATGCCCTCCTCCAGCCGAGCCCGCCGCAACCGGACGGCGATCGCCCGCGCCTCGGCAGTCTCGGAATCGCAGAGCTGGACCGCCACCCTGCCCGGCCGCTCGGACGGCAGCGGAGGCGCCCCGCCGGTCGCAACCACCTGTGGCAGCCGGACCGCGATCCGCTGCAGCGCGGCGGCCAGTTCTCCGCCGGCGCGATGGCCCTGTTCGAGTACCACCACCCGCGCCGGGGTGCCGTCAGCGCCGGTGAAGATCGCCGGGAAGTCGGCCGCCACCCGCGGGTGCGCACCCCGAAAGGTGTTCACCGCGGCCTGCGGGTCGGCTGTCGCCAGGAGATCGCCACCGTCTGGCACCAGTGCCCGCAGCAACCCGAGTTGGGCCGGGTCGAGGTCGGTGACGTCATCGACCAGCACCGCGCCGAACCGTGCCCGCACCCGGGTGAGCACGGTCTCGTCCTCCAGCAGCAACCTGACCCGATGGACGAGTTCGGCGTAGTCCAGCACCTGTTCAGCGTCCAGCACGTCGAGGTACTCCTCGAAGAACTGCCCGACCGCCGTCCATTCCGGCAGCTCGGCCGCCGCACCGAAGGCGACCAGGTCGGCCGGGTCGAGCCCCAATTGCCGGGCTCTGGCCAGGACACCGCGCACCTGGCGGGCGAAACCGCGGGTCGGCAGCGCCGGGCGCAATGCCTCGGGCCAGCGCCCACCGGAATCGGCACTCAGCAGTTCCCGCACCCGGAACTCCTGCTCGGGCGCGGTGAGCAGCCGCCAGCCGGCCCGGTCGGAATCCTGGTCGAGCAACGACCTCGCCAGAGCGTGGACGGTAGTCACCGTGAGCTGGGTGGTGCCTCCGGCGGCCAGCGCGATCTGGTTGCGCAGCCGGCTCGCATCCGCCCGGGAGGCCGCCAGCACCAGCGGCGACTCCCCCGTCACCACCCGGTCGACGGCCATCCGGGCGACCAGGCGGGTCTTGCCGGTGCCGGGACCACCCAGCACCAGCAGCGGACCGCTCCACCGCGCCCCGGATTCGACCACCTCGCCTGCCATGCCCCCATGCAATCACGGCGCACCGACAATGCTGGCGCGGGGGACCACGGTGTGCAAAGGTTGAGCGAGCCGCCGTTTCCGCCCGGCCGGGGTAATTTCGACCGGGCGCGCCCGTCCCGGGTCGGTGGCGAGCCCCTGCCGACGACGTCGGGGGGCACGAGTGGAGTAAGGAGAAGTACATGGCGCAGGGAACCGTCAAGTGGTTCAGTGCCGAGAAGGGTTACGGCTTCATCGCCATCCCCGGTGAGGCCCAGGACGTTTTCGTCCACCACACGGCCATCGACGCAAACGGCTTCCGTTCGCTGACCGAGGGCCAGACGGTGGAATTCGACATCACACCGGGCAACAAGGGTCCGCAGGCGGCCAACGTCCGCATCGTCTGAGATCCAGTCCTGTCGGGCCCCATCTGTTCGCAGGTGGGGCCCGTTCCTTCCCGCCCGGGGACCCGACCTACTCAGGGTTACCCCCGAACACACCCGCGGGCCAGTCGAATCCGTCCGGGTCGGCCGGTCCGGGCGGCGCGCCGCCCGCTAGATTGGTGATCTACGCCACGCATCCGGAGAGGCCACTGATGAGCAGTCCCGCACAACCGTCCTCCGGCGCGGCCCAGGCCGCGCCACTGGCTCCGCCGAGCCTGACCCTCACCGCACCCGAGCCCCCTGCGACAGTCACCGCCACCCAGGCACCGGCGATGGCACCGCAGGTTGCCCAGGAGCAGGTTCCGGTCCTGGACGGCAAGGTGGAGGACTTCCTGTCCGCGCTGAACAGCGCAGAGGAGAACTCCCCCACCTTCTCGGCCCAGGCCGACGCCGTTCGCTCGATGGGCGATGCCGACATCCGCAAGGCCGCCGAGACCTCGAACCGGCTGCTGCAGTCCCCGGTCCGCGCCGTCCAGCAGGGCGGGCTCGCCGAGGGCTCGAAGGTGGGTCAGACCCTGCTCGAGCTCCGCCGGACGGTCGAGGCGCTCGATCCCGCCCAGACTCAGGGCAAGAAGGGCTGGTGGAAGAAGCTGCCCTTCGGCGACCAGGTGACCGACTACTTCCGCAAGTACCAGAGCTCGCAGGACCACCTCAACGGCATCCTGCACGCGCTGCGCTCCGGCCAGGACGAGCTGACCAAGGACAATGTCGCGCTCAACATGGAGAAGCAGAACCTCTGGACGGTGATGGGGCGGCTCAACCAGTACGTCTACATCGCCGAGCGGCTGGACGCCAAGCTGTCCGCTCAGATCGCCGAACTGGAGATCACCGACCCGGAGAAGGCCAAGGCGCTGAACCAGGACGTGCTGTTCTACGTCCGGCAGAAGCACCAGGACCTGCTCACCCAGCTCGCCGTCTCGATCCAGAGCTATCTGGCGATCGACATCATCATCAAGAACAACATCGAGTTGATCAAGGGCGTCGACCGGGCGTCCACCACGACGGTGTCGGCCTTGCGGACGGCGGTGATCGTCGCCCAGGCGCTCGGCAACCAGAAGCTGGTGCTCGACCAGATCACCGCGCTGAACACCACCACCTCGGGCATGATCCAGCGCACCTCGGAGATGCTGAAGGAGAACTCGGCGCAGATCCAGGAACAGGCCGCCTCCTCCACGATCGGCATCGAACAGCTGCAGGCAGCCTTCGCCAACATCTACGCCACGATGGATTCGATCGACCAGTTCAAGCTGCGGGCGCTGGACACCATGGCCGCCACGATCGGCACCCTGGAGGCCGAGGTGGTCAAGAGCCGGGAGTACCTGGACCGGGTCGCCGCGCAGGACAGCCGCGCCGAGCAGTTGCCCACCATCAGCATCGACAAGTGATCTAGAGAACAGATGGGCTTCTGGGATTGGCTGCGCGGCCGGGACGAGGAACCGTCCCCGGCCGCGTCGGCTCCGCCGCTGGCGACCGCGCCGACCCCGCAGGACATCGCCGCGTCGCTGGCCTCGGTGGAGACCCTGGTCGCCGACCCGCAGATTCCCGGCGTGGTGCGCTCCCGGGCGCAGCGGGTGACCGACGCGGTACGGCGTACCCTGCCCCGGCTGGACCGGCTGGGCACCGACAGTTACGACTCCTATTCGGTGGTGGCGACCGCCACCGACTACCTGCCCGAGGCGATCGGCGCCTACCTGCGGCTGCCCCGGGACTGGGCCGACTCCCGTCCGATCGAGGCCGGCAAGACCTCGCTGATGCTGCTGATCGACCAGCTCGACCTGCTCGGCACCACCATGGACAAGATCTACGACGCCGCCAACCGCACCGACGCCGAGGCCCTGATCGCCCACGGCAGGTTCCTGCAGGAGAAGTTCGGCCACGGTTCCACGGCGACGCCCGCACCGACGCCGCCACCCGAACCGTCCGCCAACCCGCTTGACCTGGGGCATCCATGAGCAACGACCAACTCCGCAGGGCCGTGGCCACCCTCGAAGCAGCGGCCGCCAAGGCCGGCATCGATCCGGCGCTGGCCGC
Source organism: Propionicimonas sp. (assembly GCF_034927565.1). GTDB lineage: Bacteria > Actinomycetota > Actinomycetes > Propionibacteriales > Propionibacteriaceae > Propionicimonas. Next base: position 45,211 of record NZ_JAYFPT010000033.1, read on the forward strand.
CGACGACGCCCGCGTCCTGAGCGCAGCGGTTGCGGAGTCGAACCGGGGCGCCTATCTCGACTGGTGCACCGCGTTCGGCCTGCCGCCCGCGGCTGCCCCGTTCTACGACGCGGTGACCCGCGGCCGGCGCTACCGCGGCGCCCCCACCAGCACCGCCTCCCTGGCCCTGGCCACCGGCGGCAGGGCGGCCAAGGCCTACACCCGGGCGCTGGTCGAGGTCTGCACCGCTGCCGCTCTGCTGGGCGAGCCCGGCCCGGCCAGCATGGGTGCCGCCCAGTTGGCTGCCGCCGCCCAGGCAGGGGGCAGCGGACGGACGGCGCCCCCGCCCGCCACCCTGGTCGACGCCGAGCGCCGGGCCTTCGAGGCGAACGCACCGGGCATCCTGGCCGACGTGCTCTCCCGGCTGAACGAATCGAACCAGCGGTTGCAGGAGTCCAACCAGCGCCGGCTGGACCTCAACCCGGCCGATCCGCTCACCCCGGGTGCCATTCCCGGTCTGCCGGGATCCGGCTCTCCGCAGACCACCTCCGCGCCTGCCCCGGTCGCGGCCCAGGAAGCACCGGTGGCGACCTCCCCCGAGTCGCCCGCCGAGCCCGAGAAGTCGGTGGAGGAATGGCTCGCCGAACTCGACGACCTGGTCGGCCTGGGCGGGGTGAAGACCGAGATCCATCGCCAGACCGCGATCCTGCGGGTGGACGCCCTGCGGGCCAAGGCAGGGCTGAAGTCCGCCACCATCACCCGCCACCTGGTCTTCACCGGCAATCCCGGCACCGGCAAGACCACTGTCGCCCGGATGGTGGCAGGCATCTACAAGGCGATTGGCCTGCTCTCCAGGGGCCAACTGGTCGAGGTCGACCGGTCCGAACTGGTCGCCGGCTACCTCGGCCAGACAGCGATCAAGACTGCCGAGGTGGTGGGCCAGGCGATCGGCGGGGTGCTGTTCATCGACGAGGCCTACTCGCTCAACGGCGACCAGTACGGCGAGGAGTCGATCAACACCCTGGTCAAGGAGATGGAGGACCACCGCGACGACCTGGTGGTGATCGTCGCCGGCTACACCGGTCCGATGACCGGGTTCATCGCCAACAACCCCGGTCTGGCGAGCCGCTTCCGCACCACCATCGAGTTCGCCGACTACACCGACGCCGAACTGCTGGCGATCTTCACCCAACTGGCCACCAAGGCCGACTACGACCTCGCCGAGGGCTGCACCGCGGAGTTCACCCGGCAGCTGTCCCGCGAGTCGCGGGACGAGACCTTCGGCAACGGACGCTGGGCTCGCAACCTGTTCGAAGCCGCGATCGGCCGGCACGCCTGGCGGCTGCGCGAGATCACCGAGCCCAGTCTGGCCGAACTGCGCACCCTGGTTCCCGGCGATCTCGCCGGCGACCCGGAGCCGGCGGTCGACTGGGGGTCGCCGGCGGCTGCGCCGGCCCTGGAGGAGTCCACGACCACGACAGCGTCCGGGGAGCCCGCTTCATGAGCAACCCCGTCAGCCCGGCCCCGGCCGCCGGCACCGAGCGGCCGGCGGCTGCTCCCACGCCCGCGACCGGTAACCCTCGGCTGACCACCACAGCCAGCCGCGCTCAGGAACTGATCACCGGGCGCGGCAGCGCCACCACGCCGCGGCGGTTGCGGCTGGCCCGCCTCGGCCTGACCATCGTCGCCGGGGTGCTGCTGGCCGGCGCCATCGTCACCGCCGTGGTGTTGGGGGATCAGCAGCAGCAGGCCGATGTCCACGCCACCCAGTACGTCCGGGCCGAGTCGATCCAGAGCGACCTGCTGCGTGCCCACGGGGCCGCTGCCGCCTCGTCAGTCCAGTCCTCGGACGAGACGGCCAAGGCGCTCTACGAGACCTCGGTCGATGCCCGGACGCAGGCCGCCTGGACCCTGCTGGAGATCACCGAGGCCGGCACCGACAACGCCGATGTGCTGTCGGCGATCAGCGCCTCCCTGGTGCGCTACGGCAACGCCCTGGAGCGAGCCAGTTCCCAGCGCGGCAGCGATGCCGCCCGCGCCAGCCTCGGCGAGGCCTACGAGGTACTGACCACGGATCTGCTCCCCCAGCTCGCGGCCGTGCAGACCGGGCACGGTCAGGCCTCCTCCAGCACCGTGCCCTGGTGGATGTGGCTGCTGCCGGTTCTCGGCTGGCTTGCGGCGGCGGCGATCCTCGTGGTCTCGGTCTCTGTCGCCCGCTCCAGCCACCGGGTGGTGAACCTCGGCCTGGCGGTCTCGCTGATCGCGACCGTCACGGTGGCGGTCTACTCCGGCTCGGTCCTGGTCGGAGCCGGTGTCGACGGGATCGGTGAGCCGGTGGCGCGGGCGGATGCCCTGTCCAGCTACCGGAACACGGCGGTCTCCGGCTACGCCCAGCTCGCGAACGGTGTCGCCACCCGCACCTGGACCGCTGCCGACACCACTGCTCTGGCCGAGGTTCTCGGCCAGGCCACCACCGGGCTCGACCCGGAACAGGACGAAACCCTGATCACGCTGGCGTCCTCGCTCGACACCCGCACCGCGAAGATCGCCAGCTCTGCCACCGCCGGGGACTGGGCAACCGCAGAGAAGGCGCTCACCGCCACGGGCACGGACTCTCTGGAAGGTCTCGCGGCCGCGCTGATCGACGCCGCCGACAGCAAGCTCACCGGCGCTCTCACCGACGTCCACCAGGCAGTCGCCCTGCAGGACAACGAGGTGGCCGGCTTCGGTGTGATCGCTGCCCTGGCCGCCCTGGTGGCCGGGCTGACCGCCATCGCCGGCCTCCACCAGCGTCTCAAGGAGTACCGATGACCACCGTCATGCCGGAACCTCCCGGCCAGCTCGGGGTCGCCGCCCGGCCCGCCGACATGCTCGCCTGGCTGGGCAGGCTGGACGCCTGGCTCGCCCAGCGCCGCGCCGAGCTCGACGCCCTGGACGCCGAGGTCGTCAGTGCCGGACGGCAGGCCGAGCTGACCGGCGAGATCACCCTCGCGCTGGCCCTGTGGCAGGCGGTCAAGACCCGGCAGGATCTCATCCTGCGCACCTGGGACTCCGGCCGGGTCGGCCAGGTGGAGTTGGAGCGGCTCTCCGGCCTGATCTTCGGCCGCCTGGACACCGCCGGCGCCCCGGTCGACCAGCTGCGCTCGATGGCGGTCTCGCTGCCGGAGGCGGGCAAACTCTGCGATGCCCTGGTCGCCCAGCTGCGCACCCGGCTCAACACCGATCCCAACGCCGAGCAACAGCTGATCCGGCTGCGCGACCTGCGCGCCCAACTGGAACGCATCCGCGACCAGATCGCCCTCGAGCCCCCGACACAGCAACCCCCGGCCCACGCCCGGCTCACCGGGCTCGCCGGCCGGGTCGAGGAACTGGACGCCAAGCGCCGCCGCGGCGGCGACATCGGCGGGATGCTCGGCCCACTGGAGATCGACGCCGCCCACTACGAGCGCGATCTCATCGTGGGGGCAGCCCAGCGCCGCGAGGCCAGGGATCTGGTCACTCGTGCCCGCGAACTGAGCACCACCCTGGCAGCCAACGAACAGGCCGTGCAGCAACTCGCCCAGACCACCGCTGCCCAGGTGTGGCCACTGCCGGGCACGCCGATCCCCTCGCTCGCCGCGCTCGGCCCGATGCCGAACACGAAGGACGCCCTGACCTCCTACCTCGCCGCGCTGGACGACTACGCCCGCAGTCTCGATGTCGCCCACCGCGACTTCGCCGCCGCGCTCAACCAGGCCGAGCAGGCCGAGGACCTGCTGGAGGCCCTGGCCGCCAAGGCCCGCAGTCTGGGCCACGCCGACGACGCCACGCTGGCCGCCATCGCCGCTCTCGCCCAGAGCCAGTTCGACGACCCGGCACCCACCGTGATCCCGGTCGTGAACCACCTGCTGGCCGCCTACTCCGAACGGCTTGGCTACCTCAAGACCCCCTCCGGAGCGCGTCCATGAAGTGTCAGCAACCGGGCTGCACCGGCACCATCGTTGACGGCTACTGCGACGTCTGCGGACTCCCGCCCGCACCGGGCACGATGCCGGTCGGTCGCGGGGTGCCGGGGTCACGTCCCTCCACCAGCGCGAGCGGTCCGTGCCGCCGTCCGGGCTGCAACGGCCGGATCGTCGACGGCTACTGTGACGTCTGCGGGCTCCCGCCCCAGGACCCGGGGGACGCGCCCAGCGTCCCCACCGGCAGTTCGCTCACCCGGGCGTCCAGCCAGCTGGGTTCCACCGCGCTCGGATCGGCCCGGGCCAGCTCCTTCGGGACCGCAGCCGTGCGCCGGCGTCGCACCACCCGGACGAAGTCGGGACGGATCGGCGCCGGCCTCACCTACGTCCCCCCGGCCCCGGCCATCGACCCGTCCAAGGCCATCCTGGTCGACCCGGTGGTGCCCGAGGAGCAGCGGGTCTGTCCCCGCTGCGGTGCGAAGGTCGGCCAGTCCAGCACCGTCGGGTCCGGACGCAGCGAGGGTTTCTGCCCCAACTGCGGGGCCGCCTACTCGTTCACCGCCAAGCTCGCCCCCGGCGAAGTGGTGGCCGGCCAGTACCAGGTCGAGGGTGCGCTCGCCCACGGCGGCATGGGCTGGATCTATCTCGCCCGCGACCTCAACGTCTCGGGCCGTTGGGTGGTGCTCAAGGGGCTGCTCAACGCCGGTGACTCCGACGCCCTGGCCGCCACCATCAGCGAGCAGCAGTTCCTGGCCCGGGTCGAGCACCCGCTGATCGTCGAGATCTACAACTTCGTCACCCATGACGACGCCGGCTACATCGTGATGGAGTACGTCGGTGGGCGCTCGCTCAAACAGCTGCTCAAGCAGCGCCGCACCGCCAACCACGACGAGCCCGATCCGCTGCCGGTGGACCAGGCGCTGGCCTTCCTGATCGAGATCCTGCCGGCGTTCAGCTATCTGCACGACCTCGGCCTGCTCTACTGCGACTTCAAGCCCGACAACGTCATCCAGGTCGGGGACTCGCTGAAGCTGATCGATCTGGGCGGGGTCCGGCATATCGGCGACGAGGAGTCGGCGATCTACGGCACGGTCGGCTTCCAGGCCCCCGAGGTGGCCACCGCCGGGCCGTCGATCGCCTCCGACATCTTCACCATCGGGCGCACCCTGATGGTGCTCTGCGCCGACGTTCCCGGCTACCAGACCAGCTATGAGTTCAAGATCCCGCCGATCGACGAGCTCCCGCTGATCGCCCAGCACGACTCGGTCTACCGGCTGCTGCTGAAGGCCTGCGCCCCCGACCCCAATGACCGGTTCACCACCGCCGAGGAACTCCGCGTCCAGCTGCTGGGCGTGCTCCGCGAGGTGGTCTCCACCAAGGCCGCCGGGGTGGCGAACACCGCTGCCGCCTCGACGCTCTTCGGGGTTCCGACGGTCGCCGGCGACCGGTTCAGCTGGCGGCAGCTGCCGCGGCTGCGGGTGGAGCCCAACGACCCCGAGGAGCGTCAGTTCGAGCGCGCCTACGAGGCCCTCGAGGCGGAGAACGTCGCCGGCCTGGACGCCATCGTCCAAGCCATGCTCACCGCCGATCCGTGGGAGTGGCGGGCGGTCTGGCTGGCCGGGCTGGGTGCCCTGGCGCAGAAGGACCACACCACCGCGCAGTCCTCCTTCAACGCGGTCTACGGCCAGGTGCCCGGCGAGCTCGCGCCCAAGCTGGCGCTGGCGGTCGCCTGCGAACTCGGCAACGAACCGGAACTGGCGGAAACCCTCTACCGGGTCTGCGGTTCGACCGACGCGAACTATGTCACCCCGGCCGCCTTCGGCCTGGCCCGGGTACGGTCAGCGCAGGGCGACATCGACGGCGCCATGGCCGCCCTGGAACTGGTCCCCAGCACCTCACGTGGATATCCCGAGTCGCAGCGGCTACGGGCCACCACCCTGGCGTCCCGGGCAGGCGACCCGGACACGATCAGCCAGGCTCTCACCGCCCTCGGCAACGCCCGGCTCGACCCACAGGCCGCGGCCGAGCAGGAGCAGCAGCTCTACCAACGCGCACTCGCCCTGGCCAAGGGCGGCTCGCTGCGCCTGGGCGGACGAGACCTCAGCACCGCGCAGCTGCGGGACCTGCTGGAACAGACCTACCGCAAGCGGGCCAGGCTGGCCGAGGACGCCGACACCCGCGCCAGCTTCATCGACCTGGCCAACTCGATCCGACCGTGGAGCCTGCTGTGAGCGAATCCGACCAGCCCTGGCCACTCTTCGACAGCGGCGGCCCGGCCCCCAGCCCGGCGACCGGTGGACGGTGCCCGGTCTGCACCTACCCGGTGACCGCCTGGGCCAGCTTCTGCGAGGGTTGCGGCGCCCCACTGCTTCCCACCGAACCACCGCCGCTGACCGAGCCGTCGACCGGCGGCTCCACCCAGACCCGCCGCCTCGGAGTCGCCGCGGCAGCACCGGCCTGTCCGCAGTGCGGTGGCAGCATCGGACCGGACGGCTACTGCCTCACCTGCGGCGCCAAGGCGCCCAGCCCCGGCGACCACCTGGAGGCCTCCCCCGCCGGCTGGGTGGCCGGAGCCTGCGACCGCGGCCTGGTCCACCATCGCAACGAGGACGCCATGGCGTTGTGGGCCGACGCCGACCTGCCACGGGCCGTGCTGGTGGTCTGCGACGGCGTCTCCACCTCCGACCAGGCCGATGTCGCCTCGCTGGCCGGCGCCGAGCGTGCCTGCGAGGTACTGGTCGACGCTGTCGAGACCGAAGCCGCCGCCTCCCTCGAAGCTGCCCTGGTGCGGGCCGCCGCCGAGGCGAACACGGCCATCGCGGAGGCGACCTCCGCCGACTCCGAGAACGCCGGTTCGGCCACCTTCGCCGCGGCGGTGGTCGCCGACGGTGCGGTCCACTACGCCAACCTCGGCGACTCCCGGGTGTACTGGCTGGCCGCCGAGGAGCAACTCCTGCTCAGCACCGATGACTCGGTGGCCCAGGCCTTCATCGACCAGGGCATGTCCCGCGGGGAGGCCGAGGCGATGCCGTCCGCGCATGCGATCACCCGCTGGCTGGGACGCGATGCCGAGTCGGTGGTGCCCCGGACCGGGGTGTTCCGTCCGTCCGGTCCGGGCTGGCTGCTGGTCTGCACCGACGGCCTGTGGAACTACGCCTCGGAGCCGTCCGCGCTGGCTGCCCAACTCGCTGCCGCAGCAGCCGAGGACGATTCTCCGCTGCCGCTGGCCCGCCGGCTGGTGGTGTGGGCCAACGCCCAGGGCGGCCACGACAACGTGACGGTCGCGCTCGCCCGGCTGACCGGAGCGGTACCGGACTCGGGTAGCCTCGCCGGTGAACAGCGCGAAGGAACAGAAGGAGAACGACACGATGGCTGAGTTCACGTCCGCCGTCTACCAGAACGAGTACCTGCCCGACGGCGGGACGGACGTCAACGCGATCATCACGATCTCCTGCACCGGCGCCGGCTCGGCCGGCCAGACCGGCAGCGGGGACGCCGGCGAGATCATCATCGTCGACACCTCCGGCTCGATGGGGCAGTCGAACATGAACGCCGCCAAGCAAGCCGCGATGGCGGCCCTCGACCACATCCTCGACGGCACCTACTTCGCCGTGGTCGCCGGCAACCACAAGGCCTATCTGGCCTATCCGATGGTGCAGACCGGGGCCGGCATGGTCCGGATGGACGCCCGCACCCGCGCCGAGGCACGCCGTGCGATCAGCTTCTTCCGCGCCGACGGCGGCACCGCGATGGGCACCTGGCTGAACCTGGCCAAGGCGCTGTTCGCCTCGGTCGGCCCGTTGGCGAACAAGCACGCCATCCTGCTCACTGACGGTGAGAACCACAATGAGACCCAGGCCCAGCTGGATGCCGCGATCGCCGCCTGCGTCGGGCAGTTCCAGGTGGATGCCCGCGGCGTCGGCGTGGACTGGAAGGTGGCCGAGATCCGCAAGATCGCCCAGGGGATGCTCGGCACCGTCGACATCATCCCGAACCCGCAGCAGCTGGGCCAGGTGTTCGCCGACCTGATGCGCACCTCGATGTCGCGAGGGGTTTCCAGTGCCGATCTGCGGGTGTGGATCCCGCAGGGCGCGCAGGTGCAGTTCGTCCGGCAGGTCTCGCCCACCGTGGAGGACCTCACCCACCGCGGCACGCCGGTCAACCAGCTCACCATGAGCTATCCGACCGGGTCGTGGGGGGACGAGGAGCGCGACTACCACGTCGCGATCCGGCTGGCCGCCAAGTCGATCGGCCAGGAGCAACTGGCGGCCAGGGTGCAGCTCGCGGTCGGCAACGAGCTGCTGACCCAGGGTCTGGTGAAGGCCAAGTGGTCGGCTGACACCAACCTCACCGCGCAGATCAACCCCGAGGTGGCCCACTACACCGGCCAGACCGAACTTGCCCAGGTGATCCAGGAGGGGCTGGCCGCCCAGGCGGCCGGGGACGAGGCCGGTGCGACCACCAAGCTCGGCCGTGCCGTCCAGCTCGCCACCGAGACCGGAAATGCCGAGGCAACCGCCAAATTGCGGAAGGTCGTCGACATCGCCGACGCGCGCACGGGTACCGTTCGACTCAAGAAGACGGTGGACAAGGCCGACGTGATGGCCCTGGACACCGCCTCGACCAAGACGACACGAATCAGGGGCTGAGATGCCACGCTGTCCTGCTGGCCATACCAGTGTCGCGACGGACTTCTGCGATACCTGCGGCCTGCCCATTCCGAACGACGCACCGACCACCGAGCCCACCGGCTCGCCGGCGGCACCCGAACCGCTGCAGCCGCCGGCACCGCTGGTCTGCCCGAACTGCGGCACCCCCAACGTCCCCGACGCCCTGTTCTGCGAGGCCTGCGGCAACGACTTCCTCGGCGGCTCCCCCGCCGCCTCGCCGGTCGAGGCCGCCGCGGACGGCATCTGGGACGCCGAGCCCACCGCTTCGCCGAGCGAGCCTGTCGAGGCCGGCATCCCGCCGGCCGATCCCGCCGCGACCGGCATTCCGGCCGCACCGCTCGGATCGACCCCGGTGCCACCGCCGGCCCAGCCCGCGACGCCACCCTCCCAGCCGACACCGGCCAACCCGGTGGTGGACTGGGTGGCCGAGTTGTGGATCGACCCGGACTGGTACGCCAGCCAGGGCTCCACCGACCCGCTGCCCTCCCCCGGCCTGCCCGACATCGTGCCGCTGGTGAAGCAGACCAACCTGATCGGACGGGTTTCGCGCAGCCGTAACATCTATCCCGAGATCGACTGCGAACTCGATACCGGCACCAGCCGGCGCCACGCCCGGCTCAGCACCGACGGCTCGCGCTGGTGGATCGAGGACCTGGAATCCGCCAACGGCACCTTCGTCGGCTCGGCGTCCGGCCCGCTGCCGGCGATGCCGATCCCCCGCGGTCGCACCGAACTCGGCCCGGACGCCCGGATCTACGTCGGCGCCTGGACCCGGATCGTCGTCCGTCGCGCCACCACCGACGAGCGGGAGGCCTACGCCGGATAGCCGCCCGGGGCGCTAGGCTCCTGCGCCGAGAGGAGCTGCCATGTCGCAACCCACCAGCCACACCGTCCTCACCAGCGCCGACAGCGGTGCCTTCGCCTCGGTGCGGCAGCGCGGCACCACCCGCGATCAGCGGTTCGCCCTGGGCCGGGCGTTGCGCGAGAAGGTCCCGATTGCCGCGCTCGGCGTCTGGAACGCCACCCAGGCCCGGCCGGACCCGATCGATCTGATCAACGAGTCCCACCGCGGTCGGGTCGAGGAGCTGATCCCGATCCGGGTCGGACGGATGGTCTCCTCGCCGTACGGCTTCTACCGCGGTAGCGCGGTGGTGATGGCGGCGGACGTCGCCGCGCTGCCGATCACCGGCATCATGCCGGTCATCTGCGGTGACGCCCACCTGGGCAACTTCGGCTTCTATCGCTCGCCCGAGGGCGACCAGGTGATCGACCTCAACGACTTCGACGAAGCCCATCCCGGAGCCTGGGAGTGGGACCTGCGCCGGCTGGTCGCCGCGGTCTGGGTGGCCGGACGCGAGAACGGCTACGCCGAGGACGCGATCGCCGAGGCCGTCCACGCCTGCGTGCTGGCTTACCGTGACGAGGTGGCACAGCTGGCCACAATGCCGCTGCTGGCCCGCTCCTACAACCAGCTCGACGTCGAGCGACTGCACGAGACCGCCACCGAGAAGGAGCTGCGCGACGAGATCAAGCGGGCGGCGAAGACCGCCCGCAAGCGCACCTCGGACCGGGCACTGCCGCGCTTCACCACCGAGACCGGTGGCGAACGACACATCGTCGAGGAGTTGCCGCTCACCCGGTCCGTTCGTGGCACGGAGTACGAGCAGTTGGCCGAGGGGCTCGACGCCTACCTCGGCACCCTCGTGCCGCACTGGCGCCGGGTGGTGGGCGGTTACACCCTGGTCGACATCGCCCACAAGGTGGTCGGGGTCGGCTCGGTGGGGCTGCGCGCCTACGTGGCGCTGCTGGAAGGCAGTTCGCCCGACGACGTGCTGTTCCTGCAGCTCAAGCAGGCCCGCCGCTCGGTGCTGGCCCCCTACGTCCACGGCGACAACGCCTGGCACACCCACCAGGGTCAGCGGGTGGTCGAGTACCAGCAGGCGCTGCAGACCGTCTCTGACCCGCTGCTGGGCTGGACCGAGGTGGACAAACGCCAGTACTACGTCCGGCAATTCCGCAATATGAAGGGCACCATCCCGCTGGACGGGCTGACCGCCACCGCCCTGGCCGACTACGCCGGCATCGTCGGCCACCTGCTGGCCAAGGGGCACGCCCGGACCTCCGGTGCGTCCATGATCGCCGGCTACCTGGGCGGCGGCGGCAAGGCCGCCAGGGCCTTCTCCCGGTTCGCCCGGCTGTACGCCGACCAGACCGAGGCCGACCACGCCGCTCTGGTGAAGGCCGCCCGCACCGGACGGGTGCCGGTCGCCGACGGAGCCCTGGCGGTGATGGGCTCGGCCTTCCGTCCCGGCGGATAGCTGCCCTGACTGCTTTGCGCTGTGGGCGGACAGCCTCGGCTTCTCACCTGGCGCATGGGTATACATGACGGTGACGCGCGGCGCGGGCCAGCGAGCGTCCGAGGGGGAAGCCCGGCAACGACGGTTGTCCGCCGGTCGCAGCAACGAAGGAGAACACCGTGGAGATCAAGGTCGGCATTCAGCACGTACAGCGCGAGATCACCGTCGAGTCCGACGCGTCGGCGGCCGAGGTGGAGGCCGAACTCCGCAAGGCCCTGTCCGACGAGACCATCCTGACCCTCACCGACGCCAAGGGCCGCAAGGTCCTGGTCCCGGTGGGCAAGATCGCCTACGTCGACCTGGGCCAGGAGCACACCCGGCCGGTCGGTTTCGGGGCATCGTAGCCGGACAGGGTAAGCTCTTCGTCGGTACGCACCCAATCGTGCGTCCTCACCGTGACCGAGCGTTCGCGCTGCCGGTGGGTTGCTCGCCCCAGCGCGATCGCTGGACAACGAAAAGGCATGGCCCTGAACACTGATCTGAACGAGCCCGCAGTCAAGGCGGACGAGAACCACACCTTCGCCGACCTCGGCGTCGTCGAGCCGATCACCCAGGCCTTGGAGGCCGTCGGCATCACCCACCCCTTCCCCATCCAGAGCCTCGCCATCCCGATCGCGATCGCCGGCACCGACATGATCGGTCAGGCCCGCACCGGCACCGGCAAGACCCTCGCCTTCGGCATCACCCTGCTGCAGCGCATCCTCGTCGCCGGCGACGAGGGCTACGAGCAGGCGCCGTTCAAGGACCTGCCGCAGGCCCTGGTGATGACCCCGACCCGCGAACTCGCGCTCCAGGTCTCCCGCGACCTCGAGGTCGCCTCCAGCGTCCGCAAGGCCCGCGTCCTGACGGTCTACGGCGGAGTCGGCTACGAGCCGCAGCTCGACGCCCTGGCCGACGGGGTGGACGTGGTCGTCGGCACCCCGGGACGGCTGCTGGACCTGGTGCAGCGCCGCAACCTCAACCTCGCGCACGTGAAGGTGCTGGTGCTGGACGAGGCCGACGAGATGCTCGACCTGGGCTTCCTGCCCGACGTCGAGCGGCTGATCTCGAAGACCCCGCACTCCCGCCAGACCCTGCTGTTCTCCGCGACCATGCCGGCGGCGGTGATGGCCCTGGCCCGGATGCACCTGAACCAGCCGGTGAACGTCCGCGCCGAGACCCGCGACGCCCAACTCACCGTCCCCGACACCACCCAGTTCGTCTACCAGGCCCACGACCTCGACAAGCCTGAGATCGTCGGCCGGGTGCTGCAGGCCGAGGGTCGCGGGCGGACGATGATCTTCACCCGCACCAAGCGGGCCGCGCAGCGGCTGGCCGACGAACTGGTCGATCGCGGCTTCAGCGCCACCTCACTGCACGGCGACCTCACCCAGGTGCTGCGCGAGAAGGCGCTGAAGAAGTTCCGCGAGGGCAAGGTCGACGTGCTGGTCGCCACCGATGTGGCGGCGCGCGGCATCGACATCACCGATGTGACCCACGTGATCAACTACGAGTGCCCCGACGACGACAAGACCTACGTCCACCGGATCGGACGGACGGGTCGCGCCGGCGCCAAGGGCGTGGCGATCACCCTGGTCGACTGGGCGGACATCACCCGCTGGAAGGTGATCAACAAGGCCCTCGACCTGCCGTTCACCGAGATCCCCGAGACCTACTCGACCTCGCCGCACCTGCTCACCGACCTGAACATTCCTGCGGGCACCAGGGGACGTCTCAAGGAGGCCGCGCCCCAGCCGCCTCGAGAGCCGCGGGAACGCCGGGACCGGGGCCGCCGCTCCGACGACAAGCCGCGTGACGGCGAGAAGCGGGGTGACGGCGAGAAGCGGGACTCCCGTCCGCGCCAGAACCGGAATCGCCGCCGCACCCGCAACGGCCGACCGGTGGAGCGCCCCAGCGAGCCGGCCACCGAGTAGCCCGCAACCGGGGATGGCGGACGTGCCCCGCAACTCGCCCACGGCGAACCGCAGGAGCCGGCACCGGGTCCGGCGGACGCTGCTGGCGGGACTGGCCGGACTGCTGCTCACTGGCTGCGGCAGCACCGGCGGGGTCGGACCGGTACCGCGTCCGGTCGACCCGGTGTCGTTCCCCGCAACGCCGAGGGTCGCGGCCACCCCGCTTCCGCTCGGCACCGCGACACCGACTCCCGAACCAGCTCCGGTGGAGCTCCGGGTGATGAGCTTCAACGTGCGCCACGCCGACATCAGCGCCCGAAGCGCGCATCATCCCGACGCCCGGGAGTTCCAGTGGACCACCTCACGAGGTCCGGCAGCGGTGAAGTACGTCCGGCAGGCCGACCCCGACATCATCGGCTTCCAGGAAGTGAAGCCCCAGATGAAGGGCATCAAGGGCCAGCGCATCCCCGGGAAGATGATCACGGTGCTGGCCGGCGGCCTGCCGGCCTACACCTTCACCGCCACCCCGGAGCGGAACAACTTCCTACCGATTGCGTTCAAGACCGGGAAGTTCACCCTGCTGGATTCTGGGCGCATCCAGATCCAGTACACGACCGACAAGGGCAGCGATTCCAACCGGTTTGCCACCTGGGCGATGCTCAAGGTCACCCAGACCGGCCAACGCCTGCTGGTCGCCAACCTGTGGGCGAACGACGGCTCGCGGCGCTACTGGGCGATCGGCCGGGCGCTGGCCTGGCAGCGGCTGCTGCCGGCCCTGGCCGACCTGACCGACGACAACCGGATCCCCGCGATCACGCTGGGTGACTTCAACGCCGTCGACGACCGCGATGAGTACCCTTTCAACGCACACCTGACGGCCTTTCCCGAAGCCGGCTGGCTGGACGCGAGTCAGGCTCCGATCACCCTGCAAAAAATGCCGGACGTCGCCTCCTACAACGGCTGGGGCCAGAAGGTCGACGGGGTCTTCCGGCCGAACGCGATCCGGACCGGACCGCGGCTTGACTACATCTGGACACACGGCGGCATCACGCCGCTGACCTGGCAGATCTTCCTGCCCGAGATCGAGTACCGGACGGTGGACGGCAGAAAGCTCCCGTTCGCGAAGGGCACCATCCCCTCCGACCACTGGCCGGTGGTGGCCGATCTCGCGCTACCGCCGGCCGCGCACTGAGACCGCCGGTCCGGCGCTGGCCCGTCAGCGGTCCACGCGGGCCGAGCCGCCGCCGGCCAACTTGAGCACCTCGGCCTTCGTCGCCGTGCTGGTGTCCCCCGGCGTGGTCATGGCCAGCGCGCCGTGGGCGGCGCCGTACTCGACCGCGGTCCGCAACTCCTCACCCTGGACCAGGCCGTAGATCAGCCCGGAGGCGAACGAGTCACCGCCTCCCACCCGGTCGAGCACCTCCAGGTGCGGACGAAGCGTGGCCTGGACCACCCCGGTCGGCTGTGACCAGGCGATCGCACCCCAGTCGTTGTCCGAGGCACTGTGGACAGTGCGCAGCGTGGTGGCGATCACCGCAAAGTTGGGGTAGGCCCGGGAGACCTCGTCGATCATCGCCGCGAAGGCGTCGACCTCCAGCCGGGACAGGCTCTCGTCCATCCCTGCCACCTCGAAGCCGAGCGCAGCGGTGAAGTCCTCCTCGTTGCCGATCATCACGTCCACGTACCGGGCGAGTTCGCGGTTGACCTCGCGGGCCTTCGCCTGGCCGCCGATCGACTTCCACAGGCTGGGCCGGTAGTTCAGGTCGTAGGAGACGATCGTGCCGTACTTCTTGGCTGCCTTCACCGCCGCCAGCGCGGTCTGGGCGGAGGTCTGTGACAGCGCCGCGTAGATGCCACCGGTGTGCAGCCAGCGGACACCGAGGGTGCCGAACAGGTGGTCGAAGTCGACGTCCTCGGGACGCAACTGCGAGATCGCGGTCAGGCCCCGGTCGGACACCCCCACCGCCCCCCGCACCCCGAAGCCGCGCTCGGTGAAGTTCAGCCCGTTGCGGACGGTGCGCCCCACACCGTCGGAGGCCATCCATTCGATCAGCGAGGTGTCCACCCCGCCGGCCAGGATGCAGTCCTCCACCAGCCGGCCCACCGGGTTGTCGACCAGGGCGGTCACCACGGCGGTGCGCAGGCCGAAGGCGCGGCGCAGGCCACGGCTGACGTTGTACTCCCCGCCGCCCTCCCACACCCGGAAACTGCGGGTGGTGTGGATCCGTTCCTCACCCGGGTCGAGCCGGAGCATCACTTCGCCCAGCGAGACCGCGTCGTAGCGGCACTCGGCAGCCGGACGCACCGCGATCGCGCTCACACTTCCTCCTGACTGGCCGCAGCGAGCACGGCAGCCGCAGTGAGGTCACCGACGGTGGCGAAGTCGCCGGCGCGGATCGCCGCCGGCGGCACCATCCAGGAACCGCCCACCGCCGCGACGGCCGGGAGCGACAGGTAGTCGTGCAGGTTGGCCAGCGACACTCCACCGGTCGGGACGAACCGCACCCCTCCGAACGGGGCAGCCAGGGCCCTGATCGCCGCCGGACCACCCGAGGTGCCAGCCGGGAAGAACTTCACCGTGTCGATGCCCAGCTCCAGCGCGGCCTGGATCTCGGTGGCGGTGACCGCTCCGGGCAGCACCTCCACGCCCCGCTCCCGGGCGCGTTCGACCACCGCCCGGCTGAGGCCGGGCGACACGATGTAGCGGGCGCCCGCGTCCACCGCCTGGTCCACCTGGGACGGCGTGAGTACCGTCCCGGCGCCGACCAGGAGGTCGCCGCGGGCGGCCAGGATCCTGATCGCCTCGGCAGCGGCGGTGGTGCGGAAGGTCACCTCCGCCACCGGCAGGCCACCCGCCACGAGGGCCTCGCCCAGCGGCCAGGCGTCGGCGGCGGCGTCCAGGACCACGACCGGAATGATGCGGAATCGGGAGAGAGAACTGAGAACGTCCATCGATCTGTTTCGCTAGGAGGAACGGTGATACCGCTTTGCGAAACAATCATTCACCGAGGCTGGTCAAATGGCAAGGCGGACGGAAATCGGAGGCCGTCCGGAAGCCGTGCGCCGGCCACCTCGAACAGCAGCCAGGCGAGTTCCGCCGCCCGGGTCCGGCCCATCCGTTCCACCGGGACGGTCACGCTCACTGCGGCGATCGGGTCGTCGCCGCGCAGCAGCGGTACCGCCACGCAGGCGATACCGGGCTCGTTCTCCTCGCTCTCGGTGGCGTAACCCCGGGAGCGGGCCGTCGCCACCGCCTGCTGCAGGACGGCCGGGTCGCCAGCGCCCTCAGGACGTCCGAGGTAGCGCGGCAACAGCGACGCGTCCACGTCGCTGAAGGCGAGGATCGCCCGGCCCAGGGCGGTCGTCCCCGCGGGCATGCGGCGCCCCACTGCCGACCACACCCGGACGGCACGCTCGGGCTCGACCTTGTCCAGGTAGACCACCTCAGTACCGGCCAGGACGCCGAGATGCACCAGCTCACCGGCACGCGCACATACCGCGGTCAGCGCCGGACGAAGCAGCCGGGGCAGGTTCTCCTCCCCGAAATAGGTCGCTCCCAGAAGGGTTGCCGCGACCCCCAGCAGATACCGCGAGCTCACCGGATCCTGGCTGACGAAACCGCGGTACCGCAGGGCTGCCAGGGTTCGGTGCAGGGTCGTCTTGTGCAGCCCCAGCCGGGCAGCGAGGTCAGCGAGGGTGACACCGTCGACGCTGGCGTCGGCCAGGGCCTGCAGCACCAGCAGCGCGCGGTCCACGGCCTCCACGGGTGAACCCCCGTCGGGGTGCGCCGTACCCCTGGATCCGGTTTCTGCGTCGCTGCGCCCCGCCTGCATGC
>NZ_JAYFPT010000099.1:0-3552 GCF_034927565.1 Propionicimonas sp.
CCGGGCCGGGGCTCGCCCCGTCCGTCGGTGTTGTTGGTGACGACCCACAGTTCGCCGTCGGGGGTCACCGCCACGTCGCGGAGCCGGCCGAGTTCACCCACGAACCGTTCGGTGGAAGTGCCGAGGTCGGCCAGCGGTACCTCACGCAGCCGTTCGCCGCGCAGGTTGGCGATGTAGAGGGTGTTATCGGCGAACGCCAGGCCGCTCGGGCTGGCCTCGGACGGCCGCCACTGCTGCACCGGGTCGACGAAGCCCTCGCGGTCGGCGATCCCCTCGACCACGGGCCAGCCGTAGTTGTGGCCCGGCTCGATCACATTGAGTTCGTCCCAGGTGTCCTGGCCGAACTCGGTGGCGTACATCGTCCCGGCGGCATCCCAGGCCAGCCCCTGCGGATTGCGGTGGCCGTAGCTGTAGACCGGTGAGCCGGGGAAAGGGTTGTCCGCGGGGATGCCGCCGTCGGGGGTGAGCCGCAGGATCTTGCCGGAGAGCGCGCCGGGGTTCTGCGCGCTGTCGCGGTCGCCGGCGTCCCCGACGGTGACGTAGAGCGACTGGTCGGGGCCGAAGGCTATCCGTCCGCCGTTGTGGTACCGCGCGGACGGCAGGCCCTCGATGACCGTCTCGCCCGGGCCGAGGCTGAACCCGCCGGGGTCGCCCCGCACTTCGAACCGCTCAACCCGGTTGCCGTCGGCGGCGGTGTAGTAGGCGTAGAGCCACGAGTCGTGGACGGCCAGGCCCAGCAGCCCGCCCTCGCCGGAGGGGATGGCGTCCGGGATCTGTCCGACCTCGCGGACGGCGTGGCCGGCGCCGAGTTCGACGATCCGGGCGCTGTCACGTTCACTCACCAGCGCCACGCCGCGATAGAAGACAACCGACCAGGGTGCAGCCAGTTCGGTGGCGATCACCGGGTCATCAGTGGTCGGCGAGGCAGCGCTCGGGGGCGAGGAGGGTGGCGAGGCGGAGTCCGGGGGCGAGGAGGGCGGCGAACCCGGTGTGGTCGGCGCGGCGACCGGCCCAGAACAGGCGACCACGACCGCGAACACGGGACAGAGGGCGAGGGTGCGGAGCCTGCGGGCGGTGGTGTGCGTCATGTCGATCCTGTCGTCACGCCGGGCATTCACCGTAACCCGGCCGGGGCTGGGAAGGAACAGGTCACCGGCTCCGGCTGTGCAGCACGAAGCGGGCGGTTGCGGCGACCCCCGGATCCTCATCCTCGACCAGACCGGCCAGTGCGGCTTCAGCCGGGGCTCCCGGAATCTCGGCGAGGGCTGCCGCCAGCCGTTCGCGGGCCGGGCCCGGTGCCCGAGCCAGTTCCGCGGTGATGGCGCGGGCGATTAGGTCGGCCAGGTGGCGGTCGCGGGCGAGACCGCCGAGGACGTCCGCCGCCTCCACGTCGTCCTGGCCGTCCACCACCAGTTGGACGAGCCGGGGAATCGCGTCGGGCTCGCCCAGCCGGCCACGTAGCAGTGCCGCCCGGCCACCGACCAGCGGATCGGGATGCCCGAAGGCCGCGGCCAGGCAGACCGCCGCCCGTGGCGAGGAGAGCTTCGTCAGCGCTGTTGCCGCCCGACGCCGGCGCTGTGGTTCGGCGGAGTCCAGAGCGGCGACCAGCCCCGGGACGGCGGCATCCCCAAGCCGGTCGAGCGCCCAGTACAGGGCTCCCGCGACCTGCGGGTCGGCCTCGTCCAGGGCCGCCTCGACCAGCGTGTTGACGTCCTGCCCGGCCTCCGCGGCAAGCGACAGGACGAAACGCTGCCGGGCGGACGGGTCCTCGGCACCCAGCCCGCGGACCAGGTCGATGATCCGCAGCACGTCGGTCCACGCGGCCGGATCGCTGCCCCGGATCTGGTCGAGCCGGTCGAGCAGTTCCTGGTCGCGGGCGAGCCGCTCCCGGGTGCGGGCCGCCACCTCGTCGACCATCGCGGTCGGGTCGAAACAGAGGTCGGCGAGCACCTCGGCGACCTGCTGCAGGCTCAGCCCGAGCGAGCGGAGGGCCTCCACCTGGAACAGCCGGCTGACGTCCTCGGGCGCGTACTCGCGATAGCCGCCCGCCGTCCGCGCGGTCGGGCTCACCAGGCCGAGCCGGTCGTAGTGCCGCAGCATCCGGGCGCTGATCCCGGACCGCGCAGCGAGGTCACCGATCAGCATCGGAGTCCTGGCCCAGCGGGGCGCCCTGGAGGGCGATGATCCGGTTCGCCTCGGCGATCGCGGCGGCGAAGCCCTCGTCGGGGTCGTGCAGCAGGCGCCGGGTGGCGAGCGCGTGGGCGCGTACGGCGGTATCGGCACTGGCCAGCGCCGGTTCGAGCGCAGCCAGTGCCGGGTCGCCCAGCGCGGCCAGCGCGCGGCTCAGGCTGCGCTGCAGGTCAGGGCCGCCGCGACCGAGCTGGGTCGCCAGCGTCGCCGCCAGGCCGGTGACGCTGCCGTCAGGGACGAGGGCGACGGCGGCCCGCCAGGCAGCCCGGGCGATCTGGTCGTCCGGGTCCTGCAGGAAGCCGGCCACCGCCTCCCAGGCCCGCCGGTCGCCGATCTTCGACAGGGTGTGGAGCGCCTGACTGCGCGCCTGCGGGACACCAGACCGCAGCTCGGCCAGCAGCCGGTCGACGGTGGCCGTCCGGTCCTGCCGGGTGAGCGCCCAGCTCAGCGTGTCGCGGACGAAGAAATCCGGTTCGACGGCGCAGCGTCCAAGCAGCAGGTCGAGGTCGTCGGGGTCGGGATGCGTCCCGGCGAGGAACGCCGCCTGCAGCCGAACTGACGGGTTCGGCGCTGTGAGCGCCCGCTGCCGGGCAGATTCCCTGGGCTGGTGACTGTTGTGGGTCATGGTGACCACCTCCATCCCCCAGGAAAGACCCTGTCACAGTGACAAGGTCAAGTCGACTCGTGTCGCTCTTCCCAGGTGCAGTCAGGAATTCGACTGTTCGTCTCGAAGGTCGGTGCCGGGCGGGATACTGGGCACCAAAGCGCGAGGTTCGGCCACCTTGTCGGGCTGAACCTCCGGCCGGAGTCACCTGATCGCCGGCAGATCTCGAACGCGGTTCTGACATCGCGCCGGGTCGCTGGGCGGGCCACGGATGGATGGAGTGAGGGTATGTACGCAGCAGTGATCCATGGCGAGCGGGACGTGCGCTACCAGCAGCGTCCCGAGCCGGTCGTCCTCGAACCCACCGATGCGGTGATCCGGACGGTCGCGACCTGCGTCTGCGGGTCGGACCTGTGGCGCTACCGCGGCATCACGCCGGTGCCCCGGCCGACCCCGATCGGGCACGAGTACTGCGGCATCGTGGAGTCTGTCGGCGAGCAGGTGACCACCGTCGGTCCGGGGCAGTTCGTGGTGGGCGGCTTCCTGAACTCCGACAACACCTGCCCGCTCTGTCTCAAGGGCGCGCACGCCAACTGTCTCCACGGCGGCGGTTACGACGGCTGCCAGGCCGAGTACATCCGGATCCCGAACGCGGACGGGACGCTGGTCGCCACCCCCGGTCTGCCGCCGGACGACCTGGTGCCCAGCCTGCTGACGCTGTCGGACGTGCTGTGCACCGGCTGGCACGCGGCGGTCAG
>NZ_JAYFPT010000102.1:0-6122 GCF_034927565.1 Propionicimonas sp.
GAAGGCCCGCCCTGCCACCACGGGGTGATGTGATGCGCATGACAATCCTGCGGTGGCTTGTCGCAACCGGGGAACGTGCACCCGCCATCGCGGATTTCGAGGGCTTGACGCTGCGCAGGGGTGACGAACCGCTGGGATTGCCCCACATCGAGGACTTCGGAGGGGCCGCCCAGCACTACTGGCAGCAGGTCGGCGTCACACAGCAGTTGCCGCAGGGTGCCGGCCGGGACGGGGTCACCCGTGCCGGTGAGCACGCCGGTGAGCAGCCCGTTGTCGCGGGCCGCCTTTTCCAGCTTGTCGTAGGACAGCAGGATGCTGATGCGGGGACGGTCACCGCCGTGGACGGGTGCGAGTGCTTGTTGGGTGTGGTGATTCACCATCGCCACCAGGCCATCAGCACGCCGCATCGCAGGGGTGAGGTACTCGGCGTTGGGATCCAGGGCGTCGAGGGCTCTTTTCTCCGCCGCCGCATACGCTTCGACGATCCGGACCAGTGGCTCAGCCGCCATCACAGGGAGGCTGCCCTTGATCAGGAGCGAGCCGTGATGGTCGGGGGTGAAGGTCAGGTGCCGGCTGCGCCGGGCCAGGCGTTCTTCCCGTTCCAGCCGGCTGGCTTCCAGACCTTCGGCCGTCTCCGGCGACAACACCGCCACCAGGTGACCGGTGAGCCGGCGCAACTCGGCGCTGTTGTGGGTGCCAGCAAAATCGACCAGCATCTCCTGGGCCTGATCGACGGACTCCCGGGCGAACTCCGGGGGTAGCTGATCGAGCACGTGAGTGATCGCGGTGGCTTGCGCAGGAAGCACCTGCCCGGCGAAGGCAGCGTCACCGATGATCGGAAACCGTGCGTGTTCGTGGCCGCCGGTGATCAACGCGGCCGTTTCGCGGCGCGTGAGGTTGGCCACATCGGCGAGCCAGGTCGCGGTGGAGGTGCCATGTTCGTTCCACGCAGCTTCCCGGGCATCCAAGCGTGCCGCGGTCTGTCGCAGCCAGCCGTCAAGCCGGGCGCTCACACGGAGGGCGTCACGCAGCGCGGTGAGTTGCTCTCGGTCGGGCGCCAGTTGGAGGCGCGGGTCACCGAGCTGGTCCAGGACGCCGCCAATCACGGCCAGCAGGTTGCTGGCGTCCAGCTGATCCAGCTGGCGGGTGATCGGCTCGTCCATACCCTGACTCTACGGACCGCCACTGACAGAAATTCTCTTGGTGCGTCCGACCGAGTTCCCTTGTTGAACAGAGATTGGAAAGGCACCACGTCGCTCCCCGACAGCTGCCTCCGAGAGGTCACTTCTGACCTGTCGGGAACTGTCCCCCTGGTCGCCCGGCGACCGATACGCAATACTGAACGTATTCAGTGAATGTGTTCAGGAGGTGCGGTGGCGACACGCGTCCAGGCCCGCACCACGACGGTGGCGAAGGTGATATCCGCGGCCTCGAAGGTCTTTGGCGAACAGGGTTACCAGGCGACGACCATCTCGATGATCGCGAGCGCCGCCGGGGTCTCGGTGGGCACCGTGGCCAGCGTCGGTTCGAAAGACGAGCTGTTCCTGCGCAGCGTGGAAGAGCTCTCGACCGCGAACTCACTGGCGCTGATCCGTGGGGCAGCCGCAGCGCCGACCGTGACGGAGCGGGTCTGGGGCTACGTCGGGACGATGGTGGAGACCTCCATCGCAATGCCCGGCCAGGTGCAGGACTACCTGGTCGCGTATCTCCGGTCGTCCGATCACGGTCAGAACCTGGGTCGGGTGCAGGACGTCATGCAGGCGATCCGAGGGCTCTTCCCGGAAGACGACCTGCCCTGGGATGAGTCGCCGGCGGCACTGGCCGCGACCACGATCTGGCTGTCCTTCTCGGCGATCTGCTTCTCGCTTGCGGCGTCTTCCGTGCCTCCCGCCACCGCCCGTCAGCTGATGCGGTCAATCGTGGAAGCGCAGTGCGCACCGTTCGAGCAGCCCGTCCGATGAAGGCGACCCTGGTTGGCTACGGCAGCCTCGGCGACCTGCTACCCCTGATAGCGCTGGCGGTCGCGCTGCGGGACGCAGGCCACGAGGTCGTGACGGTGGCGGACGAGGCGGGCTCGGCGATCGCCGAGCGCTACGGGCTGGAGTTCCACGCGCTGGCGGGCAGCCTGCACGAGACACTGCAGCCGGGAGGGTCCCTTGCGCTGGCGATCGACGCCGGCCGCTTCACCCTGAAGTCGTTCCGCGACCACGACGCCCACGACGAAGCCCGGCTCTCGCTGATTCAGCGGGTTGCGCAGGGATCGGACGTGGTGGTCGGGATGCCGATGGCCCACTACCACGCCTTCATCGCAGCCAGGGAGGTGAGGGCCCGGCCTGTCCTGGGCGTGCTGCAGCCGCTGGCGCCGACGCGGGATATGGCACCGGCGGGGCTTGGGATGCCCCGGCTTCCCCGCTGGCTCAGGCGACCGGTGGGCAGAGCGGTTCAATCGGCCGGCTGGCTGAGCGCGCGAGGCCCGATCAACCAAGCCCGCCGTGATCTGAAGCAGTCGTCGATCACCGCCGATCCCACCCGTGATGCCTTCACCCTGTGTGCCTGGTCGCCGGCACTGCTACCGCAGCCCGACGACTGGCCCGCAAGCCGGTTCGCAGTCACCGGACGGTGGCACCTTCCCTCCGTCGGCTGGACCCCCGATCCCGAACTGGCCGCCTTTCTCGACGCCGGGGAACCACCGGTCTATGTCGGATTTGGCTCCATGCAGTCCTTCTCCGGCAGGGACGCCCTGTTGGACGCCCTGCTGGGAGGACTGACCCCGCGGCGCGTCCTGCTGGCAGTTGACACTGGTCGCGCCCTGCCCGGGCACGTCCACCGCGTCACCGGCTTCGTTCCGCACGACTGGTTGTTCCCCCGCTGTGCCGCGATCGTTCACCACTGCGGCGCCGGGACCAGCCACGAAGCGGCGGCCAGCGGGGTGCCGTCCATTCCCGTGCCGATCACGATGGACCAACCGTTCTGGGCTGACCGGCTTCATCGGCTGGGTGTCGCAGCGAAGCCGCTGAACCCTCGCCGACCCGATGTGGAGCTGGTGAGGCAGGCCGCCGTGCTGGTCGAGTCCGACGGGGTCCGACATCGTGCGACCAGGCTTGCCGCCCTGCTGGCCGCTGACCCGGGCCCCCAGGCCGCAGTGGCATACCTCGAGGGACTCAGCTGATGGTTGCGGGGGCGTCGCTCCACTCAATATCGTGAATGCGTTCATACTTTTGGCTGGAGAGGATCGGGATGGGCGTTCGCGTCGAACAGCAGGCTCGTCGCGATCGGATGGTGATGGCGGCGGCGACCGAGTTGTTCTGGGCGCAGGGGTACGCGGCGACGACCATCCCCGAGATCGCGGAGAAGGCCGGCGTAGCGGTGGGCACGGTGGCCAAGGTGGGCAGCAAGGACGAGCTGTTCCTGCGTGCCTGGGAGGAGCGCTCGACCGAGATCTCCTTGCACCTGCTCTCCCAGGCCGGGGCTACCTCCGAGTCGGTGACCGAGCGGGTGTGGTCGTACCTTTCGCTCATGCTGGAGGCGACGATCCTGATGTCCGACACGATCCGTGACTACCTAGTGGCCTATCTGCGGGCCGGAGACCACGCCGCCAACCTCCAGCGGATCGATCAGGTTGTCGGGGCGATCCGTGCCCTCTTCCCGCCGGACGATCGAGGCGAGGACTCCCCCGCGCAACTGGCCGCGTTGACGCTCTGGCTGGCCTACTCGTCCTTCGTGTTCAGCCTGGCGGCCAACTCCTGCGACAAGGACGATGCCCGACGCCTGCTGAGAGCGGTCATCGAAGCCACCTGCGCACCCTTCGAGGAGAAGCCATGAGAGTCGTGGTGGCCGGCTACGGCAGCACTGGTGACACCCTGCCGCTGATCGCCCTTGCCGCCGGTCTGAAGAAGGCGGCGCATGAGGTCGTCCTGGTCACTGATGAAGCTGCCGGCGCTACCGCGGGCAGGCTTGGGCTCGACTTCCGTGAGCTCGCCGGCAGCGCGAGACAAGTGGTCGCTGAGGGTTCCCACGGCTGGGGCGAGATGATGGAGCGGGGACGGCTGTCACCCCAGGCTGTCCTGGAGATCGGACGGTTTCACACCCGGGAGTGGCTCGCCACGATCAGCGAGGCGGCACGCGGTGCCGACGTCCTGGTGTGCTCGGCTCTGGGCCTCCACCACGCCGCCTCGGTAGCCCAGGACCAGAAGCTGCCGCTGGTGGCCGTGCAGCTGCAGCCGACCATGCCCACCCGCGACTATCCGCACTCGCTGTCGGGTCTGACACACACGCCACGGTGGCTCAATCGACCGCTCGGCACCCTGATCCTGCGGGCGGCTGACCTGACGTTCACGCGCGGTATCAACCGGGCCCGTCGGGAGTTGGGCCGCTCGCCACTCGGGGTCGTGTGGGACGAGGTGCCGATCCTGATGGCGTGGTCTGCGACCCTGCTGCCGGCGGCGTCGGACTGGACCCATCCGGACTTCACCATCACCGGCGCGTGGTATCTCCCCACTCCACCTGAGTGGCAACCACCGGTCGATCTCGTCGAGTTCCTGGACGCTGGTGATCCGCCGATCTATGTCGGCTTCGGGTCAATGAGCGGATTCGGTGACGCGACAGCACTGCGCGACCGGATCCTTGAGGGGCTCTCCGGGCACCGGGTGCTGCTTTCCGCCGGCTGGGCCGGGCTCACCGACGGCGCGCTGCCCGACAACGTCCATCCGATTGGCCCCGTCCCGCACGACTGGCTGTTCCCGCGGTGCAGCGCCATCGTCCATCACTGCGGCGCGGGCACCAGTCATCAGGCCGCGCGCTCCGGAGTGCCGTCCCTTCCGGTGCCGTTCACCGCGGACCAACCGTTCTGGGCTGGCCGGCTTCGCACGCTGGGCATTGCGTCCGCGCCCCTCAACCCTCGCAAGCTCGGCCCTGACGCGGTACGAACCGCCCTGGCCGAGGCCGTTGCGGGGTCCACCAGGGAGCGAGCCCTTCGCGTTGCAGAACGCCTCGCCGCCGAACCAGCCGGCGTCGGAATCGCGATCAACGAGATCGACCGCATCGCCACCCGGACCGGACGCTGACGCACAGGCTGATGCTCCTGGCCCTCGGCACCGTCTCGACCACAATATTTGCCTATATGGGAATATGATGAGCCCATGGCACGGGCAGCAACCACCTCGGACGCGTTCAACGCCATCGCCGAGCCGGGGCGCCGGGAGATCCTGGTCCGGCTGCGGGGCGGGGAGCGCCCGGTGGGTGAGCTGGCGCGGGAACTGGGGATGACCCAGCCACAGGCCTCCAAGCATCTGCGGGTGCTGCGGCAGGTGGGGCTGGTGCGGGTTCGGGGCGCGGGAAAACAACGGCTGTACGACCTGGACGCCTCCGGGCTTCGTCCGGTGCAGGAGTGGCTGGGCGGCTTCGAGCAGTTCTGGAACCAGAGCTTCGACCGCCTGAACGACTACGTACAGGACCTCAAGCAGGCAGGGCAGGAGGAATGACCGATGAGTAGCGAGACGGCTGACCGCGAGATCGTGGTCTCCCGGACGATCGACGCCCCACGGGAGGTGGTCTTCGACGCCTTCACCGAGGTGAGGCACCTGTCGCGTTGGTGGGGGCCGGACGGCTTCACGACCACGACGCGCTCCTTCGAGTTCAGTGTCGGCGGCGAGTGGAGCTTCGTCATGCACGGCCCGGACGGCACCCACTACCCGGAGTGGATCCGGTGGCGAGAGATCGTCCCGCCGCAGCGGATCGCGTTCGCACACGGCGAGTTCCGCGACGACCCCGACGCCTTCGACTCCACCCTGACCTTCGAGCAGGACGGCGACCAGACCCGGATCGTGATGAGCACGGTATTCCCCACCCGAGAGCTTCGTGACGAGGCGGTGGAGAGGTATCACGCGATCGAGGGCGGCCAGCAGACCCTGGGCAACCTGGCGAGCTACGTCGCAGGACTCCCGCAGGCCGGTGAAGCCCCGGACAGCCGGACGTCGCGCGTTCGGGTGCACAACTTCTCGGTCTCGCTGGACGGGTTCGGGGTCGGTGAGGGTCAGCGGCTGGAGGCACCGTTCGGGCACGCCGGAACCCGCCTGCTCGACTGGGCGTTGCCGACCCGGACCTTCATGGAGATGGGTTTCCAC
>NZ_JAYFPT010000042.1:0-63717 GCF_034927565.1 Propionicimonas sp.
AGCCAGGCGTCGATGAACGCCTTGGCGTCGCTGTCGGCGTTCACGCCGATGCCGTAGGCGTCGACCGGGCCGAACGGCTCGCCGACGATCTTGACGTCATCATTGGACACCAGCGCGTTCAGCAGCAGCGCCTGGTCGATCACGTAGGCGTCGGCCCGTCCCTGCTGGACGGCGGTGAGCGCCTGGGTGTGGTCGGGCAGGGCGATGATCTCGGCCTGCGGCGCCTCCTTCTCCAGCAATTTGACGCCGGTCGAACTCGCCTGGGTAGCCACCTTCTTGCCGGCCAGGTCGGCCACCGAGTTGATCGTCGTGTTGTCCTTCTTCACCAGGATCGCCGCCTGCGACTGGTAGTAGGGGCCGGCGAAGTTGATCCGCTTCAGGCGATCCTCGGTAATCGAGTAAGTGGCGAAGACCACGTCCACCTGTTTGTTGACCAGCAGGTCCTCACGAGTGTCGACGGTCACCTGGGTGAGTTCGGTCTTCGCGTCACCGAGGATGTAGCGCGCCAGCAACTGGGACAGCCCGGCGTCGAAGCCGACCGCCACCCCCGAGGTGGGGTTGAGCAGCGAGAACAGGTCGGAGGTCTCGGTGCCGCCGACCTTGAGCACACCGGCGGCCTTGACCGCCTTGGCCCATTCGTTGCCCTGGACGGTGGCGTCGTCGGCCACCGGGCCGGCGTTGATGATGGCGTCGTAGTCGGCGTTGCCGGAGTTGAAGGTGCCGGTAGCCGGAGCCGTGCCGCCGGAGGTGGTGCCGTCCGGGGCGCTGGACGAGGGGGTCTGCGTCCCCGCGCAGCCGGCCAGCACCAGGGCGAGCGCGGACGCGGCGGCGACAAGTCGCCAGGGACTACGGATTCTCATGATTCTCCTTGTGAGGACGGGTGCCG
Source organism: Propionicimonas sp. (assembly GCF_034927565.1). Lineage (GTDB taxonomy): Bacteria > Actinomycetota > Actinomycetes > Propionibacteriales > Propionibacteriaceae > Propionicimonas. The sequence goes on from NZ_JAYFPT010000042.1 coordinate 887, forward strand.
AATGGCACGAACGCCACGATCAGCCATGACGCAATTGGGGGTGAGGACAGCCGGACGGGGCCGACGTGGGTGGTTCAGCTCAGCGAACGCAACAACAACACCGGCGATCGCCGGCCATCGGGGAGTCGCAGGACGAGGCTGTGGACCGGCGGGCCCCAACAGTCGTCAGCACGGCGAACTCCTCGACATTCAAGCGCCGGACCAAGGCGTGGCCCGTGCGCGGCTTTCTTCGAAACTAGCACAGCTGGTCACCGCGGTTCCGCGGTCTGGGACGCGAACGGCCAGTCGACACACGGGCAGCGTCCCACCGAACCGACCTGCTCGATCACGCCCGGCCCGCGTCCGACACCGTCCGGTCGACCAGCCTCCGGGTGTCGGGGTCGGTGATCTCTACCAGTCGATTGGCGGGTCAGTCGCGGGTCAGCACGAACTGGACGACAGCCACGGACTCGCGCAGATAACTGGGCGGCTGGGCATACCACAGGGTGTCGGCATGCAGGTGGGTGGCGTTCAGCCCGGCCTGCCAGGCCAGTTGCTGCGCTCGCCAGACATGGAACTCGTTGGTGACGAAGGCAACCTTCAACTCCGGCCGCCAGTACGGGGCCAGCACCGCCTGGCCGAACCGGAAGTTCTCCTCGGTTGAGGTCGAGCGGTCCTCGACCAGGATGCGGTCGTCCGCCACCCCGCGGGCCAGCAGGTAGTCCCGGCCGGCCACCGCCTCGGGCACGTCCTCCTGCGGGCCCTGGCCGCCGGTGACGACGATGAACGCCTCCGGGTTGCGGGCGTGGAAGTCGACGGCCACGTCGAGCCGCCGGCCCAGCGCCGGGGACACCTCACGTCCGTGGACGGCGGCACCCAGCACGATCAGCGCGTCCTCCTGACCGGTGGCGGTGTCATGCAGGCCGGTGTTGGCCAGCCACGAGACCATGCCGGCGATCGTCCCGACCAGGACCAGGCCGATCAGGTTCACCGACCAGAGTTTCGACAGCTTGCCGACAACGGCATAGACCAGGCAGGCGACCGCTACCGCTCCTGCCAAGACGATGCCGAGGTTGAGGTTCGTGGTCAACGCCATCCAGACGGTGTCGGCCGCCAGGAACAGGCCGGCGAACAACGCCAGGAGCCGTACGGCACCACGTGCCACTGTCACGATCGAACGATAGCCCTGACCCACCGCCGCCGCAGGGAAAACCGGACGCTTGCCCGCCCGTCGCTACCTGACGAACGGATTGGCCTCGGGCACGACCTCCTCATTCGGGCCGGACGCGGCCCGCATGGACCACAGCCGATCGGCGAGTTCACCGGCGGGCGTCACGGCGGACGGCGGGATCGCGACGCCGGCGGCTCGGGCCGCCTGCATCCGCTGGTCGATCGCGCTGCCGCCGATGATCGACGAGATGTAGAGCCGGCCGACGAAGACCCCCTGCCCGCCGACTTCGGCGGCCAGTGACTGCAGGTAGTTGCGCTGCGCCGCGGCGGCCGGGCCGGGGCCGCTCATCCCGGGGAGCCCAGCCAACGCACTGGCGCCCTGTGCGGTGAGGATCGCACCGCCGCCGGCAGCGAGCATGTGCGGCAGGAACTCCTGCACCACCGCCACCAGCGAGAAGTAGAGCAGGTTCGTGATCTGCTGCGCGGTCTCAGCACTCTGCTGGGCGGCCGGGACGAACGCGACCTCGGACGATACCGGCGCGTAGTAGATGACGTCCGGCTCGCCGGCAGCGGCACGCACCCGAGCGGCGAGTTCACCGACGCCGGCGGGATCGGACAGGTCCCCGGTGACGGCGTGGGCGGTGACGCCCTGGCCGGTCAGTTCTGCGGCGAGCGCCTGGAGCGGTTCCGGGCGCCGTCCGATCAGGACGATGTCGTAGCCCTCACGGGCGTACCGGCGGGCGACGGCGCTGCCGAGTCCCGGTCCGGCTCCGAAGACGGCGATGACGGGCATGGTTGGGTTCCTTTCGATGAAGTGCTGGGTCGAGCGCAGGTGTCGCGGCGTCCGCTCGGGCAGGCCGTCTGGTTCGGGTCCATGCCGAGGACGGCGAAGATCCCGCTGAGATCGGCCTGCCCGAGCGGACGCCCGGACGCGGCCTCGGTCAGGCTCAGCCCGAGCAGCAGGGACAGCACGCTGCGTGCCGGATCGGGTGCGGGCGTCCAGGCGAGGAAGAAGGAGTTGAGCGCGTCCAACAGCCGGGTGGCGCTGGGCCGCAATTGCGGCCGCCGGATCGCGGCGACGAGAAGTTCGTAGCTGCCGACGACCTCGTCCCGGGTGCGATCGTCCTCGCCGCGGACAACCTCGGCCCACGCCTGGGCGAGGGTCGTGCGGCCGGCCAGGGCGGACTGGCGGAGCCGGTCCAGCCTGGCTACGGAGTCGTCGATGATCCGGTCGAAGGCGGCGTCGAACAGGTCCTCCAGGCTGGCGAAGTGGTAGGTGACGGCAGCAAGGGAAACACCCGCACGGGTCGCCACCTTGCGCTGGGTGGTTCCGGCCAGGCCCTGCTGGGCGATCAACGACACCGCCGCGGCCGTGATGGCCGAACGCGTGCGATCGCCGTCGACTCGGCGTGCGCGCGTCCGTGCCATGCATCCCGCTGCTTGGTCGTGGGCCATGGAGGCTTCCTTTTTGCCAGTGTCTGTACGATCGTACAGAGTCTAGTTCGCGACGACAACCAGGAGAATCAGATGTCACAGATCAGCGGTACTCACGCCGAGGCAGTGCGATGAATGACGCGGGCCAACTGCAGCTGGGTCTGAGCACCTTCGGCGACATCACCCGGCGACCCGACGGCACCGACTTCACCCACGCCGAGATCATCCGGCAGGTGGTTGACCAGGCCGCGCTGGCCGACCAGGTGGGCGTCTCGGCGTTCACCCTCGGCGAGCACCACCGGCCTGACTTCGCGGTCTCCAGCCCCGACATGGTGCTGGCCGCGATCGCTTCGCGTACCTCGCAGATCAGCCTGGGCACGAGCGTGACGGTGCTCTCCTCCGACGATCCGGTGCGGGTCTACGAGAGTTTCGCCACCCTCGACGCAATCTCTGGCGGACGGGCCGAGATCACGCTGGGACGCGGCTCCTTCACCGAGTCGTTTCCACTGTTCGGCTATGACCTGCGCGACTACGAGGTGCTCTTCGAGGAGAAACTCGACCTGTTCTCCAAGCTGCTCGCCGAGAAGCCGGTCAGGTGGAGCGGCACTACCCGTCCGCCGCTGGTCGACGTCGACGTGTTCCCCAAGACTCCCCGACCGATCCCCGCCTGGGTCGGCGTCGGCGGAACCCCGGCCTCGGTCGTGCGCACCGCCAAGCACGGGTTGAACCTGATGCTCGCGATCATCGGCGGCTCCCCCAGCCGCTTCCACCCCCTGGTGGCGGAGTACCACCGCCAACTCGTGCTCAACGGCCACAGTGCCGGCTCAGTGGGCGCCTACTCCTCCGGTCACATCGCCGACACCGACGAGCAAGCGCTCGAGGAGGCCTACCAAGGGTTCGCGAAGTCAGCCCGCCGGATCGGCGGCGAGCGCGGCTGGCGGGAGTTCACCCGCGAGCAGTTCCTGCACGCGATCGGGCCGGACGGCTCCACCTACGTCGGCTCGCCCCAGACCGTCGCCCGCAAGATCGCGGCCACGGTACGGACGCTGCGGCTGTCCCGCTTCGACCTGAACTACGCGACCGGTCCGTCCTCCCCCGACCAACTGCTGCACTCGATCGAGCTTTTCGGGACGAAGGTCATCCCGCTGGTGCGTGAGTTGGTCGCCTGACCTGGACCGAACGCCCGCGCCGCCCGTTGGTCGCTCTCCGTGGGCTGCCGTATTGCCTTTTGATCTCACCCGGGACGTCAAGGCTGTCCCGTTGACTGTGGATACCCCGTCCACCGACGAGTTTCAGCCACTGGCGCGCATCTCCGGCCTCAAGGGAATCGAACGCGTTTCGTGCTTTCAGGCACTGAACCAGAAGGCGATGGCGAGGTTCTATGCCCGCAGCATCGGCCGCGACTACCGTGACCTGAACCTCGTGGTCGCCATGCTGGGCGGAGGCATCAGCGTTGTTGCGCACGAGAAGGGCCTCATGATCGATGGACCTGACGCGCTCGAAGGCGAAGGACCGTTCTCGAACAACCGAAGCGGGACCCTCCCCCCGGGCCCCCTGATCAAGTTGTGCTTCGAAGGCTCCCGCGACCTGCCGGCGATGATGCGACAGATCAACGGTGAGGGCGGCCTGGTTTCCTACCTGGGGACCACCGACATTCGCGGCATTGAGGCGCGCATCAGCTAGGGTGACGACTGTGCCGCGGAGATCCTCGAAGCCATGTGCTATCAGACCGCAAAGGACATTGGCGCCTATGCATCGCACCTTCCCGCCGACTATGTGATCACTCGGCCTGGCTAGGTATCGGTCGCAATCACGAAGGCAAGAGCACGATCCTGCTCACGGCTGACCGTGAGGTGGAGACTGCCAACGGCTGCCAAGGCGAGTTGCTCCTGCAGGCTCTGGGAGACATTGACATAGGGCGTTCCGTCCTGCCGAAGGAGGGTCTCGACAATCCGCAGATCAAAGTGCTTGTCCGGCGTGAGATGTGCCACTGCCTTGTACACGGCCTCTTTGACGGCGAACCGCACGGCGAAATGATCCTCGGGCCGTGCGGTGTCCTTGCCCGCACGAACCTCAGCCTCCGTGAAGGTGTAGTTCGTGAAGGTGTCCCCAAGCTCGCGCAGCAGACGTCCGGTCTCGGAGATGCTCACGCAGTCCACACCGATCCCGCGGATCATCCTCGCCCCTCTCTCAGGTGGCCCCATGATGGCATGGGCCACAGCCGCGTCGTGAAGAGTGGGCCAACGTCAACCTCGAACTGGTCATCGGACTGGTGCTCGGCGACCTGGTCAGCTCCGGCGCCCGGTGCCGCGGAGTCGCGGCCACGGATCGGTCAGGCAGCCGCGAGGGCGGGCAACTCCTGCTCGATCCGGTCATCGGTCAGGCGGCCGTCGACCAGTTCGCGGCGCTTGCGGAACCAGGCGATCGCCACCGGCGCCAACCCGCCGAGCCAGGCCAGTGGCCCGGCCAGGCAGACCCCGACAAACCCGAAGTGAGCAACCAGCACCAGGCCGGCGACGGCCCGGAGCACGAGTTCCATCGCGCCGGCGATCGTCGGGACCGATGTCGAGCCCAGACCCTGGATGGTGTTCCGCAGCACGAACAGGCTGGCGAGGATCACATAGAGCGAGCCGCTGATCATCAGGTACTGGTGGGCCAGAGCAACCACGTGGTCGTCGCCGTCCCCGATGAACAACCGGACCAGCGGCGTCCCGCCAAGGATGACGCCCACACCGAGCAGCAGCGCCACTCCCCAGGTGACCAGGCTGATCCGGAACACACCGGTGCGGATCCGCAGCCACTGTCCGGCGCCCCGGTTCTGCGCCACGAAGGTGGCCATCGCCAGGCCGAAGGAGGCCAGCGGCTGGGTCGCGAACTGATCGACCCGCATCGCTGCCGTGGCGGCGGCGACCCCCTCGGTGCCGAGCCCGTTGATCGCGTACTGCAGTACCAGCGCGCCGACCGCGATCACCGACATCTGGAAGCCCATGGTGAGGCCCATCCGGGCCACCTCGGCGAACTCTCCGTCGCGCAGCTGGAAGTCAGCCCGGCGCAGCCGCAGGGCGGGCATCCTCTTCACGATCAGCACCAGGCAGGCGATCACCGAGACGGCCTGGGCGACAACCGTCGCCAGCGCGGCGCCACCAACCCCGAGGTGGAAGGCCCCGATGAACAGCACCACCAGCCCGGCGTTCAGCACACAGGCGATGATCAGGAAGATCAGCGGGGTGCGACTGTCGCCCAGGGCGCGGATCGTGGCGGCCAGGAAGTTGTAGGCCATCGTCACCGCCGCGCCACTGAAGGTGATCGCGAGGAAGGCGGTCGAGTTCCCGATCAGGGTGTGGGGAGTGTCCAGCAGTTGCAGCAGCGGACGGGCGAAAAACACCCCGATCATGGTGACCATGACGGCGATGCCGCCGGCGATCATCACCCCCGCGGCGACATAGCGGCGCATGCCGGACAGGTCCCCCGCGCCGAAGGCCCGGGCCACCGGGATGGCCATACCGCCGGAGGCGCCGAAGGTGAAGCCGAGCAGCAGGAACTGCAGGCTGCCGGCAGCCCCGACAGAGGCGAGGGCGTCGACGCCGAGCATGCGTCCGACGACCGCAGCGTCGGTGAAGGCATAGAGCTGCTGAAAGACGTTGCCGATCAGCAGGGGCAACGCGAACAGGACGATGAGACGAGTGGGTGGGCCGACCGTGAGGTTTTTGATCATTGAGTTTTTCTCGGGCGCGCAAAAGCGGGGAAGTAGTGGCTGGTCAGGGAGCGCGGGTCGTCACACTGCGGTCGAATGACCGGCTGCAGGGGCGGCTCGCTGAAAGGTTACCGCCGCAACGCGACGGTATCGAGCTGATCTCAGGCACGCAGACCTGGGAAGATTCTCGGTGGGCCTAAGTGGACTTGAACCACTGACCTCCGCCTTATCAGGGCGGCGCTCTAACCGACTGAGCTATAGGCCCGCTGGTGCACAGCACCGAGCGAGTACGTTACCCTGCGCGGTGCCGCTGGCTCAAATCCGAGGACGAGGGACGACGAGAGCGTCAGCTCTTGATCGGACTGAGGACGAGGACCGTCGAGCAAAGCTCGACAGCAATCCGAAACAACGGCGGTTCGACGCATCCGTCCCGTCGAACCACGAGCTGAGTCGGTGACGGAGCGGGTCAGTCCTCGGACAGGGTGACCTCAAGGCCGCCGAGCACATTGGCGGAGAGGTTGTAGAGGAAGGCGAAGATCGTGCCGAGGGCGGTGATGATCACCACATTGGCCACCGCCAGAATCGCACTGATCCCGAGCACCCGGTTGCGGCTCACGACGTCCTCGATCCGCCACGGATTGGTGTCGTTCGGGTTCGCGATCAGGTTGACCACGAACTCGTTGATCGCACCGAACAACCCCGAGGTCTCGATGACCGACCACAGCAGGTAGATCGCGACGAAGAACATGATCCCGAAGGCGATCGAGAACAGGAAGGTGGTCTTCATCACCGACCACGGGTCCAGCCGGGAGATCCGCAGCCGCGCCTTGCGGTTGCGGCGCAGCTTCCGCTTCGTCCTCGGCTCGGGCACCGGGGCCACCGTGATCGCCGGCTGCGGTGGGGCCGGTTGCGGTCCCACCACCGGCGGTGCCGGCAACGCGGTGGTCGCCTCGTAGTCCGGGCCGACCGCCGGGGGCAGAGCTGGCGGCTTGGGCAGCGTCGGTGCACTGGACCCGTTCGCCGGGATCGGGTCGATCCGCACGACGGTGTCGTCGAGGCCGCGTTCGTCCTCGCTGCTGCCGCCGCCCTCAACCCGCCACTGGCGGGTCTCGTCGACCTCCAGCGGCATGCCTGTCAGGGTTGGCTTGTCAGTCACCGGCTTCCTCCTCCACCGAGACTGACGTCACCGCCCCGGCTTCCGTGGGCTCCACGGTACCTGCTGCTGACGCCTGCGGGCCATTGTCAGCAGGATTTGCCGTCTCCGGCGGCTCGTCCGGGGACGCGGGCGATTCCGCGCTGGCCACCTCGTCGCCGTTGGACTCCGGGTTGAGTGCGATCACCACCACCGCGTCGTCATCGGCCACCCCGACGAACTTCACGCCCATGGTGTCGCGCCCCTTGGCGGGCACGTCGGCCACTGCCGAACGGATGATCTGGCCGCTGACCTTGATCGCGATCACCTCGTCCGACTCCTGCACCACCAGACCGCCAACCAGCGAACCACGGTCCTCGTTCAGCTTCATCGCCTTGATGCCCAGGCCGCCCCGGCCCTGCTGGCGGTACTCGCTGACCGCGGTCCGCTTGGCGAAGCCGCCGTCGGTGACGGTGAACACGTACCGATCGTCCTCGGGCATGTCCGCGTCGATCACCGACATCGACAACAAGGCGTCGCCGTAACGGAACTTCATGCCGGTCACCCCGGAGGTCGCCCGCCCCATCGGACGCAGTTGCTCGTCGTCCGCGGCGAACCGGATCGCCTGGCCCTTGCGCGAGACCAGCAGGACGTCATCGGCGGCCGAGCACAACGCGGCTCCGATCAGCTCGTCGCCTTCCTCACGGAAGTTGATCGCGATCACGCCCGCCTGCCGCGGTGAGTCGTAGGAGCGCAGCTCGGTCTTCTTCACCAGGCCGTTCTTCGTCGCCAGCAACAGGTAGGGCGCGTCGTCGTAGGAGCGCAGCGTCATCACCTGGGCGATCCGCTCGTCCGGCAGGAAGCTGAGCAGGCCGGCGACGTGGCCGCCCTTGGCATCCCGGCCGGCCTCCGGCAACTGCCACACCTTGGCCCGGTAGACCCGGCCGAGGTTGGTGAAGAACAGGATCCAGTGGTGGTTGGTGGTGGCGAACAAGTGCTCCACCTCGTCGTCGGCCCGCAGTGAGGCTCCCCGCACCCCCTTCCCGCCGCGCTTCTGCGTCCGGTAGAGCGCGGACGAGGTGCGCTTGGCGTAGCCGCCGTGGGTGATCGTGACGATCATGTCGTCATCGGGGATCAGGTCCTCGTCCGACAGGTCGCCGTCGGCCGCGACGATCCGGGTGCGGCGCTCGTCGCCGTACTTCTCCACGATCTCGGCCAGCTCGTCGGAGACGATCTGCCGCTGCCGCTGTGGCCTGGCCAGGATGTCCTTCAGGTCGGCGATCAGCGCCTCGATCTCGGCCAACCGGTCGACGATGGTCTGGATCTCCATCGCGGCCAGCCGCCGCAGCTGGGTGTCCAGGATGTAGCGCGCCTGGTCGTCGTCGATGTCGAGCAGGTCCTTCAACCCCAGCAGGGCGGCCTCGGCCGTCCGGGAGGCGCGGATCAGTGCCAGCACCTCGTCCAGCCGGTCCAACGCCTTCACCAGGCCGCGGTCCAGGTGGGCGCGCTTCTCGGCCTGCTCCAGCCGGTAGGCGGTCCGGCGCTGGATGACCTGCACCTGGTGACGCACCCAGTGGCTGATGAACTGGTCGAGCCGCAACGTCCGCGGGACGTCGTCCACCAGGGCCAGCATGTTGCAGCCGAAGGTGTCCTGCAGCTGGGTGTGCTTGTAGAGGTTGTTCATCACCACCCGCGGCTGGGCGTCGCGCTTCAGCACGATCACCAGCCGCTGGCCGGTGCGGCCCGACGAGTCGTCGCGAATGTCGGCGATCCCGGTGAGCTTGCCCGACTTCACCAGCTCGGCGATCTTCATCGCCAGGTTGTCCGGGTTGCACATGTACGGCAACTCGGTGACCACCAGGTTGGTGCGGCCGGCCTTGTCCTCCTCGATGCTGATCACCGCGCGCATGATCACCGAGCCGCGGCCAGTGCGGTAGGCGTCCTCAATGCCCTTGTGGCCCACGATCAGGGCGCCGCCGGGGAAGTCCGGGCCCTTGATCCGCTCGAGCGCGGCTTCGAGCAGTTCCTCCCTGGTGGCCTCGGGATGCTCCAGGTACCACTGGACGGCGTCGGCCACCTCGCGCAGGTTGTGGGTGGGGATGTTGGTCGCCATGCCGACCGCGATGCCGGTGGAGCCGTTGACCAGCAGGTTCGGGAACCGCGCCGGCAGGACGGTGGGCTCCAACTCCTTGTTGTCGTAGTTCGGCTTGAAGTCGACGGTGTCCTCGTTGATGTCGCGGACCATCTCCATCGCCAGCGGCGCCATCCGGCACTCGGTGTACCGCATCGCCGCGGCCGGGTCGTTGCCCGGGGAGCCGAAGTTGCCCTGGCCGGCGACCAGCGGTGCCCGCATCACCCAGGGCTGCGCCAGCCGGACCAGGGTGTCGTAGATCGCCGAGTCGCCGTGCGGGTGGTAGAGGCCCATCACGTCCCCGACGATCCGGGAGCACTTGTTCCAGCCCCGGTCGGGACGGTAGCCGCGGTCGTACATCGCGTAGATCACCCGGCGATGGACGGGCTTGAGGCCGTCGCGGACGTCGGGCAGCGCCCGTCCGACGATCACGCTCATCGCATAGTCGAGGTAGGAGCGCTGGATCTCGACCTGCAGGTCGATCTCCTCGGTCCGGCCCACGGTGGGCGCGAGCTCGGTGTTGTCCTCGACCACCTCGACGTCGCCGTCGCCCGGGCCGTCGATCGGTTCGTCGGGGCCGTCAGTCATGCTGGATTCTCCTCAGTTCGGAAGTTCCGTGGGTGAGCTGGTCCAGGAGCGCTCGACCAGCAGAAGGGTCAAACATCGAGGAAGCGGACGTCCTTGGCGTTGCGCTGGATGAATGTCCGGCGCTGCTCGACGTCCTCGCCCATCAGCACCGAGAACATCTCGTCGGCGGCCGCGGCGTCCTCGATGGTGACCTGCAGCAGGGTGCGCTTGTCCGGGTCCATGGTGGTGTCCCACAGGTCCTCGGCGTTCATCTCCCCCAGGCCCTTGTAGCGCTGGATCGGGTTCTCCTTGGGCAGCTTCTTGCCGGCGGCGAAGCCCTGGTCACGCAACTGGTCACGCTCGGCATCGGTGTAGGCCAGTTCGTGCGGGGCGTTCGTCCAACGCAGCCGGAACAGCGGCGGCTGGGCCAGATAGACGTAGCCGCCGTGGATCAGCGGCTTCATGAACCGGAACAGCAGGGTGAGCAGCAGGGTGCGGATATGCGCCCCGTCCACGTCGGCATCGGCCATCAGCACGATCTTGTGGTAGCGCAGTTTGTCGATGTCGAAGTCGTCGGTGACGCCGGTGCCCATCACGTTGAAGATCGCCGAGACCTCGCGGTTCTGCAGGATCTTGTCCAGCCGGGCCTTCTCGACGTTCAGGATCTTGCCGCGGATCGGCAGGATCGCCTGGGTGCGCGGGTCGCGTCCGCCCTTGGCCGAACCGCCGGCGGAGTCACCCTCGACGATGAAGACCTCACACTCCTTGGGCTCGGTGGAGGAGCAGTCGGCCAGCTTGCCGTACTCCCCCGCCCCGTTCAGCAGGCCCTTGCGGGAGCGGGCCAGGTCGCGGGCCTTGCGGGCGGCGATCCGGGCCTGGGCGGCGGCCTGGGACTTGCGGACGATGTCCTTGCCCTCGGCCGGGTTCTTCTCCAGCCAGTCGCTGAGCAGTTCGTTGACCACCCGCTGCACGAAGGAGCGCGCCTCGGTGTTGCCCAGCTTGGTCTTGGTCTGGCCCTCGAACTGCGGCTCGGAGAGCTTCACCGAGATGATCGCGGTCAGGCCCTCGCGGATGTCGTCGCCGGAGACCCGGTCCTCGCGCTTCTTGATCATCCCCCAGGCTTCGCCCCACTTGTTCACCGTGTTGGTGAGCGCGGCGCGGAAGCCCTCCTCGTGGGTGCCGCCCTCGTGGGTGTTGATGGTGTTGGCGAAGGTGTGGACGCTCTCGTTGTAGGAGGTGTTCCACTGCATCGCCACCTCAAGGCTCATCTCGTCGTCCACCGCGTCGATCGCGATCACGGACGGATGGATGACCTCACGGCTGCCGGTGAGGTATTTGACGTAGTCGATCAGGCCGTCGGAGTACTGGAAGGTCTGCTCCCGGACGGTCTCGATCTCGTCGGTGTCGGGATTGTCGGCATGCTCGGGACGCCGATCGACCAGGGTGATCGACAGGCCCTTGTTCAGGAAGGCCATCTCGCGGAACCGGGTGGCCAGGGTGTCCCAGGAGTACACCGTGGTCTCGAAGATGTCTGCGCTGGCGTAGAAGGTGATCACCGTGCCGGTGCCGTCGGCGGGTTCGAGCCGCTCCAGCGGAGCGTCCGGGACGCCGAGGCTGAAGGTCTGTCGCCAGTGGTAGCCGTCCCGCCAGACGTCGGCGGTCAGGCTGGTGCTGAGTGCGTTCACCACCGAGACGCCCACGCCGTGCAGTCCGCCGGACACCTTGTAGCCGCCGGTGCCGAACTTGCCGCCGGCGTGCAGCATGGTGAGCGCGACGGTGAGCGCCGACACCTTCTCGACGGGGTGCTCGGCGACCGGAATGCCGCGGCCGTTGTCGGTCACCCGGATGCCGCCGCCCTCCAGCAGTTCGACGGTGATGGTGTCGCAGTAGCCGGCCAGGGCTTCGTCCACCGAGTTGTCGACGACCTCGTAGACCAGGTGGTGCAGGCCGCGTTCGCCGGTGGACCCGATGTACATGCCGGGACGCTTGCGGACGGCCTCCAGGCCTTCCAGGACGGTGATCGCCGACGCGTCGTAGCTGCCTTCGGCAACATGCGCAGCCTCCGCAGCGGACAGCGCAGGCACGATGGGCTCTTGTGTCACTGAGGTTTACCCTTCGGACGTGAGAACGGCCACCGGCTGGCAGGCAGCGGCGGCTCGGTCAGGAACAGAGCAAGTTTAGCCGATCCGGCCCACAGAAACGGGCAGCGCCGCTCGGGAACCGGTTCTGAGCGGCCGAATTTGGCGGTGCGCAGGCACTGGCAGGGGCTCGTCCATGGACGCCTACCCGACCGGGGGCGCTCGGCGGCCAGATCGCCGCGCCGGTCCGGTCCGCCAGCACCAGAAATCCGACGGTGGGGACCGTTCAGCTCAGCTGTCCCGGAGCCTGGCCACCGCCAGGTCGACCAACTCGGTGCGCGGCCGGTCGATGTCGAGGCTGAAGCCGGCCTCGTCCGCGGCCAGCGGTTCGAGGGTGGTCAGTTGGGAGGGTAGCAGCGACGCCGGCATGAAGTGGCCGGGGCGGTCGACCATCCGCCGCGCCAGCACCGCCGGGCTGCCGGTCAGGTGGAGGAAGACCGTCCGTCCCGGGGCGGCCCGCAGCCGGTCCCGGTAGACCCGGCGCAACGCCGAACAGGTGACGACGGTGGAGCGGCCGCAGGCGTCCTGGCCGGCAGTCCAGGCCGCGATCCGGTCCAGCCACGGCCAGCGCTCCTGGTCGGTGAGCGGGACGCCGGCGTGCATCCGGGCGACGGCGGCGGTGGAGTGGAAGTCGTCGCCCTCGGCGAAGGTCCAGCCGAGCCTGTCGGCCAGGGCGCGGGCGAGCGTGGACTTGCCCGAACCGGCCACGCCCATCACCACCAGGTGGGTGGCTGGCGGTGTGTCTGCTGACTGGCTGCTGCTGTCCATGTCGGTTCAGCCGTAGGTGTCGCGCGGGCCGCGGCCCGGAACGGACCGGCGTCCCTTCTTCCAGCTGGGAGCAGTCGGCCCGATCACCAGGACACGTTCCACGGTGCCCTGGCCGAGGGCGTCGTTCAGCCGGGCAACCAGTTGGGGTGCGATCTGGCGCAACGAACTGGCCCAGGTGGTGGATTCGGCGCGGACGGTGAACACCTTGTCGGCGAAGGCTTCCGGCGCCGAGTGCGCAGCGTTCACCTCGCCGACCAGCGCGGGCCAGCGTCCGAGCAGGTGGTGCAGGTTGACCTCGGTCGACCAGCCCTGTTCGGCGATCAGCCCCTGCAGGAGCTCACCGAGCGGCTCCGGTTCCTCCGCGCGGCGCTCGGCCGGACGCGAGCGCTTCCGGCGGGGGGCTGTCCCACCGCGCGCCGCGGCCCTGGCGATCTGCCGGGCGACATCCAGGCCTTCGGGATCGTGCTCGGTCATCCCTGATGATCTCCCACACCGGACGCTGCCGCCACGTCGGCCCCGGTTTCGGCCTGCCGGAGCGGGCTCTCGCCGATCGCCACCGCGAAGTGCCTGCCGTCCAGGCCGGCCGGGACGTCGGCCGCCACCGCCGCGGTGATCAGCACCTGCTGGGCGGTCACCGCCGTTGCCGCGAGGCGTTCGCGCCGCACCTCGTCCAACTCGGCAAAGACATCGTCCAGCACCAGGACCGGCTCGACCCCGTCGGCACGGAGCAGGCCGAAGGAGGCCAGCCGCAGCGCCAGCGCCAGCGACCAGGACTCGCCGTGGGAGGCGTAGCCGCGGGCCGGCAGTTCGCCGATGCCGAGGGTGATGTCGTCCCGGTGGGGTCCGACCAGGGACACCCCGCGAGCGATCTCCTCGCCGCGGCGCTCCCGCATCCGGGCGGCCAGCAGTCCAGCGAGCTGGTCGCGCGCCAGGCCGGGTTCCACGGCGACAGCCGACTTGTAGACCGCGGTGGCGTGGTTCCGGGTCGGGGCAATCTCGGCATAGGACCGCTCCAGCAGTGGCTGCAGGTCGGCGAGGGTGGCCAGCCTGGCCTCAACCAGTTCGGCACCCAGCCCGGCCAGCGACTCGTCCCAGACGTCGAGGGTGCTGGCGGTCTCGGCCGGAACCTGCCGCGCACTGCGGCCGGACAACGACTTCAGCAGGGTCGAGCGCTGCCGCAGGACGCGATCGTAGTCGGCTCGGACACCGGCCAACCGCGGCCAGCGGGCGGTGACCAGGTCGTCGATGAACCGGCGTCGTTCGGACGGGTCGTCCTTCACGATCGCCAGGTCGTCGGGGGCGAACACCACCACGCGCAGGGCTCCCAGCAGGTCGCGGGGACGTTTCAGTGGCGAGCGGTTGAGGCTGGCCTTGTTGGCCCGTCCCGGGGTGATCTCGATTTCCAGCAACAGTTGGCGAGGGTCGTCCGGCCCGGCCTGCACCCGGGCCCGGACCAGCGCCCGGTCGGCGCCGAACCGCACCAGCGGCGCATCCCCGGCGACCCGGTGCGATCCCAACGTCGCGAGATATTCCACCGCTTCGACCAGATTGGTCTTGCCCTGCCCGTTCGGGCCGGTGAACACCGTGACACCGGCCTCCAGCGGCACCTCCGCCAGCGGGTAGGACCGGAAGTCAGCCAGGCTCAGCTGGGTGACGAACACGAGGTCACCCCCGTCCGTCCGGGCCGCCGGGCTGTAGCGGCGGGCCGGCCAACCGGGAGCTGAACCGGCTCGGACGGCAGCGGCACGTCACACCGGGAGGCGCATGAGCATGATCACGTGCCGGTAGTCCTCGCGCGGATCGCCGTCGATCTCGTCCAGGCCCATCAGCAGACAGGGCTTGCCGGGAGCGGTGAACGAGAACTGCACGTACGGGGCGTCGAGCGCCGCGAGCGCCTCGGAGATGTAGTGCGGGTTGAATCCGGCCGCCGTCATGGTCAGGCCCTCGCCGGTGGTGTCGACCACCACTGCCTCGAGTGCCTCGACGGCCTGCGCCTGGTCGCCGGTGGCAGCCTCCAGGGTGATCGACCCGTCACCGATCAGCATCCGCAGCGAGGTGTTGCGTTCGGCGACCAGGGCGACCCGCTTGACCGCGGCCTCGACCTCGGCGGTGTTGGCCCGGACGGTGACCGTGGCCTGGACGTTCATCAGGTGCCGGACCTTCGGGAACTCACCGTCCAGCAGCCGGGTGGTGATCTCCCGGACGCCTGCGGCACCGGTGCCCTCGAAGCCGATCAGGCCGTCGCCGGTGGCAGCCGCCGACAGGCTGAGCACCACGTCGGTGCCGGCGGTCATCGACCGCGCGGTCTCGGCCAGCACCTTCGCCGGTACCAGTGCGGCACCCTCGGCGCGGGTGCTGCGGGGGTTCCAGGCCACTTCTTTCAGTGCCATCCGGTAGCGGTCGGTGGCCAGCAGCGACAGGGTCTCGCCCTCGATCTCCATCCGGACGCCGGTGAAGACCGGCAGCAGTTCGTCGCGACCGGCTGCCACCACGACCTGGCTGACAGCCTTCGAGAAGTCTTCGCTGGCGATCGAGCCGGTGGCCTCCGGCATGGTCGGCAGCGCCGGGTAGTCGCCGACCGGCAGGGTCTGCAGCGTGAACCGTGCCGTGCCGCAGACCACCTCGACCTTGGTGGCGTCGGCGGTGAGCTCGACCGGCTTGTTCGGCAGCGAGCGCGCGATGTCGGCGAGCAACCGGCCGGAGACCAGCACCACGCCCTCCTCGGCGACCTCGGCCTTCACCGTGATCAGGGCAGAGGTTTCGTAGTCGAAACTCGACAGCACCACCTCGCCACCGGCGGCCTTGATCATCAGGCCGGCGAGGATCGGAACACTCGGACGGGTGGGCAGGCTGCGCGCGGCCCACTGCACTGCTTCGGCCAGGACATCGCGTTCGAGTCGGATCCTCACCTTTGCTCCTCACTCGGTTGGTGACCCGATCATATCGGCGCGGGCCGACGGGCGTGGGGGCAACTGGACCGGGCACGGACCGTTCGTCCCCGGATCGAACTGGCTTGCCCTCACCAGAGCGTGGGCTGCTGTCCCCAGCTTGTGCAGGACGTGACTTTGAAGATCATGGGGAGTCTTTCAATTCGTCATCGTCATAGCGGTTGTGGATCTGGTGGACAACTCCCATCCACGCTGGTCAGGCAGCATGCAGCCTGTGGACAACGGGTGTGGAGAAGGAAAAATCACACGGGGAGGATTTGGGGACGGCGGCCGGGTCGAGGCGCTGTGTCCACAGCCTGTGGTGATTGTCCACAGTCGGCTGGGACGAACTGTGGACGGTTCGGGGAGATCCGGGCGGCGGTGGCTCAAGCGGCACGAGGCTGGCGGCATCGCCAGATTCCAGACGTTCCCGGATCTGGAAAACGACCTCGGCCTGTCCGTGAGTGGGTCGGTGGTCGCTTGTTTCCGGATCCAGGCGGGCGTGTTGTGCCTCGGCGGCGGGCACCGCGGTCAGCGGGCGGCTTCCTGACGGATCCGGTTGGTCAGTTCGGTGATCTGGTTGAAGACGCTGCGGCGTTCGGCGAGCAACTGGCTCATCTTGCGCACACCGTGCATCACCGTGGTGTGGTCGCGGCCGCCGAAGGCCTTGCCGATCTGTGGCAGGGAGAGGTCGGTCAGCTCGCGGCACAGGTACATCGCCATCTGCCGGGCGGTCACCAGCACGTGGGTGCGGCTCTGGCCGGACAGGTCGTCGACGCTGACGTCGAAATAGGAGGCGACCGCGTTCATGATCATGGTTGCGGTGATCGTGGCCTCAGCACCCTCGGGGATCAGATCCTTCAGGACGAACTCGGCCAGGGCGAGGTCGACCGGCTGGCGCTGCAGGCTGGCGAAGGCCGTCACCCGGATCAGGGCGCCCTCGAGTTCGCGGATATTGGTCTGGATCCGGCTGGCGATGAACTCCAGCACGTCCGGGCTGGCCGACAGACCCTCGGCAGCGGCCTTCTTGCGGAGGATCGCGATCCGGGTCTCCAGGCTGGGCGGCTGGATATCGGTCATTAACCCCCACTCGAACCGGCTGCGCAACCGCGGCTCGAGTGCGGTGAGCGAGCGCGGCGGACGGTCGCAGGTCAGCACGATCTGCTTCTCGGCGGTGTGCAGGGTGTTGAAGGTGTGGAAGAACTCCTCCTGGGTCTGGATCTTCGCCTCCAGGAACTGGATGTCGTCCACCAGCAGCACGTCCACCTCGCGGTAGGCGCGGCGGAACTCGGCGGTGCGGTTCTCGGAGATGGCGTTGATGAAGTCGTTGGTGAGTTCCTCGGTGGAGACGTACTTGACCCGCACCCGGTCGTAGTAGCTGCGGATGTAGTGCCCCACGGCGTGCAGCAGGTGGGTCTTGCCCAGACCGGAGTCGCCGTAGATCATCAGCGGGTTGTAGGCCTTGCCGGGCGCCTCGGCGACAGCTGCGGCCGCCGCATGGGCGAACCGGTTGGAGTCGCCGATCACGAAGGTCTCGAAGGAGTACTTCGGGTTCAGCCGGTCCGATCCGCCACGGCCGACCGTCCGGGTTCCGGTGGCAGCTGCGGCCGGGACGGACTCGACGGCCGGCTCGGTGACCGGAAGGGCAGGCTGGGCGGGCGTGTTCGCCGAGGGATCGATGGTGATGGCCAGCTGGATCGGCCGGGAGAAGTACTCGGTGAGCTGGGCTTCCAGGGTGACCCGCAGCCGGGTCTCCACCCAGTCACGGGTGAACTCGTTGGCGACGGCCAGGATCAGCAGCGACTCGTGCAGGGCCACCGGACGGGTGCTCGACAGCCAGCCACGGGCTGACGGCTCGGAGTGCTCCCAGACATGCTCCCACGCCTGTTCGAGGGTTTCGTTGCCGGTGGGTGGAACCGAAGGTTCGCCTGGCTGCGACATGTCTCCCCTCACAAAAGGCCTGCGGATCCGCAGATGCTGTCCACAGCGTTGTCCACAGACTGTGCACGGGCCGAGGCGCGGGCGGGCCGATCCTCCGATTGACCTGAGCAACGTAGCGAGGGTGACAGCGGGTTGCAAACCCCTGTCAGGAATTCTGCCCGTTTCCCCGGCGTGTCGTCTCGACATCGACACACAAGGCACTTCGGTTTGCTGGAGACCGGGGCGGGCGCGTATCGTTGGGAAGTCGCTGTCGCGACAGCCGTGCGTCCACGTGGGCGCATCTGTCCATGAAATTGTCTACGAGGGAGCACTCGCGTGAGCAAGCGCACTTTCCAGCCGAGCAATCGGCGTCGCAGCCGCACCCATGGCTTCCGTCTCCGGATGCGCACCCGGGCCGGGCGTGCCATTATCTCTGCCCGCCGCCGTCAGGGGCGGGTCCGCCTCGCGGGCTGACTCCACGGTGTTGCCAGCCGCGTCGCGGATCCGGACGCCCGAGGACTTCCGTGGCACGATGCGCCAGGGGGTCAGAAGCGGTCGCCGATGCCTGGTGCTGCATGCCCGTCGCCGGACGGAACTTCCGTCCAGGGCGGGCTTTGTTGTATCAAAGGTTGTTGGCGGCGCGGTGCAGCGCAACCGGGTGAAGCGGCGGTTGCGGCACCTGGCCGCCGGTGAGTTCGGTTCCCTGGCGTTCCCGGTCGACATCGTGGTGCGGGCGCTGCCGCCGGCCGCGGACGGCGACCTAGCCGGCGATTTCCACTCCGCGCTGGAAGCCTGCGTCCGGAAGTTGGCGGCATGAAGTACCTCCTGATCGGCTTGCTGAAGGTCTACCGGGCAGTGATCAGTCCGCTGTACGGCAATGTCTGCAAGTACTACCCGTCCTGTTCGGCCTACGCGCTGGAGGCGGTCACCGTCCACGGCGCGGTGAAGGGCTCCGCGCTCGCGGCGCGGCGGCTGGCGCACTGCCATCCCTGGTCGCTCGGCGGCTATGACCCGGTGCCGGGAACCCCGGCTGCCGTGGCCTGGGAAGCAGAGAAGGCGGCCAAGGCGGCCCTGAAGAAGCCCGGCGTGCAGCCGGCCTAGTGAAGTGAGATCTGTGTGAGCCATCTGCCGCTGCTGTTGCCGCTGGACCTGTGGGGTGACATCGGCAATTTCTTCAACACCATCATGCAGCCGCTCTACTGGGCGGTGTCGGGGATCCTGATCGGCTTCCACTGGCTGTTCAGCCAGTTCATGGCCGCCGACTCGGGCTGGACCTGGGCGCTGTCGATCATCCTGCTGACCGCGCTGATCCGGACGGCGCTGATCCCGCTGTTCGTCAAGCAGATCAACTCCTCGCGCAACATGCAGTTGCTGGCGCCGAAGCAGAAGGAACTGCAGGACAAGTACGGCCACGACCGGGAGCGGCTCGGCCAGGAGACGATGAAGCTCTACCAGGAGGAGGGCGTCAACCCGATGGCCTCCTGCCTGCCCCTGCTGCTGCAGATGCCGATCTTCATGTCGCTGTTCTGGGTGCTGAACAACGCCGCTCGCGGCCAGGCGATGGGCATGTTCGTCGATCACCCCGAACTGATGGACTCGTTGCGCAACGCGACCATCTTCGGTGCGCGGATCTCGGGCACATTCTGGCCGATCCCGGACACCGGCTGGTCGATGACCCAGACCCTGGCAACGATCCTGGTGCTCGCCATGACGGCGGTGCTCTACGTCACCCAGCTGCAGTTGATGCGGAAGAACATGCCGCCGGCCGCCCTCACCGGGCCGATGGCGCAGCAGCAGAAGATGATGCTGTACGTCTTCCCGCTGATGTACCTGTTCACCGGCGTGAACATCCCGATCGGCGTGCTGATCTACTGGCTGACCACCAACACCTGGAACATGGTGCAGCAGTACCTGCTGATCCACAACAACCCGTCGCCAGGAACTCCGGCCTACCTCGACTGGGAGGATCGGATGCGCGCCAGGGGCAAGGATCCGGATGAGATCGTCGCCCAGCGCCGCGGCAAGCAACGCAAGCGTCCAGCGGCCACCGCCGACTACGACCCGACCAAGGTCACCCGGCAGAACACCACCACCAGGCCGGTTTCATCCGGCCAGGCTTCGAACCGTTCCACGCCGCGGCCGACGAACTCCCCGGCCACGGCGGCGGCCGGGAACGACAAGCCCACGTCCACCGGTTCGCCCGACGGCCAGCGCACCGTGGTGCAGCGGCAGCAGCCGAAGCGGAACCCGCGTGCGCAGCGCAAGTCCTGAGACCCTTCAAGACCGCGGCCGGATGGCCGCCAAGGAGTGACAATCGTGAGTGAGAACACCGTGACCGAGGTCGAGGAAACCGTCGTCGCCGAGGTCGCCGAGCCCGAGGTCGGCGCGGAAGCAGCGGAGCAGGCGGGGGAACCGGGCCGGTCGAAGCGCGACTCCGCCCTGGACACCGAGGGCGAGATCGCTGCCGACTACCTGGAGGAGCTTCTCGACATCGCCGACCTGGACGGCGACATCGACACCTACACCGAGGGTGGCCGGGCGCACGTGTCGGTGATCACCGACACCAACCTGCTGGTCGGCAAGGACGGTGAGGTGCTGGACGCGCTGCAGGAACTTGCCCGGCTGGCGGTGATGACCGAGACCGGCCACCGCAGCCGGCTGATGCTGGACGTCGCGGGCCATCGCGACAAGCGCCGGAAGGTGTTGCAGGAGTTGGCGGCAACGGCGATCGCCGAGGCCAAGGAGACCGGTGAGGCGGTGCGTCTGGCGCCGATGAATCCGTTTGAACGGAAGATCGTGCACGACGCGGTGGCGACGGCGGGGCTGGTCAGCGAGTCGGAGGGCGAGGAGCCGCACCGCCGCGTGGTGATCCTGCCGAAGGCCTGAGCATGACGGACGCCCGGGATCCGGGCGTGGACCGGTCCGGCGGCGTGGACGCGGGGCTTCCCGAGGTTGCGCGCGCGGTCGACTGGCCGGATGCAGAGGCGATCAAGAGATATGTCGACATACTGATAGATCGAGGTATCTCATGGGGGCTGTTGGGTCCGCGGGAGGCTCCGCGAATCTGGGAACGGCACATCCTGAACTCGGTGGCGTTGGCGCCGCTGTTGCCCTTCGGCTCGACGATGGTCGACGTGGGCAGTGGCGCGGGCCTTCCGGGGTTACCGCTGGCGCTGTTGCGCCCGGATCTACGGGTGAGCTTGCTGGAGCCGTTGCTGCGGCGGTTCGACTTTCTTGAGTTGGCGGTCTCGGAGCTCGATCTCGGTTCGCGGGTGACCGTCGTCAGGGGCCGGGCCGAGGACCATCGCGGGCGGTACGACATCGTGACCTGCCGCGCGGTGGCGCTGCTGCCCCGGTTGCTGGCGTGGTGCCTGCCACTGGTTGGATCCGGGGGACGGTTGGTGGCGCTGAAGGGGTCTTCTGCACCGGAGGAGATTGAGGCGGCGTCGGACGCGTTGCGGAGGGCGGGCGCGGTGGCGACGGTGGCGCGGCTTGCTGTGCCGGGGGTCGAGGAGGAGACCCGGGCGATCGTGGTGGAGCGGTCGTAGCTACTCCGCGGCTGCGCTCACCATCGGGCCGTGCGGGTTTCGGGCTCCTGGGTCTACGGCCGGGAGGCGTCGCTGGCAACTCTGTGGTGCGGTCCGCTACCGCTGTGCTCGGCTTCTACTACTCGCTGTACTCGGCTTCTGCTACTCGCCTTCTGCTGTGCGGCGGAGTAGGGACGGCGATCGGACAACCTTGTGGTCGTTCTTGGCGGTGGTCGGGGGGCTGGTGGCTGGGTGTGCCGGTGGTTGGCGTTTTCTTTACGTTGTCCGATCGCCGTCCCTACTCCGCCTGGGGGAGGGTCGGCGCCGAGCGCCCGGAAGCGCCCTACTTCGCCTGGGTGAGGGTGGGCGCCGAGCGCCCGGATCACAGCGGCGGGACCAGCGTCCTACTTTGCCAGGGCGAGGGTCGGCGGCGATCTTGTGGTTGTCTTTGGGGTGGATGGAGGGCCGGGGTTTGTGGGACGGTACTCGACAGGTTCCAGGGCGGTCTCCGGGCAGGACCAGGTGCCGGTTGTCAACTCGGCGTTCTGACGGCGCGGCCGCCTCACAGTGAGGGATTCCTCGTTGCTCGCGCCAGGCGCGCTGGTTGGCCGGTGTTGGCCTGGTGTGTTGACGGGCGTGCCGTCTCGCTGCGGTGACGCCCAGTAGCTCAGTGACGCAGCTGATTGACGTCGGGTCTTTGTCGTACGTCGGGTCCTTTTCTACCGCGGACAGATCTCGGCAGGCGTCGGACCGGCCCAGCTTCAACTCAGCGAGAGGACTTTCCGGTCGTTTCTGGCGCGACTCGGACCTTCCCAAGGTGTGGAGTCTGGGTCCTTCCGGGCGGCTTGAGGGTGGTGGTTGCGCGACTTGGGCCTGGTGCGGCGGTGTGCGGGCGTGGCGGGGTGGCTGGGCCGCTGGTGGCGGCGTCCGCGGGGCTGGGCGGGCGTGGGTTCGGGGTGGGCGGCACGGATGGTCGGGAGTGGGCGATATCCTCGTGTTTCACGTGAAACGTCGTCGCTAGGAGCCATCTGTGTCGATCACTCCCCCGGCCGGACCACGCAGGGTGGTCTTTGATGAGCCGGAGTTCGGAGCACCCGAGGCCGTCGAACCCGATGATCTCGACGCCGATGTTTCACGTGAAACGCCGCGACTCCCCCGTCCGTCCCATCCCCGGACGTTGGTGGTGGCGAACCAGAAAGGTGGCGTCGGCAAGACCACCACGGTGGTCAATCTCGCTACCTGTCTGGCACTTGGCGGCCTCCGCGTCCTGGTCATCGACCTCGACCCGCAAGGCAATGCCTCAACAGCCCTGGGGATCGACCACTTTGAAGGCGTACCTGGAACCTATGAAGCGCTGACCGACCAGACGCCGATCGCACAGTTGGTGCAGCGATCGCCGGAGTCCCCCGGGCTCTGGGTACTTCCTGCCACCATCGACCTCGCTGGAGCCGAGATCGGGCTTGCGGCCGTGATGGCGCGGGAGAGCAGGCTGTTGCACGTGCTGCGCGACTTCACCGCGCGTCACAGCTTCGACTATGTCTTCATCGACTGCCCACCGTCCCTCGGGCTGCTGACGCTCAACGCCCTGGTGGCCGCCGACGAGATCCTGATTCCGATCCAGTGCGAGTACTACGCCCTGGAAGGTGTCACCCAACTGCTCCGCACAATCAATCTCGTCAAGGGCCAGATGAACGACGGTCTGCGCCTCAGCACCGTCGTCCTCACCATGTTCGACGCCCGCACCAGACTGTCGACGCAGGTGGCCGACCAGGTGCGTGAGTACTTCCCCCAGGAAACCCTCGCGACAGTCATCCCGCGGTCAGTCCGTGTGTCCGAGGCTCCCAGTTACGGCCAGTCGGTCATCACCTACCACGCCGCGTCCGCCGGCGCTCAGGCCTATCTGGCGGCAGCCGAGGAGATTGCGCATCGTGGCGCTGCCCACGTCGAGGAGGAATCCGTCCGATGAACGCCCCGAAGAACCGCAGCGGCCTGGGCCGCGGCCTCGGCGACCTGCTGCAGCGTACCGATCCCGACCTCGCCCCGCGCGCCGGTGTACCGGAGGTCCCCGCGGGCTCTCGGTACGAGGAGATTCCGGTCAGCGCGGTCCGGCCCAACCCCAAGCAGCCGCGGACGGTCTTTGACGAGGACGCCCTGGCTGAACTGGCTGCGTCCATCGCCGAGATCGGCCTGTTGCAGCCGATCGTGGTGCGTCCACTGGGAGACGGGCAGCAGTACGAGCTGGTCATGGGGGAGCGACGCCTGAGGGCCACCCAACTGGCGGGCGAAACCACGATCCCGGCCATCGTTCGGCGCACCGAGGACGCCGATCTGCTGCGGGACGCCCTCCTGGAGAACCTGCATCGAGCCCAGCTCAATCCACTGGAGGAAGCTGCCGCCTACCAGCAGCTGCTGAACGACTTCGGGTGCACGCAGGAAGAGCTCTCCCAGCGGATCAAGCGCTCCCGTCCACAAATCTCGAACACGATCCGGCTGCTGCAGTTGCCGACCGCCGTCCAGCGCAAGGTGGCCGCCGGGGTGATCAGCGCCGGACACGCCCGCGCGCTGCTGATGCTGGCCACACCCGAGGCCATGGACCAGGTCGCCCAGCGTGTGGTCGCCGAGAACCTGTCAGTGCGTGCGGTCGAGGAACTGGTGGCCGTCGGAGAGCCCCAGGCGGCCAGACGTGCGCCACGCCGTACTCGGTCCCGTGAACTCCCGGCCGCGGCCGCCGAGGCGCAGGAGGCCTTGGTCGAAGCCCTCGACACCCGGGTGACGGTGGCAACGAGCGGCAAGCGGGGGAAGATTGTCATCGAGTTCGCTGACCTGGACGACCTCCAGCGAATCGCCGATCTCGTGATAAAGCGCTAGAACTCTTTATCGACAAACATACTTATATCTAAAATGCGGATGGCCCGGTGCGGCCCGCCGACAAGCGAGGGCAGACCGCGTGCCGGTCGGAGACTCAGCTGGCGGGTCGCGCGAGCTGGCAGCCACAGCCCGCCAGGACGGCGGCCGAACGGTCGAGCCAGTTGGCCGCCGCGGCGGAGTGGGTGCCGTTGTGCGTGGCCAGGAAGGCGAAGGTCAGCACGGCTCCATCCGCGGTGGTCACGTAGCCGGCCAGCGCCGACACCTTCCTCAGGGTTCCGGTCTTGGCGTGGACGACCACCCGTCCCGCCTTCTCGACCGCGTCATCGAAACGGTGCTCCAGGGTGCCGTTGACCCCGGCGGTGGGCAGCCCCTTCACCACGTCGACAAAGGCCGGATCGGCCAGAGCGAAGCCAACCGCTCTCGCGAGCACCGAGGGGTAGACCTTGGTGAGCGAGGAGAGCCCACTGCCGCCGTCGATCTTCATGCCCTTCTTCCACAGCCGGTGACCCTTCAGCCAGTCGGTGATCGCTGCCGAGCCACCGGAGAAGCTACCCGGCCGGCCCACGGCGCGGGCGACGTGCCGGGCCAGCATCTCGGCAGCGACGTTGTCACTGACCCGCAGCATCCGCCGGACTATCGAGCCCACGGGAGCAGAACTGACCGAGGCGACCAGGGTCGCGCCCTTGGCGGCCTTGGCGGCGCCGCCGTAGTTCACCGTGAACCCCTTGGCCCGCAACAAGCTGGCAAACAACCGGGTTGTCGAGGCGGCAGGGTTGGTGTACGCGCGTCCGCCGGACTTTCCTCCGCTCACGGTCAGCGCCATGATCCGCGGGGTGTAGGAGGCCCACGACTTCTTCCAGCTGGCGGAGTAGCTCGCTCCGCTGAACAGCCGGGCATCGTAGGTAAGCGTGACCCGCTTCACCTGCTGCGCCTTGAGGGAGCGGGCCGTGGCGCGCACCAGGGCATCCAGGTTGGCCGGCTTGGCCGAGCTCTTCGACTTGTGGACGGTCAGGAAGGGATCGCCACCCGCCACCAGGGTCAACCGCCCCTTCCGGGCGCTGACCACCTTGGTGGTGAAGCGGCGGTCAGCGCCAAGCACGTCAACGGCGGCCAGGGCGGTGAAGAGCTTCATGGTGGACGCCGGCACCATCGCCCGGTCACGGACCAGCAGCGGGGTTCCGTCCGGGCCGAGCACGGCCGAGGCGGTGGCGGTGAGCTTCTTCGTCGAGACCGCGCCGAGCCGGGACGACAGCACTCCGGGGTCCGGCAGCGCGACTTCCACAGCCAAGGTCGAGACCGGCTGGGCTCGCGCCGGAAGCGGGATTGAACCGCCGGCGACGAGGGCGAATACGGTCAGAAGGCCAGCGAGTCTGCGCCACGTCATGGGGCACGGTAGCCCGGGTCAGGGCACAACGGCCAGCCCTGGCCAGCCGGGTCTCAACCCGGCCTTACATCCTCATCCCCGCCGGCCGGCGCAGGCTCGACGGCGGCGAGCCGCTGGTTCACGTCCTTGCGGGCGTAGTACTCGGCGACGAAGGACAGGAACGGCACCGTCCCGGCCAGCGCGATCAGGACCAGCCGCAGCCAGGGCCAGTGCACCCGCCGTCCGAGATCGTAGGCGGTGACGATCAGCACCATGTACAGCCAGCCGTGCGGCACACCGATCCAGGTCACCACCGCACCGTTGCCGCCGAGGTATTTCAGCGGCATGCCGACGCAGACCAGCACGATCAGCAGGGTGCCGACCAGATAGGCCATGAACCGGTAGCGGAACAGGGCTGAGCGGATCCCGGGCACCTGCTCGGCAAGGATCGGTGGGGCGCTGGATGCGGTCTGGTCGGTCACTGTTCCTCCTGGTGGACCACCGTACCGGTCCTGCCGAGAACCCGGACGAAGTGGATCGTCATGAACACGGCGAAGCCGGCGAACGCCCACCACTGCAGGGCGTAGCCGGCGTTCTGCCAGGAACCCTCACCTTCCGGCAATTGCAGGGGGGCAGCCGGGATCCCCTCGGCTGCGGCCTGCTCGGGGCTGAGGGTGAGATAGCCCGGCAGCAGCTGCACCTCGGGCCACAGCTGCGCCAGCGCGGCGAGCCGGACCGAGCCGAGACCGGACGGCGGGTTCTGTTCTGCGGCAGGCTCGGACGGCAGGAACACCCCGGACAGCTCGACCGTCCCGGACGGCGCCGGCACGACCTGGCCACCCTCGACCAGCCCGCGCACCACCGGGAGCACCCGTCCGTCGGAGGTCTCAAAACCCGTCACCGCCCGGACGCTGTCCGAGCCCTCGACGAGCTCGGTCAGAGCGGGCAGATAGTGGCCGGAGACCAGCACCTGCCGGCCGTAGACGTAGCCGGTGAGCATGCCGTCGGGGTCGATGTTCTCCAGCAGCGGCAGTGGCGGGAGTGCCAGCTGTTCCCGGGCCGCGTCGGCCTCGGAGTTCTCGAAGGCCCGCATCTGCCACAATCCGAGGCCGAGCATCACGATCGTCGCCGCAATCCCGATGGTGGCGACGGCGGCCTGCTTGAGCCTGATGGACGGCATGGTCAGCCGGCGTGCCGGGCCCAGGCGTTGTCAACCAGTTGAGCCATCAGCAGACCGAAGTGATAGCCGGCGGCCTCGACGGCCAGCGGCACCAGCGAGGTCTCGGTCATGCCGGGGGCGGAGTTGGTCTCCAGCAGCACCGGCTGCCCGTCCGGCCGGACGATGATGTCGGCCCGCGAGAGGTCGCGCAACCCGAGCACCCGGTGGGCGGTCACCGCCATCTCCGCGCAGCCGCTGGCCACCTCCTCACTGACCGCGGCGGGGGCGAGGAAGCGG
This sequence comes from Propionicimonas sp., assembly GCF_034927565.1. Taxonomy (GTDB): domain Bacteria; phylum Actinomycetota; class Actinomycetes; order Propionibacteriales; family Propionibacteriaceae; genus Propionicimonas. Next base: position 27,961 of record NZ_JAYFPT010000042.1, read on the forward strand.
GTCTCGCCGGCGGTGTAGCGGGCGGTGTAGTCGTAGATGCCGGAATTGGGACGGATCTCCACCGCCGGCAGCGGCACCTGCTCACCGTCCAGTTCGACCACGGTGACGGCCACCTCGGTGCCGTCGATGAACTCCTCGACCACCGCCACGTCCCCATAGGCGTAGGCGGCGACCATGGCGGCCGGCAACTCGTCCGCCGAGGTCACCCGGGAGGTGCCCAGCGCCGAGCCGCTGCGGGCGGGCTTGACGACCATCGGGAAGCCGAGGCGGGCGGCCAGCGCCTCGATCAGCCGGGCGGCGCCCAGTTCGCGGAACATGTCGTGCGGCAGCGCGGCGGCCTTCGGGGTGACCAATCCGGCCTGAGCGGCCAGCGGCCCGCCGATCGCCTTGTTGAACGAGCGCCGGCAGGCGGCCGGGGACGACCCGACGTAGGGAACCTCGAGCAACGTCAGCACCTGCTGCAGTCCGCCGTCCTCGCCGATGCCACCGTGCAGCAGCGGGAAGGCCACCGGGTTCTCCAGGCTGGCGAGCAGGTCGATCAGGCCGGAGTCGACGTCGGCCTCGACCACCTCGCGTCCCTGGTCACGCAGGGCCTGGGCCACCCGCCGTCCGGACCGCAGCGAGACCTCCCGCTCGTGGGAGAGTCCGCCGGCGAGGACGACGATCGGGCCATGGGCTGGGAGTTGTGTCATGACGGTGCCTAACTGAAATCGGGCCTAACTGATGTCGGGGGCCGGGCCGGTGGACAGGTCGAGGTGGCGGGTGGAGTCGAGGTTGAGCCCGAAGGTGCGCAGCATGTCGAGTTCGCCGGCCAGGACGGCACCGAGCCGGCGAGTGCCCTCGATGATGCGTTCGGGGGTCGGGAAGCAGAACGACAGCCGCATGTTCCGGCTGCCGAGGCCGTCGGCATAGAACGCCGTGCCAGGGGTGTAGGCCACCCGGGCGGACACTGCACGGGGCAGCATCGCCTGGGAGTCCAGCCCTTCGGGCAGGGTCACCCAGACGAAGAAGCCGCCGCGGGGGTGCGTCCAGGTCGTCCCCTCCGGCATGTTCTCGACCAGCCCGGTGAACATCGCGTCCCGGCGGGCCCGGTACATGGCGCGGAAGACCTCGATCTGCCCGCGCCAGTCGAAGTGCTCCAGGTAGGCAGAGATGACGAACTGGGAGAAGACCGGCGGCGCCAGGGTGGCGGCTTCCTGGGTGAGCACCAGCTTTTCTCGGACGGCGTGTGGTGCCAGCACCCAGCCGATCCGGAAGCCGGGGGCGAAGGTCTTGGAGAACGAGCCCAGGTAGATCACCCGGTCGGCGTCCAGGGAGCGCAGCGCGGGCAGCGGGCTGCCCTCCAGGGTGAGCAGGCCGTAGGGATTGTCCTCGACGATCAGCAGGTCGTGCTCCCGGGCCACCTCGATCAACTGCCGGCGGCGCTCGACCGACTGGGTGACCCCGGTCGGGTTCTGGAAGTTCGGGATGGTGTAGAGGAACTTCACCCGCCTCCCGGCCGCCCGCAGACTGACCACCGACTGCGCCAGCGCCACCGGATCGATGCCCTGCTCGTCCATGGCGACGTGGACGATGTCGCACTGGTAGGCGCGGAAGGTGCCCAGGGCGCCGACATAGCTGGGCGCCTCAGCCAGCACGACGTCGCCCGGGTCGCAGAACACCCGGGTGACCAGGTCAAGGGCTTGCTGGGAGCCGCAACTCACCACGATGTCGTCGGCGTGGGCCTGGATGTTCTCCTCCGCCATCACCTGCACGATCCACTCGCGCATGAACGGCTCGCCCTGCCCGGAGCCGTACTGCATGGCCTGAATTCCCTTGTCACGAACGAGTCGGGCGACCACTTCGCTGAGTTCGTCGCGGGGCAGGTCGGCGATATTCGGCATCCCGCCGGCGAGCGAGACCACCTCGGGCCGGTTGGCCACCGAGAACAGGGCGCGGACGGCGGAGACGGTGAGCCCGTGGGTTCGCTCGGCATAGTCGAAGACGTAGGGGTCCAGCCGCGTGTCGCGGCGGGCCGGTTCAGGAAGGCTCACCGCACCAGACTGCCTCACTTCGCGCCTAGGATGAAACCAAAGGACGCGGACGGACAGCGCACCCGCGCGAACTCCGGACGGGCCCGGCAGGCTGTGGTGGCCGGCGGGCAACGGCCGGAGACCGGGTGCCCGAGGGCGGAGGTGTCGTGACGTCAGCAACCTGGATCACCCGGGGCGACCTGGCAGGACTGGCCTGCCCGTACTGCGGCCGGACCGTCCGGCCCGATGCCGACTGGGCGGTCGCCGCCCAGCACGCCTGGGGACGGGTCGGGGTCGCGTTGTCGTCCGGCAGTCGAACCTCCGGGTTGATGCTGCTCGCCCCGTCCCCTCAGGAGCAGGCGGCCATGGTGATGTGCCTGTGGGTCGCGCCCGGCAGCGTCCGCCGGGGCTACGGGCGCCGACTCGTCCAGGCCGGTGCCGCCGGCATGCTGGCCCGCGACGTCCACGCCATCGTTGCCCGCGGCTCGCGGGTGAAGAAGCACTGCAGCACGCCGCCCACCGAGTTCCTGAAGGCCGTGGGCTTCACCAAGCCGCTGGACGGGCAACTGGGTTCTGCGCTGCGGCCATCACCAACGCTGAATCGCCCCGGCCATGCCAGCGACGTCGATGACACGCGCCTCAACCGGCTGTGGCGGCTCGACCTGGACGCGACGATCGTGGAGCGCCCCGGGTTGTTCGAGATGCTGCAGCAGTGGGTGGGTTCGATCCGCCCGATCGGCCCGGCGCCTGCCGGACGGGTCTCCCGCGAGGGCTGAGCGGCCACCCGGCTGGCTGGGCGTCCACCCGGGCCGGTCAGTTCAGAGGTACTCCTCGATCGCCTTCAGCAGCGCCGACTTGGTCTTGCCGCCCTGGAGCTGCTTGACCAGCTCACCACCGACGAAGATCTGGATGGTGGGCAGGCCCAGGATGCCGTAGTTGGTGGCGGTCTGCGGGTTCTCGTCCGCGTTGAGCTTCAGGAAGGTCACCTTGTCGCCGTGGGCGACGGCGAGTTCGTCGATGATCGGCGACAGTTGCCGGCAGGGGGCGCACCAGTCCGCCCAGTAGTCGATCAGCACCGGCTTGGGTGACTTCAGCACCTGGTCGGTGAAGGTGGCGTCGGTGACGGCGACTACTGCCATGGGTACTCCTGGATCATCAAGTCGGGGACGGGCCAAGTTTACGGCCTCTCCTCGCCGGCCGGTCGCCACCTCGCCAGCAGGCTGTGAGTGAAGTTCCGTCTTCGGACGTTTGGTCACAGCGTGGGTGGAGGGGGCGTCGCCCTTCCTCCGGGCTCTGCGCAAGCTGTGACTGAAGCTCCGTCTTCGGACGTTTGATCACAGCGTGGTTGGAGGGGTGTGTGCTTTAGCTCCGGGCTCTGCGAAGCTGTGAGTGAAGTTCCGTCCTCGGGAGTTTGGTCACGGCGTGACGGCGGGAGCTTCCAACGCCGGGCGAGGGACGAACGGTGCTGCGGCTCAGGCCACGGTGACGGCGGCTAGCGGTGCGTGGTCCTGGGCCGCCAGATAGCGCTCTGCGTCCAGCGCTGCCGCGCAGCCGGTACCGGCTGCGGTGATCGCCTGGCGGTAGCTGTGGTCGACCAGATCACCGGCGGCGAAGACGCCGGCGAGGTTCGTCCGGGTGGACGGGGAGTCGACCACGACATAGCCCGCGGCGTCGGTCTCGACCTGGCCACGGACCAGTTCGGAGCGCGGGTCGTGGCCGATCGCGACGAACAGGCCCCGCACGGGCAGTTCGTTGCTCTCGCCGGTGAGGGTGTCCTGCAGGGTGATCGACTCGACCGCGTTCTCGCCGTTGATCGCGGTGATCACGCTGTTCCAGGCAAAGGAGATCTTCGGATCGGCCTCGGCCCGGTCGATCATCGCCTTCGACGCCCGCAACTGGTCGCGGCGATGGATGATCGTGACCGAGGTGCCGAACCGGGACAAGAAGGTGGCCTCCTCCAGCGCGGAGTCGCCGCCGCCGACCACGGCGATCGGCTTGTCGCGGAAGAAGAAGCCGTCGCAGGTGGCGCACCAGGAGACGCCCCGACCGGACAGCCGATCCTCGTCGGGCAGGCCGAGCCGGCGGTAGCCCGAGCCCATGGCGAGGATGACCGCCCTGGCGGAGTAGCTGGTGCCGCCGGAGTCGGTGACAGTCTTGACCGGCCCGGTCAGCTCGGCGCTCTCGACGTCGTCGGTGATGATCTCCGCACCGAAGCGCTCGGCCTGGGCGCGCATCGCCATCATCAGGTCAGGACCCATAACGCCCTCGGGAAAGCCGGGGAAGTTCTCCACCTCGGTGGTGTTCATCAGGGCACCGCCGGCGGCCAGGGCGCCCTCGAAGACGAGTGGTTTCAGCCCGGCGCGAGCGGCGTAGATCGCCGCCGTGTAACCGGTCGGGCCGGAGCCAATGATGATGAGATCGCGGAGATCGGACATGGAGCATCCTCACGGTGGAACGGGCCTCCACTCTACCGAGCCGGCCCGGGCTTCACTGTGTCGAAACCAGCACTCACCCGCCGGCATTCCCACGGTGCGACGTCGCGCCCACCATCCCGCCACCCACCCGCGCCGCCGCGGTTCCCGGAGTTGTCCCGGCCGGCGAACCCGGTACCCCCGGCTGGCCTGCGGCGCCGTCCCCACGGGCCTCGCCCACCAGCCCCGTCCCCTGCTCCATCCGGGCTCCCGGCGTGGACCCGGACGCCGCGGGCCCCGGACCCCGTCCTGCCGGTACGCTCACCAGCGTGCTGATCCTGCTCTCCCCGGCCAAGGCCCTGGACGTCACCTCACCGCTGCCGAAGGTCGCTGTCACCCAGCCCCGGTTGCTGGCACAGGCCGAAGAGTTGGCGGCGGTGATGCGCACCCGGTCGGTGGCCGACCTGGCCGCGCTGTCGGGGATCTCGGACGAACTGGCCGCGCTCAACGCCGGACGCTGGGCCGACTTCCACACCCCGTTCACCCGCCGGAACGCCCGCCCCGCCGTCCTGGCCTTCAACGGCGACGTCTACCAGGGGCTGGACGCCCGGCACCGCTTCGACACCCGGGACTACACCGAGGCGCAGAAGACCGTCCGGATCCTGTCCGGGTTGTACGGCGTGCTGCGGCCGCTCGACCTGATCCAGCCCTACCGGCTGGAGATGGGCACGCGGCTGGAGACCGACCGGGGTCGGTCGCTCTACGAGTGGTGGGGGACGACGATCACCGACCTGCTGGGCGCGGACCTGGCGTCCTCGCCGGGCGCGGACGTGGTGGTGAACCTGGCTTCGGCGGAGTACTCCGGCGCGGTGGACGCCGCCCGGCTGGGCGCCCCGGTGGTCTCGCCGCGGTTCGAGGACACCGATGCCCGTGGCCGCCGCACGGTGATCTCCTTCTACGCCAAACGGGCGCGTGGCGAACTGGCGGCCTGGCTGGTGGCTCGCCGGGCCCGGACGGCGTCGGTGCTCAAGCGCTTCGACGGCGCCGGCTACCGTTACGACAAGACGGCCTCCACCGCCCAGGTGCCGGTCTTCGTCCGCGCCTTCGCCAACCGGTAGGGGCGACACCTCCACCCCGGCGCGGGTATGCAGTTCCCGCGGTGGCCGGTGGTGGCTGCCACTCCGTTCCAGCAGCCGCTGGTGCTCGACCCCGCGGGACCGCTCCCGGCGCCAAGCTGTGACCGAAACCCCGAGTTCGGAGCGTCCGCCACACCTTGTGCCCAGAGGCTGGGCGAGTAGCCGTCCCCGACGGCAAGCTGTGGCGCAGCTACCGTTGTCGGGGTTTGGGTCACAGCTTGCCGCGATCCGGCGAGGTTGGAGCCGGGGCTGCGGACCGGCTTGCGGTGATTGCCGTCGCCGGGTTCGTCGGGGTAGTCGGCGACGGGCCTCAGCTCAGCCCGTAGGCGCGGTGGATCAGGAAGATCGGGTGTTCGGTGCGGACGCCGGAACCCTTGCGGATCTGCCAGCGGCAGGTCTCGGTGTCGCACAGCGCCAGGTCGGTGTTGGTCTCGCGCACCATGTCGAACAGCGGCTTGCCGACCGCCTGGGCGATCTCGTACTTCTCCTTCTTCAGCCCGTAGGTGCCGGCGATGCCGCAGCAGGTGGCGCCCGATTCGACGACCTCCAGGCCGGGGATCAGCCGCAGCACCTCCAGCGCCGGCATCCCCATGCCCTGGCTCTTCAGCTGGCAGGGGGCGTGGTAGGGCACCGTCATGTCGATCGGGGAGAACTGTGGCAACTCACCGGCATCGTGCAGTTCGAGCAGGAATTCCATCATGTCGCGGATCCGGGTGGAGACATCCTTCAGCCGGGTGTCGTCCACGCCCATGATCTCGTGCGCCTCGTGTTTGAGCATGCCGGTGCACGAACCCGAGGACGACACGATGGTCAGCTCGCCGCCAGCCGCGCGCAGGTCGTCGCACAGCTTCAGGACGGCCGCACTGGCCTGGTCGAACAGTCCGTTCGACTGTTGCGCGAGCCCGCAGCAACCCTGTTTGGGGACGATCACCTCGTAGCCCAGGTGTTCCAGCACCTCGATCGACCGCTTCGAGGTTTCCACCTCGAAGTAGCCACCCGCGCAGCCGTGGAAGAACACGATCGGGCCCTTGGTGGCTGGCGTGGTGCGCGGTGGGCGCTTCTTCAGCCAGCCCTTGATGGTCTGGGTCTGGGCCGGCGGCATCGGGGCGTCCCGGTGGATGCCGACCACCTTCTCGACGATCGTCCGGATCGGCTTGTTGCCCAGCGCCGCGTTTGCGATCGGCGCCACTGGCGTCATCATCGTCCCCATCAGGGTGGTCTGGGAGACCAGCCGGTCCCGGACGGGCATGTGGTCGGCCTTCATCACCGCGCGGGCCTGCGAGTTCAACTCGGCGATCTGGACGCCCTGCGGGCAGTGCAGGGTGCAGGCGCCGCAGCTGGAGCAGTAGTCCAGCGAGTGATCGACGGATTCGCCGTTGCGGAACCGCTCGGCCTGCGGGCCGACGAACTTCGGCCCGCTGAACAGTGGCGTCACCGCCGCGACCGGGCAGACGGTTTCGCAGATCGTGCACTTCACGCAGTGGTCGAGGCTCGCCCGGGCGAACTCGTGCCCGGCGAAATCGAGGCTGTCACTCATGCCCATTCCTCCACGATCGCGTCCGCGGCCTTCACCGCGCTGCCCACGGCGATGCCCTCACCCGACTTCTCCTGCCACCGGACGGCCCCGGCCAGAATGCCGCCCGCCGCCCACAGGTTGCTGGGACAACAGGAACCGTCCCCTGGCCCGCCGCCCGGAGGGACGACCCGCATCGACTCGTCGACCGCCACACCGACCTGGAACAGCGGTTGCTCGGCACCCCAGTAGTCGCCGTGGACCAGCGGTGCGACGTCCGTCCCGGCCAGCGGCAGGTTCAGCACCCGCTCGGTGACCCGGCCGTGGGAGTCCAGCGTCAGGGCACCGGACTCGAAACCGCCGGTGGCCAGCACGAAGGCGTCGCCGGTGAAGGCCCGCGGGCCGCCGGCGACCTCGACGCTCAGGCTGACCAGCCGTCCGTCCTGCACCACCGGGGTGTCGACGAAGGAGCCGTTCACCACCCGTACTCCGGCCGCCCGGACGGCTGCCATCAGCGCGTTGTTCAGCCGCATGCCGGGCACCGACGGTGGCGGCAGCGGGATCTCGAAGACGGGATGGCCCAGGCGCTCGGCCAGGTCCTGCCAGGCGGTCGGATCCTTCAGGCCCAGGACGGCGGGCAGGCCGACGGTCTCGCCGGGTTGCAGCAGCGGCGCCACCTCGGCGGCGAACCGGCCACGGAACCCGGGATCGTCGAAGGCCCGGGCGAAGGCCAGCCCGGAGGAGTCGCTCTCCCCGGCTCGTGCCAGCACGTCGACCATCACCGGACGGGCGGTCAGCCGGCCGCCGTCCGGCAGTGTGGTGCGCGCCAGGTTCTGGGCGATCAGCGCGGGGTGGAAGTCCTTCAACCGCCGCAGTCCGACGATCGCGAACTGGGCGCCGGCCACGCACTCCCCGGCCAGCATGGACGGCTGCACCAGGCAGGTGGGACGGACGGCACCGACCGCCGTCGGGAACAGCCGGTTGGCGGCCAGGTCACCGACCAGCAACTCGCCGAGTTCGGCCTGCAGGAAGGCAACCCCGGCGCGGACCGCGTCCGTCCCGATCCGGGCGTAGGGATGTTTCGGGTCAGAACCCACCAACGCGGCAATCGCCGTCAACGGGTCGGTGACCCGCTGGGCGGCTGCGCGGGAGGAGGCCTGTGCGGTGGGCAGGTATCCCAGCACGTCCACCGTTCCCTGGGAGAGTTGCAGACCGCCGATCCCTTTGGTGAGCAGGGTGACACCCACCCCGGCGCGGGCCAGGCGGAGGGACGCGGTGAGGCCGGCGACGCCGGCTCCGATCACGATGACGCGGCTCACAGCACGACCTCCTCGTCCGGGGCGGGCAGGTGCTCGACGTCGAGGGTGCCGTTGAAGATCCAGTTGTCCAGCGCGGTCTGGCGGACCTGGTCGCCGTAGAGGATCGGCCACAGCCCGATCCAGCGGTTCTTCAGGAAGAGCCGCAGCAGCCCGGTGGCCCGTTCGATGTCGATGTGGCCGGTCTCCAGCGCCACCCCGGTCGCCCGCATCGAGCAGAAGCCGCCCTGGCACGGGCCCATGCCGAGCCGCAGTTGCCGGCGCAGGTCGTCGAAGGTGCCCTTCGGCTGGGTCTGGAGCGCGTGGACGAACATCGAGCGGCTCATCAGTTCGCACTCGCAGAGGATCTGGTCCTCAAGCCGGTCCTCCTCGCGTTCGTGCAACCGGTGGGTGACCAGGTAATTCTTGCCGGACTTCTCGTCCGGGATGAGCTCGTCGGCGGTGCGGCAGGCCCGGGTCTCGCCGAGCTTGCGGCACATCTCGTCCACGATGTGCTCGGCCATCAGGCGGTAGGTGGTGAGCTTGCCGCCGCCGATGGTGAGCATGCCTTCCAGGCCGTCCCGCTCGGCATGGTCGATCACCGCCATGCCGCGGCTCATGTGCCGGGTGTCGGAGGCGGAGACCCGCTTGTCCTTGATCAGTGGACGGGCGCCCGCCCAGGCGTGCAGCGCGCGCGACTGCCGGAAGCCGGGGATGATCACCTCGCCAGCGTCCAGCATCTGCTGCACCTCGCCCGGTTCGATCGCCAGGTGGTCGGGATCCTCCACCTTCACGTCGGTGGTGCCGATGATGCACACGGTGTGCACTGGTACCAGGATGTCGCCGTCGGCGGGGTAGATGCAGCGGTTGATCACCCGGTTCACCAGGCGGTGGTTCATTGCGATCATGATGCCGCGGCCGGGGACGACGTCCACCGGCTCGCAGTCGGCCATGGCGGCGATCTGCCCGGCCCACGGGCCGGCGCAGTTGAGCACGAAGGTGCAGTCGATCCGCACTTCTTCGCCGTCCTTCAGGTCGGTGCAGTAGACCGCGGCGACCTGGCCGCCGTCCCGCTCGATCTTGGTCACCTGGTGGTAGGTGAGCACCTGGGCGCCGTAGGCCTGGGCGGAGCGGGCGGCTCCCCAGACCAGCTGCCAGCCGTCCACCGAGCCGTCCTGGACCTCGATCGCCCGCTTGATCCGCGGGTTGAGCCGGGGCTCGGTCCGCAGCGCCTGGCCGACACTGATCTCGGTGGCGGGGACGCCGGTGGCGGCGGCCCCGGCGAGGAACTGGTCGGCGAAATCGGGGTCGTCGTCCGGGCCGGTGACGAAGTAGCCGCCGGTGGTCTCGATCGCGGAGGGCTGGATCCGGGTGAGGATCGCGTTCTCCTGGGCGCACTCGGTGGCCGACAGCGGGTCGCTGACGACGTACCGTCCGCCGGAGTGCAGCAGGCCGTGGAATCGCCCGGAGGTGCCCTGGGCCAGGTCGGCGCGTTCCAGCAGCACGGCAGAGTAGCCACGCATTGCCACGTCGCGCACCACGCCTACGCCGGTGGAACCACCACCGATGACCACGACATCGACAGCCAGTTTGCGCACGAATCCTCCGATCCGGCATCAGCCGGGCACCACTGCCCGAACCTCCTGCCTGGGACGCTCTCACTGTCAGGCTAGGCGAGATGCCGGGCGCCTTCCTACTGGTCGGGGGAGGTTGATGCATCCGTGCACATATGACCAAGCCGCTGAGCAAAAGTTGCAGCTGAGACACAGGAGAGTTTGGTGACTCACTTTCCACGCGTTGTGCGGTGCCTCGGCTGCCTCACGAACTCGCCCGGGCCGCATCGCCTGCAAGCTGTGGCTGAGATTCCGTCAGTGGGGCTTTCGTCACAGTGTGGCGGATTGTTCCCGATCTGGTTCGACGGTGCGGTTTGTTGAGTCTGAGTTGGCTTCGGGTGGCTCCGCCTGCAAGCTGTGGCTGGGATTCCGTCAGCGGGGCTTTCGTCACAGCATGGCTGGCCGTCCGGGTGTGAAGGGTGGGGGGCTACAGGCGGGCGCGGTCGGCGATCGCGCGGGCAGTGCTCTCGTCAACCACCAGGTCGGTGGCGGTGCGGGCGCGCAGGGCGCCGACCACGGCGGGGGCCCGGGACGGGTCGGCGACAACGCAGATCCGGCGCGGGATGGTCTGCAGCTCGGCGGGAGTCAGGCCGGTGGCGCGCTGGTTGTAGTCGATGTCGATGTAGGTGCCGTCCTCACGCAGCAGGACGGTGCAGACATCGCCCACCACGCCGTCGGCGACCAATTTCTCCATGTCGCGGGAGTCCATGTAGCCCGCCGAGTAGACATGGGACGGCACCACTCCCTGCAGCGACCCGACACCGAAGACCGCCAGATCGAGCTTGGCGTGCAGGCGCAGGACGTTCTGCACCGACCGCTCCCGCCACATCGCCTGCTTGGTGGCGGGGTAGTCGAAGAAGGCCGGGACGGGGAACAGCACCACCTTGGCGTCGAAGGCGTCGCCGATCGACTGCAGAATCTCCCCGATATAAGGAATGCCCGAACTGCGCTGATTCGCGCCGCCGTTCATCTGCACCACCGTCGAGCCGACCAGAGGCCGCCGGCCGAGATGCCGGACGACGTGCGAGAGCGTGACCCCCCACGCCACCCCAATCAACTGGTGGTCGTCCACCGCCTCGGTGAACAGCCGGCCGGCCAGCCGGGCGACCTGGTCGAAGCGCAGGTTCTCGTTGGCGCTCTCCCGAACCGGTACCAGATGGACGCGGACCCCGAACGCGCTGGCGAGGGTGGCCGCCAGCGGCGACTGCGAACCGGTGTGATCGGCCAGGCTGATCCGCACCAGCCCGGATTCCCTGGCCTCTTTCAGCAGCCGCGAGACCGAGGAACGGGAGAGCCGCAACTGGTGTGCGATCGACTCCATGGTCTCGCCCTGGATGTAGTACCGGGTGGCGGCCTGGTACATGTCCTCGTATCGGTCGTTCATGGAATCCCCTCCCGCCTGCACGTTCGTGCACAGGTCTAGCGCAATCGTTCAGGGGTAAGCAAGATGGTGCCGATGGGAGGGGTCGTGTTTGCGCCCTTTCTAGGTGGTTCAGCGTACGAAGGAGTCAGATGAACCTCTCAGCGGTGCTGGCGCGAGTCAACGCCGGGGGCTTCTTCGTGTCGGGCATCAACGACGAGATCGAATCGTCTGAACCCCATCCTCGCCACTCCCGCCGTCCGGACCTCGGCGGAGTGGGTTGTCTGCGCAGGTCCGGACAGCGAGTTCGCCGTCCACAAGTCCACGGGGCGGCACAGCCGCTGCCCTGTCGGTCGCACCAGCACGCCGGTTATGACCCGGAGACGTGAAGCCGGGCGCTTCGCTCCGGGACTGCCGAACCGGCGTCTGTCCTGAGATTCCTTCGAGCTGTTGACTCAGACAACAAAACCTGCGCCCTGCGCGGCGCCCTAGCTGACACCAGGTCAGGTGTCGGAAAGTGAGCAATCGTGACTCTCGGAACCATCTTCCTGGCCGAGACAGTAGGCACCATGCTGCTGCTGCTTCTTGGTGGTGGTGTGGTTGCCAACAACATCCTCAACGGCACCAAGGGCAAAGGCACCGGCTTCCTGATGGTGAACTGGGGCTGGGGTCTCGCGGTCTTCACCGGCGTTGTCGCCGCGTGGAAGTCCGGCGGCCACCTGAACCCTGCTGTCACCATCGGCCTGGCGGTCAACAAGCTGCTGACCGCTGCACCGGGCAAGCCCGCGGAGTTCGTGCCGGGCATCCCGGTCGACGCCGCTTCGATCTCGGTCTACATCCTCGCCCAGATGCTCGGTGCCTTCCTCGGTGCCGTGCTGGTGTGGCTGGCCTACAAGAAGCAGTTCGATGCCGATCAGCCCGAGGGCTTCAAGCTCGGCGTGTTCTCCACCGGCCCCGAGATCCGCAGCTACGCCTGGAACGTCGTGACCGAGGCCATCGGCACCTTCGTGCTGGTCTTCTTCGTGATCGCACTGGGCTACTTCGCCGGTGATATCGGCTGGCTCGCCGCCTTGCCGGTCGCCCTGCTGATCGTCGGTATCGGCGCCTCCCTCGGTGGCCCGACCGGGTACGCCATCAACCCGGCTCGTGACCTCGGCCCCCGCATCGCGCACGCGCTGCTGCCGATCCCGAACAAGGGTTCCTCCGACTGGTCCTACTCCTGGGTTCCGGTCGTCGGCCCGATCATCGGCGGTGTCGTGGCCGGCCTGCTCGGCCCGGTCTTGCTCCCGCTGCTGGGTGCCTGATCCCACAAACCAGGCGCGGGGTCGGGGTGTCGGTCTGCTGTCCGGCGTCCTGACCCCGCACCTGACACCCGACCTCGGAGGTGGGTCGCGTCGCTACCCATCCCCGGTCCCGACCCGCCCCCACCAAACCGGACGGGACGGTGCCCGCCGTCCCGCCTGACAGACAAACATCATTCGTTCGACAATGAAGTGGAAGGAACTTTTCATGGCGGACAAGTACATCCTCGCGATTGACCAGGGGACGACCTCCTCTCGCGCCATCGTCTTCAACCACTCCGGCCAGATCGTCGCGGTGGGCCAGAAGGAACACGAGCAGATCTTCCCGAGGGCCGGCTGGGTTGAGCATGACCCGCTCGAGGTCTGGGACGCAGTCCGCGAGGTGGTTGCCGAGGCTCTCGCCAAGGCCAGCCTGAACAAGGACAACATCCACGCGGTGGGCGTCACCAATCAGCGCGAGACCGCGGTGGTGTGGAACAAGGAGACCGGCAAGCCGGTCTACAACGCGATCGTCTGGCAGGACACCCGCACCGGCAAGATCATCGAGGAGCTCGGTGGCGGCGACCAGGACAAGTACAAGGCACGCGTCGGTCTGCCGCTGGCCACCTACTTCTCCGGCCCGAAGGTCAAGTGGATCCTGGACAACGTCGAGGGCGCCCGTGCAGATGCCGAGGCCGGCAAGCTGCTGTTCGGCAACATGGACACCTGGGTGATCTGGAACCTGACCGGCGGGGTCAACGGCGGCGTGCACGTCACCGAGGTGACCAACGCCTCGCGCACCATGCTGATGGATCTGCGCACCCTGCAGTGGGATCCCGAGATCGCTGCCGACATGACCATCCCGATGAGCATGCTGCCGGAGATCAAGTCGTCGGCCGAGGTCTACGGCTACGGCCGTCCCGAAGGTCTGCTGGGCGGCATCCCGATCGCCGGTGACCTGGGCGACCAGCAGGCGGCCACTTTCGGCCAGGCCTGCTTCGAGCCCGGCATGGCGAAGAACACCTACGGCACCGGCTGCTTCATGATCATGAACACCGGCGAGGAGATCGTTCCGTCCAAGAACGGCCTGCTCACCACCGTGTGCTACAAGATCGGCGACAGCAAGCCGATCTACGCCCTGGAGGGTTCGATCGCGGTCACCGGCTCGCTGGTGCAGTGGCTGCGCGACAACCTGAAGATGTTCTCCTCCGCGCCCGAGATCGAAGAGCTCGCCGCGTCGGTGGAGGACAACGGTGGGGCGTACTTCGTCCCGGCGTTCTCCGGCCTGTTCGCTCCGTACTGGCGTGCTGACGCCCGCGGCGCGATCGTCGGCCTCACCCGCTACGTCAACCGTGGCCACATCGCCCGCGCCGTCCTGGAGGCCACCGCCTACCAGACCCGCGAGGTGCTGGACGCCATGGAAGCCGACTCCGGTGTGAAGCTGGCCGAACTCAAGGTCGACGGCGGCATGACCGCCAACGACATCCTGATGCAGTTCCAGGCCGATCAGGTCGGCGTGCCGGTGGTCCGTCCGGTGGTGGCCGAGACCACCGCGCTGGGCGCTGCCTACGCAGCCGGCATCGCGACCGGTTACTGGAACGGCGAGCAGGACGTCATCGACAACTGGGCCGAGGACAAGCGCTGGGAGCCCTCCGACGAGCAGGAGGAGCGCGGTCGCCTGTACCGCAACTGGAAGAAGGCCGTCACCAAGACCTTCGACTGGGTCGACGACGACGTCAAGGAGTAGTCACAACCTGCTGGTCGAGTTCGTCGAGACCTGAACTCGGCAAGACCAGGGGTGCAGCGGTGCCGTCGGGAGAGATCCCGGCGGCACCGCCGTTTTGTGATCAGGAAGCCGCGCCGCCCGTCCCGGAGGTCAGTGCGGCGAACGACCGCGCCAGAATCTCCTCCAGCACGGCGAGGTCGACCTTGGCGAGATCCTTCAGGTAGAGGCAGCCGACGCCGGTGGTGTGCGGACCCAGCCGGGCCAGGTCGGCGTCGTCCAGGACGCCGCCGTTGAGATAGACGACGGTCGCGGCCTTCCGCGGGGAGAAACCCGCCGCCGGGGCGTGCCCCTCGCGCCCGGAGGCGTACCGGTAGTGGTACTCGCCGAAGCCCACGATGGAGGCGCCATACATGCGTGGCGCCAGCCCGGTGATCCTGCCGAGCAGGGTCAGCAGGGTCTCGGCATCACGTCGCCGTACTGGATGCCCGACCGCCGCGACGAAGGCGTGCGGGTCGGCATCGGTCCAGGTGGTGGTCTGAGTGGTGGCCATGACCCAGTATGCGGGTCGAGCGCCTGGTCGTCACCCCTTCCGGCCCGGCCAATGCCTGCGCGGCCGCCGGCTGAGCCGGTCGGTGCTGGCCAGGGCTGTCGCGATCCTGCCGGTCGATCGCCCGCAACGGCCTTTTGGGGCACTCCTGGCGCATCGAGACGCAGAATCACGACAACCCGCGGCCGGATGCGGGGACTGACCCGGCTCACTCCTCCCCGACGGTGATGTCGTTGAACGGCATCAGCGGGGCCAGTTCGGGGAAGACCCAGGTGAACAGCGCCCAGAGCACGGCGGCGAACAGGACGAGGGCGAGCAGGGCCTTCACCGCGACGGGCCCGGGCAGCAGTCGCCACAGCCAGCCATAGAACGACAGCCTCATCAGGTGCTCACTTCCATGTACTCGGCCGGCAGACCGTCGGTGCGCGGGAAGGTCGTCTCCAGGATGCCGTGCTGGACGTAGCGCTGCCGGGAGCTGAACTCGGGATGGCAACTGGTCATGGTCATCAGCGCCTCACTCGGCTTCACGCCCGGCTCGTTCGGCACCGGCAGCACCACCTGCACCGCCGTCGGCAGGACGATCTCGTGGTCGGTGATCCGATAGACGAAGAAGGTGTCGGCGGTCTCGATGATCACCCGGTCGCCCGGCTTGAGTTCGGCGATCCGGTTGAACGGCTTGCCGTAGGTGGTGCGGTGGCCGGCCATCGAGAAGTTGCCGATCTCGCCGGGTTGCACGGTCTTGTCGTAGTGCCCGACGCCGCGCTGCAGAATGGTCCGGGTGGTGCCCTGGTACAGCGGACGGGCGTAGTCGGCGCCGAAGCGCGGGATCCGCACCACCGCGTAGGCGTCGCCGAGCTTGATCTGGCGCAGGTCGGCGTTGCCGCCCGCTTCGCTGCCCTGGGGGACGAGCGAGTCGTTGAACGAGGCTTCCATGGCCGCCACGGTGTCGGCAGCGTCGGCATCGGAGACCACGTCCGTCCACCACAGCTGCCACACCACGAACGCCAGGCAGAACACCCCGGCGGTGATCAGGAGTTCGCCCAGCAGCCCGGCGAGGCCGCGCAGGATGCCGCCGCCTCGGCGGGGCGGGGCCGCCGGGTCGGGATCGAAGCGGGTCACCGCACCATCTTCCCGCATGTCTCCAAAGGTCCAGGCCCGGTGCCACCGTGACTCACCTGGGGACGGCTCCGATTCGAGTCGCGATGCCGTTCCGACCCCTCGCCCAGTGCCTTGGCGGTCGATCCCGCGCCGTCTCCGGACGGACGCGCGACCGTCGGTTCCGATAGCGGCGGCGGCAGGTCGAGGCAGGGGACCATCGTGATGCCGGCACCGCACCACCTCCTCCTAAAGGGGGAGAAGAAATCGCGATGGGCGCCACTCGACACGCCGATACTCGGCTCAGCAATTTGGCGTACCTGCTCGTGTCCACAGGCGGGAAGTTATCCACAGGACGCGGCATCTCCCCTAGCTCACCGTGCTGCCAAGCGCCTACATTTCCCTGCAAGCCGCCCCCGGCCGTGCCGTTTCCGGCCTGTTCGGGGAGGGCCGAGGGGAGAGCGGACCGATGAGCGAGACTGCGCAGGCAGCCCAGCCGCCGCGGTTGCGTCCACGGCGCAACCTCCGGCTGGTGGCGATTGGCGTGCTGGCAGTCGTCCTCGGTGGGCTGGGTGCTGCCGTGCTCTACAGCAGTGTCGCCGACAACCATTCGGTGGTGACGATCAAGCGGACGGTTTACCGTGACCAGCCGATCACCGCCGACGACCTCGGGCTGGTCTCGCTGTCCACCAGTCCCGGTCTGGAGACCGTCCCGGCCGAGCACCTGTCGGAGGTGGTGGGCCAGACGGCGCTGGTCGACCTGGTCGAGGGCTCGCTGCTGTCGCCGCGCGGCTTCGGTACGGCAGCCGTCGAGCCCGGTTCGGTCCGGCTCGGGCTGCGCCTGGCTCCCGGACGCCTGCCGGTGAGCGAACTCCCGCCCGGCACCGCAGTGCTGCTGGTCGCCGTCACCCCGGACGGTGGCACACCCGACAACGCCGCGAGCTACCAGGGCCGGATCGCCTCGGCAGCCACGCAGCTCGCCGACGGCGCCACCGTGGTCGATGTCGCCGTGGTCGAGACCAACGCCGAACAGGTCGCCCGGCTGGCCGCCAGCGACCAACTGGTGGTGGTGCGGCAGGCGGAGGGTGAACGATGAGCCTGATCGTCCTCACCGCCGCCGGGCACGCCCCCGGTGTCACCACGACTGCTCTCGGCCTGGCGCTGACCTGGCCCCGTCCCGTTCTGCTGGTGGACGCCGATCGGCTCCCCACCCAGGCCGTGCTGGCCGGCTTCCTGCAGGGGGAGGATCCGTTCGGCAGCGGTCTGTGGGCGGTGCTGGCCGCCCACCGCGAGCACCGTCCGCTGGGTCCGGCCGTTGACCACGCCAGCCTGGAACTGCCCTCGGCCGACGGCCTGTCCCGGCGCTTCCTGCCCGGCTTCGCCAACCCCGGCATGGTTGACCTCTTCGGCACCGCGTGGGCCGAGTTCGCCACAGCCCTGGCCGCCCGCGAGGACGACGTCCTGGTCGACGCGGGGACGATCGGTGCGCACGGCCTGCCGCCCGCGCTGCTCGCACCGGCCGACCAGGTGGTGGTGTTGACCAGATCGAGCCTGGTCGACCTGGCTGCACTCCGGCTCTACCTGCCGGGGCTGACCGAGGCGGTTGTCGCCGACCGGCTGAGCCTGCTGATCGTCGGGCCGGGCCGGCCCTACTCGGCGGCCGAGATCGGGGCGCAGTTCAAGGTCGCCGCCTGCGAGACGATCGAGTGGGCGCCTGCGGACGCTGCCGTGTGGTCGCACGGGACGCCACCGCGACGCGGTTTTGCGTCCGGCGGGTATGTCCGCAGCGTCCGGCGGGCGTCCACCGCCCTGCTCGGGCAACTCGACCGGCTGACCGCCAGGATCGGGGCACCGCGATGAGACGGCTGGCCGAGATCTCCCTGCTGAGCGCACCGGAGTTGGGTGCGACGTTCAGCCATGAACACCTCACCGCTGTCGCGCCGGCGCTGAGCCTGCCCGAACCCAGCGTCGACTGGGGGCTGGTCGTCGTGCTGCGGCGCCGGGCCTCGGAGGAGATCACCCGCCGCGCCACCGCGCTGGGCCACGCCCAGGGGCAGCCGTTGACGCCGGTCGACCGGCTGCTGATGGGACGGGCGGTGATCGCCTCGGTGGTCAGCGACCACGCCGCCCAGCTGGGCGTCAACGGCGAGGCGCTGTGGCCGGTGGAAACCGAACGGGCCTATGGCACGGCGGTGGAGAACGCGATCTTCGGGTACGGCCGGCTGCAACCGCTGTTCGAACTGCCGGAGGCGGAGAACATCGAGATCCACGGCTGTGACTCCGTCGTGGTGCAGTACGGGGACGGACGGCGGGTCGAGCACCCGCCGGTCGCCGACAGTGACGAGGAACTTGTCGAGGCGATCCGGTTCCTCGGCGAGTCGGTGAGCCCGGCCAGACCCTTCGACGACGTCCACCCCACGATGACCCTGGCGCTGGGTGACCGGTTCCGGCTGCACGCCGTCGGCTTCGGGCTGAGCTACCGTCCCTCGATCACCATCCGGCAGCACACCCTGGCGTCGATCACCCTCGCCGAACTGGCGGCGGGCGGCATGCTCCCGGACGAACTCGCCCGGCTGCTGCACGCGGCCGTGCTGGCGCGCAAGTCGATCGTGATCTCCGGCGACCAGGGTGCCGGCAAGACCACCCTGCTGCGCGCGCTGATCGCCGCCATCCCGGCCAACGAACGCTTCGGCACGCTGGAGACCGACTACGAACTGCTCACCCACCTGCAGCCCGGCCGGCGCAACATCCTCGCCCTGCAGGCGCGGGTGGGGATGGGGGAGACCCAGGACGGCCGCCGGCTCGGCGAGTACACCGTCGCCGACCTGATCCCGGAGGCGCTGCGGCAGAACCTGTCACGGCTGGTGGTCGGCGAGGTGCGGGGAGGTGAGGCCGGCGCGATGTTCGAGGCGATGACGGCCGGCGCCGGCACCCTCTCGACCACCCACTCGCACTCGGCGGTGTCCACCATCGACCGGCTGGCCTCCCGGGTCGCTCAGGGCAGGGTGCTGTCGATCGAGGAGGCCTACCGCCAGATCGCCCACCACCTACACCTGCTGGTCCACGTCCGGCTGGTCGACGACACCTGGCGGGGTGGGCTCCGCAGCCGATTCGTGGCCGAGGTGCGGCAGCTGACCGGTGGGCTGGAGGCCGGCCGTCCAGTGACCCATGTGGTCTACCGGGCGGACGCCGAGGGCGCCACACAGTTCACTCCCGACCCCGGCTTCGTCGCTGAGCTGGAGCCCTTCCTGGCTGGCTGGGAGGCGTGATGGGAACCCTCCTGGCCGCTGTGTGCGGGCTCCTGGTCGCCGGTGGACTGGTGGCGACCGTGGTCGGTTGGCGGTCGCCGCCGGTCGAGTCGGGTCCCCGGCGGCGCTGGAACGACTTCACGCTCAGCCGGCGCTTCGGCGGGCGCCGGCTGGCTGCCGCGGCCGGCTGGGTGGCTGCCGGGGTGGTGGCCGCCAGCGTCACGGGCTGGCCGGTGCTGGCGGTACTCGCCCCCGTCCTGGGGATCGGGCTGCCGCTGCTGCTCGGCGAACCGGCGCAACGTGACCTCGATCTATTGCAGGCGCTGGACCGCTGGGTCCGGACGCTTGCTGCCATCCTGCCCACCGGACGGTCGATCCCCGACGCAATCCGGTTCTCGTTGCGGCAGGCACCCGAGGTTCTCGCGGCACCGCTGGCCCTGCTGGTCGAGCGGCTGGACGATCGCTGGACGGTTCAGCAGGCGCTCACCGGGCTGGCCGACGATCTGGACAGCGCCGACGCGGACGCGGTGATCGCAGCGCTCGCCTTGGCCGCCGAACGGGGCGGGACAGGTGCCCACGCCACCCTGCTGGCGCTGGCTGATTCGATCCAGGAGAGGCTGAAGGCGCTCCGCGAAATCGAGACCGAACGCGCCCGGCCCCGGATCGTCGTCCGCCAGGTCAGCATGATCTCACTGGTCGTGCTGGCCGGCGCCCTGCTGTTCGGCGGCGGCTTCTTCGAGCCCTACGGCACCGGCATCGGCCAGGTGATCCTCGCGGTGCTGGTGGCGGCCTACCTCGCCTCCTTGCTGGCCCTGCGCCGGATCGCCACCGCCCGTCCCCGGCAGCGCATCCTCCGGGGTCCGTCATGAGTCTGATCATCGCAACCCTGTCCGGCTGCCTGCTGGCGGCCGGAGTGGTCGCCTTCTTCCTGGTCGGTGTCCAGCCGGCGCCGCGGCTCGGCGATGCCTTCGACCTGCTCGACGGACGCCGGCCGGAACCCCCCAGTGCCGATCCCGGGCTGGGCAGGCTGGGCGCGTGGGTGCGGCAACGAACCGGTCTGGTGGTCTCCGAGCGCACCCGCCGCCGGCTGCGCATGGTGGGCACCAGCGTTGACCGCCATCTTGCCCGCAAGGTGATCTGTGCCCTGGCCGGGCTGGCGCTGCCCGCGGCAGTGGGCGGTTGGCTCGCCTGGCTGGGCGGTGAACCGTCCGCGGTGCCGGTGGTGGTCGGACTGGGCGGGGCAGCGGTGGGCTTCTTCCTGCCCGACCTGGTGCTGCGGCAGCGGGACCGGGCGGTCACCGAGGACGCCACCGAGGCGCTGCTGACCTTCCTCGATCTGGTCACCCTCGAACGCCTGGCCAACCGGTCGGGCAGCCAGGCCCTGCGGGCGGCAGCAGCGGTGTCGGACGTGATGGTCTTCCGGGTGATCGCGGAGGCGCTGGAACGCGCCCGGCTCGAACAGCGGGCACCCTACGGCGAACTCCAGCGCCTCGGCAACGAACTCGAACTGCCGGCACTGGTCGATGTCGCCGACGTGATGCGGCTGGACGAGTCCGGCGCAGCCCTGTCGGGCGCCCTGCGCGCCCGGGTCAAGGAACTCCGCGACGGTCATCTCACCGCGATGAAGCTCGAGGCCTCGGCGGCCTCGGAACGACTGGGCGTCCTGATGGTCGTCCCCACCCTGCTGTTCGGCCTGCTCTTCCTGGTGCCGCCGCTGCTCCGGCTGGTGTCCGGCTGAGGGTGCGACCTGTGACCAGACCGACCGCTGACCGCTGATGAACTGCTGACCGCTGATGAAGAGGAGAACCCGAGATGATGCGCATGGTGTACCTGGTGGTGGCCGCCCTGGTCAGCCCGTCGCCGCGACGCGACGAGCGCGGGCTGTCGCAGTCGACCGAGAACGCGATCCTGCTCGCCGGCGCGGTCACCATCGCGCTCGGGGTGGTGGCGGCGATCAAGCTCTTCGTTGACGCCAACCTGCCCCGTCCGTGACCGAGCGGGGGCTCGTCGAGTCCACCCAGTGGGCGCTGGTACTGCCCGCCCTGCTCGCGCTGGTGCTGGGGCTGGTGCAGACCGGGGTCTGGTTGCACGGCCGCTCGGTCGCCACCCAGGCGGCGGCTGCGGCGGCGGACCTGCGTGCCCAGGTCGGTGGCCGGACGGCCCAGGCCGAGGAGGTTGCGCGCAGCCTCGCCGAGCGAGGCGGCCTGCAGCAGGTGGAGGTCAGGACCTCTGTCCGGGCAGGCGTGGTGACGGTGACGGTGGCCGGACGGGCACCGGTGTTCTTCGACATCGGCCAGTCACAGGTGGTCGAGCACGCGGTGCTCCCGGTTGAGCGGGTGACCGTGCCGTGACCAGGGCCGGATGGGGAGGGGACAGGGGCGCTGCCGCTGTGGAGTTCACGTTGCTCGTCCCGCTGCTGGTGCTGTTGTTCGGGATCGTCGTCGGTGGCGCCCGCGTCTGGCTGGCCCGGACAACCGTGGACGCCGCCGCTGCCGCTGGCGCGCGGGCGGCATCGCTGGCCCGGGCGCCGGCGACCGCCGTCGCCGATGCGGAGCGGCTGGTCAGAGTCCAGTTGACCGTCGACGGCCTGCGCTGCGTCCGGCTGTCGGTCGACGTGTCGGCGCGCGGTCTGGCGGCAGCCCCCGGCGCCCCGGCACAGGTGAGCGCGAGCGTCCGTTGCGTGGTGCCGCTGGCGGATGTGCTGGTACCCGGCTGGCCGGGCGAGCTGACCGTGGCGGCGACCGCATCGTCGGCGGTCGACAGCTATCGAGGGAGAGCATGATGCGGTGGGTACGCGGAATCGGAGCGCTGCTGACCATGCTGGTGGTGCTGCTCGGCGCCCCGGTGCTGCTGGCCAGGTGGGGGAGGCTGGGGGTCACCGACTGGTGGGCCCGCGCCGACGACGGTTCGCTGCTGCTGGCCGTGCTGACGATCGCCGGCTGGCTGGCCTGGGCGGTCTTCGTCCTGGCCGTGGTCCTGGAGCTGGCCAGGCTCCTCAGCGGGCACCGCTACCAGGTGGAGCTGCCCCTGCTGGGTGGCCTGCAGGCGATCTGTGCGACGCTCATCCTGGCGGTGCTGGCGCTTGCCGCCGGCAGCGGGGTGCCGCACCAGGTGAGCGGGGGTGAGCCGGAGCGGGCGGCGGTTGACAGTAGTACCACGAGCCGGACGGCGCCCGACCGGACGGCGCCGGATCGGGCCGCGAGCCGGGTGGAGGCGCCGTCAGTGGCCGCTCCGGCCGCGCGTGTGCCCTCGTCCGGCCCGGCCGGGCCCACGCCGGTCGTCCCCGAGACGTCCGGCCGCGCGGGGAACGACTACCTGGTCGCTCCCGGTGACGACCTGTGGAGTCTCGCTGACCGGCTGCTCGGGGACGGGACGCGCTGGCGCGACCTGGTCGCGGTCAACCCCGACATCCTCAGCGATCCCACCCAGGCCCTCACTCCCGGCAGCCGGCTGCGGCTGCCGGCCAGCGCCCTGGCGCAGGTCGAGCCGGAACCGCCCCAGCCCGCGGACGCCCGCCCGGAACGGATCACGGTGGTGAAGGGCGACACCCTCAGCGAACTCGCCGAGGAGCATCTCGGCAGGGCATCCCGCTGGCCCGAACTGGCCAGGGCGAACGCGGCGCTGATCAGCAATCCCGATCACATCGAGGTCGGCTGGGAGCTCGTCCTTCCGGCGAGGGCCAGGGCCACCGTGCACCGTGAGCATGCCGCCCGGCCGCAGGATGCCCCCGAGCCGGCTTCGGAGATCCAGGTCGCCCCCGGGCCGACTGCGCAGTCTGGCGTCGATCGGGAGCCGGCTGCGCGGGCCGACATCGATCCGGAGCCGGCCGGGTCGTCTGGCCCGGACACCGGGGGAACCGCCGGCGTCGTCCCCTCGCCGGAGTCGGCGGACTCGGCGCCGGCCGACCAGGCCGACCCGGGTTCGCCCGATGTCGCCCTGGTGGGCAGCATGGGGATCCTGGCAGCGGCCGGCCTGGTCGGTGGCTGGGAGGCCCGCCGCCTGCTGCAGAACCGCACCCGGGCGCCCGGCCGCCGGGTGCTGCATCCCGACCCCGAACTGGCCCGCTTCCAGGCCGCGCTCGGCCGGCGCGGCGACCGCGACCGCAGTGCTGCGCTCACTGCGGCGCTGCGAGCCGTCGGCCGGTACTGCCGCGAGCAGGAACTGCCGTTGCCCGTCCTCGCTGAGCTGGTGATGACCGGCGACTGGCTTGAGTTCCGCTGGGCCGAGCCCGCCGCGAAACCACCGCTGGGCTTCGCCGGCGACATCCATCACTGGCACCTCGACTTCGGCGAGGACGAGATGCCGGCCGGGGAGGACGGCCCGTGCCCGTTCCCGGCGCTGGTGAGCCTCGGGACCGATGACACCGGTGCGACCGTGATGATGGACGTGGAGCGGGTCCGCGTCCTCGGCGTCGCTGCCCAGACCCGGGAACTCCAGCTGGCCGGGCTGGCGTCCATGACGGTCGAACTGGCCTGTGCTCCCTGGGCTGCGGAGGTCGCGCTCACCGTGGTGGGGACGGACGCCGGGTTCGCGGCCGCCGCGGGCGGCGACGCGGTCACCCGCCTGCCCGACGTCACCACCGGCCTGGCCGCGCTCCGGCGGCGGCAGGCGGCCCGCTCCCGCGCCCTCGCCGGGCAGGAGCTGTACCGGTTGCGAATCGATCCGGACCGGACCGATTCGGTGACCCCGGAGGTGTTCGTCTTCCATGCCCCGCTCGAGCCGGAAGCACAGGCCGAACTCGACCAACTGCTCGGCGCACAGCCGGCCGGGATCGCAGCGATCGTCGCCGCACCGTCGGAGTCGCCAGCCACCTGGGAGCTCTTCGGCGACCCGCTGCAACCGTCCGGACGGTTCACCGACGGCCGGGAGTTCCTCGCCCACGCGATTCCGGGCGCCACCCGTGATGCCGTGGAGTCGCTCTACCGGATCGCCGACAGCGACCAGACCGAACCTGCACCGTGGTGGGCCGACGCTTCGTCGAACGTCCACCCGCTGCATCCCCGCGACACCCCGAACGAGGATCCTGTGGAGATCGTCCAGCTCCGCCGCGTGGTGCGGCCCCATCCCGTCCTGCTGCTGCTCGGCCCGATCGACCTCACCGGCGCAGCCGGACCGGAGCCGGCCCGTTCCCGGGGGCAGCTGATCGAGATGGGCAGCTGGATCATGGAGTATCCCGGCCGCACCGCCACCCAGATGGCAGCCGGACTCGGCATCGCCGAGAGCACCCGCCGCTCGAATATGAGCCGGCTGCGCGGCTGGCTGGGCTCGGACTCCGACGGCGAGCCCTACCTGCCGGATGCCTACTCGGGACGGATCAGGCTGCACCCCGAGGTGGGTTCCGACGTCCAGCAACTGCGGCTGCTCACCGGCCCGGGGGTGAACCGGCTGGCGGAGAGCACCCTGCTCGCCGCCCTCGACCTGGTGCGGGGCGGCATCCTCGCCGACGCCGCTCCCGGACAGTGGTTCTGGGCCGAGGAACTGCGCAGCGACCTGACCGCCACACTGCGCGACACCGGGCTGGTACTGGTCGACCACGCGCTGAACCGTGGCGACCTCGACCTGGCTCGCTGGGCGGCCGAGCGAGCGCTCGTGGTGACACCGGAGGACGAGTTGTTGTGCTGCGCCCGGATCCGCACCGAGCATGCTGCCGGCAACCGGGCACTGGTGCAGCGGCTGGTTGCCCGGCTCTCCCAGCAGGCCAGGGAACTCGGGGTCGATCTGCTGCCCGAGACGGTGATGCTCTGCCAACAGGTGATCGAGGGACGTGGACGGCTGCGCCGCGCGTAGCCATCGCACAGCACCAAGGACTTTGACTACCGCTCGGGTTGTGGTAGTGCTACCCTCTGTCTCACATCAGCGTCTGATACGCCGCTCGCGGCGTCACAGGGGGAAACGCAGACGCGGTGTGGGGGGATAATTTCATGAGCACGGTGAATGTGCTGCCGGCATATGCCGGCTTCCGGGCCGTTTCGGCCCGTCTTGTCGAGGACATCGTCGAACCGGCCGCGCCCACGCGTGGACGAGCCGATGCCGAGCCGGGCTACAGCCCGCGGCGCGGGGCTCCGGTCGCGATGGTTCAGCCAGCCATGCCTCGGCCGGTGGCCGTCCGTCGTCCGGCGGAGTTCTACAGCCTGCGGTCGCAGGGTGGGCTGTTCGCGGTGCGCCGTGCCCAGCAGCAGGAGTTGCTGCCGCCGACGCCGGCTTTCCGCTAGGCAGCGCCGCCCGTCCGCTGCCTCCGGCCTGCCCGGCCTGGGCTGGTCACGGTAGACTCACCGCCCGTGCCCGACCTGACCGCCGCGCAGCGAACCGCCCTGGACGCCGTCCGGGAGATCAGCCCTGCCGTCCGGGAATTGGCGGACGAGTTCGCCAGCGCCGGCCACGAGTTCTACCTGGTCGGTGGCCCGGTCCGCGACGCCCTGCTGGGCAGACGGTCGTCCGACCTCGACTTCACCACCTCCGCCCGTCCGGATGCGATCGAGGCCATCCTGCGGCAGCTCACCCCGGCGATCTGGGACGTCGGCCGCGCCTTCGGCACCATTGCCGCCCAGCTGCGCGAGCCGGACGGCGCCATCTGGCAGGTCGAGGTGACCACCTTCCGGGCCGACACCTACGTCGACCACTCCCGCAAGCCCGAGGTGGTCTTCGGCGAGCACCTCGGCGGCGACCTCGTCCGGCGCGACTTCACGGTGAACGCCATGGCTCTCGACATGGCCACCGGGGAACTGCTCGACCCCTTCGGCGGCCTGATCGACCTGGAGGACCAGCTGATCCGCACCCCCGCGGCCCCCGAGTTGTCGTTCTCTGACGACCCGCTGCGGATCATGCGCGCGGCCCGGTTCACCTCCCAGCTCGGCTTCGTCCCGGTGCCCGAGGTGGTCGCGGCGATGCGTCAGATGGCGCCGCGGCTGGAGATCGTCTCGGCCGAGCGGATCCGTGACGAGCTCAGCAAGTTGCTGCTCACCGACAACCCGCGTCCGGGGCTCAACCTGCTGGTGGAGACCGGGGTGGCCGCGCTGGTGCTGCCCGAACTACCCGCCCTCAAGATGGAGCGCGACGAGCACAACCACCACAAGGACGTCTACGAGCACTCCCTGACCGTGCTCGACCAGGCGATCGCGCTGGAGAAGGCCCGCGGGCACGCCCCCGACATCGTCAACCGGCTGGCCGCCCTGCTGCACGACATCGGCAAGCCGAAGACGAGGCGGTTCGAGGCCGGCGGCAAGGTCAGCTTCTACAACCACGACGTCGTCGGGGCGAAGCTGGCCCGCAAGCGGTTGGCAGCGCTGAAGTTCTCCAACGACCAGATCGCCGCGGTGGCCAAGCTGATCGAGCTGCACCTGCGGTTCCACGGCTACGGCGAGAGCCAGTGGACCGACGCTGCCGTTCGGCGCTACGTCCGCGACGCCGGCGACCAGCTGGAACGGCTGCACATCCTGACCCGGTCGGACTGCACCACCCGCAACCTCGCCAAGGCGCGCCGGCTCGCCCGCGCCTACGAGGAACTCGAGTGGCGGATCGACCAACTGGCCGAACAGGAGGAGCTGGACGCCCTGCGTCCCGACCTGGACGGCCAGCAGATCATGGCCCTGCTCGACCTCAAGCCGGGGCCGGTGGTCGGCGAGGCCTACCGCTTCCTGCTCGAGAAGCGGATCGAGGAGGGGCCGCTCGGCGAGGAGAAGGCACGCGAGGTGCTGCTCGCGTGGTGGCGCGAACGAACAGGAGAGCTGTCGTGACACAGCAGGAGGCAGTGGTTCCCACGGCGAACGCGGAGCCCGAGGGCCCGGTGTCCGGCTCGCGGCTGGACGGGCGCCCGTCCGCGGTGGTCTTCGACTGCGACGGCGTGCTGGTCGATACCGAACCGCTGTGGGGACAGGCCGAGCGGCTGCTGTTCGCCCGCCGCCAGCAGCCCTACACCCCGGCCGACCGGGCGCTGTTCGCGGGGCTGAGCGTCTGGAACACCGCCGCCAAGATGGCGGCCCGGTTCGACGAGCCCGGCGCCGGCGACCGGATCGCCGAGGAGATGCTGGATGCCGTGATCGGCCTGCTGCGCGAGCGGGCGGTGCCGATGGCCGGTGTGCTGGACCTGCTCGATCGGCTCGCCGTGGCGGGCATCCCGACGGCGGTCGCCAGCAACTCCCCCGACCGGGCGGTCGAGGCCTCGCTGGGATCCACCGGCCTGCTCGACCGGTTCGACGTGGTCGTCACCGCCGACGGGGTCGACCGTCCCAAGCCCGATCCGGAGCCCTACCTCAAGGCCTGCGCCCTGCTCGGCGTCGACGCCACCCGGGCGGTCGCCATCGAGGACTCCCGTACCGGCCTGGATTCGGCTCGCGCCGCCGGCATGGCCACGATCGGCGTCCCGGTGAACCCCACCGACTTCCCGGCCGACCTGGTGGTCCCCGACCTCTCCCACGCCTCGATCGAGCGCTGGATCTCCTCCTGGTCGTGATCGCGCGGGTGCCCGACTGCTGCTGATCTCGTCTGGTCCCGTTCCCACCGTCAGCGTTCCACCCGTCAGGTGGGTTACGCCCGCCATTTGGTTAGCGCAACTAATGAGCTAAGCTAACTATCTGTGACCAGTAGTTCCCTCGCCCAGCTTGCCTCCGATCTGCGGCTCACCTGCCAGCAGGTCAGCCGCCGGGTGCGCTTCGAGCCGGCCGCCGAGGTCGCGCCGCACGAGGTGAGCGTGCTCGCGAAACTGAGCAAGGGGCCCAGGACCCCCGGTGAGCTGGCCGAACTGGAGAAGATCTCCGCCCCGAGCCTCACCCGCACGGCCAACTGCCTGGTCGACAAGGGCCTGATCGCGCGTTCCGACCATCCCACCGATGGCCGCAGCAAGCTGCTCAGCATCACCGACGAGGGACGGTCGGTGCTCGCGCGGGTGGTCCGCGCCCGCGACGACTGGATGTTCCGCAAGGTGAAAGGGCTCACTCCCGACGAGCAGGAGACCCTGCGCCAGGCCATCGAGGTGCTGAGGAACCGGGTGCTGGCGTGAGCGCGATCGCCGCCCGCGAGCGGGTGCCGCTGTTCGCCTCGCTGGGGGTCCCCAACTACCGGACCTACTGGATCGGTGGGTTCGTCTCCAATGTGGGCACCTGGATGGCCCGGGTCGCCCAGGACTGGCTGGTGCTCACCGTCCTGACCGACAACTCCGCGACCGCCCTGGGCACGATCACCGCCCTGCAGTTCCTGCCCGCCCTGCTGCTGGCCCCCTGGACGGGATCGGTCGCCGACAGGTTCCCCAAGCGCCGGGTGCTGATGGTCACCCAGACCGCGATGCTGCTCACCGGGCTGGCGCTGGCCGGAGTCGTGCTGGGCGGCGTGGCTGCGCTGTGGCAGGTCTACCTGCTGGCCACCCTGCAGGGTGTGGCGCAGGCTTTCGACGGCCCGTCGCGGCAGGCATTCGCTCCCGAGATGGTGCCGTCCCACCTGATCCCGAACGCCGTCGGGCTGAACAGCACCTCGTTCAACGCCGCCCGGCTGATCGGACCGGGTGTGGCCGGCCTGGTGATCGCGGCCTGGGGCATCGGCCCCGCGCTGCTGGTCAACGCGCTGAGCTTCGTCGCGGTGATCGTCGCCCTGCTGCTGATGAACTCCGACGGACTCCATCCGGCCCCGGTCACCCGGTCGGAGCATGCGATCCGCGAAGGGTTGCGGTATGTCCGCACCCGTCCGGAGATCATCCTGATCATGTTCCTGGTCTTCATCCACGGAACCTTCGGCATGAACTTCCAGCTCACCAACGCGCTGATGGCGACCGCCGTCTTCAAGGTGGGGCCGGAGCAGTACGGGCTGATGGGCACGATCATGGCGATCGGCTCGCTCGCCGCGGCCCTGGCCGCCGCTCGCCGCACGCACATCCGGTTGCGGTTGATCGTCGGTGCGCTGGCCGGCTTCTCGGTGTCGGTCACTCTGCTGGCAGTTGCGCCGAGCTACCTGTGGTACCTCATCGTCCTGGTGCCCACCGGGTTGCTGGCGCTGACCGTGATGACTGCCGCGAACGCCTCGGTGCAACTGGCCACCGAGCCGAAGATGCGCGGCCGGGTGATGGCGCTCTACCTGGCCATCTTCCAGGGCGGTACGCCGATCGGCGCACCGCTGATCGGCTGGGTCGGTGACGCCTGGGGGCCGCGCTGGACGTTGGCCATCGGTGCGATCGCCACCGGCCTGGCAGTGGTGGTGGCGGGCATCTACTTCGTGCGCTCGACGCACTGGTCCTTCCCCTGGCGCCGGCTCGACACCGAGGAAGGCATCGTGGACGTTCCCGAGGTGCCGCGGTAGGACGGCCGTCCCTACCGCAGCCCTACCGTCGATCCCGCCGGCGGGGAGTCTGCGGCCTCAGGCCAGCGGTGTGATCCCGCCCAACTGGTCCTTGACCTGCTTGCGCATCACCTTGCCGATCATCGACTTCGGGAATTCCGCCATCGGGTAGAACTCCCGCGGCACCTTGTAGCCGGCCAGCCGCTCCTTGCAGAAGGTCCGCAACTCGTCGGCCTTCAGGGTCGCGCCAGCGTCCGGGATGACGGCGGCGACCACCCGCTCGCCACCGCTGTCGGCGGGCAGCCCGACCACGGCGGCGTCTGCCACATCGGGATGCGACTTCAGCACGATCTCCACCTCGCTGGGCGCGACATTGAAGCCGCCGGTGATGATGATCTCCTTCACCCGGTCGACGATGGTGGTGAAGCCGTCGGCGTCCACCGTCACCACGTCACCGGTGCGCAACCAGCCGCCGGGGAGCAGGGTCTTCTCGGTCTCGGCAGCATTGTTCCAGTAGCCACCGAAGACCTGGGGGCCCTTGATCAGCAGTTCGCCGCGCTCACCCTGGGGCACCTCCCGGGTGGGGTCGTCGGGGTCGACCACCCGCATCCAGGTGGACGGGAACGGCACCCCGATCGTGCCCGGCCGCCGGGACGGGTGGAACGGATTGCCGAGCGCGACCGGGGAGGACTCGGTCATCCCGTAGCCCTCGACCAGCAGCCCACCGGAGACGCTCTCCCACAGTTCGACGGTGGCGTCCGGCAGGCTCATCGCGCCGGAGATGCAGTACTTGGCTGACCGCAGGCTGATGCCACGTTCCTTCGCACGCTTCGCGGTCGCCTCGTAGATCGGCGGAACCGCGCAGTAGACGGTCGGCGGCGACTTCTTCGCGGCGTCCAGCACCATCTCCACGTCGAAGGACGGGAACAGCACCAGCCGGGCCTGCTTGAGGATGCCGTAGGTGAGGAAGAGGGTCATGCCGAAGGCATGGAACATCGGCAGGATCGCGTAGAAGGTCTCCTTGCGGTACTCGGCGCCGTGCATCCACGCCTCGCCCTGCAGGGCGTTGCAGAACAGGTTCGAGTGGGTGAGCATTGCCCCCTTGGGCTGACCGGTGGTGCCGGAGGTGTACTGGATGACCGCCAGGTCGTTGACCGTCGGCCTGGGGTGCGCGGAGTCGAGCGGCGGGTTGGCCAGCAGCTCCTCCCAGCTCATCGTGCCCGGCGCCGGCTGGGTCAGCTTGCGCCGGGTGTCGCGCAGGGACGGCACCGGCAGCTGCAGTGCGAGCTGCTTCACCCGCGGGAAAGCCTTGAGCAGGTTCACGCTGACGATGGTGTCCAGCTCGATGTCGGACGGCTGCTGCCGCAGGTTCTCCACCGCCTTGTCCCAGGAGATCACCACCCGGGCGGCGTGGTCCTCGAACATGTGCCGCAGTTCGCGCGGGGTGTACAGCGGGTTGTGCTCGACCACGACCGCCCCGAGCCGCAGCACCGCGTAGAAGGCGACGATGTGCTGCGGGCAGTTGGGCAGGATCAGCCCCACCCGGTCGCCGGCCCGGACGCCAAGCCTGCGCAGCCCCTCGGCAGCCCGGGCGATCTGATCGCCGAGTTCGGCGTAGGTGGTGGTGCGGCCGAAGAACTCGGTGGCCACCGAGGGGCCGGCCTCGGCTACCGAGCGTTCGTACAACGCGACCAGTGAGTCGGTCGGCAGGTCGATCTCGGCCGGGACGCCGGGCTGGTAGTGACGGACCCAGGGAGCGGCCGGGTGGTCGGTGGCAGCAGTACTCATGGGTCTATCCTGCCCTGTCAGGGACGCCTCTGTGAGCAGAACCTACGGTTCCGTAAGGCGTTCTGCCCGGCGTTGGCCCCGTCCGTCCGGGCGGGTGCCGGTGCTGGGCCTACCATGTGCGGCATGCCGCGCTGTGCCTGGGCGGGGGGCGACCCGCTCTACATCGACTATCACGACACCGAATGGGGTTTCCCCGAGCGGGATTCGAAAGCCCTGTACGCCAAGCTCGTGCTGGACGGCTTCCAGGCCGGGCTGGCCTGGATCACCATCCTCCGCAAGCGCGAGGGCTTCCGACGCGCCTTCGACGGGCTCGATCCGGACCGGATCGCCGCCTGGGGCGAGCCGGAGGTGCTGCGCTGCCTGGCCGACCCGGGCATCGTCCGGCACCGCGGCAAGATCGAGGCAGCGATCGGCAACGCCCGCGCCTGGCAGCGCATCGAGGCCGGCCAGGGGTTCAGCGGCTTTCTGTGGGACTTCGTGGACGGCGTCCCCGTCCAGAACGCCTGGCGGACGATGGCCGACGTCCCGGCCGAGACCCCGTCCTCCCAGGCGATGTCGAAGGCGCTGAAGCAGGCCGGTTTCCGGTTCTGCGGCCCGACGATCGTCTACGCCTTCATGCAGGCAGTCGGCATGGTGAACGACCACGTGGTCGACTGCCCCCAGCATCGCCAGGTCCAGACCTTCTGAGTTCCTGGTTCGACGAGGACGGTTCCGACGAACCGCGCCGCGTCAGGGTGTGGGCGGGACCGGGGGGACGACCGGGCCGTGGTAGCCAGCCTCGCCCAGTGCCTCGATGCCGCGTTGCAGCAGGGCCCGCTTGACACCCCACTGTTTGTTCGGCTCGGTCTTGGCGATGATCCGCAGGATGGTGCCGGTGGCGCTGACCGAGTCGACCCCGACCAGGGTGGGCTTCTCCAGCAGGACGGCAGCGAACTCCGGGTCGTTGCCCACCTCGTCCACGACCCCGGCCAGGATCTCCAGGGCGCGGGCGGCGTCCTCGTCGTTGCCGATCGGGATGTCGGCGATGCCGGTCGACCAGCCCTGGGTCTGGTTGCCGACCCGCAGCACTTCGCCGTTGCGGACGTACCAGACCTGGCCGCCCGGATCGCGCAGCCGCGTGATCCGCAACCCGACCTCCTCGACGGTGCCGGTCACCTCCCCGACGTCGATCAGGTCGCCGACCCCGTACTGGTCCTCCATGATCATGAAGATGCCGGAGAGGAAGTCCTTCACCACGCTCTGGGCGCCGAAGGCGAGTGCGATGCCGCCCACCCCGGCCGAGGCCAGCAGCGGTCCCAGTGGCACCTGCAGCACCGCCAGGATGGTCAGGGCCGCGATCACCACGATGGTGATGCTGATCACATTGCGTAGCAGCGACCCGATGGTGCGGGCCCGCTGTTCGAAGCGTTCGGCGTTGACCCCGGTTGCGGCGGCGATCAACCGGTCGGCGGGGGTGCTGCCCTCGCGGCGCTTCGCTGCCCGTTCCAGGGTGCGCTTGGTGATCGCGTCCACCGAGCGCAGCAGAAGCCACCGCGCGACCACGGCGGACACCACCACGAGCAGGATGATGAGCGCGCGTTCGAGCCAGACGTCCGGAACCGTGGGCATGGAGCCATTGTCGGGCCAGCGCGTCCGTCCTGGCGACAGCACCCGCCGTGTCGGACGGGCCCGCTGCGGCTACTTCTTCACACCCTTCAGGCTGCCCTCGACGCCGCCCTTGGGGCTGCCGACCGAGCACACCAGCCGGTGGTCGGCGACCTTCGTCCAGGTGTCGGCGTTGGCGATGAAGTAGCTGTACTCGTACTTCGAGCTGGCCAGGTCGACCCCGACGAACTTCGTGAACTGCGCGACGCACACGTCCTTCAGGAGTTTCTGAAGTTCCTTGGCGGTCGGGGCCTTCTTCGAGTCGAGCTTCTTCTCGGCATAGACCTCGTAGTCGTGTTCCTGCTTGCAGTCGATCAACGCCAGTTCGAGCAGGGGGACGTCCTGCGGGCCGGTGCACTCCCCGACGTCCGGGAAGAGCTTGCTGTCACCCTTCACCGAACCGGTCAGGCCGCCGGCCGCCAGGCCGGCGAGGCAGACGATGTGGCGCTGGGCCGGGTCTTCCCAGGCCGCGGTGCTCGGCGGGATGTAGACCGATGAGTAGCGGCTGTGCTCGGGCTCGACGCCGACATAGCTGGTGAACGCCGGCACGCAGCCGGTGGTGGCCAGGGACTTGAACAGGGTGTCGTCCGGCAGGGTCTGGGTGGTGACGTCGACCAGCCCGAACACCTCCCAGGAATGTTCGCTGTCGCAGTCGACCTGCTGGACGTCGGTGCTGCCCGGGCTGAGCGGACCGGTGCAGTCGCCGATCTCGAGGGTCGCGACGGTCGGTGTCGGCGTGGGGGTCTGGCTCGGTGTAGCCGACCCGGACGGACCGGGGTCGCCGGGAGCGGGGACGGGCGTGCAGCCGGCCAGCACCGCCAGCACTGCTACCACTGCCAGCAGGCGTTTGCGCATGGGCATCCTCCGAACGACAACTCCCGCCATGCTAACGACAGGCGTCAATCCAGGGGCGGGTAACGGGCAGACGGGTACGCTCAGCGGGTGGTCGAACCCAATCAGCGGCATGCCGATGCCCACCGGATGCTGGAGCTCGCCGCCGCCGCCGCGCGCGCCGAGGCGCAGGCAGCCCACCAACTCCTGGACGATTTCGTGGCGGAGATGGTCGCGCGCGGATTGGCGCCGGAGCCGCTGCGGGCCACGCTGCTGAGCGGACGGCGGGTGAAGACCCCGCTGACCGGCTGGTACCTCAACAAGGCGCAGACCGTGGCGGTCGCTCCCGATGGGGCGTTCTACCAGCTGGTGGTGCCGGGTTCGACACTGAGCCGGTTCACCGGGGTACGGCCCGAGCCGGTGCAGCCCGTTCTCGAGATCGGACGGGGTGGCAAGGACGGCGAGACCGGGGCGCTGGCCGATTTCCTGGCGCGGGCGATCGAGAGCTATTCAGCTCGCTGAGGGGGCCGTTCGCGACCTGGTTCGCTGCTTGAGTGGGTCGAGGCAGCCTTGGTTCACTCGGGGCGACCTCGACCGGGCCTGGTTCGCCGCTGGCCAGGGAAAAAGGCTCCGAACATGGCACCAGGGGGCTACTGGATATCCGGAGCAGCCCCCTGGGCGATCAGGGTTGGTATCTCGTTACCAAGGACCGGTCGATTGCGACGTTTCAATCGTAAGGGGACGTCGTCGCCGTCTCAGCCAGCAGTGCTGCATTGTGACCCAATTGTGAACATTGTGATCGAATCGTGATATTCAACCGACACCATCGTGGCCGCTCCGGACAACACTTCCAGCCGCTCTGACAACACTCCGGACAACACCTGAGGACGAGGGTTAGGGGCATGACGACCACGCACCCGGCCCTGGTGAGGCTCAACGCGGAATGGCGGCAGCTCGCCGAGAGCACACCTCCTCCGGACTGGCTGGCTGAGTCGTGCCTGGCCCGGTGCAGGGTCCTGGCCGACGTCCTGGCTACCGTTCGATCCTCGCCCGATGAGGTGCTCTCCACGCTGCTCCGGTTGGGGCTGGACGGGCAGGTCCTCGCCCAGCGAGTGGTGCTGCAGGCGTTCCTGCCGCGGATCGTCCTCGATGCGGCGGCCGATCGGACGCATGACTTCGACGAGTACCTCAGCGAGCTCTGGCTGGGCATCGCCAGCTACCCGCTGACCCGGCGTCCCTCCCGGATCGCCGGCAACCTGACCATGGACGTCCGCAAGCGGGTGCGGCAGCGCTCCCATCACCAACCGGTCGATCCGGGACGTTTGGTGGCCCTTCCCGAGATCTCGCTCGAACCAGTGGTGGACCTGGATGGCGTCCTGGCCGAGGCCTGCCGCGCCCGCCTGATCGATCGCGACGCCGCGGAGTTGCTGCGGCTGGTCTACTCCCGCGGTCTGCGCAGCGACCGGGCCGGTGCGTTGGTCGGCCTGAGTGCTGCCGCCGTCCGCCAGCGCTGCCACCGGGCCGTCCGCCGCCTGGCGACCCACGCCGACCAGCTCGCCGATGCGGTGTGTGGGTAGCACCCCGCCGGGAGTTATCCACAGCAGTTATCCACAGTGGGGATAACTACAGCGGTGTCATTCAGCTCCTCGGGCCCGAACTGTTCGGTGTAGCTCGTCGGACGCGCCTTGCTCATTGATGAGTTTGCCGAGTCGATCGAGAACGGTTCGGGGGCGCCGGGCCGTTTGACGATCTTCAGTGGGCAAGGGCAATCAGAGCGCGGCCGCTGAAGTCGAGCTGGTCAATCGTTGCCGGTTTTTCGTGGGCAGGCTTTGTCTACTGACGTTGTCGGGTGAGGTACCTGGTGTGTTGTCGTGGTCGTTGGTGAGGATCGACGCGCCGGGGCGGGATGACTTCCGGGGTGCTGCCGGCGCCCAGTCGGATCTGCCAGCGGTCGGCGGCCGGGTCGTGGCCGGGCTCGACGATGCCGTGGTGGTGGGG
>NZ_JAYFPT010000104.1:0-26876 GCF_034927565.1 Propionicimonas sp.
ATGCACCTGGCGCACCTCCGTGACGGTGATCAGGTCCTCGCCGTGCCAGTCGCCGGGCTCGACGCCCTGGGCGTAGACCCAGCTGGCGGCCGCGGCGTAGCCCTGGACCTCCATGTACTCCCGCAGCGGCTTGGCGCCAACTGCTCGCCCGCTCTCCAACAAGGCCTCAACCTCACGCAACACGAGCATGTTGCCCTCCAAGGCCGTGGAATGGTGCGCCTCGAGGTGCCAGATGTCGGACCAGATGAGCTCCGACTCCTTGGGCGTCGGCAGACCGCCCAAGCGGTCGTTCAGTTCGGCGATCGCGTTCTCCAGGCGCGCATAGACCATCGCTCGGCTCGGACGGCCCCGGTTCATCTCGGCCCCCTGAAGTTGATACACCCTACGACTACTCAACTGATCGTATCAATTATGCCGCTGTTGATACACTCTGTGGGTACCCAAATGATCTAATCAACTTCCTGGTGGTGGAGCTTGTGGACGGCCAGCATGTCCAGGCCACCGCCTGCTGAGCGTGGGACACACCGCCAGCTGCGAGGTGCTCGTCAGTGGGGCCCTCAACACCTCGAAGGTCGATCGGCGCACGCTCATCGCCCACGATGACCTGGTGCGGTTCGCAAAGACAGTCGGATGGACAGTCAGGGCGCGCTGAAGACGCACATGGCCGGTTCGGAATCTCTCCAAACCGGCCATTCACCACAAGCAATGCCTGGTGGGCGACACTGGGTTCGAACCAGTGACCTCTTCCGTGTCAGGGAAGCGCGCTACCACTGCGCCAGCCGCCCGGGCTGTCTGGCAACCTCGGTTGCCAGCTTTGAGGTGGAGACGGGATTTGAACCCGTGTACACGGATTTGCAGTCCGTTGCCTCGCCTCTCGGCCACTCCACCGGCAAGAGCCGGCCTCGCTGTCGGATTGTGAGACCTTCTCCGAGCGGACGACGGGATTCGAACCCGCGACCCTCACCTTGGCAAGGTGATGCTCTACCAACTGAGCCACGTCCGCGCAGCAGCCGCGAGGTCGCCCCCGCGCCAGGTGCAGGTGCAACCATACCCAGCCGCCAAGCCGCCCGCAAACCGGCAGGATCGTCGTGATGAGCACCCAGTTTGCGATGTGACGGGAACCGGGCGCGTCGGCTATTGTGATCCCTCGCGGGCGTATGGCGCAGTGGTAGCGCGCTTCGTTCACACCGAAGAGGTCACTGGTTCGAACCCAGTTACGCCCACCCAGGATGATTCACGGGAAACCCACGGTGCATCGGCGCCGTCACCGCGCCTGCGGGGCCCGGCTCGGCGGCCGGCTTCCGGATGGGGCACCGTCCACCCGGAAGCCGTTGCGGAGGCTCAGCGGCCGCGACCGTGACCACCGATCCGGACGATGCCCTGGTCAGCCGCCTTCTGGACGGCGTCCGCCTCGGCCTGGGTCAGCTTTCCGTCCTTGACCGCCTGGTCGAGTACGGCCTTGTCGGCAGCAGTCCGGGCGGCCTGGCGTTCGGTGCGCAGCTCGTTCAACGCCTGGGTCACCTTCGCCTCGTCGATCCCGAGTTCGGATGCCAGGGCCTTGGCGTACGCTGCCTGGCGGGCGGCCCTGGCGGCTTCGCGCTCGGCGTCGGTCTGGTTGGCCGATTCAGTCTTGGTGGGAAGCGACTTGCGCGCTGCCGACACCGCATCGGCGAGCTTGGTCTGGTCGACCCCGAGCTTGCTGGCCAGTCCGCTCAGGTCCTGCTTGGAGCCGCGCTGCTTGCCACCCTTGTGTCCGGTGTGGTCCGGGTCGGCCGTTGTGGTCGAGGTGGGTGTTGGGGACGGGGTAGGCGTCTCGGCGCTGGCCCACTGGGCGGCACTGATACCCAAACCTGCGGTCAGAACGGCAGCGGACACCGCGGCCACGGCTTTGCGTTTCATGGGATGAGGCCCTTTCTTGAGGGGTCGGCCGGGTGATTCCCAGCATCGGCACAGCGTTCCTGGCCAAACTGGCAGGAAGCTGTGATCGGCCCACGAGTTCGCCGTCGGACGGGGCGCTGGCCGGGCTGGAGCCCGCGGCGAGGGTTACCCTTCCGGTATGAGCGCACTGCGCGACGTCGTCGAGGCCAGTCGCCGGATCGTCTTCTTCGGCGGAGCCGGCGTCTCCACCGAGTCGGGGATTCCCGACTTCCGCTCGGCGGGCGGGCTCTACAGTCGTGAGGCGGGTGTCGCCTACGCCCCCGAGGAGATCCTCAGCCACAGCTTCTTCGTCTCCCACACCGAGCAGTTCTATGACTACTACCGCACGCAACTGCTCCACCCGGACGCCCGCCCCAATCCCGCCCATCTGGCCCTGGCGGCGCTAGAACGTGCCGGGAAACTGTCGGCGGTGATCACCCAGAACATCGACGGGCTGCACGCCGCGGCAGGGTCGAAGCGCGTTCTGGAGCTCCATGGCAGCGTCCACCGCAACCACTGCCTGCAGTGCAGGCGTGAGTTCGGCCTGGACGTGATTCTGCGCAGCACCGGCGTACCGCGGTGCTCCTTCTGTGGCGGGGTGATCAAGCCGGACGTGGTGCTCTACGAGGAGGCGCTCGACCCGGCCGTACTGGAGCAGGCGGTGACCGAACTCGCGCAGGCCGACACCCTGATCGTCGGCGGCACCTCCCTGGTGGTCTACCCGGCAGCCGGCCTGATCGGCTCGTTCACCGGCAGCCAGCTGGTCCTGATCAACCGGGACGCCACCGGCTACGACCGGATGGCCACCCTCACGATTCGCGAACCGATCGGCAGCGCACTGGCGGAGTTCGTCGATATCGCCTGAACTGCCGTTCTCGGGGCAGGTAGTGGCTGCCTCGAAGTCAAATTGCAGGTTGCGCGGGCCGATGCTTTGGCCGCTCTTCTGGGGCAGTGACCAGGTACCGTGGTGGTGATGGGGAAGCGACTCTTTCTGGCAGTCCGCCCGCCGGCGTCGGTGACAGACGACCTGGAGGCCCGGATCGGACCCAGGCGCGACACGGAACCGGCGCTTCGCTGGGCACAGCCCGAGCACTGGCATGTCACCCTGGCCTTCCTCGGGGACGTCGCG
Source organism: Propionicimonas sp. (assembly GCF_034927565.1). Lineage (GTDB taxonomy): Bacteria > Actinomycetota > Actinomycetes > Propionibacteriales > Propionibacteriaceae > Propionicimonas. The sequence goes on from NZ_JAYFPT010000104.1 coordinate 3,047, forward strand.
GCCGACCATGAGGATCGGCTGGTCGAGAACCTCGGCCCGGTGGCGGAGAGCACCACGGCATTCGACCTGACCCTCGGCGGCGCGGGTTGCTTCCCGCAACCGGGTGCGGCGAAGGTGCTGTGGCTCGGGGCGCGGGACGGTGCCGCCGAACTCGAGGCACTGGCCCGGCGTTGCCGGACGGCAGCCTCCCGCGCCGGCATCCACGTCGACGGCGGCCGGTTCCAGCCGCACCTCACCCTCGCGCGCAGCAACCGCGGTATCGTCGCCCGCCGCTGGCTGGCACTGCTGGACACCTTCGGAACGTTCGGCTGGCAGGTGGCCGACTTCCTCCTGATCGACTCCGAACTCACCCGCGGCGGGCCGCGGCACCGTGTCATCGAGCGCTTCGGGCTCGCCGGGAGTGAGAAGATGCCGCGGTGACCATCCCCGTGCCTCAGCCCCGTCCCGCCGTCGCCGACCTGCCGGGCTATGTCGCCGGACGGCGTGCCAGCTCGGCCGCCACGGCGGCGCTGGCGTCCAACGAGAGCCACGAGCCGCCGCTGCCGGGCGTGGTCGAGGCGATCGCCGAACAGGCGCTGCGCGCCAATCGCTACCCGGACATGGGCGCGGTGGCGCTTCGCGAGGCGATCGCCGGGTATGTGGGCCTCGACCCGGCGCAGGTCGCCGTCGGTCCGGGGAGCGTCGCCGTCCTGCAGCAGGCGATCAGCGCGGTCTGCGACGCCGGTGACGAGGTGATCTTCGCCTGGCGCTCCTTCGAGGCCTACCCGATCCTCACCGCGATCGCCGGTGCGGTGGCGGTCAGGGTGCCGCTCCGGGCCGACGAGAGCCACGACCTGCCCGCCATGGCCGCGGCCGTCACAGACCGCACGAAGGTGGTCCTGCTGTGCTCGCCGAACAACCCCACCGGCGTCCGGCTCGCCGTCGAGGACGTGGCCGGCTTCCTCGACCAGGTGCCACCCGACGTCCTGGTCATCCTGGACGAGGCCTACGTCGACTACACCGACGATCCCGGCGGGACGACCTCCCTCGCCCTGCTGGCGCGGTATCCGAACCTCTGCCTGCTGCGCACCCTGTCGAAGGCGTGGGGGCTGGCCGGACTGCGCGTGGGCTATGCGCTCGCCAGCGCCGAGATCGCCGAACCGCTGCGTCGTACCGCCATTCCGTTCGGGGTGAGTGCGGTCGCTCAGGCTGCGGCGGTCGCCGCCCTGGCTGCGGCGGACGAGGTCCGGGTGCGCGCGGCCTGCGTGGTGAGTGAGCGTGGACGGATGATCGAAGCGCTGCGGGGCTACGGCTGGCAGACCCCGGACAGCGTGGCAAACTTCGTCTGGCTCCGCGCCGACGATGAGCTTCTCGGCCAGCTGATGGAGGCCTTCGATACCGCTGACATCCTGGTCCGCGGCTACGCCGGCGACGGCATCCGGATCAGCCTGGCCGACCCGGCCAGCAACGACCGGGTCCTGGCCGTCCTGGCCGATCGTTCCCGATTCGGGCGGTAGGGCCTGGTATCAGGTCATGCCCAGACCGGCATCCCGGGCCATGACGATGGCGACCGCACGGGTGGGCGCGGCCAGCTTCATCAGGATGGTCGAGACGTTGTTGCGGACAGTCTTGTCGCTGAGGGCGAGGGTCGAGGCGATCTCCGCGTTGGACAGGCCAGCGGCGACCAGGTCGAGGATCTCGGTCTCGCGGCCGGTCAGCTGGGGAAAAGCAGGGGCAGTGGCGACGCTGTGCGGACGGGCGAAGTAGCGCTCCATCCGCGCGGCGATCGGTGCGCCGAGAATCGCCCTGCCGGTGGCCACCACCCGGATTGCCTCGACGATCTCCGCTCCCGGTGCGCCCTTCAGCACATAGCCCGTGGCCCCGGCGCGCAGCGCGGCGGTGAGGCTGCCGTCGTCGTCGCTCATCGTCAGGACCAGCACCGCGCCGGCGTGCCCCTCAGCCAGGATGCGACGGGTGGCCTCGATGCCGCTCATCCTCGGCATCTTCACGTCCATGAGGACCACGTCTGGGCGCTGCGCGGCGGCGATACCGATCGCCTCGTCGCCGTCGGTGGCCTCGCCGACCAGCTTCAACCCCTCGGTGTCGATGATCAGGCTCCGCAGCCCATCGCGGAACAGCGGGTGGTCATCGGCGATCAACACCCGGACGCTCATCCGCCCAGCGCCCATTCCGCCAGCACCAGCGTGCCGCGAGGCCGCAGCGTCCGGATATCAAGGGTGCCGCCGAGTTCGGCGGCCCGGTCTCGCATGGAGCCGATCCCAATGCCGGGGGTATACCCGCTGGGCAGGCCGGGGCCGTCATCGCGGACCTCGAGGCGAAGCCGCTCAGCGGCGCCGAGCCGTACCCGGAACGTCCCCGGTCGAGCGTGGGTCGCAGCATTCTTCATCGCCTCCAGCGCGATGAGGTAGACGCCGATCTCCATGGTCTCGGGCAGCTCGGGCAGGTCAGGGATGTCGACCGAGGCCGCACCGAGGCGGTCGGCCTGCTCCCGGATCGCCCCGGCCAGGCCGAGCGAGTCCAGCAGCGGCGGACGCAGGGCGTAGACGATGCGCCGCACATCTTGCACCGCGCCCTTCCCGACCTCGTGCAGACGGGCGAGTTCGGCACGGGTCCGAGCCGGGTCATCGAGGTGGCGCTCGACGTTCTCCACGCCGAGCACGAGTCCGGCCAGCGTGGGGCCGAGTCCGTCGTGAAGGTCGCGACGGATCCGTCGCCGTTCTTCGTCGCGGGCGGTGACGAGAAGCTCGTGCGAGTCGCGCAGGGCCCGTTCAAGTTGTTGTGCGTGCGCTGCCACCGGGTCGACCCGTTGCCGATAGACGGCCAGGTTGGCCAGCGCCTGGAGCTGATCGCGGAGCAGCAGTGAGACCAGTGCGGCGACAACCGCGCCAACTCCGACACCGAACCATCCACCGACCAGCGTGCCGAGTAGTGCGGCGGCGACCGCGGCGATGCCGAACACGAGCGCGGAGGCCAGCAGGTACGGCAGGGTGTGGGCAAGGGCGGCGCGCAGGTCGATGAGCCGGTGCCGCGCGATCCCGATCCACGCGGCGACGGCGAACACGATGCCGGTCTGGTCAGCAACAGCCCCGAACCAGTCCGGGAGCTTGACCAGCACCGAGACGGCAGCGCAAGCAAGAGTCGCCAGCGTGTTGATCCACGCGGCGGCCTCCAGCAGCCGCAGCGCTCGGCGGGTCGCGCCCGCGGCGGCGCGGCGTCGCTGGGTCGTGGTCACCGCGGCGAGCGCCGTGAGCGGGACGATGATGGCGAAGCCGCTGAGGAGCAGAGCCGTGCTGGCGGCCTCGACAGTCCCGCCAGCCCACGAGGCCGACGCGACCACGCGGTGTGAGCCGAAGCCGCCGATGGTGAGGAGGGTCAGCCCCGCGACCGCGATGGGCACGAGAACCCGGCCCAGACGGCCGTAGCCGTGACCGTCCGGGAACAGCAACACCCCGAGGGTGAACAGCCCGAAGAGGGCCGCCCCGGCGAGGCTGTCGAGGACGGCGAGCGAGAGCTGGCCGGGGCCGGCCACCAGGCCCGCCACCGCCGGCTCGACCGCCAGCACGGCGGTTCCGACGGACGCAGCCAGCAACACCCAGGCGGCGGGGTTGCGGGGAGATTCCGACGCGAACAGCAGGCCCAGCAGGCCCACGCCGAGATAGGCGATCGCGCTGGCGGCCTGGACCCAGGTCAGCGCGTCCGCGCTGGTGACCGCGGCGAGCACCGCGGACAGGGCGGCGAGGATCCCGGCGAGCCCGAACAGCAGCCGGGCACCCCACGGCGCACCGGCCGGCATCAGCACTGCCTCTTCATGCGCTGATCGTACTTCCCGCGGTTCGTCGCGCTGCGGCCAGCAGGCCGATACCGAAGGCTGTCAGCGGGAAGATCACCAGCAGGCTGGTCAGCCCACCGACCCCCATCACGAGCCCGGCGACGATCAGCGCTCCGAACCCCCCGGCAACCACCAGGAACGGGGTACGCGTGAGCCCGATCCGGCTTCCTGCCGAGGCGAGCGAGAGCAGCCAGACCGTGATTCCCAGCCCGAAAGCGCCCATCAGGCCCTGCGTCACGACCAACGCGGCGTAGCCGATCATGCGGCGGACGTCGCCATCGGGCTGAATCTGGTCAATGCCGGCGAGGGTCATGCTCGCGCCGTACAAGGTGGCAGACATTCCGGCACTCACCACGCTGATCACCGCCGCGCTCAGTACGCCTGCGACTCCGGCACGGGAGAGCGCGTCTCGTCCGACAACCGGTGCGGTGCGCAACCCGGCGAACCCCAGGGCGATCCCGACGGCGGTCATCTGGATCCCGTAGATCGCCCCCTCCCACCCACTGGCGAGCACCGGATCCCGTCCGTAGTCGGCGGGGGAGTAACCGGCCGCGGCCGCCGCCGCGTCGAGGCCGAGCGCCGCGGAGAGGCCGAACACCGTGATCGGCGTGATCAGGAGGAGGGCGGTCACCACCAGGCTCGCCCAGCCGGCGGAGCGGACGACGGATCGGATGTCGGCGAGGCGGGGACGGGGTTGGTGCACAACGGTGGCCATGACGGCTCCTCCTAGGTTGACGGCGACTGGTGCTCTGGATCCTGTCGCGCCCGGATATCCCGCCAAAAGGGACATCCACACCGAAACCCGGGACTCCCCCCCCGCCCCCCACCCCCCGCCTGGCGCCGGACCACCCATCGACCGCCTCCGTTCGCGTCGAGCGCCTGCCCCAGGGGCGGGGCGCTCGGCGGCAAGGGTGGCGGTCGAGTCTGGAGGGGTGGCGGTCGAGTCTGGAAGGGCGGCGGTCGATTGTTCTCGGACGTGGATTGGTGACCGGTGGAAGGGTGGACAGAACCGGTGGACATGGGGGAGTGCGGCGCGGGTGGGGCAGAATAGTCCCCGGCCCTGCGTGAGGGCCTGGAATGAAAGGAATCCCCGTGTCTGTCAACCTCACCGTGGTGCGTTCTGAGTCGCGCGAGCCCCAGGTGGTCGAGACGGGCACTACCGGGCTGGACCTGTTCGGCAATGACAAGACCGTCGTCGCGGTCCGCGTCAATGGCGACCTGCGCGACCTGGCTCGCGAGTTGGCCGACGGCGACGAGGTCGAGCCGGTCGGCATCGACACCCCGGACGGCCTGAATATCCTGCGTCACTCCACCGGGCACGTCACCGCCCAGGCTGTGCAGGCGCTTTACCCGGCCACCAAACTGGGCATCGGGCCGTTCATCACCGACGGCTACTATTACGACTTCGACACCGAGCGCCCGTTCACGCCCGAGGACCTCAAGGCGATCGAGAAGCAGATGAGCCAGATCGTCCGCGAGCGGCAGAGGTTCGCCCGCCGGGTGGTGAGCGAGGACGAGGCCCGCGCCGAGCTGGCCGACGAGCCCTACAAGCTGGAACTGATCGGCATCAAGGGCAACACCGAGAACACCGAGGGCGCGAGCGTCGAGGTGGGCGGCGGCGAGTTGACCATCTACGACAATGTCCGCCGCGACGGCTCGGTGGCGTGGAAGGACCTGTGCCGCGGCCCGCACGTGCCGCACACCGGCTACCTGAACGCCTACGCCCTGATGCGGACGTCGGCCGCCTACTGGCGCGGCGACCAGCGCAACGCCCAACTGCAGCGGGTCTACGGCACCTCCTGGCCCACCCGTGACGACCTGAAAGACTACAAGTTCCGGCTGGAGGAAGCCGCCAAACGCGACCATCGCAAGCTCGGCACCGAACTCGACCTGTTCAGCTTCCCGGACGAGATCGGCTCCGGCCTGCCGGTCTTCCACCCCAAGGGCGCGATGATCCGGATGGAGATGGAGGACTACTCCCGTCGTCGCCACGTCGAGGCCGGCTACTCCTTCGTCAACACCCCGCACATCACCAAGGGGCACCTGTTCGAGACCTCCAAGCACCTGGAGTGGTACGCCGACGGCATGTACCCCCCGATGCGGGTGGACGAGGAACGCGACGAGCACGGCAACATCACCCGGCAGGGCGCCGACTACTACCTGAAGCCGATGAACTGCCCGATGCACAACCTGATTTTCTCCAGCCGGGGACGGTCCTACCGCGAGCTGCCGCTGCGGCTGTTCGAGTTCGGGCACGTCTACCGGTACGAGAAGTCCGGCGTGGTGCACGGCCTTACCCGGGCCCGCGGTTTCACCCAGGACGACGCCCACATCTACTGTGCCCGCGAGCAGATGAAGGACGAGCTGGCCAGCCTGCTCACCTTCGTCCTCGACCTGTTGCGCGACTACGGCCTGGACGACTTCTACCTGGAACTCTCCACCCGCAACCCGGAGAAGTCGGTGGGCGACGAGCAGACCTGGGAAGATGCCACCCGCGTCCTGGCTGAGGTCGCCGAAGCCTCCGGTCTCGAACTCGTCCCGGACCCGGGCGGCGCGGCCTTCTACGGCCCGAAGATCTCGGTGCAGGCCAAGGACGCGATCGGACGCACCTGGCAGCTGTCCACCATTCAGCTGGACTTCTTCGAGCCCGAACTGTTCGAGCTGGAGTACACCGCCAGCGATGGCAGCCGGCAGCGTCCGGTGATGATCCACCGCGCCCTGTTCGGCTCGATCGAGCGGTTCTTCGGGGTGCTGCTGGAGCACTACGCCGGCGCCTTCCCGGCCTGGCTGGCCCCGGTGCAGGTGACCTGCATCCCGGTCTCCGCCGACCAGAACGACTACCTTGCCGAGATCGCCGCGCAGCTGAAGGCGGCCGGCATCCGGGTGGACGTCGATGCCAGTGACGACCGGTTCGGCAAGAAGATCCGCAACGCGCAGACCCAGAAGGTGCCGTTCATGCTGATCGCCGGCGAGCTGGACGCGAGCGCGGGCGCGGTCTCGTTCCGCTACCGCGACGGCAGCCAGAACAACGGCGTGCCGATCGTGGCGGCGATCGACGAGATCGTGACCGCCTGCCGCCCGCCCCGGCGATGAGCGATCCGCAGGTGGAGTCCCCCGGGACGCTGGCAGGCGTCCCGGATGCCTTCCAGCGGCTCTGGACACCGCACCGCATGGTTTACATCGACGGGGAGAACAAGCCGGCCGATGCCTCGGCCTCGTCCTGCCCGTTCTGCACTGCGCCCGCGCGCAGCGACGCCGACGGACTGATCGTCCACCGCGGCGAGACCTGCTTCGTGGTGCTGAACCTGTACCCCTACTCGCCCGGGCACCTGCTGGTGTGCCCGTACCGGCATGTTTCCGACTACACCGAGACCACGCCTGCCGAGCGGGTCGAGCTGGGCGAGTTGACCGTCCGGGCCATGACGGTGCTCCGGGAGGTTTCCCATCCGGCGGGCTTCAACCTCGGCATCAACTCCGGAGACGTGGCCGGTGCCGGCATCGCTGCGCACCTGCACCAGCACGTGGTTCCGCGCTGGCTGGGTGACGCCAACTTCCTGCCGGTGATCGGCCGGACCAAGGCGATGCCACAGCTCCTGGGAGACACCCGCGAGATGGTAGCCCGGGCGTGGCGCTGAAGGCGGCTAACCTTGTGGCCGTGGCAGGAGAACCGTATGACACGACCCGGATCTTCACCCTGCCCAACATTCTGAGCTTCATCCGGCTGTTCGTCGGGATTCCGCTGTTCCTGTGGTTGCTGCTCGGCAAGGGCAACGAGGTCTGGGCGGTCGTGGTGCTGGCTGTCGGTGGCGCCACCGACTGGCTGGACGGGCAGCTCGCCCGGCGCTGGAAGCAGCGTTCCCGGCTCGGGCAGGTGCTCGACCCATTGGCCGACCGGCTCTACACCCTGGCAACCCTGGTCGGCTTCGTGCTGCGCGGCGACATCATCCCGTGGTGGTTCGCGGTGCTGCTGGTGGGCCGGGATGTGCTGCTCGGGATCACCCTCTGGCCGGCGTTGCGTCGCCGGGGCTACTTCAGCCTGCCGGTGCACTTCCTCGGCAAGGCTGCGACGTTCGTGCTGCTGTACGCCTTCCCGCTGCTGCTGCTGGGCTCGGGCGATGAGGCCTGGCAGTTCGGCTTCCGGATCATCGGCTGGGCGCTGGTGATCTGGGGAGCGGTGCTCTACTGGGGCGCGGGGCTGCTCTACCTGCGGCAGGGAATCAGTGCCATCCGCCGAATCCCGCCGCTGAGCCGGACGGCAGTCACCGACTCGTCGGAGACGGTGGCGTGACCAGCCCGCCGTCCACCCGCCGGGTGGACGCCAGCATGGACCTGCTGAACAACATCATCGCCGCGCCGATCGATCCGGACTACGCCGCGGTCGCCGCGCAGGGAAGGCCCGTGGCGGCGCCGCGTCGCTCGGTGGTGGTGGGCGTCGTGCTGGTGCTCTTCGGCCTGCTGGTGGGGGCCTCGGTCGCGCCCGGGTTGCGCGCCCCGTTGCAGGCCCAGCAGGAGCGCGACGAGCTGCTGCAGCGGGTACAGGCCGCCGACAGCGCGGTTGACCGGCTGCGCGGCGAGGTCGCCGGTCTCACCGCGGCCAACCGTGAACTGACCGAGAGCATCGCCGGGCAGGACGTCGACACCTCCGCCCTGGTCGAGCTGGAGACGGTGTCAGGGGCGATCCCGGTGACCGGCCCCGGGATCAGGGTGACCGTCGATGACGGCTCGGGCGACGACCGCCAGGCGCGGGTGGTGGACGCCGACCTGCGACAACTGGTCAACCAGCTCTGGAGCAGCGGGGCGGAGGCAATCGCGATCAACGGACACCGGCTGAGCGGGCGTACCGCGATTCGGGGTGCGGGGGACGCGATCACCGTCGACTACCGTTCCCTGACCCGGCCTTACCAGGTGGAGGCGATCGGCGACGCGGATGCGATGATCCGGGAATTTCCGACTTCGTCTGGTGGTCAGTGGTGGGCCTGGTTGCAGCAGAACTACGGCGTCGGGTTCACCCTGTCGCGTGCCGAGACGCTGCGCCTGCCCGCAGACCCGGAGCTCACCATCGACCGGGCAGAACCGGCCCGCTGAGAAGGGGACAGCTGTGTATGCGATTCTGGGGTTGCTGATCGGGATCGGTCTGGGCATCTTCCTGCAGCCGTCGCTGCCGGTCTGGCTCCAGCCCTATCTGCCGATTGCGATCGTGGCCGCCCTCGATGCGATCTTCGGTGGCCTGCGCGCCTATCTTGAGCGCTCGTTCAGCGACAAGGTGTTCGCCGTGTCCTTCGTGTCGAATGTGCTGATCGCCGCCCTGATCGTCTGGGTGGGCGACCAGATCGGCGTCGGTGCCCAGCTCTCGACCGCTGTTGTGGTGGTGCTGGGTATCCGGATCTTCACCAACGCCGCGGCGATCCGGAGGGCACTGTTCCATGCCTGACCAGGCCGACCTCCCGAAGCCGGAACAGCGCGGCCTGCGACAGCTCGCCCGGCGGTTCATCCGTCCCACCGGTGGCCAATTGCTGGTGGCGGGGATCCTGCTGCTCTGCGGGCTCGCGGTCACCCTGCAGATCCGCACCCTGGGCCAGCAGCAGGACTACTCCTCGTTGCGCCGCACCGAGCTGATCTCGATTCTGGACGATCTGACCGCGGAGTCCCGCCGGCTGGAGGCCCAGGTCGCCGAGTTGGAACGCACCCAGTCGGAGCTGCGCACCGGTGTCGACCGGCAGCGGGTGGCTCGCGACGAGGTCGAACGCCGCAGCAGTGAGCTCGCGATCCTGGCCGGAACCGTCCCCGCCCGGGGGGAGGGGATCCGGGTCGTGATCTCGGGGCCGGCAGAGGCGGTCCGGGACTCGACCCTGCTGGATGCGCTGGAGGAGCTGCGAGACGCGGGCGCGGAGGTGATCGAGGTCAACGACCAGGTGCGCGTGGTGGCCTCCAGCTGGGTAACCTCCGCCGGCGGGATCACGCTGGACGGGGTCAGGCTGCAGCGGCCGATCGTCCTGGACGCGATCGGTGACCCGCACGCGCTGAGCGAGGCACTGAACTTCCGCGGCGGACTGGTGAGTCAGGTGGGCGATGCCGGCGGCTCGGTCGACATCACACAGAGCGAGGCGGTGGAGATCGCCGCGGTCCACACCCCGGCCACGCCGCGCTACGCCGTTCCGGGCTAGAGCGTGTCACAGGTCAAGCCGGACGGGGCATCGCAGACTCCTCGCGGCCACCGTTTAGGGCCGTGGCGGGATCACGCGCAAAGGCATGTCCCGGGCGCTCGGTTGCGTCTAGGGTAGGGTCCGAGACGTCTGGCAGTCAGACGCAGTGATCGAGGAGTGCACGTGTTCCCAGATGACCTTCGCTACACCTCCAAGCACGAGTGGCTGCGCGTCGGTTCGGGTTCGACGGCGCGGGTGGGAATCACCGACTATGCCGCCGAGTCGCTCGGCGACGTCGTCTACGTCTCGCTGCCGCAGGTGGGCGAGGAAGTGGCGCTCGACGATGCCTGCGCCGAGGTCGAGTCGACCAAGAGTGTCTCCGACGTCTTCTCCCCGGCCTCCGGGGTGATCACCTCGGTCAACGAGTTGCTGGGTTCCACCCCGGAGATCGTGAACACCGATCCTTATGGCGACGGCTGGCTGTTCGAATTGGAGCTGGCCGATCCGTCGGAGATCGAGGACTTGCTGGACGCCGACGAGTACAGCGAGCAGGTGTCCGGATAGGCTGAAGCCAGCGCCGGGGCACCCCACCCCGCGCGCCGACGAGCTGGAGGAGGTGATCCACCGATGCTGAGATGTCCGGCCTGTGGCCACGACGTCACCGAGATCGGCAACTTCTGCCCGCACTGCGGCGCCAGTCTGGCCAAGCTGAGCGGCGACGCCACCCGGGTGATCCCGCAGGTCAGCGAGGAGATCCAGTTCGACGACCTCAGTGCCGAAGATGTCGCGGCACTCGAATCGTTGCCGCCCGGTTCGGGCATGCTGGTGGTTCCGCATGGCGCCCAGGCAGGGGCGCGGTACCTGCTGGACGCTGATGTGGTGACCGCCGGCCGTCACCCGCGGTGCGACATCTTCCTCGATGACATCACCGTCTCCCGCCAGCACGCCCGCTTCACCCGCTCCGAGGGCCAGCTCTGGGTGCGGGACGAGAACAGCCTGAACGGGACCTACGTCAACGGCAGCCTGATCGACGGCCCGGTGACCCTCCACCGCGGAGACGATGTCCAGATCGGGAAGTTCCGGATGATCTTCTTCTCCACGCCGTCCGGCCAGACCCCCACCGGTCAGGGCTGATGGCACTCGGCCTGCGGAGCATCGGCCAGGTTCTGGCAGTCCTCAAACCCGATTTCCCCGAGGTGTCGATCTCCAAGATTCGGTTTCTGGAGTCGGAGGGGCTGATCTCCCCGGAGCGCGCTCCCTCGGGGTACCGCCGTTACGCGGATTCCGACATCGACCGGCTGCGCTACATCCTCGACGTGCAGAAGAACCACTACCTGCCGCTGAAGGTGATCCGGGAGCACCTGGAGATGATGGACCGCGGCGAGCAGCCGCCGGCCCTGGGCGGCAACCCGGCCCCGGCGCCGCCGGAGGATCCACGGGAGGTCGTACAGACCCCGCAGGCGCGTCCGCCCAAGCGTCCGATCCGGATCACCCGGCGAGAGCTGCTGCAGCTGTCGGGGCTCAGTGAGGCGGCGCTGACGGAGCTGGAGAAGCACGCCCTGGTGGTGCCGCGGCGGGGCACCGTCTACTACGGACGGGATGCGCTCACGGTAGCGGTGATCGCCCGCAAGCTGGCCGTCTACGGCATGGACGCCCGTCACCTGCGGGTGGTGAAGCAGGCTGCCGAACGCGAGGTCGGGCTGATCGAGCAGGCGATCGCGCCCCACCTGCGCCGCAACCCGCTGGAGCGGCAGGTGCCCGCGGACGTGATGCAACTCATCCTGCACGCCCACGCTGCGATCATGCGATCGCAGTTGCCGCAGTGAGGCCGGCCGGATGCGGGAGTTGAGCGTTGTCGAGGTCCGGGTGAGCGGCTCGGAAATGCCCCCGGTCGTGGTGCTGCGTGAACAGGACGGTGGCCGGCTGCTGCCGATCTGGATGAGCGCCCAGGGCGCCGCGGCGATCGTCTCGGCCACCGAGGATCCCGATCCGTCCCGGCCCGGTCTCCACGACCTGGTGAACGACCTGATTGCCTCGCTGGGTGCCAGCGTGACCGAGGTGCGGATCGTGGCCTATGACGAAGGCCAGTTCTACGCCGAACTGCTGGTGGGGGAGAGCGCCCTGGCGGCGCGCCCCTCCGATGCGATCGCCCTGGCGATGCGGATGGGCTGCCCGATCCGGTGCTCCGAGGACGTGCTGGACGTTGCAGGGGTGCAGGACCTGCCCGAGGTGGCCGAGGCCGAACCCGGCGCACAGGACGAGGTGGAGAAGTTCCGCGAGTTCCTCGACTCGGTGAATCCCGACGATTTCTGAGCGGGAGCAACCCTGATGGTGTACTTGAGACTCCGGACCGGTCGCCGCATCCTGCGGCGTGTCGTTGACCACCCGCGCACGCCACGATTACCGTCATTGGCACCTGAACTTCTCCGGGCGAAATGAGGCGGACATGACCGACGCGCAGGACACTCTGTTCGACGGCGATTTCTCACCGCTGCCGGAGGATCTGGGCTTCCGTGGTCCGGTCGCCTGCCGCGCTGCCGATATCACCTACCGCCAGCTCGACTACTGGGCACGCACGGGCCTGGTGGTGCCGGAGATCCGGCCTGCCGGCGGCTCGGGCACCCAGCGGCTGTACAGCTTCCGCGACATCCTGATCCTGAAGGTGATCAAGCGTCTCCTGGACGCCGGGGTCTCGTTGCCGCAGATCCGCACCGCCATTGAGCACCTGCGGGCCCGCGGGGTGGAGGATCTCACCGAGGTCACGTTGATGAGCGACGGCATCTCGGTCTACGAGTGCACCTCCGACGACGAGGTGATTGACCTGCTGCGTGGCGGCCAGGGCATGTTCGGCATCGCCCTGGGCCGGGTGTGGGAGGACATCGAGGGCACCCTGCTCGCACTTCCCACCGAACGCGCCGAAGCGGCCGCCGTCCTCACCGACGAACTCGCCACCCGGCGTCGGGCGCGCGCCACCGGATAGTTCGCGAACCGCCAGTTCCGCGTCAGGTCCGGGGGCGGCGCGGACCGTCCGTCCACTCTTCGGCTAGGTTGGAAGGGTCGCGACCTGGAAGGGTACCCATGACGGATTTCACGCTGCGCCACCTCGGCCCGTCGGCCACCAACACCTCCGAGATGCTGGCCCGGTTGGGCTACGGTTCGCTGGCCGAGTTGACCGACGCGGCGATCCCGGCCCAGCTCCGTGACACCGCGCCGCTCGACCTCCCGGCGGCTCGCTCTGAGGCCGAGGTGCAGGCCAGGCTGGCCGACCTGGCGTCCCGGAACTTCCCCGGACGGGCGATGATCGGGCTGGGCTACCACGGCACCGTGACGCCGCCGGTGATCCGCCGGCTGGTGCTGGAGAACCCGTCCTGGTACACCGCCTACACCCCGTACCAGCCCGAGATCAGCCAGGGCCGGCTGGAGGCACTGGCGGTCTTCCAGACCATGGTCGCCGACCTCACTGGTCTGCCGACCGCCGGTGCTTCGCTGCTGGACGAGGCGACGGCGGTCGCCGAGGCGATGGCGCTGGCGAAGCGTACGGTGCGCAAGGGAGCGGTCCTGCTGGTCGACGGCGACGTGCTGCCGCAGACCCTCGGCGTGCTGCGGACCAGGGCGCGGGCCGCCGGGATCGAGGTGGTACCGGTCGGCGGAGACCTGATCGAGGCGCTGCAGACCCACGAGGCCTTCGCCGTCGTGGTGCAGGTTCCGGGAGCGAGCGGACGGGTGCGCCCGGTGACCGAACTCGCGGCGATCGCGCGCACCGCCCACGACAACGGCGCACTGGTGATCGCCGCCGCCGACCTGCTGGCCCTCACCGTGCTCACCACCCCGGTCACCTGGGGCGCGGACGTGGTCGCAGGCTCGACCCAGCGGTTCGGTGTGCCGTTGTTCTACGGCGGGCCGCACGCCGGCTACATCGCCGTCCGGGCGGGGCTGGAGCGGCAACTCCCTGGACGCCTGGTCGGACGCTCGGTGGACGCCGAGGGGGTGCCTGCCTTCCGGCTTGCGCTGCAGACCCGGGAGCAACACATCCGGCGGGAGAAGGCCACGTCGAACATCTGCACGGCCCAGGTACTGCTGGCCGTGGCCGCGGCGTTCTACGCGGTCTATCACGGCCCCGACGGCCTGACCGAGATCGCCCACCAGGTGCACCAGAAGGCTCGCAGCCTGGCCGGGGCGCTGCTCGCCGCCGGCTACGCGCTGACCACCCAGGAGTTCTTCGACACCCTCAGCGTCGAGACACCCGGCCGCGCCGGCGAACTGGTGGCGGCGGCCCGCGCCCGTGGCATCCACCTGCGCCAGGTGGACCCAGACCGGGTCGGGATCAGCGTGGGGGAGGACGTCACGGCGGCGGACCTGACGGCCCTGGCGGACGTGTTCGGCGCCGACCTGACGGCAGCCCCTCAGGGGACGTTGGCCGATCACGCCCGTGACCTTCCGTTCTGTACCCACCGGGTCTTCCACGCCTACCACAGTGAGACGGAGTTCATGCGCTATTTGCGCCGGCTCTCCGACCGGGACTTCGCGCTCGACCGGGGCATGATCCCGCTCGGCTCCTGCACCCTGAAGCTCAACCCCGCCGCGGCAATGGAACCGATCAGCTATCCGGGGTTCGCCAACCTCCACCCCTTCGTCCCCGCCGCAGACGCTGCCGGCTTTCTGGAGTTGATCGACGAGCTGGGCAGCTGGCTGGCGGCGATCACTGGCTACGACCGGGTGAGCGTGCAGCCCAATGCGGGCGCGCAGGGGGAGTTCGCCGGGCTGCTGGCGATCCGCAGTTACCACCTCGCCCAGGGCGACGCCGGGCGGACCGTCTGCCTGATTCCCGCCTCGGCGCACGGCACGAACGCCGCCTCGGCAGTGATGGCCGGGTTGCAGGTGGTCGTGGTGGCCGCCGCGCCGGACGGCTCGGTCGACCTGGCCGACCTGGACGCCAAGATTGCCGCCAACGCCGACCGGCTGGCAGCGATCATGGTGACCTACCCGTCCACCCACGGAGTGTACGAGGACACCATCGCCACGATCTGCGAGAAGGTGCACGCGGCCGGCGGCCAGGTCTACGTCGATGGCGCGAACCTCAACGCCCTGATGGGCCTGGCAGGCCCGGGCCGGTTCGGGGCGGACGTCAGCCATCTCAACCTGCACAAGACCTTCGCCATCCCGCACGGTGGTGGCGGACCCGGTGTCGGACCGGTGGCGGTGAAGGCACACCTGGCGCCCTACCTGCCGAACCATCCGCTGGTCGCCGATGCCGGTCCGGTGACCAGCTACGGTCCGGTGAGCGCGGCACCGTACGGCTCGGCCGGGGTATTGCCGATCAGCTACGCGTTCATCGCCCTGATGGGCGCCGACGGGCTCACGCAGGCTTCCTCACTGGCGATCCTGAACGCCAACTACCTGGCGCGACGGCTGGCGGAAAGCTACCCGATCCTCTACACCGGGGCAGGTGGCCTGGTCGCCCACGAGTGCATCGTCGACCTCCGCGACCTGACCAAGGCCAGCGGCATCACCGTCGACGACATCGCCAAACGCCTGCTCGACTACGGCTTCCACACCCCGACGATGAGCTTCCCGGTGGCGGGCACGCTGATGGTCGAGCCCACCGAGAGCGAGTCTCGCGCGGAACTGGACCGGTTCTGTGAGGCCATGTCGGCGATCCGACACGAGGTCGAGCAGGTGGCCTCCGGTGCGCTGCCCGCCGACGACAACCCACTGGTCAACGCCCCGCACCCGCTGCACCGGGTGCTGTCCTCCGACTGGGACCATGTCTACCCCCGGGAGCAGGCAGGGTTCCCGGCCGGCAGTCCGCGGGGGCCGATCGCCACCGGCGGCAGTGACAAGTACTGGCCGTCAGTCGGCCGGATCGACAATGCCTACGGCGATCGCAACCTGAGCTGCACCCTGGGGTAGGCCATGATCGCTTGGTGGGAACGGTTCTCGAAACGGCCGCTGGTTGCGCACCTGCTGCGTGCCATTGAGCGGTTCAACACCCGGGGCGGCAGTCAACTGGCGGCAGCGATCGCATACTTCTCCATCCTGAGCCTGGTGCCCATCCTGATGCTCGGGTTCTCTCTGCTGGGCCTCACCCTGACCGTCTTCATGCCGGACGCGCTGGCCAGCATCGTCACCGCGGTCAACGAGGCGTTGCCCGGTAACGACGAGGTCAGCCGGCAGATCGTCAAGGTGATCGAGGACGCGCTGCGCAACTGGCTTGCCACCCTGCTGACCGGCTCGCTGATCGGATTCTGGTTCGGTTCGAACTGGATCGGCAATCTCAAGCGCGCTGCCCGCCTGCTGATGCGCAGCGACGTCGACAACCCCGGCAAGCTGCTGCCGTTGCCGCTCGACCTGCTGGCGAACTTCGCCGGACTGGTCGGGCTGTTTGTGGGAGTGGTGGTGACCTTCGCCGCGTCGTCGGCGGCGTCCACCCTGACCGAGCAGGTCGGCCGGCTGCTCGGAATCGATCACGGCTCGGGCTGGTCGGTGCTGCTGCGCGTGGTGGGTCTGCTGATCTCCTTCGCCGCGGGTACCGGGCTGTTCTGGCTGCTGTTCTCCTGGTTCGCACCCGAGCCGATCCCCGGCGGTCACCTGTGGGTGGGGTCGGCGGTCGGTTCCGCGGGACTGCTGGTGCTGCAGTTGGCCGCCGGATTACTGGCCCAGGCCTTCTCCAACAACCTGGCAGCAGGTGTCTTCGGCGTCACGATCATCGTGATGCTGTTCCTCAACCTCTTCGCAACCCTGATCCTGTTCATCGCGGCCTGGCTGGCCACTCAGTCCGAGCCGGTGCCGGAACCCGAGCCGGTGCCGGAACCGGAGGTCGAGCCGGTGGAGACCAGGCCCGGGCAGCTCGTGGTCTCGGCCAGGGTCGCCGAGCAGTCGCTGAGCGCGGGGCTGAAGGCCGGCTACGTCGTCGGCACGGCCACGGGGCTGGGCTTGGGCGCTGTGCTGGTCGGTGGGTTACGGGCGCTGTTCGGACGACGTTCCCGATGAGCCGGTCCCAGCGCGGCGAGGTCGAACCGTTCCATGTGATGGAGGTGGTCAAGGCCGCGGCCGAACGACAGCGGACGCACGGTGACGCGATCGCGCTCTGCGTCGGACAGCCCGGCACCCCGGCGCCGGCCGCGGTGCTCACCGCCGCCGCGGCGGCGTTGAGCGAACAGCAACTCGGCTACACCGAGGCGGCCGGGGAGTGGGCGCTGCGGGAGCGGATCGCGCGTCACTATGCCGACAGCTACGGTGTCGGGGTTGACCCGTCCGATGTGGTGGTGACTACGGGCTCCTCGGGCGGTTTCCTGCTCACTCTGCTGGCGGGCTTCGATCCCGGCGATCCGGTGGCCATGACCCGGCCCGGCTACCCGGCCTACCGCAATGACATTCTCAGCCTGGGCTGCCGGCTGGTGGAGTTGGCAGTGGGGGAGCAGACCCGCTACCAGCCCACCGTCGCCATGCTGGAGGCACTGCCCGAGGTGCCCGCCGGGTTGGTACTTGCCAGCCCGTCCAATCCGACCGGGACGATCATCGACGCCGACGAACTGGCAGCCATCGCCGGCTGGTGTGCGGCTCATGAGTGTCTGCTGATCAGCGACGAGATCTACCACGGCATCTCCTACGGTCGTCGGTGCGCCAGCGCGCGACAGTTCGGGACCGCGTCCGTGGTGGTGGGTTCGCTGAGCAAGTACCATTCGATGACCGGCTGGCGGCTGGGCTGGCTGCTGCTGCCCGAGCAGTTGCGCCGTCCGGTCGAACTCCTCCAGGGCAACCTGGCGATCTGCGCCCCGGCCCTTTCCCAGGCAGCCGCGCCCGCAGCCTTCGACGCCAGTGCCACCACCGAACTGGACGGGCACGTCGCCCGGTACGCCCGTAACCGCGACCTGCTGCTGCGCCGGCTGCCCGAACTCGGTATCACCAGCTTTGCCCCGCCGGACGGTGCCTTCTACGCCTACTGCGACGTCGGCCACCTCACCGATGACTCCCGGCGTTGGTGCTACCAGGTGCTGGAGCACACCGGCGTGGCGCTGGCACCCGGCATCGACTTCGACACCATCGACGGTCACCGGAAGGTGCGGGTGAGCTTCTGCGGCGACACCACCGAACTGGACGAGGCGATCGACCGCCTGGTCGGCTACCTGGGATCCTGTCGGCCCGCCGGTCACAACCAACCGACGGACCGACAGCGTCGTCGTCAGCTCAGTTGAGAGTCATCCAGTTGCGCCCCCGGAAAGACGTCCGGCAGCGGTGACTGCTGGCCGATCTCGGCCAGCAGCTTCAGATACCACTGCTGGGAGATGTCGAAGGGCTTGCCACCGGCGATCCGGTCGAAGGCGATCACCCCGAGTGCGTCGTCGGCGTCCTCGTCGTGCCCGATCACCCCGGAGTTGCCGGCCAGTGCGGAGTCGACGGCGAGATCGGTCATCGACTTGATCAGGGCGAGGTCGTAGGTGTTCGCCGCGGCCGAGCGGGAGTAGTAGCCCGACTTCTGGACGAGCACCTTCTCGGCCTTCAGCATCCCGGCGAACTGCTTGCCGAACCACTGCCCGGGATTGATCCGCTCGAGCCGGACGTGCCCGAAGGCGTCCCGGGCGATGTCCTGGCCGGCCCGCTCCATCTCGGCGAGGATGTCCTCGATCCCGGCGCCCTCGGACAGGAAGATGTTCACGCAACCGATCTGGTCCATCACCTGCTGCAACCGGATCGCCTCGGCCTCGATGTTGAGCTCCGATTCGGGGACGAAGACCGCGTGCACGTCCCAGGCGCGCGAGTCCAGCCCGATCTCGGGCAGCCACTGCTGCTCCTTGACCCAGTCGTGGTACTTGCGGGCGGTGGCTGCGGTGAGCCAGCCGCAGTTGCGGCCCATCACCTCGTGGATGATCAGGATGCGGGTACCGGCGTTGTGCTCGGCAAGCACGTTCTTGGCGAACCGGGCGCCCATCTCGGCGGCGGTGTCGGCGCCCAGCGACTGCTTGATCGGCGTGATGTCGTTGTCGATGGTCTTCGGCAGGCCCACCACCGTGAGGCCGTAGTCGTGCTTGGCGAGGTAGGCGGCCAGGTCGGCGGCGGTGGTGTTGGTGTCGTCCCCGCCAATGGTGTGCAGGACGTCCACGCCGTCGGCGACCAGCCGGTCGGCGGCGACCTTGAGCGGGTCGGCGCCCTCGGCGACCAGGCCGCGCTTGACCAGGTCGGCGGCGTTGGTGAGCTTCACCCGTGAGTTGCCGATCGGCGAACCGCCGAACCGGTGCAGCAGATGCGCGTTCTCGCGGACGGTAGGAGTGACGGTGAGGAAATCACCGGTGAGCAGGCCCTGGTAGCCGTTCTTGTAGGCGATGATCTCGGCCTCGGGCGCAACCTCGGTGTACCGCTCGATGAGGCCGCCGATGGCGGACGAGAGGCAGGGGGCGAAACCGCCGGCGGTGAGGATGGCGACTTTGCTGACCATGGGGGACAAATCCAATCGATGAGGAGGAACGGAACGGTTCCCAGCCTATCGATATCAGCAGTTGTGAGCACTGTGGACAACGACCCCGGGCGGTTCGGACAGGACAAAATGGGCGACCACAGGTGAGGAGCGGCGATGCCTGACGAACGCGGGAACGCCCTGACCGTCTTTGTGGCGGTCTCGGTCGTGGGCCTGCTCGCGGTGTGCGGGCTGGTGGTGGACGGCGGGGCGCAGGCCCGGCTGGGACGGCAGGCCGAACTGGTGGCCGCGCAGGCAGCCCGGGCCGCTGTCGACAACACCGCCACCAACCGGGTCGCCGGGGTACGGACGGATGCTGCGGCGGCCATCGCGGCCGCCCGGCAGGTGCTGGCCGGCCATCCTGAGCTGAGCAGCCAGGTGCGACTGGTGGGGGACGCCGTCCAGGTGTCCACCTCGGGTCAGGTCGAGACCGTCTTCCTCAGCCTGATCGGCATCCCGACCCTGGCCGCGCACGGTTCGGCGACCGCTGACCTGATCCCTGACCGGTAAACCCGCCCGCCGGCGGTCGAACCCGCCGGGACCGGCTACGCCCCGACCGCCTCGACGGTGGCGACCATCCGGTCGACGGCCTCGGTGAGCAGGGTGGGGGAGCAGGCCAGGTTGATCCGGACCCACTGGGAGTGGGCGGCGGAGAAGTCCCGACCGGGGGAGAACGCCACCCGTCCGACCTCGCGGAAGTCGTGCGCCGGGTGGGGCAGCCCGAGCGCGGTGCAGTCCACCCAGGCCAGGTAGGTGCCCTCTCCCGGCTGGTAGCGGGCGCCCGGCAGGGTGCTGGCCAGTAGCTCGGCCAGCAGCACCTTGTTGGCGGCGATCTCGGCGCTCACCTGGTCGACCCAGTCCTGGGCCTCGCGCATGGCGGCGGTGTGGGCCATCGATGCCCAGTGGCCCATGGCCTGCAGCGCTAGCGGCGGCAGCTTTGCCAGGATGTCGGAGGTCTGGAGACCGCCGATGATCAGGCCCGCCTTGAAAGCCGGCAGGTTCCAGGCCTTGCCGGCGGAGGTGACAACCACGGCATGCTCGCCGCCGGGCACGTCCAGCGCCGAGGTGAACCGCACCCCGGGGTCGACGATCCGGGCGTGGATCTCGTCAACCACCAGTTGGACGCCGTACTCGTGACAGGTCGTGGCCACGGTCTCGAGTTCGGCGCGGGTATGGACCGCTCCGGTCGGGTTGTGCGGGGAGCACAGCAGGTAAGCGGCGGGCCGGGTGGCGAGCACCTCGGTCAAGGCTGGAAGGTCGAGCCGGCCGGCCTCGGTGAGCGGGACCTCGACGATCTGGCGGTCGTAGCCTCCGGTGACCTGCCGGAACGGCGGATAGACCGGAGGGTTGATCACCACCCGGTCGCCGGGGGCGGTGGTGGTCGACAGGACGGCGAGGATGCCGTTCATCACGTCCCCGGACTGCTTGATCTGCCTCGGCCCGTCCAATTGCAGACCCCAGACCTCGGCTGCCATGGCGGCGAAGGCCTCGGCGTAGGCCCGGCCGTGGGGGTAGCCGGTGTCCCCGCGGTCGGCTGCCTCCCGTAACACCTCGCGCACCGCCGGGTGCAGGGCCACGTCCATCTCGGCCACCCACAGCGGCAGGATGTCGGGCGCGAAGGCGCGCCATTTCATGCTGCGGCGGGCGCGTAGTTCGGCTTCGGTCAGGGACAGGATCGGCATGCCGCTGACCTTAGCGCCGCGGGACCGGTCCCAGCGTCGTAGTCTGGGTTCGTGGCCAAGTATTTCGACGTGCATCCCGAGAATCCGCAGCCGCGGGCGATCGCCCAGGTGGTGCAGCTTCTGCAGGACGGCGGGCTGGTGGCCTATCCGACCGACTCCGGTTACGCGCTCGGCACGATGCTGGGCAACCGGGACGGACTGGAGCGCATCCGCAGTCTGCGCCACCTCGGCCCCAGCCACCACTTCACGCTGGCCTGCAGCGAGTTCGCCCAGCTGGGCCAGTACGTCCAGATGGACAACGACATCTTCCGGACGGTGAAGGCGCACACCCCGGGGCCCTACACCTTCATCCTGAAGGCGACCCGCGAAGCGCCCAAGGTGATGCTGCACCCGAAGAAGAAGACTGTCGGGGTCCGGGTGCCGCAGCACACCACCGCGCTCGCCCTGCTGGCCGAGATCGGGCCGCTGATGTCGAGCACGCTGATCCTGCCCGGTGAGACTGAGCCGATGACCGAGGGCTGGCTGGTGCAGGAGGAACTCGGGAACAGTCTGGACGCCGTCCTCGACTCCGGGGACGCCGGGCTGGAGCCGACCACCGTGATCGACCTGTCCGGCGACGAGGTGGAGATCGTCCGGGTCGGCGCCGGGGACGTTTCCGACTTCGAGGAGTGAGGGCGGCACACTCGCTGGGCCGGAGGTGACCGCTCAGCGGGCGAGCAGGTCGTCCCGTTCTGCTGTCAGGTTGGCTCTGGCGGCGGCCTCCCAGCGCTTGTGGCCCACGACAGTGTGAAACAACCGAGGGGTAGCCAGCAGCGACTCCAGCCTGGTGAGCCTGGCTGTCCGCCAACCAGCGTCGTCGAGTAGCGACTCCTGCCGGAGTTGGGCCACAGAGGCGGCATAGCGTTCGGCGTCCGCGCCGAGCACGGCCAGGTCGGCATCGCTGACCCGGGCCCCAGCGTGGTCGTGCGGAGCGGGGGAGTGTGCGATGGTCACCAGCACCAGCCGGGCCACCTCGGTGATCTCCGCCGGTGGCAGGCCGGCGTCGCGCAGGCTGGAGGCCGCCAACTCACTGGAATGCTGTTCGTCGGGGCCGGCGGTGTCGGTGTGGACGGCGTCGTGGAACCAGACCGCGAGTGACTCGGCGCGGTTGGCGGGGCACAGCAGGGTGAGCGCGCCGAGAGCGTCGGCGAGGTGCTCCAATCCGTGGTAGTGGCGGTGCGGTTCCGACCAGCGCCGCAACAGCTCCTCACCCAGTTCCGGCTGGCCGGGCAGCAGAGTCTGCCACTGCGCACGCAGCCGGTCGGGTTGGGTCGGCGGGTTCACCACAGGCCGATCAGCCACCAGGCCAGGCCAGAACAGGCGACCGCGAACAGCACGCTGGCGAAGGTGCCGATGATGAAGCGTTCGGCGGTGCCGCGGGTGGTGGCCTTCAGTTCGGGGTAGCGAGCCAGCCCCTTGATGGCCAGGACGACGGCGATTCCCTCCGGGAAGCCGGCCAGCACGCTCGCGAAGGCGGCAAGCCGCTCGAGCATCCCGATCCAACGGCCGCCCTGCAGGGTGTCCTCGGCGGCGACCACGCCGGGAGCCTCGGCTGGCGGTGGTTGCTGGGAGCCGTCGTCGGCCGGTCGGGGTGGGTCGACCCGTTCGAACAGCTTCTGCACCAGCGGGCTGCCGGCAAGGACGGCGATGGCACCGAGCGCGGCGACCACGACTGCTTTCAGGAGCAGGGCGAGGACGGGGTTCACTGCCGGCCTCCGTCAGGCGCCAGATCGGCCAGCAGGCGAGCGGCCAGGGCAGCCCCCCTGGTGACCTCGGTGCGGTGGGCGCGGGAGAGCCGCTGACTGGCGGCCGAGGGGCTGATGCCCAGCCGGGAGGCGGCCTGGGCATTGCTGAGGCCCTGATCGAGCAGGTCCACGAGTTCCCATCCTTCCCGGCTGCGGCTGGCGAGCACCGTCCGCAGCAGCCAGAGCGCGGTCTCGGCGTCCTTGTCCTTCTGTGGTCCACCGTAGCCAGCGGGACTGACAGTCGGCGCCGTCCGCAGAGCCAGCTCGGTGGGGGAGGTGCGGGCCGCCCCGATCGCCTGCCGGGCGGCGAGGTAGGCGTCACCGCGGGCCTCGCGGGTGGATCGCGGCAGCGGTAGGTCGACGGAGCCGGTGCCGATCCCGAGCCGCCAGCCGCCGAGCCGGGTGAGGGCGCACACCGCCTCGATCACCGCGGCAGGGTCGGCGGTCAGCCCCTGGATCTCGTCCCCGGCCGTCCGCTCGAAGGGGAGCGCCAGCCGTCCGCCGAGTCGTTCGCCCAGGACGCGCAGCGCGTCCGGCACCCGGTCGCTGCCGGCCCGGCTCGCGACCTGGTCCGCGAGCACCACATACATGAAGTCATCTGACTGCATTCCCTAATATTAAGGTGTATGTCTAAATATAGCAAGGGTCGCTCACAGGCTGTGAAGCTTCGCCCCTTCATTGGTCAATATGAAGGTGTGGGGCTTACCAACGCGGCCACCAGTCCTCACTGGCGGTCGGCGTGGGATGCCGGAGTTGCTGTGCGCGGCTGTGGGGATCTCGCAGCGGCCGTGGACGGGCCGGTCGAGGCAGCTGTGGTGACGCATGCTGCCGTCGCGTTCCTGCCGACAGCGCCGGGCCAAGCCTGACGTGGTGCCAGCACAGCGGTCGGGGTGGAACCGGGGTTGAGGGACAGGGAGGTGGAGTGGATCGGAGGAGGTGGC
>NZ_JAYFPT010000076.1:0-6587 GCF_034927565.1 Propionicimonas sp.
CCCGGCAGGCAACACAAGGACACAATCAGCACGGTCGCGGGTCATCTCGACCCGTCGCGCGTTCACCTCGTCCACGACTTCCACCCAGCGCTCTGCCGCTGCGACGGCCTTGCCGAACTGGACATGGCGTCGCACCAGCCGCTGCCGCCGAACCCGATCGTCCAGCTCCAGGTAGTACACCGCAGTGAGTAACTCCCTGACGAGCGGCCACGGCTCGTCCGCGTCCAGAAGATAGTTCCCCTCGGTCACAACCACCTCGACAAAGCTCGGTACGGCAATGCCACCGGCCAGCGGCTGCTCGAGAATCCGGTCGAAGGACGGGCAGTAGACCACGGGCTCCGCGCCGGAGGCGATCCGGCGCAACGCAGACAGATAACCCCAGGCGTCGAACGTGTCGATCCGGCCCTTCACCGCACGAAGGCCGAGTTCCTCGAGCATGTGATCGGCCAGGTGAAATCCGTCCAGCGGGACGTACCCGACCTTCGTCCCCTTCTCTCCGAGCAGGGACACCAACTGGCCGGCGAACGTGGACTTGCCAGAGCCCGGCGGTCCTGCGATCCCCACCATGACCGGTGCTGGACCTCCGCAGCGCTCCAGCACTTCGGCCGCTACCCGCTGCAGCTCCACCGAGTAGTCGCCCGGAATTGCATCCCGCGGGTGTTCGGCCATGGTCTCCGACTTTCCTGTGGCTTCTCGTGGTACAGCCGATCAGGCTGCCGTGGACGTCCACCGTACCGACTACCTCAGCAACCGAAAGACCCCCGACGGGGATGCTCGCTGTGCGCAGGCGGACGCCGCCCGCATGGGTTGCGTCCAACGACAGTGCGACCGCCTGGTCGGAAAGTCGTCTGGGGCGGGCGCCGGACCGCCACGCCGACCACCGTCACTCAGCGCGCATGTCGCCCAGGTGGTCCTGTTCCCGCGCGCGCCGCGCCAGTTCCTCGTAGGGCGCCCGGATCCGGGCAATGTCCTCGTCGTCGAGTTCCTCGAGGTCGAGCAGCGCGTTGTGAGCGTTCTGGGTCACCCGGATCAGCTCGTCGAGCTTGGTCTGGATCGCCGCGGTGTCACGGTTCTGGGTGTTCTGGATCAGGAACACCATCAGGAAGGTGACGATCGTGGTCGACGTGTTGATCACCAACTGCCAGGTGTCGCTGAACCCGAACACCGGGCCCAACACCGCCCAGAGCAGAACCAGCCCGACCGCACCGACGAAGGTGCTCGCCCGGCCGGCGAACCGGGACAGGAGGTTCGCCACCTTCAGAAACCAACTCCCGCCATGCATCGTTGAACTCCTCTCGATCGGGGACGCGAGCAGTCCGAGGCCACGACGGAGCCGGGCTCGTGTCCTTTCTGACATACCCGCACCAACCGAATCCAACCCAGCGGGCCGAGAACGACGACTACCTGGCCGGGATGGGTGCTCAGCCTCGCGAGGCGGCCAGGCGCCCGCAGCCGAGCAACACCCGAACACCGCGGCGGCCGTGCACTGGTCGCGGGCGAGCGCCCTGTTTGGGAGCATCCTGGAGTGGGTAATCCCCACGTCAGGAGAGAGGAGTCCATCATGGCTCAGCCGCAATGTCCCGTATGTGGTGCACCGGTCGATCCCGAGACCGCTCCTTCGGAGAGTGTCCGGGACGAGCTCTACTACTTCTGTTCGCCGGCCTGCCACGATCAGTTCATCGTCAACCCCGGCGCTTTCGTGGAGGTTCCCGACTGACCCGTTCCACGGAGTATCCAGGAGCACAATCGGGCTGCCGGGATACCCCGATCGAGTGGCCGGCGCACGCTCCGAAGCCCACCCCCGCCTGCCTCCCCCCGGCAGGACCGACCCTGGCAGCGGAGTTCGCCGCCGGCGGGCGACCACCCGCCCTCGCCACTCTGCCCGAGTGGTCAGCTGGCATCCAGACAGCTGACCACTCGGGCTCCACCACCCCGAAATGTGTGGTGACAAGGTGAAATAGGGCGCAGCGTGATGCACGGATACCCCGGCAGGTCTTGCATCCAGCGCCGACCCGTGTCAGGCTGGCAGAGTCCGAGCGGTCAAACCACGTGCCGACTCCGACGCCTTTCACCGAAGGGAGCGAGCCATGGCACGTGGAGTTGCACTGGCAGCCGTCCCCCAGCAGCGCGAGCAGCGCACCGCCGAACTCTTCACCGAACTGCACGGCAATCCGGATCCCGGGTACGCCGAGCAGCTGGTCGATGAGTTGGTGCGGGTCAACCTTCCCCTCTGCGACTCCCTCGCGGGACGCTACGTCGGCAGAGGAACCGAACACGACGACCTGCTGCAGGTTGCCCGAGCCGCCCTGGTGGTGGCCATCCACCGCTTCGAGCCTCGGCTCGGCAGGCCGTTCGCCTCGTTCGCCGTCCCCACCATCGCCGGCGAACTGAAGCGGCACTTCCGGGACCATGGCTGGATGGTCCGGCCTCCTCGCCAACTCCAGGAGTTGCGAGCCCGCGCCACCCGCGGCCGGCAGGCCCTGGAACAGGCAGTCGGTCACGAAGTGAGCATCGACGATCTCGGACGGCACCTTGAGGTCGATCCACAGCGGTTGAGGGAGAGCCTGGCGGCTGGCGGCGGCTATCGTCCAGTCTCACTGGAGGCGCCTGCCCGCGACGACGCCTCGGTCACCGTCGGAGATGCCCTGAGTGACCAGGGCGATGCCATCGAGGAGTTGATCGAGCACCTCGATCTGCGACGGGCCCTCACCGAGCTCTCCCACCGCGACCAGGCGGTGTTGCGGTGGCGGTTCGCGGAGGAGTGCAGTCAGAGCGAGATCGGGCGGCGCCTCGGCGTCTCCCAGATGCAGGTGTCACGGATTCTCCGGGCGCTGCTGGCGCAGTTGCGGATCAGGTTGCAGCCTCCCCAGCAGGTTGCCGCCTGAGTTGGACCGGTGATCGGGAGCGGCTCCAACCCCCCGAGTCGCTCCCGATCACCCCGGTGGGTGGCGGGTTCGCGGTTGTCGGTCCAACCGCGCAACCACCTGCCATGGCTTGCGCGATCGTGACGATCAGCGGTCGCAGCCCGATTGACCCACCGCCGCGGAGGGTACGAAACCACCAAGGCCCAGAAAAGGAGGAGCCATGGAGAACATCGTCGAGTGCCCGGTATGCGGCATGGAGTTCCCCGAGTCGCAGCCCGGTGCGACCGCCGTCCACGACGCCCAGACCTACCAGTTCTGCTCGACCAGGTGCCGCGACGCCTTCGTGGCGGATCCGGGCGAGTACGTGGGCAACACCGGAAGCTGAGGACGGCGGTCTCGAGCCCGCAACGGTTCGAAGCGACTGGCGCGCACCAGCAGGCCCTGCACGCAAGGGATCCCCACGCAACAAAGCCGGTGGCCCGCAAGGTTCATACCCTGCGGGCCACCGGCATGCTCGGCGCCTGACAGATCAGGTGAAAAGACTCACCCCGCCGGGCCCGACTGCCAGGCCGACGACGATGAGGACAATGCCCCACAGAATCTGCTTCTTGACAATGGCGGCGATGCCGGAGATCACCAGCACCGCTGCGAGAATCCACAAAAAAGTGGCCATGAGCGCTGCCGCCTCAGCCGCGGAACTGGTCTTCGATGGTGTCCTTGGCCTCCTCGGCGGTCTTCTTCACCGCGGCCTTTGCCTGATCGATCTTGCCTTCAGCCTCCATACGGTCGTCGCCCGTGAGCCGACCGACGCCCTCCTTCACCTTCCCGGCGGCATCCTGCGCGGCGTTCCTGGCCTTGTCTTCGATTCCCATGGTGAGTTCCTCTCGTTGCTCGGGTCCCCCTGAAATACCCGCTGCGGCACTGGTCAAACACGAAGATCATCCGGCCGGACGTGGTGGGCTCCTGACAGCCGGCAGCGGCACCCACGGCGGTGCGCCGGCTGCGATTTCAACCGGCGCACCTGCGGGAGAGCCGCGGGCCCGGCAGCCTCACCCGGTAGCCTCGCAGTACCCACCCAACCGGACGAGTAAGCGTCCGGGACAACATCGACCGGTTGCGGCCCGATGTCACGCACTCTCCGGGTCGGCGCCGGTCTCGATCACCTGTGCGGCAAGATCGCGTAATTTCAGGTTGCGCTGCTGACTTGCCCGGCGGAGGCGCTCGAAGGCAGCACCGGGCAGCATACGGTGCCGCTCGACCAGGATCCCGGTCGCCTGCCCGATCAACCGGTGACTCTCCACCGCCACCCGCAGGTTCGCTTCCCGGTCGGCAGCTTCCTGGGCGGTGGTTACCCGGCCCAGTGCCGCCGCGAAGGCAACCGCCAGGAGGTCGGCGGCGATCATCTCCTCGACCGTGATCCGGCGTGGCTGCGGGAACTGGATCCAGGCCCGGGAGTCGGTGTCCGGCGTGGGAGCCACCAGCAGAATGCCGGGGCGGCGCCGGGTGGTGTCCGGATCCCGCTCGCCGTCCAGGCCGCGCAGCACCTCGTCCGGCAGTTGATCGGCGGCGACAGCGTCGGCCGCACTGAACCACAGGGCAGACCCGCCGTCACTCAGCCGGATCGTGCAGTTGCCGTCGAACAGCAGCCCGAAGCCGTGTTCGGCGATGCCGATCAGCGCGGCGAGATCGTCCACCGTTGCGAAACCCTGGCTGACCTCGGCGGCAGCCGCCCGGCGCTCCGTGGCCTCGTGGGCACGGGTGACATCGCGCAGGGTGCGCAGGTGGGTCATCCCGATCGCCTGATGATGAATCACCGTTCCGCCGGAGAGCACCCACAGCGGACGACGATCCCGCCGGTACAGCAGCAACTCACGCTCCGCCTCATCACCGCCGAGGATGCCCTGGTAGACGTCCTGGATCTTTGCCAGGGCCTCGGGATCCTCCTGCTCGGTGGGCCACCACGGGTAGGGCGGACGGAACGGGCCGTCCTCCAGCCGATAGCCCAGCAGGTCGGTAAAGGCCTGGTTCAACTCCAGCACCAGCCCCTCGGAATCGAAGATCAGCAGGCCGTCGCGGATCGACCGGATCACGGCCTGCCGCCAGGCCGCGTCGATCGAATCGGCTTCCACCATCACGGGATTCGTCACGACGCTCGGCGCGGACGCAGCCCTCTCGCCGGTCGGCCCGGTCATCGGGCCTCCCAACTCCCCGGGCAAGCCCGGCACTGGCTCGTTCATGGACACACTTCTTCCTCGTGGTGCCCGAAGGTTCGAGAGTTCGAATGTGCACGCGGTGGCGTCGATATCACAGCTTGATCGACACCAAACGCTAGCAACGATGCGGCGCCAGTGGGGAGGTTCGCGCGAATACCGGGCCACGATCGTCGTAGCTCCTCGCCGGTGCACCTCGGTAGGGGCGTGGATGTGCGGCGGCCGCCGGGTGCGGAATTCTGTGGCACGGCCTCGCTGCAGGTGTAGTCGACCGGCCCAGTGGGTAGGAGAACCATGGACAGAGGAGGAAAGATGCCCAAGCGAGATCCCGGACCTTCGGTGAAGGACAAGGAACTGTACGAGACCCTCCGCGACGACGGCGCCAGCAAGGAGAAGGCAGCCCGGATAGCCAACGCCGCCGCGAAGTCGTCACGAGGAGCGGTCGGCCGCAAAGGCGGCAAGGCCACTGACTACGACGACCGCACCAAGGCAGAGTTGACGAAGCGGGCGGCGGAGATCGGCATCAAGGGTCGCTCGCGGATGTCGAAGGCCGAGTTGATCGACGCCCTCCGCAACCACTGAGCGCGCGGCAACCACGCAGGGCGGGTCCCGGGGTCATCCCCCGAGTAGTTCCGCCATCGCCGCTTCGGCCGCTGCCCGTCCCCCGGGACCCCGATGGGCACAGGCAAGCGCCGGATCAATAGTCCTGCCGTCGCGGTACCGATCGATCACCCGAGGGTCAATAGAGGACGCCCGCGCCACGGCCGGCAGCCCGCACGCGCCAGCGCTAGAACGTGGCCTTGCCGCCGGTGACGCCCAGGATGCTCCCAGAGACGTAGCTGGCGGTTTGCTCGGAAGCCAGGAAGACAAAAGCCGGCGCCACCTCGGCGGGCTGTCCAGCTCGACCCAGAGGGCTGTCGGAGCCGAACTGCTCAAGCTCTTCGGCAGTGCGGGTAGCGGGCTGCAGCGGAGTCCAGATCGGTCCCGGCGCAACGGCGTTGACCCTGATACCGCGCGGGCCGAGTTGCTCGGCGAGATTCACCGTGATGCTGTTGACCGCAGCTTTGGTGGCAGCGTAGTCGAGCAGGTGCGCGGAAGGTTCATAGGCCTGGATGGAACTGGTGTTGATGATCACCGAGCCCCGCTGGAGATGCGGCAGCGCCGCCTGGCAGACCCAGAGCACGGCTTCGATGTTGGTCCGCAGCACGCGGTCCACCAGGTCGGGCTCCAAGCCCTCCAGAGTTCCAGCTCCCGCCCTGGTGAAGTGGAAACCCGCATTGTTGACCAGGATGTCCAGCCCGCCCAGGCCGTCAACCGCCTCACCCACCAGGCGCTGACAAGCGTCGATGTCGGTGAGATCCGCGG
Source organism: Propionicimonas sp. (assembly GCF_034927565.1). Taxonomy (GTDB): domain Bacteria; phylum Actinomycetota; class Actinomycetes; order Propionibacteriales; family Propionibacteriaceae; genus Propionicimonas. The sequence goes on from NZ_JAYFPT010000076.1 coordinate 6,440, forward strand.
CGATGGCCAACGCCGTCACACCTGCCTGCTCGATCAGTTCGACGGTTTCGCGAGCGTCCCTCTCCTCGTCGGCCAGACAGCCGATCGCCACATCAGCTCCTTCGCGAGCGAAGGCGATCGCGACAGCGCGCCCAATGCCCGAATCGCC
>NZ_JAYFPT010000045.1:0-14214 GCF_034927565.1 Propionicimonas sp.
GGCCGTCCTGTTGTGGTTCCCGTTGTGGACGCTGCTGGGCGAACTGGCCAAGCCCCGCGGACGCGGCGACATCCCACGGCGCGTGGTGATCGGACTCGCCGTCCTGCTGGCGCTGGTCATGCAGGTCCGGTGGGCGTTCACTTTCTTCACCGGCGACTGGTCGAGTTAGAGCGTGTCTCCATCCCAGTAGTGGCCTGCCCCGCGGGCGTCTCGCGGTGTTGTCACCACATCGCCTCCCTCCTCCGCCGTGCGAGCCACTCCGCGAGACCCCGCTCGCGACGGCCAGGGATGAGGAGACACGCTCCAGCCTCCGTCCCGACCCAGGTGAGTCGCAGGGATGGGCGAGGACCGGAGGGCTTCGGGCGTCTGGCAATCTTGCTTCCATGAGTGGTCTTTACCCGGCAGGCAATCCGTGGTTCCGGCTCGGCCGGCTGGAGGTCGGCACGGTGATGCTGGTGGTGATCTCGGTGGTTGCGTCCTGGGTGCTCTGGGTAGCCGCGCCGGGTAGCGCCGAGGCGCTGTACTTCAGCCCCGATCTGGTGGCCGGCGGCGGGATCTGGCGGCTGGTCACCTGGCCGTGGGTGAATCCGTTGTCGCTGTGGGCCGTCCTGGACGTCTTCTTCCTGTGGTATTTCGGCCGCGATCTCGAGGCCCAGCTGGGACGGTCGCGGACGGCCTGGCTGCTGCTCGGCATCTGGGGCGCGCTGACCGTCGCGTCGGCGATCATCTGGCTGATCATGGGTGGCGGCATGGGCCTGGCCGGTATCGGCCTGGTGCAGATGCTCGTGCTGCTGCTGTGGATCGCCGAGAATCCGACCCGCCGGTTCTTCTTCAACATCCCGGCCTGGGTGATCGGTGCGGTGATCCTCGGCCTGCAGATCCTCACCTGGGTGGCCGCACGGGCCTTCGACGGCCTGCTCGCGCTGCTGCTCGGGCTGGTGCTGGTCGCGTTGGTGGCCAAGCGGGTCGGGCTGCTCAGCCAGTACGCGTGGATTCCCGGAAGGGCGGCAGCCCCGCGTGCGCCCAAGCGGCGTACCGCGCGGGCCTCGAAGGAGGTTCGCGTCGCCGTCCGCAACCACGAGCGGGCGGCCTCCGACCGCGACCAGCTCGACGCCCTGCTCGACCAGATCAACGAGCGCGGGCTCGACAGCCTGACGCCCGCGCAACGGCGCGAGATGATGCGGCTGCGGGACCGGCTCCGCGGCAGTTGAGGGCTCGGCCGACCGGGCGGTCCTCGCCCGGGCCGCGTCAGATCCGGTTCGAAACCCGGGTTCGAGGGGAATATTCCCTCAGGGGCCGATCTGGAACCGGATTATGCAGCCAATCAGTAGCCGATCGCCTTCTGGGTTTCCCGGATCGCCTCGGCGGAGATCTTCAGCTGGCGGAGTTCGTGGGCGTCCATCGGGAATTCGTAGACCTCCTCGACGCCGTTGCGGGTGACCAGACTGGGCACCGACATCGCGATCCCCGAGATGCCACGGTAGTCGTCCAGCACCGACGACACCGGCAGGATCTGGCGGCCGTCACCGAGCAGCACCTCGACCAGGCTCGCACCGGCCAGGCCGATCGCATAGTTGGTGGCGCCCTTGCCCTCGATGATCTCGTAGGCGGCGTGCACGGTGCGCTCGGCGATGCTGGCCAGTTCTTCGTCGGTGAACAACTGCCGACCGTCTGGACCCTTCCACTGCCGGATCGGGATCTGCCCGATGGTGGCGCTGGACCAGATCGGGAACTCGGTGTCGCCGTGCTCGCCAACCATGATGGCGTGGACGTTGCGCTGGGCCACGTTCGCGCGCTGGCCGATCGCCCAGCGCAGCCGTGAGGTGTCGAGCAGGGTTCCGGTGGCGAACACCCGTGAGGCGGGCAGCCCGCTGGCCTTCTGGGCCACCACGGTGAGCACGTCGCAGGGGTTGGTCACCAGCACCAGCAGGGCGTCGGGGGCAACCTCCATCAGCTGGGGGACCATCGTGGCCAGGATGCCGGCGTTCACCCCGGCGAGGTCGAGCCGGGTCTGGCCGGGCTTCTGTCGGGCGCCGGCGGTGATGATGATGATGTTGGAGTCGCGGGCGACCTCGATGTCGGCCCCGCCCTCGACCACGGAGGTGGGTGTGAACTGGGTGCCGTGGGCGAGGTCCTTGACCTCGGCGTCCACCTTCTTGGCGTTGATGTCGTAGAGGGCGACCCGACGCGCCGAGCCGCGGATGATGGACGCGTAGGCGATCGACGAGCCGACCGAACCGGCACCGACGACCGTCAGTTTCGAGGTCTTGACGCCAGGGGTCTCAACCGGGTTGGTGGTCATGGCAGGAGCCTACCGATGCCTCGGCCGGGAGTGTCAGGGTTCGGCGCGCGGATCTCCGTTCCCGAGACCTTGGTCGAGTTGGTGGAAACCGCCCACACCGTGACGCATCCCGATCTCGGATCCGCCCGATCTCGGAGCCGCATGCCCGGCCCGCTATGCTGCGGCGATGCAATTCGAGGGTGTGGATCACCGTGACTTTCCGCACTCGACCGCGTGGGCCGAGGGCGTGGAGATGATGGAGGCCGATCTCGGCGCCCGCAACGTGTACGTCCATCTGAATGTCGGCTACGCGACGAAGTCGGGACGCCAGCTTCATCTGCAGGTGATTCAGCCCTGCCTGGACTCAACCATCGTGAGCTGGGACGAACTGACCGCGGAGCGGTTCGGATGCATTGCCTTCGTGCAGGGTTCGGCGTGGGGTGAGCAGCCGATGGGCGCCTTGCTGGAGTTCTGGTGTCGCTTCGCCCGCCGGGGGTACGTGGTGGCGCTCATCGAGTACCGCCCGAGCGATCTCGCAGCCTTTCCCGCTCAGGTCCAGGACGTGAAGACCGCCGTGCGCTGGCTCACGGCCAACCACGCCCGGTTCGGCATCGATCCGGAACAGATGGTCCTCGCGGGGGACTCCTCCGGTGGTCATACCGCGCTGCTGGTGCATGCCACCCAGGCGCTGGACGACCTCGACGACGAACCCGGCGTGCCGCTGGATCTCAAGGCCTGCGTCGATTTCTACGGCCCGACCCGTCTCGACCTGATGAACGACGAGCCGACCACCATGGACCATCGGGGGCCGGACAGTCCCGAAGGCCGCCTGCTGGGCGGCGTGGATCTGCGTTCCGTCCCGGAACTTGTCAGGCGGGCCGACCCCGGCCACTGGGTGAGCGCCGACCGTCCGCTCACTCCGCTGTTGATGATTCATGGATCGAAGGATCGACTGGTTCCGTTCGCGCAGAGCGTCGAGCACTACCGCGTGCTGCGCGCAGCTGGCCAGCCCGTCCGACTCATCCAGGTGCGTGGCGCCGGCCACGGCGGCCCCGCCCTGTTCACCGTGCAGGTGGCTGACGCCGTCGACCTGTTCCTGCAGGACGCCCTCGGTCCCAGGCCGGCCACGACAGCGGACGGCCGGCCAGTCTGATCAGCCGCCGCGCGGACCCGGCCCGCGCTGACACCTGCTGGTTCGGTCGTGTCACCAGGAGTGGGGGCGAGTCTCCACGACTGGTCAGCCGAGCAGGGTCGCGGTGACCTGCCAGAGGTGTGCGGCCGCGTCCGGGTCGCACAAGGACGGGAAGGGCGCGCGGGCGACCGGGCGGCCGGTCAGGCCGAGGTGGCCCGCCGGGGCGAACAGCCGCACATCGTCCGCGTCGGTGGTTGCCGCGGCGAGGGCGGTGCGCGCCGCTTCGGCAGGGCTGTTGCCGAGGTGCTGCGATGCCCAGTGCACCAGCTCGCCGGGCAGCATCGCCCGGATCGCCGGAGCGATCGACGAACCGGGGGTGACACCCGGATGGCACAGCTGCACCGAGACTCCCCAGCCGCTGGCGCTGCTCCGCCGAGCCACCTCCATGCCGAACAGTCCGAGGGCCAGTTTGGAGGCCGCGTAGGCGCGGAACGCGTGGAACGACCGCTCGCCCTGCAGGTCGTCCCAGTCGAGTTGGACGTGGGCGGCCGCCAGGCTGCACTGCACGACCAGGCGGCTGCCGTGCTGGCGCAACCTGGGAAGCAGGTCCCGGACGAGTGCAGCGTGGCCCAGGTAGTTCGTCTGGAAGTTCAGCTCGAACCCGTCCGGGGTGAGTTGGCGGCCGGGGGAGCCGACCGTCACGACACCGGCGTTGAGGACGAGCAGGTCGATCGGCCGGTTGGCCAGTGCTGTGGCCAGCCCATGAACGGTCTCCAGCCGGGCCAGGTCGAGATCGAGCAGTTCCACCCCGGCCTGCGGCAGCCGCTCACGAATCCGGACGAGAGCGCCGTCGCCCCTCGCGCGATCACGGACCGGCAGCAGCACGCGGGCGCCGCCGGCGGCCAGGCCGAGGGCGATCTCCAGGCCGATGCCGCTGCTTCCTCCGGTGACCAGCGCCGTCCGTCCCGCGAACTCCATGGCGGCCGACTCTACTGGTCCTCGATCCGGTTCGGTCGCGGCTTGGACGCACAAGCGGCTACGGGGCCCTAGGATCAGAGCGGCCCAGGAAGGGAAGAGTCATGATGGAGATCCTGTTCGACACCGCGAACCTCGCCGACATCGAGGAGATGACCCCGCTCTACCCCGTCTCGGGGGTTACCAGTAACCCGACCATCATCAAGGCTGAGGGCCGGATCGACTTCTACAACCACTTCCGCCGGATCCGTCAGCTCCTCGGCGCCGAGCGTACCCTGCACATCCAGGTGCTCTCCCAGGACGTGGCCGGTATCGTCGCCGACGCCCATCGGCTGCGGGAGATGGTGGACGATCAGGTTTTCGTGAAGATCCCGACCACCGAGCAGGGCATCCAGGCGATGCGCCTCCTGCGCGACGAAGGGGTCGGGGTGACGGCTACCGCGATCTACTCCAAGGCCCAGGGCATGCTGGCGGTCGCCGCCGGCGCGAACTACATCGCGCCCTACTTCAACCGGATGGAGAGCCTGGACATCGACACCGTCTCCACGATCAAGTCGCTCAGCCGCTTCATCGACCGGCACGGCGCCGACTGCAAGATCATGGCCGCCTCCTTCAAGAACGTCGCCCAGGTCTCGGCGGCCCTCGAGGCGGGGGCGCACGCGGTCACCGTCCCGCCCCGACTGCTGCGGGCAGCGCTGGCCGCGCCGGACATCATCCAGGCCGTCGCGGTGTTCGCCGCCGACTGGCACGAGACCTTCGGCACCGACACCCTGCCCTGATCGCCCTGCCCGTTCGACCCGCTCGGGACGAGGGGTCTCCGTTTGCCACGCTGTTCCCGGACAGGAACTCCGCAGCGCTTCTCGGCCGACCGGTGGCCGCATTCTTCTACCCCGCGGTAGAACACGGACATGGCCACGATGAACATCAAGGATCCACGGGTCCATGAGCTGGCCCACGAGTTGGCGCAGTTCCGAGGTTCCAGCGCGACGGCAGCGGTGCGCGCCGCGCTGGAGGAGGCGCTGGCCGCTGAACGTCGGCGCACCCCAGACCTGCGCTCGATCGTTGCCCGGCTTCAGGAACGCGCAGCCTCGACCCGGGCCGAATGGCTCACCGACGACGACCTTTACGACGAGAACGGGTTGCCGCGATGATTCTCGACACCTCCGCGGTGATCGCCATCCTGCGGGACGAGCCGGAGGCGGACGACTTCCGCGCGCTGGTCGAGGCCAGCCGCATGGTCGCCATGTCCGCCGGGAACGTGCTGGAACTGGCCATGGTGATCGGACGAAGCGACCCGGGGCTGGTGGAGCTGTTCATCGAGGAGCTGGGAGTCACGGTGCTGCCGGTGGACACCGAACACCTCCGCTGGGCGCGCCACGGGTACGAGTTCTACGGCCGCGGTTCGGGATCGTCGGCCCGCCTCAACTACGGTGGCTGCCTCGCCTACGGAGCCGCCCGTGCGACCGGCCAGGGGTTGCTCTACATCGGTGAGGACTTCGTCCACACCGATGTTCGCTCGGCCTGGGGCTAAGCCGAACCGGTCAGCGCTCCTTCGTCCCATCTCGGTCGGTGGGCAGGGCTGCCCCCGTGGTTCTGACTCAGGTTGGGAACGGTTCCTAGCTGAGGCAGGTGGCTCGACGGAGTCGTTCCCGTCGAGCCACCTGCCGTCCCGGGCCCCGCCCGGTGTGCTGGGGTCGATCAGGCGGTGCAGAGCTCCTGGAAAGCCGTCATCGACTTCTGAAGGTCGGTCATGATCGTCGCAGCGTCAGCGGCGGCGGCCATGTCCTTGTCGATCAGTACCTTCTTGAGCAGGTCGGCCAGCTTGCCGTAGTACTTCTGGATCCCGGTGAGGGCTTCTTTGACCTTCGGGTGGTTGCTCGACTCGGCGAACGTACCGAAGTAGTCGGCCATCGCCTTGACGGCGTCAACGGTGTCCTGCGGGTCCTTTCCGTCGCTCTGGGCGAGTGCCGCGCTGACCTTGGCGAGTTCGGCGCTGGCTTCGACCATCTTGGCAGTGGGTTCGAGGCATGCCTCGGCCAGCGACGGCTCGCTTGCGCTGGTCTCCGGTGCCGCGGGGCTGGTCTCCGGTGCTGACGTGGTCTGCTCGGCGGACGGGGCCGGGGCCGAGGTGCTGACTGCGGGGGCCGGGGGCTGGGTTGCGGCCGGAGCGCTTGAGCAAGCGGTGAGGCCCAGTGCTGTGATGGCGATGGTGGCCACCGTGGCGATACGCCGGTTCATGTAAGTGTTCCCTCCTCTGATCTGTGTCGCCGTGGCAGAGCGGCTCGCTCCGCTCTGCGAGACAATCTCGCCGGGTGGTTGGAAGCGCGGTCTTTCCGGCCACATCAATGTGACTCATAGTCCGTGGACTGATCGTCAGCATAGCGGAACCGTGGGGTCATGCCCCCGGTACCCCAGCGCCTTGCGTTTGGGGCACGGGTGCGGGCGCTGCGTACCGATCGAGGCTGGTCACAGGAGGAGCTCGCTCATCGAGCCAACCTCGACCGGACCTATGTCAGCGGGGTGGAGCGGGGAGTCCGCAACCCGACGCTTGATGTGATCACCCGGTTCGCCGACACTCTCGAGGTTGAGGTCGCAGATCTCTTCCCCCGTGGCGGGGTCCACTCCGAACGCTGAACGGGCTGCCCAAGGCTAGAGCGTGTCTCCCCATCCCAGTAGTGGCCTGCTGCGCAGCGCCCACGGGCGTCTCGCAGCGTTGTCGTCGGTCGACGATGCACCTCATCGCCTCCCTCCTGTGCCCTGCAAGCCACTCCGCGAGACCTCGCTCGCGACGGCCAGAGATGGGGAGACACGCTCGAACCCAGATCGGCTCAGGTCGGGGATCTACCTGGGCGTGACGCAGGGAGGAACCCCAAGAGAGCCACACCCGATAGACGACCAACCAACCCTGCCAGCCACCACGAGTCTTAGGACCCGCCCGTAAATACCCGGTGCGTGTCGCTTCCTGGATCGGGCGCCTGATTGCGTTGTCGGCCACTCCCGGGTAGCGCTGCTACGCGGTCGAGCCTCCGCCTTATCATGCGTCCCGCCCAGAAACCGCCGCCAGCACCGTTCATTTGCCGGCGGGCCCATACGGTCCCCAGGAGAGTCGAACCGCCCTTTCTTCAGGCTCGCAGCACGGAGGCGCCGGAGGGCGCTGCCACCGGCGGGGTGAAGGCATTGTCCAGCGAGCGGGCGGCCCCCTTGTCGGCCGAGAGCGCCAGGGCGGCGTAGATCCTCAGCGACTGGGACACCTCGCGCTGCCGGTTCCTGGGCTTCCAGCCCAGCTGGTTCTGCCGCAGCCGGCGCTCCTCAAGGGTGGCCTCGTCCACCAGGACGTTGATCGAACGGTCGGGGATCGAGAACTCGATCAGGTCGCCGTCCTCGATCAGGCCGATCGCCCCGCCGGAGGCGGCCTCGGGCGAGACGTGTCCCACCGACAGCCCGGACGAGCCGCCGGAGAACCGTCCGTCGGTGATCAGCGCACACTTCGGGCCCAGCCCGGTGCCCTTCAGGTAGGACGTCGGGTACAGCATCTCCTGCATGCCCGGGCCGCCCTTGGGGCCCTCGTAGCGGACGACCACCACGTCCCCGGCCTGCACTTTCTTGCCCAGGATGGCCTCGACGGCTTCTTCCTGCGACTCGGTGACGACCGCCGGGCCGCGGAAGCTCCACTGATGCTCGGGGACGCCGGCGGTCTTCACGATCGCGCCGTCCGGGGCGATGTTGCCCTTCAGCACGGCCAGGCCACCGTCGGCGGTATAGGCGTGCTCGACCGAGCGGATGCAGCCCTGCTCGGCGTCGGTGTCCAGGTCGGCCCAGCGGTTGTTCGTGCTGAAGGCCTCGGTGGTGCGGACGCCGCCGGGTGCGGCGTACCACAGGTCCATCGCCTCGGGCGAGGCCTTGCCGCCGCGCAGGTCCCAGGCATCCAGCCACTCGGCCAGCGACCGGGAGTGGACGGCGTGCACCGACTCGTCCAGCAGGCCGCCGCGACGCAACTCGCCGAGGATGGCAGGCATCCCGCCGGCGCGGTGGACGTCCTCCATGTAGAACTTGGTCGAGTTCGGCGCCACCTTGCTCAGGCAGGGGGTGACGCGGGAGAGCGCGTCGATGTCGTCCAGGGTGAAGTCGACCCCGGCCTCGACGGCGGCAGCCAGGATGTGCAGCACGGTGTTGGTCGAGCCGCCCATCGCGATGTCCAGCCGCATCGCGTTGCTGAACGCGGCCTTGGTGGCGATCGAGCGGGGAAGCACAGACTCATCGTCCTCGCCGTAGTAGCGGTTGGCCAGCTCCACCACCAGCCGTCCGGCCTCCAGGAACAGGTCCCTGCGGGCTGCGTTGGTGGCCAGGGTGGAGCCGTTGCCGGGCAAGGAGAGCCCGAGCGCCTCGGTGAGGCAGTTCATCGAGTTGGCGGTGAACATGCCCGAACAGGAGCCGCAGGTCGGGCAGGCGTTGGCCTCGATGGCGGCGATCTGCTCGTCGGAGACCGAGTCGTCCACCGCCTTGATCATGGCGTCGATCAGGTCGAGGCGCTCGGAGCCGCCCTCGTCCGGGGCGCCGGAGACCACCCGGCTGCCGAGGACCCGTCCGGCCTCCATCGGACCGCCGGAGACGAACACCGTCGGAATGTTCAGCCGCAGCGCGGCCAGCAGCATGCCAGGGGTGATCTTGTCGCAGTTGGAGATGCACACCAGGGCGTCGGCACAGTGTGCGTTCACCATGTACTCGACCGAGTCGGCGATGATCTCGCGGCTGGGCAGCGAGTAGAGCATGCCGGCGTGGCCCATCGCGATGCCGTCGTCGATCGCGATCGTGTTGAACTCCCGGCCGATCCCGCCGGCCTCCTTGATCGCGCCGGCCACCAGTTGGCCCATGTCTTTGAGGTGGACGTGGCCGGGCACGAACTGGGTGAACGAGTTCGCGATGGCGATGATCGGCTTGCCGAAATCGGAGTCGGTCACGCCGGTGGCGCGCCACAGGGCGCGGGCGCCGGCCATATTGCGGCCGTGGGTGGTCGTCCGGGAACGCAGTGCTGGCATGCTGATCTTGCCTTTCGTCAGGTATCAAGGGTACGCGCCCGCGCGATCGGGACTCAGGTGGCGGGACAGCTGGTCCCAGCCCGCGGGCGGGCGGGCGTCTGCCGCCGGCTCGTACCCGGCGACGCTGCGGCACTCGACTGGTTCAGATCCCAGCCCGCGGCTGGGTGGGCGTCTGCCGCCGGACGGCTGCACTACGATGGGGCAACGCGTGGCAGCCACCCGCAGCGCCACCGGCTCGCGCCCCACGACGGCGCCCCTCCTCTCTCGAACGTTGCGCGCTGCGCTGGAACGAAGACTTCTCATGGCTTGGACCCTTGCCGCCCGCGCGGCCAGCCTCAACCCGTCGGTGATCCGCGAGATCCTCAAGGTGACCGAGCGGCCCGGCATCATCTCGCTGGCTGGCGGCCTGCCCTCCCCGAAGACCTTTCCCGTGGACGCCTTCGCCCGGGCGTCAGCCACCGTGCTGCGACGGGACGGCGAGGCCGCGCTGCAGTACGCAGCCAGCGAGGGCCACCGTCCGCTGCGCGAGGCGGTCGCCACCCTGCTGCCCTGGGAGGTCGACCCCGACCGGGTGCTGATCACCACCGGTTCGCAGCAGGGGCTCGATCTGATCGGCAAGGTGCTGGTCGACGCCGGCAGCCGGGTGCTGGTGGAGACCCCCACCTACCTCGGTGCGCTGCAGGCGTTCGGCCCGCAGGAACCCGAGTTCGTCCCGGTTGCCTGCGACGAGCGCGGCGTGCTGCCGGGCGAGCTGGCGTCCGCCGCCGGGGACGGGGCCGGACGGGCGCGGTTCCTGTATGTGCTGCCGTCCTTCCAGAACCCCACCGGACGGCTGATGGACGACGTCCGCCGCGAGGAGGTCGTCGCCACCGCGGCCGAGCTTGGCCTGCCTCTGGTGGAGGACAACCCCTACGGCGAGCTCTGGTACGACACCCCGACGCCCGCACCGCTGGCCGCCCGTCATCCCGAGGGGGTGCTCTACCTCGGATCGTTCTCGAAGGTGCTGGCGCCCGGGCTGCGGCTGGGCTACCTGGTCGCGCCTCCCGAGGTCTACCCGAAGCTGCTGCAGGCCAAGCAGGCCGCCGACCTGCACACCCCTGGTTTCAATCAGCGGATGGTGCACGAGGTGATCGCCGACGGTTTCCTGGACCGCCACGTCCCGACCATCCGGGCGCTCTACCGGCAGCAGAAGGACGCCATGCTGGCCGCGCTGGAGCGCGAGTTCGCCGGCCTGGACGTTGCCTGGACCAGGCCGCAGGGCGGCATGTTCCTGTGGCTGCGGCTACCGCCGGGGGCCGACTCGCTGGAGTTGCTGGACGCCGCCGTCGAGGTGGGAGTGGCCTTTGTGCCCGGCGCCGCCTTCTTCGCCGGAGAGCCCGATCCGCGGACGCTGCGGCTGTCCTACGTCACTTCGACGGTCGGCCAGATCGATACCGCCATCGCCCGGCTTGCTGATCTGGTGCGGGATCGCGGCGACCGCGTCGGAGACTGACGTAATTCTGCAGGTCGATGCTTCCGGCAGGTAGGGACTGGCCTTGGCGAAGCATCGAGCCGCAGAATTGCGACAGCGCCGGCTGGGCGAGTTCGACGCGGCCGCCGCCATGGTCGCGTCCGGGTTTGACGCAATTCTGCAGGTCGATGCCTCCGCTGTCCCGAATTGGCTGATCGCGCAGTATCGAGCCGCGGAATTGCGACACCGCCGGCTGGGCGAGGAGCAGGACCCGGCCGCGGTTGCGGCCGGCGCGGGCTGTTCAGCTCTCGCCCAGGCCCGTCCCGAGCTTGCGTGCGGTCTGGATCCACTCGTGGTCCGGCGGCACCAGCTTGAGGTTCCCCGCCACCTCCTTCAGCGGAACCGGAGCGGTCTCCTCACCGCGGGCGGCGACCATGATGCCGAACTCGCCCTTGGAGACATGGTGGGCGGCGGCCGTCCCGATCCGGGAGCCGAGCAGCCGGTCGGAAGCCACTGGCGTGCCGCCGCGCTGAACGTAGCCGAGGATCGACACCCGCGACTCCAGCCCGGTGGCGGCCTCCAGTTCGCGGGCGAGCTTGAAGGTGTGCTCGCGCTGGGAGTCGAGGACGTTGGCGAGGTGCTTCTTCGCCGCCCCGATCGACTCGGGGGTTTTGGCGGTCTTCACCAAGGCCTCCGCGGCCTCGATGTCGGCGGCGTCGGCCAGATCGCGAGCGCCCTCGGCCACCGCCACCACCGAGAAGTTGCTGCCGCTGGCCACCCGCCGGTTGATCGTCTCGGCAACGGACTCGACCGAGTAGGGGATCTCCGGCAACAGGATGATGTCGGCGCCACCGGCGATCCCGGCACCCAGGGTCAGCCAGCCGGCCCGGTGACCCATGATCTCGGTGAGGATGATCCGGTGGTGGCTGTGGGCGGTGGAGTGCAGCCGGTCGATCGCGTCGGTGGCGATCTCCATCGCGGTAGCGAAGCCGAAGCTGGTGTCGGTGTGGGCGATGTCGTTGTCGATGGTCTTCGGGAGGTGGATCACGTTCAGGCCCACCTCGGCCAGCCGCATCGCGTTCTTCGCGGTGCCCCCGCCGCCGAGCAGGACCAGGCCGTCCAGCCCCTCCTGCTCGTAGTTGGCGACCACCTGATCGCGCATGTCGCGGAGTTCACCGTCCACGGTCATGCGGTGCACCTTGTCGCGGCTGGTGCCCAGGATCGTGCCGCCAATGGTGAGGATGCCGGACAGTGCCTTCCCGTCCAGCGGAATGGAGCGGTTCTCCACCAGGCCGCGGATACCGTCGCGGTAGCCGATCAGCTCCATGCCGTAGTGCAGCGCCGCCTTGCCGAAGCCGCGGATCGCGGCGTTCAGGCCCGGGCTGTCACCGCCGGCCGTCAGGATGCCGATCTTCTTCTTGCGGGTGGCGGTGGTCATGATCATCCCCTTCGTCCGGTGGAGTCAGGCTAGCGGGTTCCGCCGTCCCTGGAAGGGGAAGAGCGTGGCGTGAACTGCCGTCTGGGACAGGGTGTGCTCTGTCGGTGGGCGCCGTTGTGATCGCTGATCGAGTTCGTCCGGGCTTGCCGGTTGCGGCTGGTGTGATGGGTGGTCGGGTCCGTTGAGTTCTGCGGGTTGCGGCTGGTGGGATGAGCCGGTGGGGTCTGACGGTTGTGTCTGGTGTGACGGGCCGGTCGGGACTGTCGAGTTCTGCCGGCTGCGGCCGGTGCGATGGGCGGTCGGCCTCGTCGAGACCTGCCGGTTGCGGCCGGGGGATCGGCGCTTGGGCCCGTCGGGCCCCGTCCGGGCGTCGGATCAGGGATAATGCAGTCTCAAGGCCACCTGTGCCAGGACGGAGGAGCCGATGCGCAGGCACCGAATCACCGTGGGCACGGGCATCCTCGCCGCCGCCCTCAGCCTGGCAGCCTGCGGTACCACCCCGCCGCCCGGCATCGCCACCCCATCAGCGTCGGGCAGCCCCACTTCCGTCTCGGCGCCTCCGACCCCCACGCCGACAGCCACCCCGTCCGCTTCCCCGACCCCGAGCCCGACCCCGACCCCGAGCCGGACGCCGACCCGCACACCGACGGCGTCGCCGACCCCTTCCAAGCCGTCGGCAACGGGCTTCCAGTTGAGCGGCACCGGACTGGGCGGGATGAAGTGGGGTGCGACCGCCGACGAGGTCGAGGCGCTGCTGAACGCCGAGTTCGGCGCGCCCTCCGAGGTTTATGTCGGGCTGGACTGCGAACTCAATCCATCCAGCCCGTGGTCGCGGACGCTCAGCTACGGTGCGCTGGGTGTGCACTTCGTCGCGAACGGCACCTCGCGGAACGCAGCTAAGTTCCTGAGGTCGTGGTCGCTGGGGCTGGAGGGTGACATCGACCCCCGGCTGCGGATCGCCAACAACCTGCCGACCTTCGCCAGCTTCGCCGACCTGACGAAGAAGTACCCCGAGGGCACCCTCGAGGACAGTCCGTTCGCTGACGGCACCCAGATCTTCACCCACCCCAACGGGATCCGGTACATCGGCGAGCAGATTCCCGACGTGATGCAGGCCGGCGAACTGGGCTCCTGCGACTGAGTACGACCGGTCCCCGGCGGGCTCTCTGTCACCGATCTCCTGAGACATCACACCCCGGCGGGCTCTCTCCGCTGCTGGCGCTGTGCTGTCGGCACCGTCGGCTGTCGGCGCTGTCGCTTCCTTGTCCCGCGGCACGTTGCGTGTCGTCGGTCATCTTGCGCGTGATCTGACAGGCGCAAGGTGACCCGGGGCGCGCGATGCGGAAGCACTTGGTGGTGCTCAGGTGCCGGTTCCCCAGACAGCAGTGGCGCCAGAGTGGCCGGTCAGCACGATGACCGCCAGGCTGGCCAGGGCGGCCAGGACGGTGAGCACCGCGCAGGTGATGAACAGCGGGCGGCTGCGTCCCCGTCCGGCCAGCACCAGGAGCAGGGTGGTGACGGCCAACGCGCCCGCCGGCCAGGGGGCCGCCAGTCCCCAGAACATGTGCGTGCCGAGAGCACCGGTCCCGGTGGTGGTGCCGGCGAACACCTCGCCGGTGAGCCGTGCACCGAGGACGGTGGCGAAGGCCACCACCGAACCCGCCACCACCAGCGAGCCGTACCGGTTGCGAGCCCGCTGCGACAACACGATCAGGAGCGCGCCGAACGCTGCCAGGGGGAGCAGGACGACGGCGGCGTGGACGATGAGCGGATGGAGCGGAAGTCCCAGAATGTCCATGGTTGATTGTTCAACCGTTCAGGGTGGCTGGCAACCCTGTGCCGCCCGGTTCACAGCATCTGCACAGAACGACGAACGGTGCCGGAGCGGTGTATCTGCAGGTG
>NZ_JAYFPT010000100.1:0-33981 GCF_034927565.1 Propionicimonas sp.
TCCGGGGCGTGGAGGTGCGGCAGGTCTCGCCCCGGCGGAACAACGCGGATCCTGCCGAGCAGGACGAGCCGAGATCCGGTGGTGGCTCCGGAAGGAGGGTGGTGACAGACGTGGCTGCTCGAAGCACACCGCGCCGGCCCGTGGTGGCTGCGGAGGGAGGGTGGTGACAGGGCGCGGCCGTGCCAGGATCTGGGGACGGTTCCGCAAGCCGGGGGACGGTTCCGGGTCGCAGGCGGTGGTGGGACGGGATGGCCTCTCGGGAGGGCGGCACCTCTCCCTGCTCCGCCGCCCGGGAGATATGTCGCTTTTCTGCAGGTCGATGGTGTCACGGGGCCGGATCAGTCCAGATGCGGGCATCGACCTGCAGAAAGACGACAGGCTGAAGGGCGGTTGTCTACCGCTGGCCCGGGAGTCCGCCGGACCCGGTGACAAGGAACGGCCGAGCCAGAGCAGGTCCGACCGCGTCCGGCGGCTGGCGGGAACCAGAACCCGGGGATTGGTGGGAACCAGAGCCCGGGGATTGGCGGGAGCCGGTGGGTGGCGGTGTTGGAACGGCCCGGGTCCGACCGCGTCCGGCGACTGGTGGGAACCAGAGCCCGGGGATTGGCGGGGGCCGGTGGTTGGCGGTGTCGGAACGGCCCGGGACCGGCCGCGTCCGGCGGCTGGCGGGAACCAGAGCCCGGGGATTGGCGGGGGCCGGTGGCTGGCGGTGTCGGAACGGCCCGGGACCGGCCGCGTCCGGCGACTGGCGTGGGCGGGCGTTGTCGGAGGGCCTTTGTAGGGTGTCTGGGTGCCTGTGATTGAAGCCCGTGAACTCACCAAGGTCTACGGCGAGGTGCGGGCCGTGGACCAGATCTCTTTCGAGGTCGCTCCAGGGGAGTCCTTCGGGTTGCTCGGGCCGAACGGCGCCGGCAAGTCGACCTCCATGCGGATGATCGGCGGCACCAGCCTGCGCACCTCGGGCACCCTGCTGGTCAACGGGCTCGACCCCGAGGTGAACGGGCCCGAGGTGCGGGCCAGCCTCGGTGTGGTTCCCCAGGAGGACAACCTCGACACCGAGTTGCGGGCCCGGGACAACCTGATCATGTACGGCCGCTACTTCGGACTGCCCTACTCCTACCTGCGCCCGAAGGCCGACGAACTGCTGGAATTCGCCCAGCTCACCGAGAAGGCCACCACCAAGGTCGACAACCTCTCCGGCGGCATGAAGCGGCGCCTCACCATCGCCCGCGCGCTGGTCAACGAACCCCGCATCCTGCTGCTGGACGAACCCACCACCGGCCTCGACCCGCAGGCCCGGCACATCCTGTGGGACCGGCTGTTCCGGCTCAAGGAGCAGGGTGTCACGCTGATCGTGACCACTCACTTCATGGACGAGGCTGAACAACTCTGCGACCGGCTGATCGTGATGGACCACGGCAGGATCGTCGCCGAGGGCAGCCCTGCCGCGCTGATCCGGCAGTACTCCACCCGCGAGGTGCTCGAGCTGCGGTTCGGCTCGGACCGCAACGCCGTCCTGGTCGGTGAGCTGGCCGACATCGGACGCCTGGAAGTACTGCCCGACCGGGTACTGGTCTACACCGAGGACGGGGAGTCCGCCCTGGAGCGGGTCCGCGAGCGCGGACTGACCCCGCTCACCTCGCTGGTGCGCCGCTCCTCCCTGGAGGACGTCTTCCTCCGGCTGACCGGACGGAGTCTCATTGACTGACCTGATCGACTCCAACGCCCTGGCCTGCTCCGGCCGGGCGCTGCCCGCGGACCTGCAGGCGCGCAACGTCCGCCGCTGGGGCTGGTGGTACCAGGCCGAGTGGCGGCTGCAGAATATGCGCGCCTACTGGTCGGCGATGCTCGGCGCCAGCGTGCTCACCCCGCTGGTCTACGTGCTCGCGATGGGACTGGGCCTGGGCACCCTGGTGGACGCTTCGGCCGGCGGGGTGGACGGCGTGCCCTATCTGACCTTCGTCGGGCCGGGGCTGCTGATCAGCACGGTGGTGATGTCGGCGGTCGAGGAAATGACCTACCCGGTGATGGAGGGGTTCAAGTGGCGCAAGCTCTACTGGGCCCGCGCCACCAGCCCGGGCAGTGCCACCCAGGTGGCGCTGGGGGAACTGACCGCCGTCACCATCCGGCTGCTGGCCCAGGGGCTGGCGTTCTGGCTGGTGCTGCTGGCCTTCGGAGTGGCCGGTCCCGGCTCCTGGCCGATGGTGGTCGTCGGTGCCCTGGCCGGGATGGCGTTCGGCGCCCCGGTGATGGCCTTCGCGGCCACCCGGGAGGACGAGGGCAACAGCTTCTCGCTGATCCAGCGGTTCGTCGTGATGCCGATGTTCCTGTTCGCCGGCACCTTCTTCCCCCTCGACTCGATGCCGTGGTACCTGCAGTGGATCGGCTGGATCTCGCCGATGTGGCACGGCAACCAGGTTGCCCGGGTCTTCGCCTACGGTCTGCCGCTGCCGGCCTGGCAGATTGCCGGGCACGTGGCCTTCCTCGCGGTGCTGTGCGCGGCCGGGGCTGCGCTCGGCGTCCGCACCTTCGTGCGGAGGTTGGGACGATGAGCGCCGACGTCGTGGACGGAGAACTCGCCCGGCCGGGCGGCCTGCGCGGCTGGCTGGCGTCCAACTCGTCCGGACACGGCTGGGCGGTGGTCGAGCGCGGCTTCGCGGTGATCCGCAACCAGAACTGGGTGATCATCGTCTCCGGCTTCTTCGAGCCGGTGCTCTACCTGCTTGCCATGGGGTGGGGTCTGGGGCAGCTGATCGGCGACGTGCCGGGACCGGGCGGGAAGATGATCCCCTACCCGGCGTTCATCGCACCCGCGCTGCTGGCCACCTCCGCCATGAACGGCGCGATCTACGACTCCACCTGGAATGTCTTCTTCAAGCTGAAGTTCGGCAGGATCTACGAGGCGATGCTGAACACCTCACTCGGCCCGCTCGACGTCGCCTTCGGCGAGATCTTCATGGCACTGTTCCGCGGCGGGCTGTACGCGCTCGGGTTCACCATCGTGATCACGATCCTGGGGCTGGCCACCTCGTGGTGGGCGCTGGCGATGATCCCGGTGGCGCTGCTGATCGCGCTGGGTTTCGCCGCCCTCGGGATGGCGATCACCAGCTACTTCACCAGCTTCCAGCAGATGGACTGGATCAACATCGCGCTGCTGCCGATGTTCATGCTCTCGTCCACGCTCTTCCCGATCGCGGTGTTCCCGCAGGGGGTGCAGTGGTTCATCATGGCGCTGCCGCTGTGGCACGGGGTGGAGTTGATGCGGCAGCTGTCGATCGGGCATTTCGAGGCCTCCACCTGGTTGCACCTCGGCTACTTCCTGGTGATGTCGGTGGCGGGGATCGCGTTCACCACCCGGCGGCTGCGGGCGCTCTTCCTGCGCTGACCCGCTTCCTGCGCTGACTCGCAGGTCTGGCGGGGTTCAGGCTGAGGCCCCGGGAGGGTGCCTGCCCACGACGGGTTCCCACCAGCGGTAAGAGGACGGTGCTCCGCCCACGACGGGGTCCACCCGTCCCTCACGGTTCGCGATGGACGCTCAGCCCGGCGCCGACGCTGCCGGTGCCCGCCGCGATACCGTCTGGGCATGGTTCTGGTGGGGTACGAGGAGCGGCGGGCGCGCGTCGTCGAAACCGGGCGCGCCCGGATCGCGGTGTCCATCCACCTGCTGCTCGGCACGCTGATACTGCTGGGTTCGCTGCTCGCGCTGCTGATCGGCGAGTACCGCAGTCCGGTGGCGGTCGTCATCGGCGCCACCCTGGGCTTCATCGCCACCACCGGCGCCGTCGCGATGCCCTGGGATCGTCTTCCCCGCAGCCTGACCGCCGTGCTCGCCATCCTCGACATCGTCGCCATCGGCTTCTTGCGTGTCGGGGCGCCGGTCTCCGGGTTCGGTTTGCTGTGGGTCATCCCCGTGATGTGGATGGCATGGTCGTTCGGGCTGGCCGTCGGCATCCCGACCGCCCTGGTGGCCAGCGCTTCCTACGTGGCGATCAACCTCATCGACCCCGAACAGCAGCCCAATCTGTCGCTGCTGATGTTCCCGCTGCTGTTGGCCGGGACCACGGCCGTCTCGCATGTGATGGCCCGCCGCGCCGAGGCACAGCGGGACCTGCTCCAGCGGCAGTCCCTGGCGTTGCGGCGCACTGCCGAGCGTGCCCGTCAGCAGGAGCAACTGGTCACCGACGTCCTGGACGCCGTGGACTTCGGCGTGCTGCGGCTGGGTGCCGACGGGAGCATCGACGTGGCCAACCAGGCCTTCACCCGGTTTCAGCGGCTTCACGACGACCTCGGTGGCGCCACCTACGCGGCGGACGGACTCACACCGGTCCCGGCAACCTACCATCCACTCGCTCGCGCGCAGCGGGGGGAGGTGTTCGACGCCGAGCTGTTCTGGCTGGGTTCGCCTGGTGAGGACCGGCGCTCGTTCAAGGTGTCCGCCCGGCGGCTCCACGACACCCGGGGGGGCGAGGTTGGAACCATCTTCGTAGTGGAGGACGTGACGGCCGAGCAGCTTGCGCTGCGGGCCCGCGAGGACCTGATCGCGTCGGTGTCACACGAACTGCGCACCCCGCTGACCTCCATTCTCGGCTACCTCGATCTGGTTCTGGAGGACGAGACGCTGGACACCGCCACCCGGCGTCGTCTGGAGATCGCCCAGCACGGTGCCGATCGCCTGCTCGAACTCGTCGCCGACATCCTTGCCGCCGCGGCCGAGTCGCGTGACGGGGTGGCGCTCACGATCGATCCGGCCAGGGTCGAACTGGGCGAGGTGGTGCGGGCCGCCGTTGAGGCCGCCCTGCCGCGGGCAACCGAACGGCAGATGACCATCGACACCACCGGCGTCGAGCGGGCCGAGGCGTGGGCTGATGCCCACCGGATGCGCCAGGTGGTCGACAACCTGCTGTCGAATGCGATCAAGTACGCCGCCGAGGGTGGCATGATCTGGGTCGGCTGCACCAGCGACGGCCTGCACAGCTGGATCGCCGTCCGAGACGACGGCCCGGGGATCTCGCAGGATGAACTGCCTCGATTGTTCGACCGTTACTTCCGCAGCGACGCGGTGCGCAAGACCGCCACGCACGGCAACGGACTGGGACTGGCGATCAGCCGCGACATCGTCCGGGCCCATGGCGGCGAGATCACGGCTCGCAGCGTCCTTGGTGAGGGTGCAACCTTCCTGGTACGGCTACCCGAGCACAACCCGAAGGGGGAAAGCCGATGATGGTGGATCAGGTCACGATGAGCCTGGTGACAGCAGTGGTGGTGATCGTGGCAGGAGTGCTGTTCCTGATCGAGACCATCGTTCACCAGGCCAGCCCGGCTGCCCGCATCTGGACGGCGGCCTTCCTGGCGGGAATCCTGACGTCGTTCTGCTACCTGGTGTGGGCGCTCGACGTCCCCGGGGCGTGGGTCGCTACCAGCATTGGCAACGCCGCCTTCGTCTTGTCGATGGGCAGCCTGTGGCTCGGCTGCCGCCGGTTCAACGAGCACCCGGTGCGGCTGTCGGGCATCGTGGTGGGTGCGGCCGTCGCGGCCACGGCACTGGCGGCGCTCCTGGCCGGTCCGGGAGGCGGAGACTGGGCCGGTGCGGCAGTGATGTTCTGGTCTATCGGCATCCTGGCGGCACTGGGCACCGTCGAGTCCCGCCGCGGCGTGCTCGGGAAGCAGTCGCTCGCCGCAGCGATCACGGTGGTGCTCGGCCTGGCAGCGGTCTACTACCTGGCACGGGCCGTGGTCTTCCTGGCCGCCGGCCCCGGTTCGGTCCTGTTCGAGCGCTGGTTCGACACCGCCAACACCTCCATCCTGACGATCGTGCTCACTGTCGCGGCGGTGGTGGCCATGTCCGTCCTGCGGGCCACGGAGTCCACCCTGCGGGGGCGGGGCGGGACGACCACCCTGGACGTGGACGCCGACGGCTTGCTCGACGCCCGCTCCTTCGCCGTGGTGCTGGCGAGCGCGGTCGCGCGCAGCGAGCGCGCCGGGGACCGGTTGGCCGTGATCGCCCTGCGGATGGACGAACTGCCACAGATCACGACCGCGTTCGGGGCCCACGAGGCCTCGGAACTGCTGAAGGCGTGGCGGACCAGCCTGCTGCATGGCGCGCCACCACTGGGGCTGGTGGGGGAAGAAGGGCCGGCCGGCCTGATGCTTGCGGTGCCGGTCACCTCGGCGTCGGACGCCCGCTCCCTGGCAGTGCGGCTGCAGCAACGGGTGATCGACGAGGTGGGGTCGATCGGCGCCACCGTCACTCCGGTGATCGGCGTGGGGGTGGCCGTGACCGATGTGGTGGGTTATGCGGCCTCCGCCCTCATCGACGTCTCCAACGAGGCGGCGCGACACTCGGCCGAGAGCCCGGACGCGGCCGTCGTCCTGGCTTCCTGATGGGCAGGGAGAACCGCCTTCCCGCCCACGGTGGGTCATGTCCTGCTCGCCAGGTGTCCTGGCGGGGGCTGTTCCGGTGCGGTGCAGGGGCGCCTCACGCGTCACATGCACCACATCAGTCCCCCAGGTAGCCAGCATGCCTCCCCATCCAGGGGTGGCCTGGATCAACGGCGGCGTGCTGCTGGCCGTGGTCGAGCCTGTCTCCCCGTCCAGGGGTGGCCTGCTGCCCGACGGCCAGTGATGGGGAGACAGGCTCTCGTCACGAACGAACTGGTGCGGCAGGAACCGTCCTGGATGTCAGCGGCCCAGGGTCACCCAGCGGCCGGGACTACCGGGCGGTGAGCCGGTAGCCCACCCCGCGGACGGTCTCGATCCACTGCGGCGCGGTTGCCGACTCGCCCAGCTTGCGGCGCAGGTTGGCCATGTGCACCTCGATGGCCCGCAGGTCGTTCTCGGAGACGTACGCCTCCAGTCCGTGCACGCGCTCGCCCCGCAGCATCAGGGCGAGTTCGGCCTTGCTGACCACCCGGCGTCCGGCGCCCAGCAACTCGACAAGGATGTCGAACTCGCTGGGAGTGAGGTCGAGGTCGCGGCCGTCCACCGTGGCCAGGTGCATCTCGGGCTGGGCGCGCAGGCCCTTGTGCTCCAGCCAGCCGGTGGCTGCGGCGTCGGAGGAGGGCGCGGGGTCGGAGGCCGGCGTGGGCTGGGAGGCGACCAGCCGCGGTCGCCGTAGCATCGCCTCCACCCGGGCCCGCAACTCGCGGGGACGGAACGGTTTGGTCAGGTAGTCGTCGGCACCGGACTGCAACCCCTGGAGGGTGTCGATCTCGTCCGTTCGTGCGGTCAGCATGACGATGTAGGTCGGGCTGATGGCCCGGATCCGCTTGGCGACCTCGAAGCCGTCCATGCCCGGCATGGAGACGTCCAGGGTGGTCACAACCGGATTGTGCTGGCGGACCAGGTCGATGCCCGGGAGGCCCGCGGCAGCGGTGTGTACCTCGAAGCCGGCCTGTTCGAGGACATCGGCGACCAGCGACCTGATGTCGGCGTCGTCCTCGATGACAACGGCGATGCGCTCGTCCACGGCGTTCTCCCCTGACGTTCTCGCCCGCTCGAAGGGTGGGGTGGTGACGTCGGTGATGATATCCCAGAACACCGTGCGAAACCCCTCGCCAGGGGCCGGAGGCGGAACCAGCGCGGCTGTCATGCATCGTCCTCCTGTGTCGGGTCGGCTGCCGATGTGGCGTCAGCAGCGGCGGTGCTCTCGGCAGCGGCTGCCGGGCTGGCGTCCGCGGACGGCAGCGGGCTGGCCTGCGGTGTCGCAGTGGCGGTCGGTGTCGACTCGGCCGCCGGAACCGTGGCGTCCGTCGTCGACTCGGCCGCCGAGTTGGCCGGGTCAGTGGTGGCTGCGGCCGGCTGGGAAGCTGCTGCGGCCACGCGCAGCGCGCTGCTGCAGGGCAGCAGGTACCGGCCACCGGCCGGGGTGTAGGACACCAGCGTCCTGATCTTGACGGGCCGCCCGTCCGCGACGAACCGGGTGTTCTGGCCGACCCGGCCGCGCAGCGTGTACACGGTGCCCTGCGAGCTGGCGACCTCGACACCCCCGCTCCAGGTGAGCTGACGGTCGGTGAGCCCGGCCGGGCACAGGTAGTCACCGAGGTCGACGGTGATCTCCCAGGGGACGTTCCAGTGGCTGGTGCTCGTCACCTGCAGATCGAGAGCGGCGTACCACTGGCTGGAGCTCCCGTTCAGGCTCAGCGCGGAGGAGAACGTGGTCGGGTCCACCGGTGGCGTCGGGACGTTGTTCACGCAGAAGCCGAAGCTGTTCAGGGTCGCACCGGGCTGCAGGGTGCGCAGCTGGCCGGTGCCGCGGATCGTCCACAGGTGGGTGGTGGAGTCGTAGGAGACCGTCTCCCAGTTCCATGCCGAGCTGAACGCCCCGGATGCGGTCGGGTCGAATTCCCACAGCGGCACGTAGGAGGTGTTGAAGGTCAGGGTCCAGTCGATGGCAGTGCTGGAGGTGTTGGTGACGGAGAAGCTGTGGCAGAACGCAAGGCTGTTGTTGTCGAAGTTCGTCGTCGCGGACGAGTACTGGTACGTGAGCCGGTTGTCGAGGCTGACCGGGTCGAGGGCGGAGGAGACTGTCGGCCCGCTGTCGCCGTCGCTACTGCTGCCGCTGTCGATGCTGCCGGCGGCCATCGCGATCGCGTAGTCGCCGGCAGCGCCGGCGAGGCTGGCCCCCAGATGCTGGGGCGAGGAGAGGACGACGGCGAAGTGGTCGACCGCGGCGGCGCGCGGCCGCGCGGTCCCGGCCTGGTCGGCCAGGGCGGACAGGTCGAGGGTGACGGTCGCGGCGGCGGTCCCGCCGGTGGCGGCGCCGACCCGGACGGGGGCGGAACTGTCCAGCGAGATCGTCCCGGCGTAGTCGAGGCTGGTCCCGTCGCTGGAGCTGGACAGCGAGGCGAGCACCCGGGTGCCGACCAGGTCTGCGGGCGCCAGCTCGTCCGAGGTCACCTCGACCACCAGCTGGGTGAGATAGGAGACACCGTCCACCGTGGCGGAGCTGGTGCTGCCGCGCAGGGAGGTGTCGGGATCGACGAGCGCGCCGGTGAAGGCGGCGAGGCTGCCGCGCACCTCGCCCAGGCTGCCGGTGAAGGTCGCTGCCAGGTCGTCGCCGGTGATCGACAAGGCGATCGAGCCGATCTGGTCGAACGCGACCGTCCCGCAGGCGTCGCGCAGGGCACTGCTGCCGACAGTGACGGCGGTGGCGGCCTTCGTCACGGCGGTGGAGACCTGGCAGCTGCCGTCATCGCCCTGGTCGATGGTGAGTTTGACCAGGTCGTCGGCGAGGAAGCTCTGACCCGGGTCAGTGGTAATGGTGACGCTGTCGGCCGTCCAGTCCGCGCCGGACCGGACAGGTGCCCAGTCGAGGGTGGCGCCCGTGATGCGCTGGGTTTCCGCTGTTGCCGTCCCGAGTTCTGCCGGCAGGGCACCGCCGAGGGTCGCCGCCGACGAGGTGACCACCCCGGCGAGTGCGAGCACACCGAGCCCGGCCACGGCCAGCGTGGCGAGGCGACGCGGGTTACGCATCCGGGCCCTCCTCCGGGGTGGTGGCGGGTGCGTCCGCCGGATCGGGCCGGGACGGCCACAGCAGCATGGTGACCAGGGCACCGATGACGATCGCGATCAGGAATGGGAAGACGGTGGGACTCCACAGCAGGCCCACCCCCGGAAGCTGCAGCACAGCCCGTCCGGTGATGTCGGACGGGGTGAAGGTCCACGGGTCGGCGGCGGCATTGTTGTCGCCACGGGTGGTGACGGTGCCGCCGTCCGCCTCGACGATGCGGTGGATGACCCGCCCGCCCGCACCGGGCTGGCCGTCGGGGACGACATAGGAGACAACCTCGCCCACGGCGTAGCCGGGTTGCCGGACAGTCAGGACGAGGTCACCGGTGTGATAGGTCGGCTCCATCGAGTGGCCGGAGACGATGGTCAGGCCGAGCGTGCCGCCCCACGGTGCGGGCCAGAGGACGACAACGGCGACCGCGAGCAGGAGCCACGCGAGCACCGTACGCACCACGCGCCCGGCCCGGCGAGGCCGGGCCGCCGCCACGCTCCCTCCCAACGTGGCGGCGGCAGCCCCGGCGTCCTCGGTGATCGCAGGCGCCGGAACCGCGGCCAGGACTACCCCTCCCGTGGCCATGGCTCCCCCCAAGAATCGTGCTGAACGAACCGGTCTCAGGCGATGCTGATGCTGGTCCCGTTGATCACCACGGCGAGGCCTTCGACCTCGGCGGCCGGAATCGCCGTCGACGTCGCGCTCCAGGTGGTGCCGCCGTCGGTGCTGGTGAACTCACCGAGTGCGTCCCCGTCGGCGTCGGTGACGGTCAACCTGACCTGCGCGTTCGCCGGGATGGACTCGGTCTTCTCGTGGGCCGCGACCGTGACGCCGTTGACGACGTAGGCCTTGGCGGTCTTGTTGTAGGTGGTGCCCCAAGAGACGTCGACGCCCTTGGTCAGTGGCGAGGAGACACCGGCAGTGTCTCCTCCGAGCTGTGCCCGGTAGACCCCACCCAGGGTGGCGGCCGAGGCGCTCAGCGCGCCGGCGACTACCACGCCGGCCAGGACGGCGACGATGCTCTTCTTCTGGAACTTCATGATGGACGAACCCCCGATTCGTGATGGATGAGCTTGCTGTGATCCGGTTGGATCACCCCTCGCCAGAGAATCTAGGGTTCCGGTCTCAAGCGACCCTCAGGTCTGCCCTAAGGCCGCCTCAGGGTTGGCTGAGGATCTCTCGGAACCGGGTTCTGGGTGCCGAGCAGTGGGTGCGCGGATGAGGTGCGGGTTGAGGTCGTGAGCCGGCAGCAGCGCACCGAACAGGCCGGGGCGCAACGGCAGGAACTGGCCCCCCGGGGGTGCGACAAGCGGTCTGCCCGGAGAGGAAGACGGCCCGCCCCGGTGAGCTGGCCCCGGGGTGCGGCAAGCGGCCGGAGCCCGGGGGCTGGCCGCCGGCCTCCGGGGGAGTCGGCCGGTGGGCTAGTGAGGCCCGCAGGACTCCAGGCGATGGTCCTCGAACGGCGGCGTGGCTGCCGGTGGGTCCCGAACGGCGGGCCCTTTAGGCGGTGCTCGGACCCTCCCAGAGGTTGATCCCGGCGTCGACGGCGTGGGCGTCGATGGCGGCCAGTTCCTCGGCGGTGAAGTCGAGGTTGGTCAGGGCGCCCAGGCTGTTCTCCAACTGGGCAACCGACGAGGCACCGACCAGGGCAGAGGTCACCCGGGGATCCCGCAGCACCCAGGCGATCGCCAGCTGGGCCAGGGACTGCCCCCGTCCGGTGGCGAGCTGGTTGAGCGCCCGGATGTGGCCGAGGGTCTGCTCGGTGAGGAAGTCGGTCGACAGCGACTTGTGCTGAGCTGCGCGGGAGTCGGCGGGCACGCCGGCCAGGTACTTGTCGGTCAGCATCCCCTGCGCCAGCGGCGAGAACGCGATCACGCCCATACCGGCCTCGGCGGTCGCATCCAGCAGCCCGCCCTCGACCCAGCGGTTGAGCAACGAGTAGGACGGCTGGTGGATCACCAGCGGCAGCCTCAGGTCGGCTGCGATCGTCGCCGCCTCGCGGGTGCGCTCGGCGGAGTAGGACGAGATGCCGACGTAGCGGGCCTTGCCCTGCCGCACCGCGGTGTCGAGCGCGCCGAGGGTCTCCTCCAGCGGCGTGGTCGGGTCGTAGTGGTGGTGGTAGAAGAGGTCGACGTAGTCCAGCCCCATCCGCTCCAGCGACTGGTCCAGCGAGCTGAGCAGGTACTTGCGCGATCCGAGATCGCCGTAGGGGCCGGGCCACATGTCCCAGCCGGCCTTGGTCGAGATCACGAGTTCGTCGCGGTAGGGACGCAACGACTCCCGGAAGTGCCGGCCGAAGTTGGTCTCGGCGCTGCCGTAGGGCGGGCCGTAGTTGTTGGCCAGGTCGAAGTGGGTGACGCCGAGGTCGAAGGCCCGCCGCAGGATGTTCCGCTGCCGCTCGAACGGCACGTCGTCGCCGAAGTTGTGCCACAGCCCCAGCGAGACCGCCGGCAACTTCAGCCCGCTGCGCCCCAGGGCGCGGTACGGCATCCGTCCGTCGTAGCGGGCGGGATCGGCGTGGAACTGGTCGAGAATCGGCATCGGCTTCCCCTTCGTGGTTGATCCGAGCCTATCCGGCGGAGCCGGTGGTGACGGGATCTGGCACCTCGATGGTGTTCAGGGGCCTGGAACGAGGCTTTCGAGCCTTCGAGGTGCAGAATCGCGTCACCTGGCGAGCGCCCGCCGTTCGCGGAGTGCGTCAGCACTCGATGACGTTGACCGCCAGGCCGCCGCGGGCGGTCTCCTTGTACTTGATGCTCATGTCCTTGCCGGTCTGGCGCATCGTCTTCAGCACGTTGTCGAAGGAGACGATGTGGGTGCCATCGCCGCGCAGCGCCGTCCGGGCGGCGGTGATCGCCTTCACGGCGGCGATCGCATTGCGCTCGATGCAGGGGATCTGCACCAGCCCGCCGACCGGATCGCAGGTCAGGCCCAGATTGTGCTCCATCCCGATCTCGGCGGCGTTCTCGACCTGGGCCGGGGTGCCGCCCATCACGGCGGCCATCCCCGCGGCGGCCATCGAGCAGGCGGCGCCGATCTCGCCCTGGCAGCCCACCTCGGCGCCCGAGATGGACGCCTGCTCCTTGATGATCGCGCCGATCCCGCCCGCGGTGAGCAGGAACCGGATCACCCCGCGGTCGCCTGCCCCGGGCACGAACCGGGTGTAGTACTCCAGCACCGCGGGAATCACCCCGGCGGCACCGTTCGTGGGCGCGGTCACCACCCGGCCACCGGCGGCGTTCTCCTCGTTGACAGCCAGGGCGTAAAGCGTGATCCAGTCCATGCCGCGCAGCGGGTCGTGGTCGTCGCCCTCGGATTCCAGCCGGTGCAGCAGTTCGGGGGCGCGGCGCCGGACGTGCAGCCCGCCGGGCAGCAGGCCCTCGGTGCTCAGCCCGTTGGCGATGCACTCCTCCATCACCGACCACAGCTGCAACAGGCCGGCGTCGATCTCGGCGTCGGTGCGCCAGGCGCGTTCGTTCTCGCGCACCAACCGTCCGACCGAGAAGCCGGTCAGCCGGCATTGGTCGAGCAGCTCGGCGCCGGAAGCGAACGGGTGCGGCACGACTGTCGGGTCGGGAATGATCCGGCCGGGGCCCTCCAGCCGCTCGTCGGCGACGAAACCGCCGCCCACCGAGTAGTAGCGGCGGCTGGCGAGCTGGGTTCCGGCAGCGTCCCAGGCGGAGAAGATCATCCCGTTGGAATGGGTCGGCAGCGAACGCCGGCGGTACAGCACGACGTCCTCGTCCGGGTCGAACCGGATCGGCCCGCACCCGGGCAGGTCGAGCGACTTCCGCTCCCGGACGGCTGCCAGGGTCGGCTGGCACAACCGCGGGTCGACAGTCTCGGGGTGTTCGCCCAGCAGGCCGAGGATCACCGCCGGCACGCTGCCGTGGCCGTGACCGGTCGCGCCCAGTGAACCGAACAGCTCGACCTTCACCCGGGCGACTCGCTGCAGGAGGCCACCCTCGGCCAAGGCGGCGAGGAAGGTCACCGCAGCACGCATCGGCCCCACGGTGTGGGACGACGACGGCCCGATCCCGACCTTGAACAATTCGAAGACGCTCAGCGCCACACCATGAGCCTACTGCCGGACTGCGAAGCGGAGTCGTCTGTCGGCGGTGCCGTTGTTCGGCGGCCCGGGCCTCCTGCCGACCGCGAGGAGAGCCCGGGACTGCGTGGGCAGGGCGGGCTGTCCTCACGGGCAGCGCGCAGTACGAACTCCGACCGGACCTCTCCCGGCAGGTGGACGGCGTCGGGGAGGAGGTCATCGATCGCCGGCCCAACGCGGGGCGCGCGCGAGTCGGCGGGACGTGGTCGGGGTCGTCCTGCTCGACTGCACGGCAGGCGCAGGGCCTCGCCGCTTGTGGCGCCCGGGCGGCTGGCGGGCCTCCACCGATGAGCCTGAATCGTCCGAACGGACGATCGGGTGTGCCGTCCGGGAGGATGCCCGGCACACAGCCCGCACCTAGGTTGGACGACGTGACTGCGACTGCTCCCACCCTGCCCGAGACCATCGCCCAGGCGGTGGACCTGACCAAGATCTACGGCTCCGGAGAGGCCGCCGTGAGAGCCCTGGACCACGTGACGGTCGGCTTCCGGCCCGGCTCGTTCACCGCGATCATGGGCCCCTCGGGCTCGGGGAAGTCCACCTTGATGCACTGCCTGGCGGGACTGGACCGGCCCACCTCCGGGCAGGTCTATCTGGGCGGCACCGAGATCACCGGGCTGCGCGACCGTGAGCTCACCGCCGTCCGCCGCGACCAGGTGGGGTTCGTTTTCCAGGCGTTCAACCTGCTGCCTACCCTGACCGCGAAGGAGAACATCCTGCTCCCGCTCGACCTGGCCGGACGCCGGGCCGATCCCGCCGAGTTCGACGGGATCGTCGACTCGCTGCGGCTGGGCGACCGGCTGCGGCACCTGCCGTCCCAGCTCTCCGGCGGGCAGCAGCAGCGGGTGGCGATCGCCCGCGCCCTGATCACCCGTCCGAAGGTGCTGTTCGCCGACGAGCCGACCGGCGCCCTCGACTCCCGCGCCGGAACCGACCTGCTCAACCAGCTCCGGACGGCCACCCTCAGCCTCGGCCAGACCATCGTGATGGTCACCCACGACCCGAACGCCGCGGCCTACGCCGACCGCGCGGTCATCCTGAGCGACGGCCGGGTGGTGGACGACTTCCTCGACCCGCACGCCGACCGCGTCCTGGCTGCGATGACCGGGCTGGGGGCCTGATGCTGCGCCAGGCTCTACGGGAGTTGCGATACCACCCCTCACGGTTCGTCGCCACCGTGCTCGCGATCGCGATCAGCGTCGCCTTCATGGCCGGATCCTCGGTGATCGTCGCCACCGAGCAGAACGGGCTGGAACGCCAGCAGTCGCTGCCGATCGCCGGGGCGGACGCGGTGGTCACCCTGGAGAGCTGGGAGGGCGACACGCCACCGGACCTGCGCGACACTCTGGCCGGGGTGCCGCAGGTGGCGGCGGCCGAGGCCAGCCTGACCACGTCGGATGGATTGACGCACGACCGCAACACCGTGCTGGTCAACCTGATCGGGTTGCCCTCCGAGCCCTTCCGCTGGTCACACCTGGTGGACGGACGCTGGCCCGAGCGCGCCGACGAGATCACTCTCTCCCGCGGTGCCGCGGGGGCGCTGAAGGCAGCGATCGGCGACACCATCGCGTCCGGGCTCGATGACCTCGGGTACACCGTGGTCGGGCTCACCGGCGAGCCGAACTCGCTCTTCGTCCAGACCGGCTACCTGGCCCGCGAGGCCTTCGACCGTTACCACGTCGATCCAGATACGGGCTCGGGAACCTGGCTGGTCCGCGGCACGCCGGGGGTCGGCCTCGACCAGTTGGTCGGCGCGGTCAAGCCGGTGGTTCCGCCGGGCGCCACGGTGCAGTCGGCGGCCGAGATCCGAGCCAAGGCCGTCGAGGATCTGACCGACGGTTTCCAGGCCTTCCGCAACCTGCTGTGGGTGTTCGCCGCAATCGCCGCAGTGGTCGGCATGATCACCATCGCCAACACCTTCACCATCCTGCTCGCTCAGCGCCGCCGCCAGATCGGGTTGCTGCGTGCGGTCGGCGCCGCAGCCTCCCAGGTCCGCAACCGCTACCTGGCCGAGGCGATCGCGCTCGGCGTGATCGGGGCTGGGCTGGGGATCCTGCTGGGCATCGGGCTGGCTGCGATCGGTGCGGCGATCACCGGCTCGCTGTACTGGGGCCTGGCGCTGCCGGCCTCCGAACTGGCGGTCGCCTTCGCCGCCGGGCTGCTGATCACCGTGGTGGCCGCCTATTTCCCGGTGCTACGGGGGACGCGGGTGCGTCCGCTGGAGGCGCTGCAGCCCGAGCTCTCCAGCGATGAACGCCGCCGGGCGGGCTGGGTACGGGGCGTGGTCTGCGGGGTGCTGGTGGCGGGCGGGCTGGCGGTGGCGTTGGGTTCGCTCACCCAGGATGACCCGCTGCTGCTCGCCATCGCCGGCAGCGCGCTGCTGGCGCTCGGCGTCCTGTTCGGTGCGCCGCTGTTCGTCCCCCGGCTGCTGCGCGGGCTGGGTTCGCTGGTCGCCCCGCTGGGCGTCACCCCGCGGCTGGCCGCGCAGAACTCCGTCCGCAATCCACGGCGGGCGGCCGCCACCGCGACCGCGCTGATGCTGGCGGTCGGGCTGATCGTCACGCTGCAGGTGGGGACGGCCAGCGTCCGCGCCAGCCTGTTGAGCGAGATCGACCAGCGCCGTCCGGTGGATGCCGCGGTGCACGCCTGGGGATTGGAGGCTGCCGTTCCGGCCGACCTGCGCGCGCAACTCGCCCAGGTGCCCGGGGTGGACGGCGTGGCCTCCCTCAGCGTCGGGACGGCCGACTTCACCCGGGCTTCTGAGCGCTACGAAGGCCTGATGGTGATCGGCTTCGACCCGGCGATCGTCCAGGTGGCGGTCGGCGCGCCGGCCAGCCTCGGCGACGATCAGATCCTGGTTTCCAGCCGGGCGGAGGCCGCTGAGGACGGCCAGCGGGTCACCCTGAGCACCACCCAGGGCAGCGTCGACCTCACCCTCACCCGGTCGCGGCTGCTGGAGGTCGGCCAGGTGATGGTCTCCGCGGCCACCTTGCAGAAGCTGGGCGGCGCGTTGCCGGACGCCCTGGTGTGGCTCTCGATCCCGGATCGCAGTCAGGCGATCTCGGCGGTGGGACAGATCCTCGACCTGGCCGGCGATCAGTTCGCCGTCACCGGTGGCGTGGTGGAGGCCGCCCAGATCGAGCAGGTGCTCGACCTGCTGTTGCTGATCACCACGGCGCTGCTCGCGGTGGCTGTGCTGATCGCCCTGGTCGGGGTGAGCAACACCCTGGGGCTGTCGGTGATCGAGCGCACCCGGGAGTCGGCGCTGTTGCGGGCGCTCGGCCTGCAGACCCGCTCACTACGGGTGATGTTGCTGATCGAGGCCCTGCTGCTGGCCGGTGTCGGGGTGCTGGTGGGGATCGCTGCCGGCGTGTTCTTCGGCTGGCTGGGTGCCACCGCCCTGACCGCCACGGTGGACGGTGCCCAGCACCGGCTGGCGATCGACCTGCCGCAGACCCTCGGCATGCTGGTGATCGCGGTGGTGGCTGCGGCGCTGGCCTCCGTCCTGCCCGGACGGCGGGCGGCCACGGCGTCCCCCACCGAGGCGCTCGCCGACGTCTGAGCCGGGAAAGCGCCCCACCGTCCCAGGCGTCCGCACAAACCGGGTGATTCAGGCAGGACGAGTGGATTATCCACGCGCGTGGCCTCTGCTGCCCGGTTTCTGCTGGGGAGAGGGTGGGTTGTTGGTCGGCGCATCGCCGTCGACCCCGGCCGGGAGGTGCACAAACCGGGTGATTTCGGGCGGGCGTGTGGATTATGTACTCAAGCCCTCTGGATTGCCCGGTTTGTGTCGGGCAGAAGTGATCGGGTCTGCGGGGAACTGTGCGCGCGCCTGGGAGTGGGTACGCGCCCATCCGGCCATCCCCAACCTGATCTCGACCGCTGATCTGCTGCACCTGCATGCGCTGACGATCGGCGATCTGCTCCCGGCCGAGAGGTCCGGGTGACCGCCGACCAGGCGGTGCTGCTGGACTACGCCGTCCGGGAAGGGTTGGTATCCCTCGCCGAGGCGGCCGCGCTCCTTCCCGAGGCGTCGCGCCGCACCCGCCAGCGGACCCTCAGAGCCCTGGTGGACGCCGGCCTGCTGAGGGATGTCGGTGCTGGCCGGGCCACCCGCTACGTTCCTGCCTCTGATCGCTGAACCGAGGCATTGACTCCGAGTTAGTGCACCGAAGACCGTGCACAAACTCGGAGTTGAGCCAGGTGAGCGCGCTCCCGGTGACGATGTCGGGGGTGGGTGGCCGAAAGAGCTGTTGAAGGCTAGCGTCGGACCATGATTCCCAGCTACACCCTCAACGACGGCCACCAGCTGCCTGCGCTCGGCTTCGGCACCTATCCGCTCCGCGGGCCCGACGGCGTCGACGCGATCGTCAGCGCGTTGCGCACCGGCTACCGGCTGATCGACTCCGCGATGAACTACGACAACGAGGGCGCGGTTGGTGAGGCGGTGCGACGCTCGGGCGTCCCCCGGGACGAGATCATGATCGCGTCCAAGCTTCCCGGACGGCATCACGCCTACGAGGCGGCAATCAGCTGCGTCCACGAGTCGCTGTACCGGATGCAGGTGGACCATCTCGACCTCTACCTGATCCACTGGCCGAACCCGAGCGTCGACCGCTACGCCGAGGCCTGGCAGGCGTTGGTCGATCTGCAGCGCGCGGGCCTGCTGCGTTCCATCGGCGTCAGCAACTTCCTGCCCGAGCACCTCGACCAGGTGATCGCCCAGTCCGGCGTCACTCCGGCGGTCAACCAGGTCGAACTGCATCCCTACTTCCCGCAGGTCGAACAGCGGCAGGCCAACGCCGACCGGGGCATCCGCACCGAGTCGTGGAGCCCGCTGGGACGGGGACGGGAGATCTTCGGGGATCCGGTGATCACCGGAATCGCCGAGGCCCACGGCCGAACGCCCGCCCAGATCGTGCTGCGCTGGCAGGTCCAGTTGGGCACCGTCCCGCTGCCCAAGGCGGCGTCGGCTGAACGTCAGCAGGAGAACCTGGCGGTCTTCGACTTCAGCCTGGACGATGACCAGGTGGCGGCGATCACAGCCCTCGGACGCCCTGACGGACGCCTGTTTGGCGCCGACCCGGCCAGCCACGAGGAGTTCTGAGGTCTGCTGCCCGGAGCCGTGACCACGGTGGCCCCCTTGCCGCACTGATCCCCGGCACTATCCACCCGAAGTCCTGCACAAACCGGGTGATTTTGGCAGGACGAGTGGATTATCCACGCGCCTGGCCTCTACTGACCGGTTTCTGCTGGGGAGAAGGTGGGCTGTTGTTCACCCGCATCGCCGTCGACCCCGGCCGGGAGGTGCACAAACCGGGCAGATCAGGCCACCCGCGTGGATAGTGTCGACGACTGGCCGAATTCGCCCGGTTTGTGATTCAGCCTGAGGGCTGACGCACAGCGGCAGTCAGGCATCCACGCGCGACCGGCGGTGCCCCGATTTGAGGTGGACATCGCGAAGGCGGCAGTCAGGCATCCCGGCAGCGACCGGCGGTGCCAGGAGGGCCGGGCAGAGGGCTGGCCAGTGCCCACCGAGCGCGCGGCGGCGGAAGGCCGCTAGAGAGCGCGGCGGCGGAAGGTCTCAATCCGGCTGGCGCCGATGCTGAACCAGGCCAGGTCGACATCGGCCTCGATCAGGTTGCCGGCCAGGTCGGTGCGGTCCCAGCGGCCGGCCACGGACGCTGCCAGTTGCTGCGGTTGGTGCCGGTAGTTGACGAACCGGGCCTCCCAGGTGGTGCCGTCCGCGGCGGGAACCTTACGCAACGACTCCAGCACGACGTCGGAGGCCACCTCGATCGCCGGACGGCCGGGCAGCTCGATGCCGTCCGCCGCGCCACCGGCCCCGGCCACGCCGCCCACCACGGCCGGACCGCCCAGCCGACCCAGCACCACCAGCGGCTCGACCCGCAGCAACTCGCTCCAGCGGGCGGCGCCGGCAGCCTCCCAGCCGGTGGCGGACGGCAGGATCGCGAACGCCGTCCGCACTCCGACGCCCAGGTACTGCGCGCCGGGGACGGGGAACTCCCCACCGGCCGGCTCGTCCCGCAGCGGATGGACGTTGACGCTCATCATCCCGACGGCGCGCAGCAGGGTGAGCGCCAGCAGGTCCTGCTCACCGGCGGTCACCACCTCGTACTCGGAGTGCTTGGTGAGGAGCAGGCTGGTGTGCCCGGCATGGACGAACCGCGCTGCCGGATAGGTGGGCAGCGGATACTCCCCCCAGCCGCCCTCGCCCAGCCGGCCACGTTCGGTGACCCCGTACTGCCCGGCCGCCGCCGACCCCGGCAGGCCGGCCGGGCCGGCCGGCACCAGCACCCGCAGCCGGTGGTCGCAGGCCTGGTTGACCAGGTCCATGGTCACCCGCAGCAGCGGCTCGCCCTCGCGCAGTTCCAGGACGGTGTCGACCGCCAGGCCGGCCAGTTCGGCCGAGCGCCGATCGGGATCGGCCTGGTCCAGCCGTGCCGGGATCGTGTAGTGCCGCCGCACCAGCAGCCGGCCGCGCAGCGGACCGGTCTCCAGCACGCTGACCTCCACCCGGTCAGGAGACGACACGGCGCTGTCGGAGGCCACCGGGCCGAAGTTGTAGCTGTCGCCGCGATCGCCCTCGTCCACCAGTTGCAGGGCGCCGTCCAGCACGGTGCCGTCGGCGGCCTCGATCCGTACCGTGCCGTCGGCGGCCACCTCGGCGACGAGTTGCCGGTTGGCCAGTCGGCGCTCGCCCACCTCCACCGGGTCATCGCTGCTCCGGGCCTGCGCCAGTTCGATCGGGGTCAGTGCCAGCCCCGGGACGTCCACCCCGACCAGCGCGGTGCGCCGCGGGGCGGCGATGGTCTGCACCCGCCAGCGGCGTTGCCCGTCGGGGTCGGCGTCGATCCGGGTCTGCAGCTGCGCGGTGAACCCGGCCAGGTCGAACTGCCCGATCGCGGACTCGGCCACCTCGAAGCGCAGCCCGTCTGCGCTGAACGACCAGTGGTTGATCAGCTGGCCGAACAGCTCCCGGCCATGGATTCGGTGCAGCAGCTTCGGCAGTTCGGCACTGGTCATCAGCTCGTCGCCCAGCACCTCGGGCAGGGAGGCCAGCAGTTGCACGCCGCTGCCCAGTTGCTGTGAGGCGGGATCGGTCAGGGTCAGCTCGACGTGCGCCCGCCGGGCGAAGCCGGCGGGGTTGATGGCCACCGGCGTCCCGGCAGGCACCGAGGCGGCGATCCGGTCCAGGGTGCGCACGGTCACTCCGCGTGCCACGCTGGCAGCGATCTCCAGTCGGCCGGCCACTTCGGTGGCGGTCGGATCGATCCCGCAGCCGGTCACCGAGTCG
Source organism: Propionicimonas sp. (assembly GCF_034927565.1). Classification (GTDB taxonomy): domain Bacteria; phylum Actinomycetota; class Actinomycetes; order Propionibacteriales; family Propionibacteriaceae; genus Propionicimonas. Next base: position 20,926 of record NZ_JAYFPT010000100.1, read on the forward strand.
TGCGCGGTGCTCTCCACCAGCTGGTACCAGCCGCGGTCGAAGAACCCCTGGTGGTCGTCCACCCCGAAGGCGGCGTCCAGCCGCTCGGCCACGGTCAGCGCGCGTTCGGCGTCAGCCATCGCCTGCTTGAGGTTGGTGCGGATCGAGTACACCCCCGGCAGCAGGTTGCCGCGGGAGTGGGACCGCAACTCACCGTCCACCCGCGGCAGCCCGGCCAGGGCGGTCTCGTCCCCGGCGTGCCAGTCGGGCGCGACCTGCTGCAGGTACTCGCCGAGCGTGGCGACGCTGAACCGCACGTCGCCGGCGGCGGCATCGATGATTTCCAGCAGATCGGACGGCGGGGCGTAGTGGTCGGTGCCGAGCATTCCCAGGACGGGGTCGCCGCGGTACCAGGTGGTGGTGCGTTCAGCGTAGTCAGCAGCGAGTTCGCCGAGCCGGCCGGGGACGGCGAACAGGTCCATCGCCGAACCGTAGCCGTCGAACAGGTGCTCCGCCCGCACCACCGAACCGTCCGGCGCCGCCCACGCGAAGCCGTGGACGTCGACCCGGGCCGGCACCCCGCGCCACATCGCGGCATGCCGGATCCCGAAGCCACGCAGGAACTGGGGCAGCTGGGCACTGTGGCCGAACATGTCGGGCAGGTAGCCGACCGGCATCACCGGACCGAGCCGGGCCGCCGAACGGAAGCCGAGTTCGAGGTTGCGGACGATCGCCTCCCCGTCGCAGAGGAACTCGTCCAGCAGGATCAGGAACGGGCCCAGTGCCAACTGGCCGCGCCGCGCCAGTGCCGATACCGCTTCCCTGGCCTGTGGACGGAGCTCGAGATAGTCGTCGATGGCGGCTGACTGGCCGTCCAGGGTGAACCGGTAGCGCGGTTCGGTCGCCATCGAGGCCAGCAGCCGGTCGAGCATGTGCACCAGCTTCAGCCGGAACACGTCATGGGTCTCGTACCACTCCCGGTCCCAGTGGGTGTGCGGGACGATGACGACTTCGTGGGGCATGGGGCTTCCTGGATCGCTCAGGCGCACAGCGCGAGAATCGTGCGGTCGGGGTTGATCAGGGAGTACGGGCCCTCGGACGGTTCGCCAGCAAACGACTGCCGGGCAGCGGTGACCGAACGCCGGCGACCCAGTCCGTCGGTCAGCAGCAGGCCCTCGGCATCCACGGCCACCAGCTCGCCGGCCACCCGCAACAGGGTGGGGGCGTCCATGAGCCGGGGTGTCAGCACCCCGCCGTCGTGGTCCACCGCGCCGGTGATCGCGGTCCGTCCGGCGGCCAGGCCGGCCAGGATCGCCTCGGCGGTCGGTTCCTCGGCGGCCACCCAGGTGGTGGGCGTGCCCGGCCGCTGCGGTTCGCGCACCAGGTGGGTGTCGCTGCCACCGATCAGGGTGGCGCCGGCTGGCCAGGTGGTGAACCAGGCCAGCGGGGCGGTGGAGATCAGCTCGCGGTACCAGGTGGCGTGCCACAGCTCGACCGCCGCCGGACGCTGCGGCAGCCGGTGCAGCCACGAGCAGTCCCCGGAGATCGGGTGGTTGATCGACAGCGTCCCGCCGCGGGCGGCAACGGTCCGCACCCACTCCAAAGCCGGCTGCCGGAAGTCGATCCAGCCGATGTCGCCGAAGGCATTGGCGTGGCCGCGGTGGGTGGTCACCTCCTGCCCGGGCAGCAGGGCAATGCCGTGCCGGGCACCCTCGGCGGGCAGGTGGGCGTGGTGGCTGACCGTGTTGTGGTCGGTGACCGCCATGAAGTCCAGCCCGGAGGCGACCGCCAGCGCGGCCAGTCCGCCGATCGGCAACTCCCCGTCGGAATGCAGGGTGTGGCCGTGGAAGTCGCCGGCGTACCAGGTCAGCCCCGGCTCGGCCGGCAGCCCCCGGTCGCTGCCCCGCAGCCGCCGGACGGCCGGGGCCACCTGCGGCGGTGCCACCACCGGACGGTCGGCCGGTACCGCGATCTCCACCTCGACCGGGACTCCCCGGGCGGGCACCCGGTGCAGGCCCAGCACGACCTGCCACTCACCGGGCTCCAGTGGCCCCGGCAGGTAGCCGGTGGTGGCCTCGTCGGTGCCGATCACGTAGTCGGTGCGGGCGCCGCCGGACCAGCCGCGCCAGCCGTCCGCCCCCTCACAGCCCAGGTCGATGCCGCCCAGCGACGGGTCGAAGCTCAGCCGCACCGACAGCGACCGGCTACCGGCGGGCACCTCGAACGGTAGCCGGTGGTAGCGGTCCTCGCTCTGCAGTTCGGGCGTGGCGAGGAAGCGATGCCGGGTGATGGTCACGGTCAGCCGATCCGCTCGGTGGTGGCGGCGTCGAACAGCAGCGTCTTGGTCGGGGAGGGGACTACCCAGCCGGTCGAATCGGGCGCCGGTTCGTCGTCCTCGCCGACCAGCACCTGCAGCTTCTGCTCGCCGAGATGGACGGTGACCAGGACGGTCGCGCCGAGGTTCTCCACCACGCTCACCTGCACGGGGACGGCACCCGGCACCGCGATGGCCGACCACCGCAGGTACTCCGGGCGGATTCCCCAGATCACCTGCTGGCCTTCGCCGACCCGGCCGGTGGCAGCGGACGGAAGCGGCAGCCGCGCGCCGGCGGCCTCCACCTGGTCCCCGGCGATCCGCCCGGGCACCAGGTTCATCGGGTTGGAGCCGATGAAGCCCGCCACGAAGGTGTTGGCCGGCTGCTGGAAGACCTCCCGCGGGGTGCCGACCTGTTGCAGCCGGCCCAGTTTCATCACCGCGATCCGGTCGGCCAGGGCCAACGCCTCGGCCTGGTCATGGGTGACGAACACCGTTGTCACCCCGAGATCACGCTGCAATTCCTTCAGGAAGGTGCGGGCCTCCAGCCGGAGCCGGGCGTCCAGGTTGGACAGCGGCTCGTCCAGCAGCAGCACATCCGGCCGGGTGGCGACCGCCCGGGCCAGCGCCACCCGCTGCTGCTGGCCACCGGAGAGCTGCCCGGGCCGGCGCTCGATCAGGCCGTCCAGCGACAGCCCGCTGGCCACCTTCTCGGCGGTCGCTCGCCGCTCGGTGCGGTGCACCCGGCGGATCTTCAACGGGTAGGCGATGTTGTCGCCGACGTCCATGTGCGGGAACAGGGCGTAGTCCTGGAAGACCATCGCGACCCCGCGCTCGCCGGGCTCGGCGTTGGTGACGTCCCGGCCGCCGATCTGCAGGCTGCCGCCGGTGATCTGCTCCAGTCCGGCGATCGAGCGCAGCAGGGTGGTCTTGCCGCAGCCGGACGGGCCGAGCAGCGCGAAGAACTCGCCGTCGGCGATCTCGACATCGACTCCGTCGACGCCACGCACCCCGTTGGGGTACTCCTTCTCCAGGCCGTTGGTTTGGATACCGGACATCAGGACTTGATCCCCCCATGGAAGCGGAAGCCGTAGCGGCGGTTCACGAAGAAGTAGATGAGCAGGACGGGCGCCGAGAACAGCAGTGCAAAGGTCGAGATCAGACGCAGGTCGGCCTGACCGCTCTCGGTGTAGAAGGTGTACATGATCACCGCTGCCGGCTGGAGATCCGGGCTGCGGAGCAGGATGAACGGGGTGAGGAAGTTGCTCCAGACCTGCACGATCGTCCAGATCGACAAGAAGGCCAGGCCGGGCCGGGCGATCGGCACCACCACGTCCCACAGGATGCGGAAGGGTTTGGCGCCGTAGAGCCGGGCGGACTCCTCGTAGGACTTCGGGATCGAGTCCATGAAGTCCTTCAGGATGAAGATCACCGTCGGCAGCAGCCCGCCGGTGAGGACGAGGACCACGCCGGGATAGGTGTTGATCAGCTGCAACTGGGTGATCAGCTGGAAGGTCGGCACCATGGCCGCCGTTCCGGTCACCACGCTGGAGAGCAGCAGCAGGCCGTAGAGGATGGCGTCCCGGCCCGGGATCCGGATCCGGGACATCGAGTAGGCGGCCAGCGCCCCCAGCACGACGACCACCACCATCGTCCCGATGCCGAGCAACAGCGAGTTGCCGATCGAGCGCAGCGCGTAGGGGTTGTCGATCAGCCGGGCGAAGTTGCCCAGCGTCCAGTCCGGCCAGGACAGCGACAGCGTCGGGTTGGCGTCGAACGGGGCGAGTACCAGCCAGACCAGGGGCAGCGCCCAGGCCAGGCCGATCAGGGTCAGCACCAGGACGAACAGCACCCGGCCGGCGAAGGCCCTGGCCTTCTTCACACCGTCGGCATGACTGCCGGGCGCGGTGGTGGTGGTCATGAGCGGCTCTTCTCTCTCGACACCCGCATGTAGCCCAGGGCGATCACCAGGTTGATCAGCAGCATGAGCAGCGAGATCGCCGCGCCGAGGCCGAGTTGGCCGCCGGGGATCGCGGTCTTGTAGATGTAGACCGAGAGGATCTCGGTCTTGCCGTTGGGGCCACCGGCGGTGACCAGGTAGGGCGTGAACGTGTTGAACGTCCACAGTGTGATCAGCAGCGTGTTGGTCAGGATGTGGCCCTTGATGTTGGGGATGATCACGTCCCGCAGTTGCTGCCAGGTGGAGGCGCCGACCATCCGGGCGCTCTCGATCTGGGACGGCGGCACGGCGCCGATCGCCGAGGAGAACAGCTGCATCGAGAACGCCGTCCCGACCCAGATGTTGAACAGGATGATCGACTCCATCGGATGGTTGATCAGCCAGGCGTAGCCCTGGGTGCCGAGCAGTTCGTTGACCGTCCCGTTGCGGCGATCGAACATCGCCAGCCAGAGGAAGGCGCCGACCGAGGACGGGATCACCCACGCCGCCAGCACCAGCACCTCGATCAGGCCCTTCGCCCAGGCCTTGATATTGCGCACCAACCAGGCGATCGCGAAGCCGATCACCATCTGCCCGATGATCCCCGAGCCGATCACGAAGACCAGGGTGAGGGAGAGTGAGTTCCAGAATGCCTGGTCGGTCAGGGCGTGGATGAAGTTGTCGAGGCCGACGAACTTCGGGGACGCGGCCTGCACGCCGGTCAGCCGGTAGTCGGTCATCCCCAGCCAGATCGTCCACAGTGCCGGGAACAGCAGAAAGACGCCGATGATGATCAGCGCGGGGGCGACGAAGACGCCGGCCCGGGCCGTGCCGAGGCCGGCGACGTCGTCGGCCCGCCGTCGGCGGGGGGCTGTGGCGCCCCCCACCGACGTCGAGGTCGTCTGGGTCATCAGGAGTTCCGGATCGCGTCCGCTCCGACGATGCCCTCCAGCGTCGTGACGTAGGTGGCGAGCGCGTCGTCCACACTGGTGCCTGAGACCACATCCAGGGAGGCCTGCTGCAACGCCACCGAGACCTGCGGGTAGGCCGCCAGGCCGGGACGGTAGGCGGTGATCGGCAGCACCTGGTCGTTGACGAAGGTGAGCATCGGGTCGGAGGCCAGGATCTCGGCGTTCACGTCATTGCGCGGCGTGATCGAGATCGTCCCGGCCACCCGGGCCTTGAAGGCGTCGGCCGAGTTCATGAACGCCAGCAGCTCCCAGGCCAGTTCCGGGTTCTTCGAGTTCGGGTTGAGGACGCGGCCGGTGCCACCCGACATCGAGACGAAATCCTGGCCGTTGATGCCCGCACCGGGCGCCTTGGCGGGGATCTTCACATAGCCGACGTTGGTGTCGCGGTCGGCCATCGGCGCGGTGCCGACACCCTCGGCCGGGTTGATCACCGAGCGCCAGAAGTAGTCGCCTTCGGCCAGGATCGCGATCTTGCCCTCGGCGAACAACTGGAAGGAGGTGTCGCGGCCGGAGGCCTCCTGCTGCAGCACGGCGTCGCCGAGTTTGTCGTCGACGTAGATCTTCTTGTAGAGGTTCAGCACGTCGCGCAGTCCGGCGGTGTTGCCGATCCACTTTCCGTCGGTGTAGACCTGCTCGCCGGTGCCCACCAGCAGCGGCAGCAGGCCCTGCATGGTGGTGGCCTCGCCCATCGCGGTGCCGGCATTGATCTGCAGCGGGGTGACGCCGTCCAGCTTCTTCAGGGTGGCCGCCGTGCTCAGCACGTCGTCCCAGCTTGTGGGCGCCCAGTCGGCGGACAGGCCGGCGTCAGTGAAGAGCTTTTTGTTGAAGTAGATCACCCGGCCGTCGGCGCCCTGTGGGACGCCGTACCGCTCGCCGTTGAACGACAGCGCGTTCTGGACGGCCTCGGGGATCTGCGTCCAGCCCTCCCAGCTGTCCACCGCGGCTCCGCCGACCTCGGACAGTGGCTTGATGTAGCCGGCCTCGGCGAACTCGCCGACCCAGATACCGTCCATCCCGATGATGTCGGCGCCACCACCGGACTGCAGGTCGAGCGAGATCTTGGTCTTGTAGTTCTCGTCGTCCACGCCCTGCGGCTCGAACTCGACAGTGACGTTCTTGCCGGCGGCGGCCTGGGCCTTCTCGAACTCGGGGATCAGCCAGCTGGTGATCCAGTCGGCCTCGGCGGCATTCTTCCCGCCGGTGATCGAGTTGGTGATGATCGTGAGGGTCACGGCGTCGCCGGAGGCGGCGCTCGACCCACCTGACGACGGCGCGGTGGTGGCAGGTGCGCTGCAGCCGGCAAGGACGAGCGAGCCGGCGGCGACGGCGGCCAAGGCGACCGCTGCGGTGCGGATTGGTTTCATGGTCTCCCTTTCGTGATGCTGGGACGATGACGGTGTGGGGTTGGGGTGGCGCGGATGCGCGGGTCAGGGAGTCGCGGCCTCGGCCTCGGCTCCGGGCGGGAGGGGGGATCCGAGCCCTGCGGCGAGCGCACGGATCATGAGCTGCCCGACGGCGACGTCAGCCGCACCGTCCGTCACTGACGGTCCGGGCCGGGGCCGGCCGGCGAGCAGCGAGGCGAATGCCCGGAGTTCGTTCTCGAACGCCTCCTGCTGCATCCACCGGCTTTCGGAACGCGTCGAGCCGAGTGGCTCGGCGCCGGTGACCACGGTCAGCACCGTGGGCGAGTTGAGTACGTAGGGCACGGTGAAGCCGAGCGCGATGCTCCCGGTCTCGTGGTGGAAGGTGACGGTCTCGCGGTACTCGGGGTAGTCAGCGATGAAGTGCCAGTCGATCGACCAGGGGGTGCCCTGGTCGTCGGCCAGGTTGCCACCCAGGCTGAGCGAGCCGGGGAACTGTGGGGCGAAATGGCGAGCGCGATCCACCGTCTGGATGCCACCGGTGAGCGCCCGCAGCAGCCCGATGTCGTGCACCACCGAACCGAGCACGACGTTGGTGTAGAGCGCCGGGAGGGGTGCCGGCGGTTCGCCGATGGCGGCGACGATTCCGGCGGTGGCCGCCGCCCGGAAACCGGCCAGCGTGTCGGCCGGGACGTCGGTGGGCGCCGGGAGCAGGTTGGCGAAGGCCAGTTGGGCGCCGTCGGCGGGATGCAGTACCTCGACGGACACCGCCCGCAGCGTCACCTCGGCGAGCAGCTTCTTTGCCCGCAGCGTGGCGGGGTCGTACTCCTTCATGTAGCCGACCCGCACCCAGGCGGCGAGGTCGATGCCGCGGTCGGCGGCCAGCGCCCGGAGTTGTTCGATCTCGGCGAGGCTGAAGGCCAGTGGCTTCTCCACCAGCACCTTGATGCCGGCGGCGACCAGCCGGGCGACGTCAGGGGCGTGGGAGCCGGTGGTCGCCAGGATCGCGCCGTCGACCCTCAGCGCACCGGCGGCGACCGCGGCGAGCAGCGCGTCGATCGAGTCCAGCGCCAGCACGCCGTCGCCATGGGCGGCGGCGATCCCGGCCGCCCGGGACGGCGAGGCGTCCACCACGGCGACCAGGTCGAGCAGGTCGGCATTGCGGCGCAGCAGCGGCAGGTGGACGGACTGGCTGATCCCGCCCAGGCCGATCACCGCGATCCGGGGCCGGGTCATCCGAACCACCGCCGCAGCAACGCGCGGTTGGCGACCTGGTCGGCGCGGGCCCGGTCGACGTCGGCGGCGTCAGCCAGGATCACGTCCTGTTCGACCACCAGCCAGCCGTCGTAGCCGGAGGCGAGAATCGCCTCGACGATGGCCGTGACGTCCAGGTCGCCCGAGCCCAGCGCGGTGAACACCCGGCGCTCCCAGACGTCGCGCAGCGGGTTGTCCGAACCGGCGGCCGCGACCAGCACGGCGCCGTCGAAGTCCTTCAGGTGCAGGTGGTTGATCCGGTCCTGCCAGCGCTGGAAGTCAGTCAGCGGCTCGCCGCCGCCGAGCAGCAGGTGCCCGGTGTCGAAGGTGAGGTCAACGTCGGTGTCGGCCAGGAAGCGCTCGATCTCCCGCGGGGTCTCGACGTAGGTGCAGGCGTGGTGGTGGAAGCTCGGCTCGAGTCCGGCCTCGCGCACCGCGCCGGCGGCCAGTTCGAGGCGGGTGACGAAGCGGGCCCAGCGGCCGGCGTCCAGCTCGAGGTCGGGTCCGCCGCCCGGCCGGGCGGAGCGTTCGGCCGAGCCGGAATCGGCCAGGGTCGGTTTCGGGGACGGGCCGAGCCCGGCTGCTGCGGCAGCGGTGAAGATCGGCAGCACCTCCCGCAGCCCGGCCATCGCCTGGTCGAACTCGGTGTCGGTGCCGGCGCCGAACGGCAGGTCGACCCAGCCTCCGGCCAGGCCGAGCCCGTGCTCGGCGAGCAGCCTCGGTAGCGTGTCAGGGTCGCCGAACAGGCCGACCGGGCCGAGGTCAACCCCGGCATAGCCCGCTTCGGCCACCCAGCCGGCGAGTTGGGGGCCGTCGGGCAGCGGCACCAGGTCGGGCCGGGCGAGCCCGAAGACGCCGTAGCTGACCGGCGCGTTGGCTAGCTGGATCACGGCTCCTCCTCGTCGAGGGGTGGAAGACTGGATTTAATCTAAGCTATGGGAATATTCACGTCAACGCTTTTCCGGCGGTGACGTGAAATGTGGTGACAAAGACGCTGAGCAACCCACCGGTCGGTGGCTGGGCGAGCCAGAACCTCCGCGACGCCGAAGCCGGGACATGGTCTCGGCAGGCTTGACCAGCGGGGCCTCAGCGCATCAGGCGGGTGCGGGGGACGTAGTGGCCGTCCAGCACCCGGGCCGCTGCCCCGATCGCGCCCACGTCCTGACCCATCGACGTGCCGCTCAGCCGAACCGAATGGGGGCCGTGGCCGGACAGGGTTCGGATGGCCTGGGCGGCGGCCGGCTCGTAGAACTCGCGGACGAGTTCCCAGTACGGGCCGCCATAGACGACCTCGTCGGCGTCCACGATCTCGGCGACTGCCACGATGGCGGTGGCCAGGCGCGCACCGGCTCCGGCGAGCAGGTCGCGGGCCGGAACGTTGCCGTCCCGGGCCAGCCGGCAGAGCTGCCGGAATGCGGCGTCGATCCCGGGCAGCGTGCTGGTGGCTCCGGGATCGCCCGGCATCACCGCGGACTCGATCGCCCGTTGCGCCAGGATGGCCGGGTCGTTGTCCATCCCCCGTCCGGCGTAGGCGTCCTGGGTGTCGGAGCGGCCCACCGCCACCAGCAGGCGGCCGATCTCGCCGCCGTTGCCGGAGGCTCCGCCGAGCACCTCGCCGTTGATCGCGACCCCGACCCCGACCCCGATTCCCAGGTAGAGGAACACCAGTGAGCAGTCGTCGGCGCTGGCCCGCAGCCAGGTCTCGCCGGTGACCGCCGCAAGGGTGTCCTTCACGAAGTCGACCGGCATCCCCAGCAGGTCCGCCAGCCGGTCACGGATCGGGTAGCGATCCCAGGTCGGCATCCACAGCGGATGCACCATGCCGCCGAACGCGGCGTCCACCACCCCCGGGGTGGCGACACAGCTGCCGACGAGTCGGCTGGCGTCGATCCCGGAGTCGCGGATCAGGGCACGGGCCAGGTCGGCGATCGCCGGCACGCTGGCGGCGGGGTCGTCGCCCAGGACCTCGCGGGAGTGGCCGAGCCGGACCACCTGGCCGGCAAGGTTCAGCACGACCACCGTGACCAGGGACGGATCAATGTGAAAGCCGAGGGCGAACCGCGAGTCGGGCACAAGTTCGAGGATCGTGCGTGGCCGGCCGCGTCCAACCGACTGCACCCCGCTGGCCCGCACCTGGCCCTTGGCCAGCAGCTGGTTGACGATGGCCGACACGGTCTGGGTGGCCAACCCGGTGCGGTCGACGAGTTCTGCCTGGCTGATCCCGCCGGAGGTCCGGATCGCGTGCAGCACCACCTTCTCGTTGTAGTTGGCGATCCCGGGCAGACTGGCACCCTGGCGCATGCTGCCCTCCCCTCGCTCGGCGGCTGGACGTCGGCACAGTATGTCACGCGGACCGCGCCGGACAGCTGCCGATCGTCGCTGGCCGAGCCCGTTCTGACCCAGCCGACCGTCAGCTGGCAAGGGGTTTCGCGGGTCGGGCCGGATGGGCTGCCGATGCCGTCCGGAACCCCCTGCTCAGCGCCTGCCCCAGGCCACCGCCAGCAGGGCATCCGCGGTGGCCTCGGCGTGCACCCGGCCGAGCAGCGACACCGCTGCGACCAGGGCAGATGCCCGGGCAGCCGTCTCGAGGGCCGGCCACGGATCGCCCTCGGCGGGCAGCGCCGGCCCGCCGAGGGTGCGGTAGCCGGTGATGAAGTCGTGCCAGGACAACTGGTCGAGCAGTCCGGCGGCATACCAGGCGGCCGGCCGGGCCAGATCCCAGGCCGGCTCGCCGACCCCGACGTGGTCGACGTCGACCAGCCGCCACTGCCGCCGCAGCAGGGTGTGGCCGAGGTGACCGAGGTGGAAGTCGCCGTGTACCCAGCAGGTGCGGACGGGCCGGGCGAGCTCCGACGCCAGTTGTTCACCGGTGTTGGCGAGTTCGGCGGGCCCCGGCCGGTGCGGACCGCGGGCATGTTCGGACAGGTCGCCCTCGGTGGGGTGGCCGACGTCCACCCGGCCGGTGCGAAGCTGCTCGATCGTCCGCTGCAGCAGGACGAGACCACCGTCCGGTGGCGGGTTGGCGTCCTCCACCGGGCCGGTGTGCAGCCGGGCGAGCAGCCGTCCGGCTTCCTGCCACGGTGGCCGGTCGAGGGTGCCGAGCACGCCGATCCGCGGCCACAGGGTGGCCACCCGTCCGGCCGGTGCGGGGAGCGGCCGGTATCCCAGCGGCTGCACCCAGGCGCGTTCCACGGCGGGCTGGGCAATGGCGGCCAGGCGGTGGGAGAGAACCTCCGGGTTGGTGCCCTCCGGGTGGATCTTGACCGCGACGCTCGCGCAGATGAACACGTCGGTGGTTGCCGGGGCGAACGGACGGGTGGGCAGTCCGTAGGTCAGTAACGGGACGACCGGGGTGGTGGGCCCGACCCGGGGATCGTGGCGTCCGGCCACCTCGCGAACCCAGCCCGCCACCTCGGTGGGAGCCGTCGGCGGGACCGCTGGACGAGATGTGGTCGACACGGCCGCGGGCTCCCTCCTGCTCGACGCCCCTGCGGTGGCTCGGGTTGGCGCTCGCCCAGACTACTTCGCCACGACCCCGGACGGAGGGAGAACCGTCAGGCGGCAGCCACCACGCCGGACACCTCGACGGTCGCCGGGTGGCGGGCGCGGAGCCGGCGCAGATCGGGGGAGAGCAGGGCGAGCAGCGCGGTGAGCGTGCTGATCACACCGGCGCCGATCAGGGCCGGATGCACCCCGAAGGCGACGGTGGCAGGACCGGCCAGCGCCAGCCCGACCGGGCCGAGCATGAGCGAACCGAGAGCGTCGTAGGAGGACACCCGGGAGATCGACTCGGGCGGCACCTCTGCCTGCATGGTGGTCAGCCACCACACACCGAAGAGCTCAAAACCGATCCCGAGCACGAAGAACGCCAAGGCGATCAGCGGCACCGGGGTGCTGGCGCCCAGCAGCAGGGCGGGCACCCCGGAGGGAAGGATCACCAGGGTGGCGGTGAGGATCGGACGTTGCGGCTTCCAGGTCAACGCGATCGTCACCCCGACCAGGGCGCCCACGGCTTCGGCGGCGAGCAGCATCGACCACACCCCGGCGCCACCCAGCTCGTGCTCGGCGACCACCGGGCCGAAGACACCGTGCGCGGCCTGCAGCATCATGTTCATCACCGACCACTGCAGGACCGCCACCCACAGCCACTGCCTCGAGCGGAACTCCCGCCAGCCCTCGCGCAGCTGTCGCAGCGGGTTCTCCGCGGCGTCGGCGAGCGAACCCTTCACCCGTGGCAGGGCAAGGGTGAACAGGCCGGCGGCGAGGTAGGTGGATGCGGCCACGACCATGGCCCAGCCGCCGCCCACCAGCACGACCACCGCACCTCCACTGACCAGACCGACCAGCCGGGCGGTGGACGCGCCCATGCCGAGCCAGGCGTTGGCCTGCTGGCGATGGGCCTGCGGGACGAGGTCGGGGATGATCCCGTTGAGGGCCGGGTAGGTGGCGGCGCCGGCCGTCCCTGCCACCGCGGCGGCCAGGCAGAGCAGCCAGACCGGGGCGTAGCCGAGGAGCATCATCAGCCCGATCGAACCCCAGCCCAGCGCGCTCATCGCCTGCCCGGTGAGCATCACCACGGCGCGTGGGTAGCGGTCGGCGATCACGCCGCCGACCAGCATGAACACCACCATCGGCGCGGTCTGGGCGACCAGCACCAGCGAGAGCGTGCCGGCGTCCGCACCGGGCAGCCGCAGGATGCCGAAAGCCAGTGCCACCGGGGAGAAGGCCATCCCGAGCATCGCCAGCGTGCGGGCAGCCAGCAGCGTCACGAACGGCCGGTTCGCGATCAGCGCACGGGTGGACTCAGGCAGCGTCATGACGGGCTTTCAGAAGGGAGATGTTGCGCAGAGCGCAGCTGTGGATCTTCTCACCTCGCCGGGCTCGGGCGCAATTCGGCTGAGCTCTGTCCCCGGCCTGCACGATGGCGCAGACTGGAACCATGCTGATCGTCCATGTCTTCGTCCACGTGGTGCCGGACAAGGTGGCGGAGTTCGCCGCGGCGTCGTCGGCGAACGCTCGCAACTCGCTGAAGGAGCCGGGGGTCGCCCGGTTCGAGGTGCTGCAGTCGGACGAGGATCCGACCCGGTTCGTCCTGGTCGAGGTGTACCGCGGCGCCGAGGCGGCCGCCGCCCACAAGCAGACCCCGCATTACGCCACCTGGCGCGACACCGTTGCCCCCATGATGGCCGAGCCACGCCGTTCCCAGAAGTACAGCCAGCTCTTCCCCGAAGCCGTCCT
>NZ_JAYFPT010000050.1:0-30541 GCF_034927565.1 Propionicimonas sp.
TGGAAGTCACCCCGCGCGACGGTCTGCAACCAGTACTGCTTCGATACCATCTGAGCGTGAGGGTTGTCGTCGGGGTCACGGACAGTCGCTGGGCCACCTTCCTGCGCGACCGGCCGGCGATCAGCGAGGCAAACTTCTGGCAGCCCTCGCCCCACGGCTTCAAGGCCCTTACCGAAGGCGAGCCGTTCCTGTTCAAGACCAAGCATCCGCGGAAGTATCCGGGGCTGGATATGCCGGGCTATTCGCTCGTGGGCGGTGGATTCTTCGAGCAATACTTCGAGATGCCAGTCAGTGAGGCTTGGGCCATCTGGGGCCACGGCAACGGTGTCGGTAGCGAGCAGGAGCTCCTCCTTCGAGTCCGGGCATTTCACAACCCGAAGGACCACGCGTCATTGCCCGACCCGATGATTGGGTGCGTCATCCTCCGCAACATCTTCTTTGCTCAACCGGGCGATGAACTTCCCCAACCGCCCAACTGGGCAGCAAGCAACGTCACGATTGAGGGTTACGAGACGCTCGGTCGCAACCGGAAGGCTGACTCCGAGTACGTATTCGAGGCCTTCCAACTCCTACAAGGGCGGGCACGAGTCGACCTCTTCTGGGACGCCGACCTCACCGGTGTGGAGACTGCGTGGGACGGCCCAAAGTACGGCGCCCCCGTCCTCACCCGTCCTCGCATGGGACAGGGACGGTTTCGGCGTGCGGTCGACGAAGCCTACTCTTACCGTTGCGCGGTCACGGGAAGCGGAACCTACCCAAGCCTCGAAGCTGCCCATATTCGGGACTTCGCGCTTGACGGGGGCGCCCACGCCGTATCCAACGCGCTCTTGCTGCGATCCGACGTTCACACTCTGTATGATCGCGGCTACCTCGGGATAGACGCCGACCTGCGCCTTCGGGTTAGCCCTGAGTTGCGCGCACATGGCTGGAACGGCGTCGAGTTCTACGAGAGGGAGACCTCCGGCTTCCGGATCACCGTGCCGGAGTCGTCTCACCTTCAACCAGATCGAGAAGCCCTCGATTGGCACTTCAAGACGAAGTTTCGCGCCGCCTAGAACTGGCCCTCGCCGACAGGCAGCCGACCCGGACCCACTTGGCCGGACCTCGTGGATCGCAGCCAGGTGCACCGGTACAACGACCGGTGATGGCCGCAAGGTTCCGGCAACAGCTACCGCGACATGGAGGCCTTCATCAACCGCGTCACCGACTGCCCTTTGAGCGCGCATCGGCGCCACCTGGGGGTGGTGACAGACCGCGCTACGCCGCCCGCCGGATCGGCCCCAGCCAGGGCTCGAACCCATCCTCGAACGCCTCCCAGAACCAGCCCCGCTCGGCCAGTTCGGCGTCGGTGAGCAGGCAGGCCTGGAAGGCGGCGGCGAGCGCGTCGCGGCCGTCGTCGAGGCCGGTCACCACGATCCGGGTCAGTGGTTGCTCGCCGCTGTCCCAGGTCTCCTCGCCGCCGATGCTGAGCTGGCCGCCGGCGCCGTCCCAGACACAGACCTGGTGGGGCCGGGTCGGCAACCAGAAGCAACCGCGGGAGCGCCGGGGACCGCCGCCCAGCACCTCGACGAAATCATTGAGCCGGTCGGGGTGCAGCGGACGGTCGGAGCGCACGTCGAGCACCCACGCCGCACCGGTCGCGACGGGCAGGTCGCCGCGACGGACGTCGGCGACCCAGGCCTCGCTGGCCTGGCAGTCGTGGACGCCGTCCGCCAGCACAGCGGCGTCCAGATCGGCCACCGAGTCGACGAAGGCCGCGCCGGGTCGCATCAGGACGGCCAGCAGGTCGCGAGCCTCGGGCTCCACCGGCTGCGGGGTGAAGACCAGGTCGGCGTACTCGACCATGCCGCACAGCGTCTCGGCCAGGCCGCGGCCGTCGTCGTCGCGCACCGGCAGGTCCAGCTCGCACAGCGTCTCGCCGGTCCGCAGGTCGTCGCCCAGCGACGCCCCGTCCACGGCGGTCACCACCGCACTCACCCGGACGTGCGGCAGCTGGCCGGGCACCCAGGCCGCCACCCGGCAGACCTGGGCGGCGGTGGCGGTGGTCGGCAGCTGTGCGACGATCGCGGTCCAGGCGCCGGAGGCGGCCAGCCGCTCCAGCGTGGGCACCACGTCCTCGCGCATCGCACAGCTGGCGCAGGCGTGGTCGAGTTCCAGTTCCTCGCGCTCCAGGACGCCGGTCACGTCCGACACCGTGCGGATCAGGACGTCCCGCTCCGGGTCGAGGTCATGGCGGACGGCTACCGCCCGCGGCAGGTCCCAGCCCAGCGCGGCCGAGGCCACCGCCATGGTGTCGGCGTCCACCCCGCAGACCAGGATGACCGGCACCCGTCCGATCGCCTGCCCAGTCATCCCTGGCGCGCCTTCATCCGCGGGTTGCGCTTGTTGATCACGAACACCCGGCCGCGGCGGCGGACGATCTGCGCCCCAGGCAGCTTCTTCAGGGCGCGCAGCGAGTTGCGGACCTTCATCGTGCGCTCTCCTTCCCGGCGGACGCGGCACCGGTCTGGCCGTAGCGTCGCCTGAAGCGCTCGACGCGGCCCTCGCTGTCGATCACCCGGGAGCGACCGGTCCACAGCGGGTGACTGGCGCTGGAGATCTCGACGTCGATCAGCGGGTAGGTCTGGCCCTCGAACTCGATGGTGCCGGTGGCGGCCGCGGTCGAGCGGGTGAGGAAGACCCGATCGGCCGACTTATCGCGGAAGACGACCGGACGGTAGGTGGTGATGGTGTGGTTCATGACTCCTGCTACTATCGATAACGATTCTTAATCGTATCACGAGGAGCACCATGTCCCGCACCTGCCAGGTGGCCGGAGCCCAGCCAGGCTTCGGGAACAACGTCTCGCACTCCCACCGGCACACCCGGCGCCGCTGGGACGTCAACGTCCAGTCGAAGCGCTACTGGGTGCCGTCCCTGAGGCGCGAGGTCACCCTCACCGTCAGCACTCGCGGCATCAAGACCGTCGACGCCCGGGGCATCGACGCGGTGGTCCACGACCTGCTGGCCCAGGGGGTGCGGCTCTGATGGCGTCCAAGGGCAAGGAGAACCGGCCGATCGTCAAGCTGCGCTCCACCGCCGGCACCGGCTACACCTACGTCACCCGCAAGAACCGCCGCAACGACCCCGAGCGGCTGACCCTGCGCAAGTTCGATCCGATCGTCCGCCGCCACGTCGAGTTCAGGGAGTCCCGCTGATGGCCAAACGCTCGAAGATCGTCGCCAACGAACGCCGTAAGACCACCGTCGCGCGCTACGCCGGACGGCGGGCCGAACTGCGGGAGGCGATCCGCACCGCCACGACCCCCGAGGAGCGGGAGGTCGCCCAGCGGCAACTTCAGCGGCTGCCGCGCAATGCCAGCCCGGTGCGGGTCCGCAACCGGGATGTCGTGGACGGACGCCCGCGCGGCTTCCTGCGGGTGGCGGGCGTCTCACGGGTGCGGTTCCGGGAGATGGCGCACCGCGGCGAGTTGCCGGGGATCACCAAATCCTCCTGGTAGTCGCCGCCAACACCCCTGCTAGCATTGCTGTCAGGAGGTGGCGCGGATGGGAACTCTGACGATCCGGCAGCTCGACGAACGCACCCACGCCCGGCTGCGTGGTCGCGCCGCGAAGCACGGCCGCTCGGTCGAAGCCGAGGTGCGGGCGATCCTGGACGCTGCCGTCGACCTGCCGGAACAGAATTTCCTGCTGGCTCTCCAGGCGGCGGTCTCGGAGGTCGGCGGCGTCGACCTGGACCTGCCTGAGCGGAGCGAACCGCCCCAACCAGTCGAGTTCTCGTGATCATCGCGGACACCAACGTCGTCTCGGAGTTCATGAGAGACGCTCCCGATCCCACCGTCCTCGCCTGGGCTCAAAAGCTGAACCCGGCAGCACTGTCGATCTGCGTCGTGACGGTCGAGAAGATCGAGCGGGGCCTCGGCCGCCTACCCCAGGGCAAGCGTCGTCGCGACCTCAAAGCTCGCTGGAAGGCCCACCTCGATGCCTTCGCCGAGACCGTCGAAGCCTACGATCTTCCTGCCGCTCAAGCGACAGCACGCGTCCTGGTCCAGGCGGAATCCTCCGGGCGGCCGATCTCGCACGCCAACGCGCAGATCGCCGGCGTCTGCCTCGCCCACGGGCACGACCTCGCGACCCGCAACGGACGCGACTTCGCTCAGGTTTGCGGGCTCACTGTCATCAACCCCTTCGCCTACCTGGTCTGACACCGCCCCGTCGCCCTTGTCGCAGCCCGGTGCAAGAATCGGTTCATGGCGGACCTGCCCTATCGTCCAGTTCGGCCACCGGCGGCGTTCAGCGCCACGGTGGTCTGCCGCTGGGATGCGTCCTTCCTCGGCGGGCTGCACCTGGTGCCCGACGGCTGCGTCGAGCTGATGTGGCTGGAGGGTCGCGGGGTGATCGTCTGCGGCCCGGAGACCGGAGCCTGGGGAGCCTCCTACGCCCGCCGGATCGAGGGGGCGGGCGTCAGGCTGCGTCCAGGAGCGGCCGCTGCGGCGCTGCACGTCGATGTCTCCGAACTGCGCGATCGCCGGATACAGGCGGCGGACCTGTGGGGGTCGGCGGTCGCCCGGCGGCTGGACGAGCAACTGCAGGAGCGGCCCGCAGCCGGACGGTCGGAGATCCTGCTGCGGCTTGTCCACGGCATCGATGCGCCAGCGGAGGCCGCTCCCCTGATGGCGGCGGTCGCACGGGGTGCTTCGGTCGCCGGCCTCGCGCTCGCGACCGGTGTCAGCGAGCGGCAGTTGCAGCGGCGCAGTCGTCAGCTGTTCGGCTACGGCCTGACCACCCTGCGCGCCGTGCTGCGGCTGCAGCGGGTCATGGCTTTGGCGACCACCCACCGCGAGAACACGATCGCCGACCTGGCGAGTGCGGCCGGCTACGCCGACCACTCACACCTCGCCCGTGACTCCGCCCGGCTGACCGGGCTCACCCCGTCGGAACTGTTCGCCTCCCAGGCACCCAGCTGGCACGGCAGCGGCTCGGTGGTGACGATGTCGGATTCGTCCAAGCCAAACCGCGGTCGGGCGGCCTAATCTGACCGCATGACAACCGTGAAAATGGCGATGTTCACCATCGACTGCGCCGACCCGAAGGCACTGGGCGCGTTCTACCGGGATCTGCTCGGTTGGCAGGTCACCTACGACTCCGATGACGCGGTCATGCTGAGCAACGGCGAGGGTGCCGCCCTCGGTTTCGGCAGGATCGAGAACTACCAGCCGCCGCAGTGGCCCGACCCCGGCGCGAAACAGTTCCACCTCGACCTCGACACCGCCGACATCCCGGCGGCCGAGGCACGGGCGGTCGAACTGGGTGCGACCGTCCCGGAGTTCCAGCCTGGCCAGACCTGGCGGGTGCTGCTCGATCCGGCGGGCCACCCGTTCTGCCTGGCGAACTGGTCGGCGTCCCAGGGCTGACGAACCGCTCGCCAGACCGCATCGTCCGCTGTCAAATGGTATTGCTTGGTCAGTGCGTCCTGTGACGTCGTCCGGGTGTGGCCCGGTCGCCAAAGGCGTGCTCTCAGCCCTGTCGATCCTGCAGGGAACCATTGAGGACGCCGAACCCCACTGAGGGCCCGCCAGTAAACAGCCGGTGCGTGGCGCACCCTAAGCAGGACTACCCCTCGACTAACGCCCCCGCCGAGCATGGAATTCACCATCAGCTATCTCGGGGGGAGATATGAGACCAGCTCTTCAATTCAGCCTGCTTGCCGTGCTGCTACTGTCCGCCTGCAGCAGCCCAGCCGCACCCGCCATCGAAGCCGTCGAGGCCGCGGCACCAGCGGCATCGTCTGCTCCAGCCTCCGCCGCACCGGTGGCGCCAAGTCCGGCTCCGCCATCGCCGACCATCGAGGTCACGCCGGCGATCACCCTGGCGGACACCGTGCCGGACGGAGCCTGGAGCGGCTCCGACAAGGTCACCAAGGTCAAGGGCAACGTCAAGGGTTGGTGGGATCCCCCGCCCAAGAAGGGCAACGAATCCACCGGCGACCCCTGGGTTTTCAACTCCACCTGCACCGACACGCTGTGCACGGGAACCATCACCCGGGCATCCGACGACGGGCTGCCCGCCCGCGACTTCACCTGGGACGGCACCGCGCTGACGATCACCCGCCCCGCCTTCGAAGGCAGCTGGGAATGCCAGACCGACGGGATACCGAACGGCGAATCCTGGGATTGGGCCGTCACGTGGACCTACAAGACCACGGTGAAGACCGACGCCGATGGCCGGGTGACCACGATCACGGTCGATTCAACGCTGACCGGCAAGGGACAGGGCAAGACCAACAAGAAGCTGTGCGGTGACGGCGTCAAGCCCGGCTCCCAGACCCTGCGGAGCACGGTGACGCCCGTCTCCTGAGCGCCGGACGGTTGAGTTCGGCGTCAGGCGGCCCGGCGGGAGCCGCCGCGGCGATGGGCCTGGCGGGAGAACGCCACCGCTCCCCCGCTGGCTGAATCGGAGCGGGACTGACGAGCCTGGCCCTGCCGTGCCCGGGAGCCCGCGGGTCGCGCGGCACCGGCCGCAGCACTGCCGGATCGGCCCGAACCGGCCTTCCGGTTGCGATTGCCCCGGGACGCACTGGACTGGGGGGCCGGTCGCGGTTCGCCACGGCGGGCGGCGGCAGCGGGCGCGTCCTGGAGGGCGACCGTCTCGGCGACGGGTCCGGCGAGTTCCCGGAGCGCCTCGTCCCCTGGCCGTACGGACACCGGTGCTACCGAGATCTTCGCGGCCCGCGACAGTGACTGGAAGTCCTTGCGCTGCTCAGGCAGGACGAGGGTGACCACGTCACCGGCCTGGCCGGCCCGCGCCGTGCGGCCGGAGCGGTGCAGATAGGCCTTGTGCTCGGCCGGCGGATCGACGTGGACGACCAGTTCGACGTCGTCGACGTGGATGCCGCGGGCGGCGATGTCGGTCGCCACCATCACCCGCACCTGCCCGTCGGCGAAGGCCTTGAGGCCGCGTTCGCGGGCGTTCTGGGAGAGGTTGCCGTGCAGTTCGACGGCAGGAATGCCGTCCGCGGTGAGTTCGCGGGCAAGCTTGCGCGCCTGGTGCTTGGTGCGCGTGAACAGCAGTCGGCGTTCGGTTCCGGCGGCGAGTTCGCGGACCACCTGCCGCTTCTGGCCGGGGTCGGCGACCAGCAGGACGTGGTGGGTCATCGCGGCGACCGGGGACGAGACCGCGTCCACGCTGTGTTCGAGCGGACGGTTCAGGAACCGCTTCACCAGCTTGTCGATCCCACCGTCCAGGGTGGCGGAGAACAGCATCCGCTGCGTGCCGGCCGGGGTGGCCGCCAAGATTCGGGTGACGCCCGGCAGGAAACCGAGGTCGGCCATGTGGTCGGCCTCGTCGAGGACGGTGATCGCCACCGCGTCCAGCCGCACCTCGCCCTGGCCCATCAGGTCCTCCAGGCGTCCGGGAGTGGCCACCACGATGTCGACGCCGCGGCGCAACTGCCGCACCTGTCCGGCCTGGCTGACCCCGCCGAAGATGGTCATCACCCGCAGCCCGGCGGCGACCGCCAGCGGCTCAATGGTGGCCAGGATCTGGTTGGCCAGCTCGCGAGTGGGAGCGAGCACCAGGCCGCGCGGCGCGCCCGGGCGACTCGGTCTGGCGGCGACACCGGGCACCAATCCGGCCAGCCGGGCGACCAGCGGCAGCGAGAACGCGAGAGTCTTACCGGAGCCGGTACGGCCGCGTCCCAGGACGTCCCGGCCGTCGAGGGTATCGGGCAGGGTGGCGGTCTGGATCGGGAAGGGTGCGTTGATCCCCTGCTGGGTGAGCGGGGCGATCAGCCTGGTGGGGACGCCCAGCGACGCAAAGGTCGCGGGCACGGAATCACGACGTGACAAGGAAACACTGCTTTCAGCAACGATGGTTCACCACGGTCCAAGTCGGCTCGCGTCTGCGCTGGCGAAGCCAGCGGCGCGGTGCACGAAAGTGGTGCGATGTCGGGTCGCGACGTCCGCGCCCTGTCGTCCAGTCTCTCACACCGCGCTAGATGATGCAGAACTCGTTGCCTTCGGGGTCCCGCATCACAATCCAGTGGCCGGAGATCTCGTCGTCGAAAACCTCGCCCTGGGTGGCGCCGGCGGCCACCAGCAGATCGGCCTTCGCCTGCAGCGCCGCCATGTCCTTGTTCTCCCGCGAGGTGGAGACCCGGACGTCAAGATGAACACGGTTCTTGGCTGTCTTCGGCTCCGGAACTTTCTGGATGAAGATCCGCGGCCCGAGCCCGTCAGGGTCGATGATGGCGTTGGCGTCGTTCCAGCGCTCCGGCGGCAATCCCCAGGCGGTCAGCGCCTCGTCCCAGGTCTGGTGCGGAGCCGGCGGTGGTTCGCGGACGTAGCCGAGCGCGACCGCCCAGAACTCGCCGAGCGCCAGCGGGTCCGCAGCGTCCATGGTGACCGAGAACTTCTGATCCACACGGCAAGCCTTGCCCCTGGCGACCGGTGAGGCAAGCCCTCGCTCCCCCTCGTTCCATCCAGGTTGGCAGGATTACGGCGTTCACCGACCTCACCGCGGTCGTCCAGCCTGGTGTGGATGGACCCACGCGACGGCCGGTCACCCCAGCCGAAGCCCGCCGGGCGACAGCCGTCCCTGGTTCAGGCTGACCGGCGACGACGTGCCCAGGTCCGTGTCGCCGCTCCCGCCAAGCCACGTAGGCTCGGTTCATGGATTCTCTGGGGTACCGCGAGGAACAGCCTGAACGCGTGGAGATCGACGCGCTGCCCGGCGCCGCGCTGCTGGTGTTCGGGACGAACTGGTGCGGCTACTGCCGAGCTGCGCACCGTCCGCTGGAGACTGCGCTCGCCGAGCATCCCGACCTGCGGGTGATCAAGGTGGAGGACGGCCCGGGACGTCCGCTGGGCCGCTCGTTCCGGGTGAAGCTGTGGCCGTCGCTGATCTTCCTGCGGGACGGTGCCGAGGTCGACCGGTTGATCCGTCCGAACAAGGCCGAGCCGATCATCGCCGCCCTGCAGCAGCTCGATCCGCCGGTCGTCGCCTCGTGAACCGGTACGCCGCGTTGCTGCGCGGGATCTCCCCCAGTGGCCGGAACCAGTCCAACGACCAGTTGCGCGGAGTGTTCGAGCGGCTCGGCTTCCAGAAGGTGGGCTCAGTACTTGCCAGTGGGAACCTGGTCTTCACCAGCCCGGAAACCGAGCTGCCGGCGCTCGAGCAGGCGATCGAGCGGGCGCTCACCGCCGACCTGGGCCTCGCCAGCCAGGTGAACGTCCGCTCGCAGCCGGAGTTGGCGGCTCTGCTGGCCAGTGACCCGTTCGCCGGGCTGAGCCATGGCCGTGGCAGCTACCTGACCGCGACCTTCCTCAAGGATGTGCCTGCCACCCCGCCGTCGGCCACGCACCTCGGCGGCCTCACCGAGGTGGTCGGCTATCACGCGAGATCCCGGGCGATCCTGGCGGTCACCGACAACAGCGAACCCGGCCGGACCCCGGACTTCATGATCTGGCTGGAGAAGAACTACGGCAAGGGCATCACGACCCGCACCTGGCTCACCGTCGGGCGCATCGTGAAGAAGCTCGAGAGTCTCTAGCAGCAGCACCCTGTGAGGTGTCAGGGCATCCCGACCGTTGGACGGGACGAGACGTCCCGGCGGCCTCCGGGAGCTCCGCAAAGCCGCCGCCGGACTGGACGCAGCGCGCACCGGCTTGAGCAACCTCCCGTCCCCGCTTGTCACCACACCGGACGGGGGTACTCCTCAGTGGGTGTCACCGCCTGCAGCCGCGTGAGGTTGTACAGGTTCCAGCCGGCGATCGCCACGAAGACCACACCGGTGAGGTAGAAGATCGGGGTGGCGAAGACCTGGGGCATGGAGAGCACCCACATGTTCGCGCCGGGCAGGAAGGTGTTGATCGTGCCGGCCAGGATGATGATGCCGAGTCCGAGGCTCGTCCCGCGCCGGGTGCCGTTCGTCACGCCGCGCCGGAGCCAGAGCACGCCAGGGGCGGAGGCGATGAGCATGTTCGTGAAGAGGAACCACTGCATGATGCTGCCGGGTCCCATGAAGCTGATGAGGATGTTGACCAGCATGTACATCGCGAACAGCTGGATGATGATGAAGACAACCGCCTGTCGGACGGTCACCTGGTCCTTGACGTAGTCGCCGAAGATCTCCTGGCGCTCGACGGTGATGACCTTGTAGATGTTGTAGACCTCGAACAGGTTCCACACGATCAGTGCGATGCCAACGACCCAGAAGAACCAGTACCCGGTGCGCGCGCCGGCGAGCAGCATGATGACCGCCCACGAGCTGTCGTGGGCGAAGTAGAAGGTGTGCATCCACACCGGGTAGGGCGCCATTCCCTCCCGACGGATCAGCTTGAAGGACCAGATGTACTCCAGGAACCCGATGATGAACGTGACCGCCGCCGAGATCAGCAGCGGGACATTGTCAAAGGTGAAGGCATTCTGAAGCGTGTCGTACCAAGCGGGCATCATGACTCCTCACACGGTCGCCCATAAACTGTACGATCGGTAAGTTAATCCTCAACTGTACGATTGGCAAGTTCAGGTCGCGCCAGGCAACGCCGGTGCTGGACAATGTGCGGGGAGGACGCGATGGATGACCGAGATCCCAAGGCACTCAAACGCACGCGCGGCGGACGGGAGCGACTGCTGAACGTGGCGGCCGAGTTGTTCAACACCAACGGACTGTCGGCAACCTCCCTGCAGATGATCGCCGACCGACTGGGTGTGACGAAGCCCGCCCTGTACCACCACTTCCGCTCACGTGACGACATCGTGCGAGCCCTGATGAAGCCCGTCGTCGAGGATGCGGGCGAGGCCACCCGCCGCTTCGACGAGCTCCCGGCCCGCGACCGCCCCGCAGCGGCACGCACGTTCTACACCGACTTCGTCATCACGCACCGCCAGGTGATCCACATGGTCTTCTTCGACCGGAAGGCCATGCCAGGCAGCCTGCCCGACACCGTCGACACCCTGGCCGACCGCGTCTCACAGGCTCTGGCCGGGTCCGACGACCCGCGGGCCGTCGCTGCGGGCTTCACCCTGGTCTATGGCATCGCCGCATTGGTCGCGCGTCGCCCGGACCTCGATGATGCGGAGATGCGCGGGCTCGTGACCGGCATCTTCGAGACCCTCACTCAGCTCCCCGGCTAAGGAAGCACTGACCGATGCTGTTCCGCGCCAGGACGTGCCCGGCGGGATGAGCTGCAAGGCCACATCTTGTGGCGATAAGTGGCTCCTGCGGCGCATGATTGATCAGTGGTCCCCAAAGCCGCCCCTTGCCTGCGACGGACTGCAGAGGGGGTAGGCATCGGCGACTCCAGCCCGAGGACGGACAGATCAACAAAGGCACCCAAACAGGGGCCAGTCCGAGGCAGAATCACACCCCCGGGGCAGAGCGCTACCAGTATCAACGTCGGCTGGCCTTGTTTCGCTTGTCGCGCCACCTGATGTAGGGAAGCGAGAGGACCAGGCCAATGATCGGCCAGGACAACACCCGGCCGATCAGCCGGACGACGTCCTCGGGTTCCACGTACATGTCGGAGGGCCAGGCGCCCATGAGGGTGCCGTTGATGACGAGCCGGTCGCCCTCGCGGTGGATGGTGTTCACCGCCATGACGGTCGAACCGGTCTCGTTCAGGACCCGGGCTGGTTCCTGCTGTTTGGCTCCGGCTTTGTCCTCGCCGGTGGCCGCTGTGAAGCTCATGGTCTTGCCGTTCCTTTCGAGTGTCCGTTGACGAAGGTGCACGCGCCGGGTCGGACAGGTTGGGGCACGCCCGTCCGGCCCGGTGTGCGTCGAGGTGCTGCCTGCTCAGCGGCGGGCGCCGACGGTCTGCTTCGACTTGGCGCCGGCAGCGTCGAGGACGCCGTCCTTCTTCATGGCGTTGATGCAGATCTGCGGCGGCCGTCCGTTGACGCCGGGGCCGGGGTGGTTCGACGAGCCGCACAGGTAGAGCCGCTTGATCGGTGCCCGGAAGTTCGACATGCCCTTGACCGGGCGGTGGTCGAACATCTGGTTGAGCTGAACCATGCCGTGGGTCCAGGTGCCGCCGGTGTTGTGGTACAGCTTCTCGTAGTCGGGCGGGGCCATCATCTTCCAGTCGTCGATGCAGTCGCGGAAGTCGGGCATGAACAGCTCGTAGTAGTCGCAGATGTTGCTGAAGATCTCCTGCTTGGTCGCTTCATAGTCCTTCGGCGCGATGCCCATCGGCCAGGACGGAGACACACAGAACGTGCCCGTGTGATGCCCCGGGGGAGCCAGGGTCGGGTCGAGCATGCTGGGGAAGTAGAGCCCAGTGCCCAGGACCTTCGGGACGCGTCCGAACTTGGTGTCGTCCCAGGCCTGCTCGAACTGCTCGCAGCTGCCCATCGTCCAGATCTGGAACCTCCAGTCGTCGTGGTTGAGGTGTTCGTACTCGTCCCGGAAGGTGGGCAGCCGGTTGAACGCCAGGTACGTCTGGGTGATGACGTCGGTGTAGTTGATGTTCTTGATCGCGTCGACCAGCCAGGTGGGCGTGTCGTCCTCGCCGACGAGGTTGATGAACGTGTTGTAGTCGTCCAGGCTGGACACCACGACATCGGCGCTGATCTCGGTTCCGTCCTTGAGTCGCACACCGACCGCGGTGCCGTCGCGGACCAGGATCTTGGCGACCTCGGTGTTCTTCAGCAGCGTGCCGCCGTGGCCTTCGAACGAGCGGGCCAGCGCGTTCGAGAACTCACCCATGTGGCCCTTGCAGACCTTGAACTGCGAGCCGGTCGCGCCCTCGCCTGCCTCCGGGGTACCGAAGTGGTAGGCCAGCGTCAGAGCCGAGCCCGGCGTCATCGGACCGCCGAAGAAGCCGTCGGTGCACATGCCAGCGAGATAGCCGCGGAGCACCGACTCGTTCTCGTCCGGGAAGAACCGGTTGGCGAGTTCCTTCGTCGTGCCATACATCAGCATCGACATGGCGGTCTGGGCCTCATGGCTGGGCATCGAGTCGATGATCTGGCCGATGGCGATCGGCTCGTTCGCAAGGGCGTACGACATACCCAGGCTGAACGGCTCGAGGTACTTCATGAAGTCGATGAAGTGCTGCCGGGTGGCCTTGCCGAAGCTGCCCTCGATGTCTTCGAGCGTTTCGAGCGGGTTGTTGTACATTCGGAACACCGGATCGGTCGGCTTCGTCGGCAGGATCACGCCGACGTGCTTGGGGTCCATCAGTTCCAGGCCGTACTTGTCGAGCTGGAGCGTGTTGAGCAACTTGTCGATCTGGGCGAACATCAGGAACCACATGCCCCGGTTGTGCACGTAGCCGGGGATGTCATGAGCGTTCGAAGCCAGACCACCCACGTGGTCGTTCAGCTCCGTGCAGCAGACGTTCTTGCCTTGCGCCTGCAGTAGTCCGGCGGTCATCAGACCGTTGGGGCCCCCGCCGATGACGAGGACGTCGTAGTCAGACATCTGAGTCTTTCCTCTCTGTTGTAGCGCAGCCCGAACGGGCCACGTGTCGACCAGCAGCCCGGGTTAGGCAGCGGACTGCTCGTGGAGCCCTCGTCCCAGAACCGGCTCGCGCCACGTTGCGCCACTTCCGGAACGGGAGTCTCTCGATACTTGCGATCGGGACGGTGCCTCTCTGCGCCTCCGCACCGTCCTGCTGGTAGGGACTGTTGGCCCGACGTCGTGCCGGCGGGGGCCAGACCATATCTGGGACGATATCCCATTTAGTGATCGTCTTGATTACACCACTCGATGAGGACGGAGGCAAGGGTTCTTGGCTGGCCACTGTGGCGACGGGGATCCTGGTCGGACGGATCCATGGGTCCGAGTGCCGATGACGGACCCGCGACCCAAGGGGGTAGACACTGGGCACTGTGAGTGGGCAGCGCAAAGAAGGACGGGCACAAGGATGACGGCAACCCAGGACACGTCCACCGGGCGACGCTCCGACGCGGAACGCAACGACTCCCGGATCCTGGACGCGGCGATCCGCCTGATCGGCAGGAACGGGGGTGTGGTGTCCCTTCCCGAGGTGGCCAAAGAAGCGGGCATCGGGCGCAGCACGGTGTACCGGAGGTTCGGCTCGGCCGCCGAGTTGCAGAGTCGAGCCGCCGCCAAGCTCATCTGCGACCAGATCGAGCCCACCATCAGACAAGCCGACGAGAACAGCGACCCACTGGCGGGCTACTACGCGATCGGGCTCGCCCTGATCAACAGCGTCGAACAACTACCCGACGCCAGCGTCCGGCTGTCCGACCTGCTCGAGGAGTACCTCAGCCGATACGAAGGCACCCTGGAGCACATCATGCGCAACGGCCAACGCCAAGGCCGACTGCGTCCCGACTTCGCCACCGACGACATCGCCAACTTCACCGTCGCCACCCTCGCCGCACTCGCCCTCACCCGCCTCCCCACCAGGGCGGTCGACCGCTACCTGGCCATCCTGTTCGACGGACTGAGCCGGACCGACAGCCAGACCCTCCCTGAGGAGTGAACGAATGGCCTCCCGCGACCAGTGAAGCGAGAGCCGAAGTTGCCGGTCGCCTTGAGCGTGACCATCGAAACTCTCCGGCGGTTGCGTCAGAGCCGATAGAGCCGCATCGCCGTGGCGACGGCGCGCTGCAGGTTGGCGGCACCATCAGCCAGCGCGGAGGCGAGGTCGCACGGCCCGGTGGTGATCGGGACGACCGCGGCGAACCCGTTGCCGACCAGCACGTCGGCATCCTCGCCCAGACGTCCGGCGAAGGCGATCACCGGCACTCCGGACGCGTCTGCCACCTCGGCCACCCCGGCCGGGGTCTTCCCCGCCAGAGTCTGGGCGTCGATCGACCCTTCACCGGTGAGCACCAGGTCGGCGTCAGCAATGTGAGCGGTCAGACCGACCGCCTCGGCAACAACCTCCACGCCGCGGCGTCGGCGGCCGTGCAGGGCCAGCAGCGCCGCGCCGAGGCCTCCGGCAGCCCCGCCCCCGGCAGGTCGCGGACGTCCGGCGCCCCGGCCACGACCAGCGCGGCCGAGATCTGGGTCAGCACGCCGTCCAGGATCGGCACCTGTTCAGGAGTGGCACCCTTCTGCGGTCCGAATACCGCGACCGCGCCGGTGGGCCCGAGCAGCGGGTTGGTGACATCGCAAGCGAGTTGGATGTCGACCTCGGCCAGGCGAGCGTCCAGGGCGTCGAGGTCCACCCGGTCAAGGTCGCGCATCGCCGCAGGACGCGGCTCGAGCACCGCGCCGTCCGGTGCCCGCCAGACAGCCCCGAGCCCGGCGAGCAGCCCGGCTCCCCCATCGGTGGTCGCCGAGCCGCCCAGGCCGACGATCAGCCGGCCAAGGTGCTCGCAGTCACCCGGAAGGCGATCACGAGCGCCTGCAAGGTGATCATGCGTGCCGACGACTCGAGCGGCATCATCGGGGACGCGATCCGGCAACTGCTCGAGCTGCACGCGCAGCTGGTTCGCACCGCGCCGCCGCCGTACCGCAAGCTCGTCGACTGGATGGTCCGCTTCCAGTTCGACAACGAGTGCGACTTCTTCGAGATCGACCCGGTCGCCTACGCTCCCGCGCTCGGTGAACGTAGTCTGGCCGTCGGCCACCAGGCCGCCAAGGCGTCCGGGTGCTGGTGCGAGCTGCTGGCCGAGCACCCACACTGGAACGCCGTCCCCGCCTTCAGCTTGAGTTCGACAAGGCCGGGCCGCCGTAGTCGAAGGTAGACGCCTTTTCAGGCCCACAGTGTGGAGATCGGCGCAGCGACGATCCGCTCCCCCAGCTCGAAGTCGTTTGGTCCGGTATGGAGGACGAGCCCCACGGTGAACTGATCGCCGAGCCGGTCGCGCAGCCAGACCAGGTGGCGAGCGTCGTCCGCGGCAGGCGATGCGGTCGCCTTGATCTCGATCCCGGCCACGCGACCTCCGCCGTACTCGATCACCAGGTCGACCTCATGCCGTCCGCCCTTGTCCCGCAGGTGGAACAGCCGGGGCCGCCGCGCCGAGACCGTGAGTTCCGGCCGCAGTTGCATGGCGACGAAACTCTCGATGATTCGGCCGAGCAGGTTGCCGTCGCGGAGGATCTCGTCGGTCCCGAGGCGCAACGCCGTGGCCATCAACGCGGTGTCCACCAGGTACCGCTTCTCGAGCGAGACCAGCCTGGTCAGGCGGTTGGACCACCAGGCGGGCACCGTTTCGACCATGAACAGACGCTCGAGGAGCTGCCAGTAAGCGTGGGCCGTCCGCCGGTCGATTCGAACGCTGTCCAGGATCGTCGAGTCATCGACCACCCCAGCGTTGTTCACCGCGATCGCCTCGACGTAGGTCGCGAACCGCCCGGAGTCGATGCCAGCGCGTAGCAGCGCCGCGTCGTGGTGCACCAGCTCATCGAGGTAGCTCTCCAGCCACAACTGCCGACCGGTGCCCTCGCGGTTCAGCACGGGATCTGGGAACCCGCCGGCCGTCGCCAGCTCGACGTAGTCGGCGAGATCCACGCGAGCACCCGTGGCGGGACCGAAGGCGGACGCGTCGGCAGCGTGCAGGCGATCCACCAGGAGTCGTGCGGGCGCTGCCGGCAGCGCCTCCCGGACCGTCATGCCCCACATGGGGATGCGAGTGATCCGGCCCGTGCCTGGCCAGGAGTTCTGGGTCAGTTCGGCTGACACCGAGCCGGTCAGGATGAACCTCCCGGGCCGCGGGTCCGCGTCCACCGCTCGCTTGACCGCAGCAAGGACGCCGGGCACATCCTGCCACTCGTCCAGCAGGGCCGGCTTCTCGAGGCGTCCCAGGGCGACGTCGGGATCTGCCCGGAAAGCCGCGGCCTCGGCATCACGATTGAGCCGGACCACACTCGCCGCGTGCCGAGCGGCCGTCGTCGTCTTGCCGCATGCCCGCGGCCCCGCCAGCAGCACGGCCGGCAACTGCTCAATGGCGGAGTCCAGCCGGTCGTCCACCAACCTCGTCCGGTACGCCGCAGGTGGCTCGGCCTTGGGGTTCATGGCTCGATGCTACTTTGGTCCACCACCTAATGTCACTCTGGCCCACCACCGGATGCCGGTTTGGTCCAGCGTTTGAACTAGCGTTCCACGACGGCGCGACGCCGGTCGGCTTTGTGGTCGTAGCCATCGTCCCAATCGAGCGTGCCGAAGGACTTGTCCGAATCGGGGTCGGTTTTCGCTTAGTGGGAAGGCGAAGAGTTTCGGGCGGTGGCCACCGAGGCCGCGCTCAGCCGTTTGCCCTAGCCACGGCGGTGAAACGGCTGGTGGGCCCACTGGGCATCGAACCCGGAACCCGCGGAAACTAGAAGTCAGCGGTTTGGGGGAGGTGGCTCTGGTGTGCTCGGGCTGGTTCGGACGGCTCCACGGACCGACCGGAAGGGCGATCTCGGAGTGAGGGACTGTTCCGACCCGTCCAGTCGATGCGGTCGCTGGGCGTTGTCGGCAGTCGCGAGTAGCGTTGCTCGGCTCAGCACCAAGGTTGATCAAGGAGGGAACCGTGGCCGATCCACAGCGCATCTTGCTGGCGGGCGACTTGCACATGAACACGCTGGCCGCGATCCAGGTGATCGACCACGCGCAGACCGTCGGAGCCGATCTGATCCTGCAGGTCGGCGACTTCGGCTTCTGGCCACGCGGCAACGAATCCGGCCGCAAGTACCTGCGGAAGGTCGACGCGAAGCTCGCCGCGTCCGGCCTGGACCTGTGGTTCATCCCCGGCAACCACGAGGACTGGCCTGCACTCGCCCAAGTGCCGGTTGGACCGGATGGCCTGCGGATCGTCACCGAGCATATTCGCGGGATCCCCGTCGGTTATCGCTGGGTGTGGGAGTCGACACGCTGGCTCGGGATCGGTGGCGCACCATCGATCGACAAACACCTGAGAACCGAAGGCGTCGACTGGTTCCCCGACGAGGAGGCGACCGAGGCGCAGGCCGCTTCGATCATCGCTGCTGGGGCTGCCGACGTCGTCGTCGCACACGATGCTCCCCTGGGCACGGAGTTCCTCCGGACTCGTTTCCAGCAGGATCTCGAGCCTTGGGAACGCCAGACGTGGTGGCCGGCTGGAGCGATCGGACAGGCGGACGAGCACCAGGACAGGCTCCGTCGCATCCTGGACGGGGTCGAAGCCCAGCGCTGGTTCCACGGACACCACCACGTCCGCTACTCGTCGACGATCGCGGCCACTCACGGCGAAGTCCAGGTTGAAGGGCTCGCACTGGACGGCGCGTCACTCAAGGGCTTGACCCTGCTGGTCGACGGCGACGGCGCCCGGATCATTGTGGAGTCGTGACCCGGACGGGTCCGGGCTTTAGCTATCTGGGACGCCCCTCGCGACTGCTGCCGCGAACAGTGCGATAGCCGTCCGCGCGGCGAGGTCAGCCTCTGCCTCTCCGACCGGCCGGGCGTCGTAGCGCTGCTGGTTACGGGATCTACGCAGTTGGTCGAAGCGCCGCGCGTCCCGATCACCGGGCGGTCGGTCCATGACCGCGCGCAGGAAGCGCCCGACAGCTTCATGCTGGCCCGGACCGCTCAGCGTGCGGTAGCCGAACGCCGCGAGCACGGCCTCCCCGACGTCATGGCACGCGTCATAGGCGAGGTTGTAGCGGTTCTGCGGCTTGGTCAGATGCGGCAGATCGGCGATCACATCCTGTGCCTGCCTCATGAAGATGAGCGCCTTGGCGAGATCGGCCGGGACGGCAGCGATGCGTCCATGCGCAACGAGGTCGTCAACGGCTCGCTGCTGCTCCGTCGTGAGGGTGCTCAACGCCATGGGAGTTCACCCGTAACAAGCACGATCGGGTTGGCCCGGACGTGATCGAGGAAGCCCGACTCGCGGCTCAGCTCCTCGTGAGTGATGATCGTCGGGTTCACCGGCCGTCCGACCAACTGCTCAACACGTTCACACGCGTCGTACACCGCCGCTGCGTCGGGAGTGCCCACGACCATGACGTCGATGTCTTGGGGGGCTGGCCCGTCGATGCCCTGCATGCGTGCGGCGAAGGAGCCGTACAGGAATGCAGACTCGACACCAGGCACCGCCGCGAACTCCTCAGCGAGCAGCGCCACCGGCCCTGTAGCGACCAGCAGGATCTGCCGCAGTGGATCGGTCAGCGGACTGTCCGGATTAGCCCGGATCAGGCGACTTCGCCCCACCCCGCGCTCTGCGAGGATGCCGGCGTCGAGTAGGCGAGTGACTTCTCGATGGGCAGTCGGATAGGCGAGGTGAGCGCGTGCCGCGAGGTCGGTGATGCTCAGCTCGGCCTCTCCCAGCAGCAGGACGGCGAGGAGGCGCGCCTGACCCTCCGACCGGAACACCGGCGCGAGCAACGGAGCCTCTGTTCTCATATAACGGATGTTATTATCCGGTATATCGATAGTCAAGAGCGCTGGCTGAGCCGGCTCGAAGTCTGGAAAGAAGCTGGGGTTGCGGTTCAGCGGTCTGGCCCAGGTGCTTCCTGCAAGGCCGCCGGGTGCAGCCATCGCTTCAGCGGGGTCCGCAACCTACAGAGCATCGCCAACAAGCCTTGACAAGCGCTCTGCGATCTGACGATCCCTGTCCTTCGCGGCATGCTGATAGAGCTGGGCCGCCACCGAGGTGGAGCGCCCCAACCTTGCCTGAAGCTCGGCCGTCGTAGCACCAACCTGGGCGGCCATCGTTGCGCCGGTGTGGCGGAGGTCGTGCCACTTCAAGTCGTTGCGGCCGGCCGCCCTCGCCTTCGAGAAGTGGCCGAACATCACTGAGTGCCACATGTGGCCGTGGGCCTCGCCCGGGAACAGCAGCGAGTTCGGTCCGGGCTGGACGTAGGTCGCCAGGTGCTCCTCGACGATCGGCCACACGTGTGGCGGGATCGAGACGTCGCGGTAGCCGGCGTCCGACTTCGGCGGGCCGACCACGGCGCCGCCTGGCGGGAACGTCACGGCCCGGCGCACCTTGATCTGGTGGATCGCCACGACGATGTCCTTCCGGCGCAACTCGGCGAGCTCTCCGTAGCGCAGCGCGCACCACGCGGCGATCCAGACGGCGGCGCGGAGCCTCGGCGGCATGTTGTCGGCGATCAGCTCGATCTCCGCCGGCGTCGCCGGCTCGACCGGACGCTTGGTCGTCGTCGCACCGGCGCCGCGGATGTGGACGGGAGAGGCCGTGATGAGTTCGTCGTCGACGGCACTGTTCATGATCGCCCGCAGGAGGCCGTACGCCTTCGTCCGGGCTCTCGGGGTCACCTTAGCCAAGCTCGCGTGCCAGGTGCGGACGTCGGTACGGGTGATCCGATCGATGGGACGGCTCCCGAAAGTCGGGTCCAGGTACGTGGCCAGCACCTGTCGATAGTCCTTCTTGGTCAGAGCCCGCAGAGGCTCGCCCTTGGAATTGCGGCGCTCGTCGATCCAGCGGGACGCGTACTCGCCGAACAGCTCCCCCGGCTCGGCCTGGATCCGGGCCTCCTCTGCGCGCTCAACGGGCGAGAGCCAGCGTTCGTTGTCGGTTGTGGCCCGGTCGATCAGCTTCTTCTCGTTGTGCAGCCAGATGATCGCCGAGTCCTTCACTTCGAAGGTCACCGGCGCCTTGTGCCGGGCCAGGTCCGGCCCGGTGAAGCTAGCCTGGTAGCGGCCCGAGGGCAGCTTCCGGATGTAGCCGAAGTCTCTCCGCTCAGCCATCCGAGGCCTCCAGATCGCGCTATTTCGTGCGATCTACGTGCGATAAGACAGCCTACGAGCGACCTCACGTGACCACAAGAGCGACTGACCTGAGAGAGCGTTTCCCCTAGTCGTGACGCTGAAACTGCTGGTGGGCCCACTGGGAATCGAACCCAGAACCCGCGGATTAAAAGTCCGCTGCTCTGCCAATTGAGCTATAGGCCCTGCGTCCACATCGTACCGGCGGTGGCTGGGCCGTGCACACTTGAGTCATGGACGCGGGCATCTGGGGCATCGTGGCCGTCCTGGTCATCGGGACGGCGGTGGTCGCCTACGGCTGGCTGTCCGACCGGGCCACCACCAGGCGGCAGCAGGACCTGCTTGCCAACCCGCCCGACCGGACGATTCCCCGCTTTCAGCCGGGCGAGCAACGACCCCGCTACCTCAGCGAGCTTGAGGCGGCCGTGCATCCGGAAGGACGGCCGTTAGCCGAACTCGACGAGGCGACCCGCAGCCAGCTGACCGCGCGCATCACAGCGACCGCGAGTGTCCCGGCCGGGTGGGCGGCGTCGGGATTCGTCACCGACGAACCCTCGGGCTGGGCGGTCCACGAACAGCCTCTCGTCCTGGTGTGCGCGGACGGCCTGACAACCGTCCGTGAGCTGCTCCCGGCGCTGAAGCTGGCCCGGGACGCCAGCCGTCCGCTGGTGGTGGTTGCGCCCCAGGCCGATGCCCAGGTGCTGGGCACCCTGCAGGCCAATCAGGTTCAGGGCACGCTGCCCTGCCTGCTGGTGCTCCTGCCTGACCGCGATCAGCGGCGCTCGCTGTGTTCGCTCACCGGTGGCCACCTGGTGGAGGCCGACGACCTGCGGGCCGACTGGCTGCCGGCCGACCAGCTCGGCAGCTGTGGCACCTGGCTGAGCGACGCCCGGAAGTCCTGGCCGCTTCCTGCTCAGCCAGCTCTCAAGTAACACTCAAGACCTGACGGCAAAGCTCAACCACCGCTCAAGGTGAGTTCCCGGACGCGCTCGCCGGCAGGTCGGACGCGGTCAGGCGTAGCCCAACTCGTCCAGTTCGCCGTCGTCGATACCGAAGAAGTGGGCCACCTCATGCCACACCGTGATCCGTACCTCCTCGACCACCTCATCGGCGTCCAGACAGTGCCGCAGCAGCGGCCCACGGAAGATGACGATTCGGTCAGGGAGCACGCCCCCATACTGAAAACTACGCTCTGACAAGGGAATACCGTCGTAGTAGCCGAACAACTCGGGGTCGGAGGGGGCAGGTTCGTCCTCAACGATCACCACACAGTTCTCGATCAGCCCGAGGAACCTCCCGGGGATCTCTGACAGGGCCTGGTCGACCAGGAGATCGAACTCCTCCGGGCTCATGTCCACTGCCATGCCACCACCCTAGGGCGTCAGGCAAAGCCCCCGCCGAGGCCCCCGCGCGTGGCTACGGCGGTGCTGGCGTCGAACCGGCCCGTGACGTCCACGCTCCGGTGTCCCTAGAGTCTCGACCCGTTGAGGTAGCTGGGGCGGGTGTGTCAGGTGGGTCAGGTGTGACGTGATCTGCCCGGCACGGGGAAGACCGGCCCCAGTGCCTCTCCCCCGGACTGAATGACTTCCCCCACGAGGAAAGGGACCAGACAGTGAGCAAGGTTCGCGCGGCGATCAGCTGGGCGGTGACGACGGCCATGCTGGCCGGCACCGCCGGGATCGCCTTGTCGACCTCCGCCGGTGCCGCGACCACGGTCCTCGCCGCCACGGTGAACGTCAACATCCGTTCCGGGCCCGGCACCTCCAACAAGATCCTGCGCACCCTGCAGAAGGGCGAACTCGTCCACGGCGCCGGCAAGGTCTCGGGCGACTGGCGGCCGATCGCCTTCGACAACACCACCGCCTATGTCTTCGCCGCCTACGTGACGACCGCCAAGACCACCACCGGTCCGATCATCGCCGGACCGGCCGGGACGAAGAAGACCACGGTGAACGTCAACGTCCGCGCCAAGGCCACGCTGAAGTCGGACATCGTCAAGGTGCTCACGAAGGGCGCCGCGGTGGACGTCACCGGCCGCGCCAGTGGCGCCTTCAGCGAGGTGAAGGTCGACGGCAAGGTCCGCTGGATGTACACCGCCTACCTGGCCAAGACCAGCACACCCGACCCGGAGCCCGACTCTCTCCCAGACATCGCGGGCACCTTCATCACCACCTCCCTGCTGGCAATGCGGACGTCGCCGGACCCGAACTCCAGCACGCTCGGTGACCTGCAGCCCAACACCACCGTCGGGCTCACCGGCAAGCACGAGGGCAGCTACAGCCAGATCGTCCACCAGGGCAAGGTCGCCTGGATCCTCTCCGGCTACCTGAAGCCGACCGCGCAGAGTGGCAACATCACACTGCCGACCTCCGTGGGCCTTCTCTACGTCACTGCCAGCGCGGTCAATGTCCGCGCCGACGCCACCGCGGACTCCGGCAAGCTCGCCACGCTCCAGAAGGGCGCCGTCCTGCAGTCCACCGGCACCAGCAAGAACAAGTTCACCCAGGTGATCTTCGCCGGCAAGCTGGCCTGGGTGGCCAGCGAGTACCTGAGCGCCACCAAGCCCGAGGAGTCCCTCGGCAGTTCCAGCCTGGACAAGCTGCAGCCGACCGCGAAGGCGTTCGTCCCGGTGATCCGGGAGAACTTCCCCCAGATCAAGACGATGTACGGCTGGCGGGCCTCCAGCGCCTACTCCTCCGACCATCCCAGTGGCCGGGCGCTCGACATCATGATCCCCTCCTACAAGACCAACAAGGCACTCGGTGACAAGATCGCTGACTTCGCCATCACCAACGCCAAGAAGTACAAGGTGAAGTACGTGATCTGGCGGCAGCGCAGCTACACCATCTCCCGCGGGACGTGGGTCAAGATGGCCGATCGCGGCAGTGACACCGAGAACCACTACGACCACGTTCACGTGTCGTTCCTGAGTTGACCACCCATCCCCCCGCCGGAGATACCGCGTGCGGCTGCCCTGAGCGGCCGCACGCGCCTCGCGGACGGCAGTAGCTCAGTGGAGCTTACGTCCCTCGTGGTCGCGCATGTTGCCAGAGATCATCATGATGAAGTCGGCGAAGCACCACAGCCCGAAGGCGATCCACAGCACCCAGAAGAACGGCGGCTGCAGGACGGACAGCACAATGCACAGCAGCAGCACCAGCATCGCCTTGAAGCCGGTGCGGCGATCGCCGATGTAGAACCGGCCGGCACCGATCCCGCCGAGGAAGAGTTGCAGGAAGGCCGCCACCCAGCGGCTGTGCGGTGAGAGCGCCTCACCGGTGTGCGGGTCGAGGTGGACCTTCCCGGACACCACGTGGTGCGGGACTACCACCATCGCGGGATCGGCGGGCGGCGGAGGCGAGGACGGCTGCTCGGCCGGGGCCGGATCAGGCTCGTCCCAGGCCGGGTACGGCGTGTAGGCCTCCTGCCCTGGCTCACGCTCAGGCTCGGGCACCGGGCGAGGCAACTCCGCACTACTCACAGCACAAGGGTAGTGCGCGTGGACAGCCCTCGCCGACGGCCGGTCAAGCCCTGGTCCAAGACCCGAGACAGGGACGGCACCGGCCAGGGGACGGTTCCGCGTCCCAGCGACGGACGGACGCGGCGGGCTGCACTGGGCCAGTGCACTGAGCCAGGGGACGGTTCCGCGTCCCGGCGACGGACGCGGCGGGCTGTGGCGAGGAATCGCGGCAGGGCCAGCGCCCCCGGAAGCCCGCAGCTACCAGCATCCGGATGGCTGAGGACACCGGCGGACACAGGAGCACTCGCCAGGCCCGGCATCGCCCGGGTTTTGGGGCTGGCTGCGGCCGGGCCGTATAGTTCACGGGTCAGGTCCCCATCGTCTAGCGGCCTAGGACACCGCCCTTTCAAGGCGGCAGCGCGGGTTCGAATCCCGTTGGGGATGCCAAGGGCCAAAGGCCGATCCTCCCGGCCACCAAGAAGAACCCCTCTCTGTCGCCGGCCGGGAGTTCCATCACCCAACTCGCACACCTGACACGTCCGGGCAAGGCTGAACTCAAGGACTTCTGCTGGTTCATCGGGAGTGAGAAAGTTGCCGGCCTCGTGGTGGCTCCCCAGACTGGCGGAGGCACTGCACCAGTCATCGCTGCCGCTCCCAGAACATCAGACGAGAAACTCCAGTCGGATGCTCGGGCACTGAGAAACATGATGGGCGAGCGTGCCGAGATTGACCTTGAACGGCAAGTCCAATTGTCACGTCGACCAATGCAGACGGCAGCCCCGGCGAAGAGAATGGCGACGATCCGCCGATGCGATAAGATCATCTTATGACCTTTCTGCTGGAGTACCGGGACGCGCGGCGCGACGAGGACGTTGCGCGACTGCGGCGTACTCTCGCGCTGCGCGCGATGCTCGCCAGCGGCATGAGCCAGCGCCAGATCGCCAGGGAACTCGGA
Organism: Propionicimonas sp.; assembly: GCF_034927565.1. GTDB lineage: Bacteria > Actinomycetota > Actinomycetes > Propionibacteriales > Propionibacteriaceae > Propionicimonas. Next base: position 25,024 of record NZ_JAYFPT010000050.1, read on the forward strand.
ATCAGCCAGCCAGCGGTCAGTCAGCAACTCAAGTTTGCTCCCGACCTCGACGACGTGCACCCGCAGACTCTGCTCGAAGCAGCCGTTCCAATCCTCAAGGCACTGGCCGCTGAACATGGCTACCGCAACCTCGCGGTCTTCGGATCGGTCGCGCGCAAGCAGGCGGGGCCCGACTCTGACATCGATCTGCTCGTGGATGCGCCGGCTGGGACGGGCAGCTTTGGTTTCGTACGGTTCAAGATGCTGCTGGAGCGGGTGCTCGGCCGCGAGATCGACCTTGTCAGTTGGGGCGGGCTCAAGCCGCGCATCGATGACGACATCCGTCGTGAGGCGGTGATGCTGTGATGGATCGCAAGGCTGCCAAGGAACTGCTGCACGTCCAGGGCTGGCTGGAGCGCGTCGAGGAGATCCTCGCCAAGGGTCAGGAAGCCTACCTCGACGATGACCTGCTCCAGGAGGCCGGGGACTCGCTGATGATGAAGCTTGGCGAGGCTGCCAACCGGCTCTCCAGACTCGATGTACTCGCACCCGAAGGAGTCGAGTGGGCCATCGCCGTGGCCAACCGCAATTTCCTCATCCATCAGGACGACGAGATCAGCCGAGACCTCACCTGGGAGACGCTGTCGGTCGACCTGCCCGAGTGGAAGACATCACTTCAGATGCTCTTCGATCAGGCCAACGCGTTCATCGACGCCGAGAACGTCGCTGCCGAGTAGCCCCCAGAACCCCATCTGGAACAGCGGAAGCCGACACCAGATGACTACCGGCAGCAACGACCACGATCTGGCTGCCTACGCCGTCGGCCACTCCCGCTTCCCCTCGGCACCGCAGGTGCCGACAGGATGACGCCGATGCCGCGTTCTGAGTGGGCGGGCGTGTGCGTCCGGGAGACACCGGGTGCTTCGGCGTGTTCGTCGAAGGTGGCGGGGCTCCGGTGCGGTGGGTGGTCAGCAGCTCTGCGTGACCGGGAACTCAGGTTCTCCTGGCCGGCTCGAGTCCGGGCCTTAGTATGTGCAGAGATCCATGGTTTGGTCCAAATAGCCCTTGGCTAGGGACTTGGTGGCCAGGACCGGGATCGAACCGGTGACCTTTCACTTTTCAGGCGAACGCTCTACCGACTGAGCTACCTGGCCCCAGAGCGTTAGCTCCAGCGACCCCGACGGGACTCGAACCCGCGACCTCCGCCGTGACAGGGCGGCGCGCTAACCAACTGCGCCACGGGGCCTTGAACAAGGCCGTGCTGACCGTTTCTGGCCAGCCCGGAAACTATAACGTACCCGCTGGTTCGAGGCGAAATCCGAGGACGAGGATCGTCGAGCAAGGCTCGACAGCAATCGGGGGACGGCGGGCTGGCCACCGTCCCCCGTCCGCCTCAGCGGGTGACCACCAACGGCTCGGCGAAGTGGCAGGCGCTGGCGTGGTCGGTGGTGCCGTCCGGACGTGCGACAAGCTCGGGTGTGGCGGTCCGGCACAGTTCCTGGGCGCGCCAGCAGCGAGTGTGGAACCGGCAGCCGGCCGGCGGGTTCGCCGGGGACGGCACGTCGCCGGTCAGCACGATCTGCTGGCGGGTCGCCTCGGCCACCGGGTCGGGCACCGGGACGGCCGACAGCAGCGCCTGGGTGTACGGATGGGTCGGGCGCTCGTAGATCTGCGCGTCGTCCCCGATCTCGACGATCCGGCCGAGGTACATCACCGCCACTCGGTCGGAGATGTGCCGCACCACCGACAGGTCGTGGGCGATGAAGATGTACGCCAGACCGAGTTCGGCCTGCAGCCGCTCCAGCAGGTTGACCACCTGCGCCTGCACCGACACGTCCAGCGCCGACACCGGCTCGTCGCAGATCAGCACCTTCGGGTTGAGCGCGATCCCGCGGGCCACGCCGATCCGCTGCCGCTGGCCACCGGAGAACTGGTGGGGGTAGCGGTTGACGTGCTCGGGGTTGAGCCCGACCAGGTCCAGCAACTCCTGTACGCGGCGCTTCCGCGACCCCTTGGGCGCGACCTCGGGGTGGATGTCGAAGGGCTCGCCGATGATGTCACCCACCGTCTTGCGCGGGTTGAGCGAGGTGTACGGGTCCTGGAAGACGATCTGGATGTCCCGGCGCAGCTTCCGCAGCGCGGCACCCTTCTGGGAGTACATGTCGACTCCGTCGAAGGTGACCTTGCCGCTGGTGGGTTCCTCCAGCATCATCAGCAGCCGGCCCAGGGTCGACTTGCCGCAGCCCGACTCCCCCACCACGCCCAGGGTCTCGCCCTTGTACAACTCGAAGGAGACTCCGTCCACGGCGCGCACCTGGCCGACCGTCCGTCGGATGACGCCCGCCTTGACCGGGTAGTACTTGACCAGGTCGTCGGCCTTCAGGATCACTTCGCCGCCCATTCGAGCACCTCCTTCGTGTGGTGGCAGGCGGAGAAGCGCCCGTTCGAGATCTCCTCCAGGACGGGCGGCGCCCCCACCCGGCAGATATCGGTGGCATACCGGCACCGCGGGTTGAAGGCACAGCCCGGCGGGATCGCCAGCAGGCTCGGCGGCAGGCCGCCGATCGCCCGCAACTCCTGACCCTTGCCGTCCAGCCGCGGCACGGATTCCAGCAGGCCCTTGGTGTACGGATGCGCAGGCTCGGCGTAGACCTCGCGGACGCCGGCGGTCTCGACCAGCCGGCCGGAGTACATCACAGCGATCCGGTCGGCCACATTGGCCACCACCCCGAGATCGTGGGTGATCAGGATCAGCCCCATCCCGGATTCGTCCTGCAACTCCTTCAGCAGGTCCATGATCTGCGCCTGCACCGTCACGTCGAGGGCGGTGGTCGGCTCGTCGGCGATCAGGACGGCAGGGTTGAGCGCGATCGCCATGGCGATCATGATCCGCTGCCGCATGCCGCCGGAGAACTGGTGCGGGTAGGCCCGCACCCGCTGCTTGGCCGCCGGGATCCGCACCCGCTCCATCAGCTTGATCGCCTCGGCATAGGCGTCGGAGCGGTTGGCGCCACGGTGCTTGCGGAACATCTCGGCGATCTGCCAGCCGACCGGGAAGACCGGGTTCAGCGCCGACAGCGCGTCCTGGAAGATCATCGCGATCTCCGCCCCACGCACCTTCTGCCGCTGCTTCTCCGGCAGCCGCAGCAGGTCGACCCCGCAGTAGCGCACCTCGCCACCGGTGACGTACCCGGGCGGGGTGTCGAGGATGCCCATCACTGCCTGTGCGGTCACCGACTTGCCCGACCCGGACTCGCCCAGGATCGCCAGCGTCTCCCGCTCGGAGAGATCGAAGGAGACCCCGTTGATCGCCTTGGCGACGCCCTCCCGCATCCGGAACTCGACCTGCAGGTCGCGCACCTCCAGCAGTTTGCCGTCGACCGGCTCCCAGGTGTGCCCGGCGGGCAGCGATATGGTCTTGGCCCGGTGCCGTCCGTCCTTTCCCTCCGGCGGTCTGCCGGCACCACCGCCCAGCGGGTTCGGTTCCGGTTGGTTGGCAGCCGCCACGGCTGTCACCGGCGTGCTTGCTGTGTTATCAAGAAGCCCCATCAGATCACCTCAGCTTCGGGTCCATGGCGTCGCGGACAACCTCGCCCAGCATGATGAACGACAGCACCGTGAGCGACAGGAAGATCGACGGGAACAACAGCATGTGCGGCGCGCTGCGGACGAAGCCCAGCCCCGACGCGTTCGAGATCGCCTGCCCCCACGAGATGATCGTGGAGGGCAGCCCGATGCCCAGGAAGGACAGCGTCGCCTCGGTGGCGATGTACGCCCCCAGGTCGATGGTGGAGACCACGATCACCGGCGCCATCGAGTTCGGGATGATGTGCGAAGTGACGACCCGCCAGGCGTTCGCGCCCAGTGCCCGGGCCGCCTGGACGTACTCCAGGGGACGGGTCTGCAGCACGCTGGAGCGCATCAACCGGTAGATGTTCGGCCAGCCGAGCACCGCCAGTGCGATCACCACCTTGCCCACGTGCAGGGCGTAGGGGTCGTTCAGATCGCTCTTCCAGCTGTACAGGATCACGATGCCGCCCAGCAGCAGCGGGATCGCGAAGAAGATGTCGGCCGTCCGGGACAGGACGGTGTCGATCCAGCGCCCGATGTAGCCGCCAGTGGTCCCCAGCGCGGAACCGAGGATGGCGGTCACCACGGCGGTCAGGACGCCCACCAGGATGGACGCGCGGGCGCCGTAGATGGTACGGGCGTAGACGTCACAACCCTGGATGTCGTAGCCGAAGATCGCGTCCTCGCCGGGTGGCTGGCGTGCCATGTTCAGGTCGCAGTAGAACGGATCCTTGCTGGTGAACAGCTGCGGGAAGGCAGCCATCACCACGAACAACACGATCAGCGCTGCCGACACCCAGAACAACGGGTTGCGGCGCAGGTAGTCCCACACGTCGGCGCCCAGCGAACGGGTCGGCGCCACGGTCTGGACGTCGGGCGGCATCTCCGGATCGGCCTGGATCAGGTCGGGCGAGGGCCGGGTCTGCGGAACCTCGGTGTCCACAACGGACGCCTGCTTCGGCGCCTGGTCAAACGGCTCAGTCATGGCTGATCCTCGGGTCGAGCAGGCCGTACAACACGTCCACCAGCAGGTTCACGAACAGGTAGACGATCACCAGCACGACTACCGCACCGACCACCGAGGTGCCGTCTCGCTGGTTGATGCTGCGGAAGATGAAACCGCCGATGCCGTTGATGTTGAAGATCCGCTCGGTCACGATCGCACCACCCAGCAGGCCGCCGAAACTGGCACCGATGTAGGTGATCACCGGAACCAGCGAGTTGCGCAGCGCGTGAACCCCGATCGCCCGACTGTTCGACAGCCCCTTGGCCTTCGCCGTGCGGACGTAGTCGGCGCGCAGGTTCTCCACCAGCGTGGTTCGGGTGAGGCGTGCCACATAGGCGACGGACAGCGCACCCAGCACAAGCCCCGGCATGAGCAGCTGCTCCCAGGTGCCTTCGGTGGCGGTCACCGGAGCCCAGCCGAGGCGGACGCCGAAGACCATCTGCGACAGGCCGCCGATCACGAACACCGGGATCGAGATGACCACCAGGGTGCTGACGGTGATGAAGGAGTCGATGAACTTGCCCTTGCGAATGCCGGCGATCACGCCGGCAGTGATGCCGACCACTGCCTCGAAGGCGATCGCGATCAACGCCAGCCGGATGGTCACCGGGTAGCGGATCGCAAGCTCGTGAACGACGCTGTTGCCGTAGAAGTTGGTGCCCAGATCGCCTTGCAGCAGTCGGCCCAGATAGAGCACATACTGCACGATGAAGGGCTTGTCGAGGTTGTACTCCTTGTTGAACGCCTCCACGTACGAGGGCGGACAGGGACGTTCGCCACAGCGGCCCACCGTCGGGTCGCCCGGGAGCACGAAAACCATGAGAAAGATGAGGAAGGTCGATCCGAGGATCACCGGAATCATCTGCAGCAGGCGCCGGATGATGAACTTGCCCATTGTCGAAAACTATCGGTTCTGTCGGGAATCCGCAGCGGCCGGCCTGCCGGAAGTTCCGGCAGGCCGGC